>JBFMBL010000047.1:0-20127 GCA_040755195.1 Bacillota bacterium
TGCTGGCCGGCTTGCCGTCAAGGGATCGCCAGGTACTGATCTGGCGGTTTTTTGAAGAACTTACCCAGGCGGAGGTCGCTGCGGAACTCGGCATTTCTCAGGCACAGGTATCCCGCATCGAGCGGCAGGCACTGGAAAAGTTAAGGGGAGCGGCCGGATCGGAAGATTTATCGTAAAAATAGTCCCGAGTCCCGAGTCACGAGTTACGAGTCGCGAATCAAGTCCTCGGTCGAAAGTCCTCAGTCCTCAGTCGGGGATCAGGAACCCGAAACCGGAGTTGCGAGTGACGGTAGTAAAATTGCAACGTTTACAAGTCGGAGGTCCATTCGGACGTAGGACTTGTTTAAATCGTTTGCGATTTCTTTTTTAAAGGTGTTTACGTGTCAAACTAAACTCTCAGTTCGTTCGAAGGCTTTACTTTATTTTACAAACGCCAGGTTTAAAACCTTCGCCTTTAGGCGAACAGCTTTTAGCGGCTATTTCCTTAAACCGACCCCCGTTTGAAAACGGGGGTATTTTCTGAAAGGTAGTCTCTTTCAATCACCCCCGCTTAAAAGCGGGGGTTTGTAGATGAAGCTTGCTTTAGGCGACTTTCAGTCGCAACGTAACCCACCAGCTTTAGCTGGTGGTCGTTAAGTTCTCTTTCCGACCGGCGACTTTCGACTCGGGACTCAGGACTGATTTTATG
Organism: Bacillota bacterium; assembly: GCA_040755195.1. Lineage (GTDB taxonomy): Bacteria > Bacillota > Desulfotomaculia > Desulfotomaculales > Ammonificaceae > SURF-55. The sequence continues at coordinate 689 of JBFMBL010000047.1, forward strand.
CATAACCCCCATCCTCGAGCGCCATAATACAGCTTGAGCAGGTAAAAAGGAGGGATGGAATTGCACGTTAAGGTAGCCGAATTGGTCGGGGGGTCTCCCAATAGCTGGCGTGACGCGGTAAACGCGGCAGTGGGTGAGGCAACTCAAACCCTTGGAAATATTACGGGAGTCGAGGTTATAAACCTTACCGCCGATGTCGAAAACGGCGAAATTAAAGAATTTAAAGCTAACGTTAAGGTGGCTTACCTGGGTTAACCATTGACGTTCGTTCGAAAAGGCATGTCTAAGCTTTATTCAATTTGCGGCACTAGTGGGCCGGAAGTCGGAACATCAGGGTTGGGGTAGTATTCCATTGGTGACGGGGTTCCGACTTCCTACTTTTGCTTATAAGGTTAGTGATATGCGATTTGCGTCGTTTTTTGATGCCGTAATGGAAGAGGTGAAGGTTTGTGAGCTTTGACCCAGCCGATCCGCTCGAAAAGCAAAAACAGCAATATAAAAAGATAGTGAACAAAGTGAGTCCGAAACCTCCGGTCTTGCGGAATTCTCTGTGGGCTTTTGGGGTTGGGGGGCTTATTTGTGTGATTGGGCAGTTTATTCTGGACCTTTTTCAGAGATCCGGGCTGAGTGCTTTAGACGCCGGAGCCGCAACCTCAATTGTTCTTGTGTTTTTGGCAGCTCTCTTGACCGGACTTGGCGTTTACGACGAGATCGCCCGGTTTGCCGGAGCCGGCACAATCGTTCCGATTACCGGTTTTGCAAACTCAATGGTGGCGCCGGCGCTGGAGGCGCGGACAGAAGGAATGGTTATGGGTGTAGGGGCGCGCCTGTTTACGATAGCCGGTCCGATTCTAGTTTTTGGCATCGTTACAGCATGGCTGGCCGGTACGCTGTATTACTTTTTCGGGCCGCATTCCCCGGTTTCCTGAGGTCATCAGCCGGGAAGTGAGACGTGGGAAGTTGGAAGTGGGATTCTCGAAGGAATTCGCTCATTAAGCGAATTTCCACAAGCATCTCACCTCTAACCTCTCACATTACACCTCTCAAATGCCGGCGAGCCTGACGAAGTAATGCGAAGCTCATCGCCACGCCCCACGGAAGAAGAACACATTTTCAAAGGAGTGCCCCATGCGGCAAGCTGCACAACGAAAATCGGCGCTGGAAATGGCATTTGCCTGTTATCCGGTATTTATTGTCTTGATTCATGGTGTTCTTGGCGTCTTGGCGGTGAGATTTATTTTAGGAGGCGACGGTGAGTGGCTGCATCCAAGAAAGTCGGCACGCAGACGGTAGCTTTCACCACACCCCCGGTGGTTATAACCACGGCGGCCATCGCAGGGGCGAAAGAAGGGCAGGGTCCTCTCGGCTGGAGCTTTGACAAGGTGGTGGAAGACCCCTATTATGCCGAAGAAAGCTGGGAGAAAGCCGAGCGAAGGTTTCTCCAGGAAGCCATGGAAAAAGCCTTGGCCAAGGCAAAAGTCAAGCCGCAGGATGTTGATTTCCTTCTGGCCGGCGATCTGTTAAACCAGATAGTCTCGGCAAACTTCGTGGCGCGGGCGCTGGCGATACCCTATCTCGGGCTTTACGGGGCGTGTTCAACCATTTACGAAGGTCTGGCTTTGGGATCGATGCTGATTGACGGCGGGTTCGCTCAGAACGTTCTCATCGGCGCATCGAGCCATTACGCAACCGCGGAGCGCCAGTACCGGTTTCCTACGGAACAGGGAACGCAAAGGCCGCCAACGGCGCAATGGACGGTTACAGGTGCGGGGGCGATACTACTCGCGGCGGGAGGTATCGGCCCGCGGGTTACCCAAGCTACCGTAGGCAGGGTGGTGGATCTGGGAAGCGGCGACCCGTTCAACATGGGCGCGGCGATGGCTCCCGCGGTAGCGGACACCGTTTCTAAACATTTTAGCGACACCCAGCGGCGGGTTGACGATTACGATCTGATACTGACGGGGGACCTTGGTGTTTACGGCAAAGAACTGCTTGAGGAGTTGATGGGGAAATACGGCCACGATATTTCTCTAAAGCATCAGGATTGCGGCATGCTGATTTATGACCGAGATAACCAGGATGTTCATGCCGGCGGCAGCGGGTGCGGCTGCCCAGCGCTGGTAACCTGCGGTTATATAATGCAGCAGTTTCGGGAGCGAAAAATAAACAGGATGCTCGGCATAGGGTCGGGGGCGCTTTTAAGCCCCATAACGACCGGGCAAGGAGAAACCATTCCTGCAGTGGGCCACGCGGTAGTGCTGGAAGCGTAATTGGAGGTGGGAGGTGGGAGGTTGGACTCGAAGGAAAATCACCTGTGGTGATTTTCTATTAATAAAGTTTGAAGCCTTCTGTTTCTCATCGAACGTAGAACGTAGAACTTAGAACTTTAAAGGAGGGGCAGAAATGATTTTCTTAAAGGCGTTTATAATAGGGGGACTTATCTGCGTTGCAGTCCAGTGTTTGATGGACCTTACCAACTACAAGGTAACTCCGGCGCACGTCCTGGTAGGCCTTGTCACTACCGGCGCGGTGCTCAGCGCTCTCGGCATATACGAGCCGTTCGTCAGGTTTGCGGGAGCTGGGGCTACGGTGCCATTGAGTGGTTTTGGGCACATACTGGCGCAAGGGACCATTAAAGAGGTAGCCCGGGGAGGACTACTGGGGGTCTTCAGCGGCGGGGTTGCCGCAGCGGCGACCGGCATAACGGCGGCGGTGGTCTTCGGCTATTTTGCGGCACTTGTTTTCAAGCCTAAAGGCTGAGAAGGCAAAGGAGGCGCGGGGAGGGGTGGAAAAAAAACAAGAACAAACTCCGATATCCAAAGATCTCGCGGTAAATCTCCAAATACTCGAGGACCGGCTTGTTTTCAAGAAGAATTTCGATCTAATTCTCCGGGAAATTGTGGTTGGCGGCCGCCGGGCGGCGCTTCTTTCTGTAGACGCCTTTGTCAAGGACGAACCGATGACTTTGATCTATCAGGAGCTTTCGAGAATTGAACCCGGTGAAATTTCTCTTAATACTTTTAAGAAACTCTTTTATCGTTATATCATCTTTGGTGAAGTCAAGCAGATTAAAACCATAGAAGAATTTATCAATTGGGCTTTGAGCGGGCCGGTAGCCCTTATGATCGACGGCGAGGAGTTAGGCATCGCCATTGACGTGCGGCAGTATCCCGCCCGGGCTCCTGAGGAACCGGACCTGGAGAAGGTAACGCGAGGCTCAAGGGACGGTTTTATCGAAACCCTGGTTCATAATACGGCGCTGATTCGCCGTCGGATACGGGATCCCCGTCTACGGATGGAACACCTTAGCGCCGGTGCGCGATCAAAGACCGATATTGCTCTTGCATACATTGAAAACATAGCCAATCCGGATATTATCGACAGTGTTCGCGAGAAGATAAATAAGATCAACATCGACGGCCTGCCGATGGCCGAGAAATCCATTGAAGAGCTCATTACGCCGGGGACTTACTGGAACCCCTACCCGAAGGTGCGCTATACCGAGCGGCCGGATGTTGCTGCTGCGCACCTACTGGACGGGAATGTAATGATACTTGTGGATACTTCGCCAAGTGCGATAATTCTTCCCACCACTATATTCCACCACCTGCAGCACGCCGAAGAGTTCAGGCAGAACCCAACGGTTGGAATATACATGCGTTGGGTTCGCTATATCGGGGTTTTGATTTCGTTGTTTTTAACCCCGCTCTGGCTCCTGACAGTACTCGAACCGGGGTTACTTCCCGGGCCGCTGCACTTTATCGGCCCTCAAAAACCCGGAGAGATCCCAATTTTCATACAGTTTGTGCTGGCGGAAATAGCTATTGATATGATCCGTATGGCTACCATTCACACCCCGAGTCCCATTGCTACCTCGACCGGCATCATTGGAGCGGTCCTCTTGGGGCAGCTTGCCGCGGCGGTGGGCCTTTTCAGCCCCGAAGTGACACTCTATACAGCTGCGGCGGCGATTGGAACCTTTCTTACACCTTCTTTTGAACTGGCGCAGGCCAATCGCCTGGCGAGGTTTTTCATCTTGATCCTTACGGGATTGTTCAGGCTTCCGGGGTTTATCATCGGGGTTGTCGCGACCTTCGCCCTGCTGCTGTTTACCCGCTCTTTCGGGGTACCCTACCTCTGGCCGCTGATTCCGTTTAACTGGGAGGCATTTAAAAGTGTTTTCATGCGCCCGCCGGTGCCCACCCAGAACCTGAGGCCCTCAATCTTAAAGCCGATTGATCCCGACCGGCAACCGCAGCCGGTTCCGGCCAGGAAGCCTTTCCTAAGAAAACGATAGCAACTGAGTGCGTTTTTCTGTTCTTCGCCACCACAATCCGGTGAAAACCGCAAGAATCAGTGCTATCGCCGATCCTGCCGCAAAGGCAACCGGGATGTTAAAGGCGTGGGCAACCGCCCCGGCAAACAGGTTCCCCAAGGGAGAGGTGCCCATGAAAAACAAAACGAAAAGGCTCATGACACGTCCCCGGAATTCGTCTGTGGCGGCAAGCTGTACCGTTGTATTGATTGTGCCGCCGAGGACAACCAAACCCCAGCCCGCAATGAACAGCAGCCATAACGCCTGCCGGTACCCGGGCCAGCATCCCAGAACTACCTGTGCGCCGCAAAGGGCTATCACACCCGCTGCAAGACACCGCCGCTCCGGTCCCCGCGCGCTGAGCCAGGCAAGAGTAAGCCCGCCGGCCATTGCTCCGAGCCCTTGCGCCGAGAGGAGAAAGCCGAAATCCTGGGCTCCTCGCCCGAACGTCAGGCGGGCGAGTGCGGGGATGAGAACACTGAAGTTTACCGCCAGCAGGCTGATCTGGGCCAATAGAATAAGCGGGAAGAAGATCCGCGGGTTAGCCCGGATGTAAGCGAATCCTGCTCTGGTTTCCTGCCAGAAGGAATTCTGCGGTTGTTTCCGTTCGGTTGTCCCGTCCGCGCTGATCCGCACCAGTTGGACGAGAACGGCCACAAAAGATACCGCGTTCAGCAAAAAACAGACCGCTATTCCCCAGCGGGCGATAACCAGCCCGGCAACAGCCGGGCCGACGACGCGTGCGCCGTTGAACAGCGAGGAGTGTAAAGCGATGGCGTTCATCAGATCCTCACGGCCCGCCAGGTGGATAATGAACGATTGCCGCGCCGGAGAATCAAGCGCGTTCAGAGTTCCGAGAAGGAAGGCGCAGACCACCACCTCCCAGTACCTTACCAGACCTGTCAGTACGAGCAGCCCCAGAACGAGGGCGATGAGCATCATCCCGGTTTGGGTGAAAATGATCAGCCGCCGCTTGGATACCCGGTCGGCCAGCGCGCCGCCGAAAAGTGAAAAGAGTAGCACCGGCCCAAAGTTGGCCGCCCCTACAATGCCCAGAAGCAGCGCCGAATGGGTGAGTTCAAGCACCAGCCAGGCCTGCGCCACCTGCTGCATCCAGGTCCCGGTGACCGAGACAAGTTGTCCGGTCCAGTAGAGGCGGTAATCCCGGTGATAAAGCGCCGCCAGCGGCGGGAAAATCCTCTTTTGTGCCGCGATCAACTTGACCTCTTCGTCGGCGATTTGCCTTACCTCCCATGTTTTATACCGTAAAGGTTTCAACAAGGTATTCTATCCGGAAAGCGGGGTTTGCGTCAACAACCCTCGACGGAAAGAAATGCGGCTTCTCCCTGCCGTTCACGGCAGTTTACTCTGCGTACATTAAAGAACAAAGGGACTTGCGCACTCAAAAACCTCACAACAGCCGGCGAACCGGTTGGATGATTGACTTTTGTTTGTTGATAGCACATACTAAATAGAAAAGGTTCTCATCTGGTAAATGCTTTTATTTAGGGGAGGCCGGGCCGTGAAATTCGCAGAAGTTTTATACGGCTTGAAAGAGAAAGGCCTGAAGCTTACACCGCAGCGGCAGCAGATACTTCGGGTGCTGTTGCGGGCGGAAGGACCACTAAGCGCGAAGGAAATCTGCGATGCCCTTCACAGGCGTTTCCCCAACGTGGGGCTTGGTACGGTTTACCGGACACTGGAAACGCTGAAAGAGGTGGGCGTGCTCAGAGAAATCGTCTTCCCGGACGGCGGTAAGCGGTTTGAGCTTGGCCGGGAGCACCGGCACCACCTGATATGCCTGGGATGCGGCCGGTCGGTTGCTTTTCCCTGCTGTCCGGTGGAGTGTCTCGGTAACATAACTAAACAGAACCCTGATTTTGAAATTCAGGGACACAGCTTTACCGTTTTCGGTTATTGCGGCGCATGCCGGAAGGTGTAACGAGGGAAATAAGGAGGTTTTTTTCTTGCGGGTCGCATTTCTATTTTTAGCGGCGGTGATCATATTTTCTTTGGGCGGATGCGGCTTTGGGAACCTGGTCACGGGGTATTCCGGTGATTCCAAGGAGGTGCAACGTCGCGTTCTTAGTGATCAAGACGGGAAGCTTAAGGTTGTGACCACCTTTTTCCCGCTCTATGACTTTGCCCGTCAGGTCGGGGGCGAAAGGGTTGAAGTATTGTGCCTTGTACCTCCGGGGGTGAGCGTACACGACTGGGAACCTACTCCGAGAACCATGGCGCAGGTATTGAGGGCGGACGTTCTGGTATTTAACGGCGCCGGCCTTGAGCCGTGGATAAAACAGGCCATATCAGATTTTAAGGGTGAAACGGTTGAAGCAAGCCGGGGTCTCGCACTGTTGCGTTTTGATCCTGCGGTCGAAGACGAGGCAGACGGGGAACACCATCACGGTGTTTACGACCCTCACGCGTGGTTGGATCCGGTAAACGCACAGCATTATGTAAAAGAAATAACAAAGGGGTTTTGCCGTGCGGACCCCGCCGGGGCGGGCTATTACCGGGAACGTGAGGCAGCCTATATCGAGCGGCTAAAAGCGTTGGATGCGGCATACCGTGAGGCGGCGGCGGGGTTCAAGTGCCGGGAGATTGTGACTTCTCACGCGGCCTTCGGTTATCTGGCGAACCGCTATGGATTAAAGCAGATTCCGGTGGCGGGACTTTCCCCGCAGGCTGAACCGTCTCCTGCGCAACTTCGGAACCTGGTGGAACTTGTCCGGAAGCACGGGATCGATTGCATATTCTTTGAAGAGGCGAGTAGTCCCCGCCTGGCGGAGACACTGGCACGTGAAGCCCGGGTAAAAACCCTTGTGTTAAGCCCGGTGGCGGGGATGACACCAGGGGAAAAGGCAGGAAAGAAAGATTACCTTGCGGTGATGCAAGACAACCTTGCCACCTTAACAGAAGCATTTGGAGAAGGTTATAAACCTTCAAAACCGTAATAAACAGGTTCCACTCTTTTTCGCATGACAGTTTTGCATGCTGTCTCCTTGGAGGTGACCGTTACTGAAGGTAACAAAATACGACCATCGAGAGGGATCCGCAACAGCGGAGCCGCCCATCAGCCTTGAAGGTGTAAGCCTGGAACTCGGGGGCAAGAAGGTACTCCAAAATGTCAGCCTGGAAATAAGACGGGGTGATTTCCTGGCGATCCTCGGTCCAAACGGCGCCGGGAAAACCACTCTTTTGAAGGTCGCCCTCGGTTTCTTCACGCCCACTACGGGAAAGATTAAGCTTTTCGGGGTTGCGGCTGACCGGTTCAACCAACGGTACCGTTTTGGCTATGTGCCGCAGAAAGCGGGAGCTTTCGGGGATTTTCCCGCGACGGTCTGGGAGGTTGTCGCCTTAGGCCGGACGGCGCGTACCGGGTTGTGGCGGCGGTTCGGACCGTCGGACCGGGAGAAGGTGTTTGCAGCGCTGACGAAGTTCGGGCTTGAAGACCTTGCCGGCTTACCCGTTAGGGAGCTTTCCGGCGGGCAGCGGCAGCGGGTGGCTATTGCCAGGGCACTGGTGGCGGAACCGGAGGTTCTGCTGCTCGACGAGGCCGCAGAGGGGCTGGATGCGCCGGGAGAGGATGCTTTTTACAGCTTGCTCGAAAGGTTGAACAGGGAGCAGGGTTTGACGGTGGTCCTTGTAACCCATGATATCGGTGCGGTGTCCCGCCGGGTTAAGACGGTTGTTTGCCTGAACCGGCAGGTGACCTTCGCGGGGCCGCCCCGGGAGTGTCTCGAGAACGGGAAGCTTTCCGTACTCTATGGGGTGCCGGTTAACGTACCGGTAAGTATTCACTGAACCCCGTAGGGCGCGGTGATAAGCAGCGCCTGGCTTTGTCGGTGACGCCGCCCGGATGCTCACGTACCAACCCAGTACGCTCCGCTCCGTCCAGCGTCGTCCTTCGCGCCATGCTTGCTTCTAACCGCGCTCCGTCAAAACACCAACGTGGTACCGGGATTGCGGAACAAGGGCCAGGCGCAAAAGATGGGCGGCAGGGGGGAATAGCTTGTGGAAATCTGGCATTACGGCTTTTTCATACGGGCAATAGCGGCGGGAGCGTTTTGCGGCGCTGTCTGCCCGCTTGTCGGGGTGTTCCTCGTTGCACGGCGCTTTTCATTCCTTGCGGATACCCTCGCGCACATCTCACTTACCGGATTGGCACTGGGCCTGATCCTCAACGTGGCCCCCGGGGTTACTACGATAGCAGCTGTAATTATTGCGGCCTTTGCGGTGGAGTGGCTGCGGCAGAGGCAGCGGTTTTATGCCGACGCCCTGCTGGCCGTAATCATGGCCGGAGGGTTGGCTTTGGGTGTTATCCTGGTCAGTAAAAGCAGGGGATTTGGAGCGGACCTGACGGGATATCTTTTTGGGAGCTTACTCACCGTGAGTCCTGGGGATTTGTGGTCAACCGCAGGGCTTTCACTGTTAACATTGGTGGCGGTGATTGTTTTATACAGGGGCCTTTTTGCCGTGGCTCTCGATGAGGAGTATGCCCGCGCATCGGGTTTGCCGGTGACGGGGATTAACGCTGCCTTCATGGTGGTGGCGGCACTGACGGTAGCGGTGGCGATACGGGCGGTAGGGGTCCTGCTTGCCGGGGCGCTTGTCGTAATTCCGGTGCTGATCGCAATCAGGATAAACAGGAGCTTTGCCGGTGTGGTGCTGACCGCCGGCCTGACTGGGGTAACGTTGGTACTGGGGGGGTTGCACCTGTCGTACGCACTGGACTTACCTTCCGGGCCCGCGGTGGTTTTGCTCGGGATAGCAGTATTGATCGTGGTTACCCTTGGCCGGGAGATTGTGGTACGATTTAAGGTAATGGTTCGTGACGCGTGATTATTAGATTGGGGGTGTAGTGGCTTGATCCCGGCCTCGATCCCGGCAAGGCAGTTGCGGGGGGTTATCTTTGATCTCGACGGCACTTTAACGCCGGTACGGAGTGTCTGGCAGTACATTCACGAGGCGCTTGGCACCTGGGAGACACACGGGAGCCGGTCGCTAGCTTCGTTTTTAGTGGGGGAAATCACATACGAAGAGTTCGCCCGGCGGGACGTCGGTTCCTGGAGTGGCGTGAGGCGCGAACTGATAGAAAAGATTGTAGCGGAGATCCCCTACCACAATGGCGTAAAAGAAACCATTGACGCTTTAAAGGAAAAAGGAATAAGGCTGGCGCTTCTTTCCTCAGGCCTGGACATACTGGCAAGGCGGGTGGCGGAAGACCTTGGGTTCGATTATTACATCGCTAACGGGCTGGGCTTTTCTTACGGCAGGGCGGATGGACGCGTACACATCCGGGTGTCGTGGGAAGGAAAAGTCGATCATCTTGAAGCCATTTGCGGTGTGTTTGGTGCAAGACCGCAGGAAATTGCAGCCGTAGGTGACAGTCACGGCGATGTCCCGCTTTTTACACGGGTGGGGCTGAGCATTGCCGTTAACGCCGAGCCGGCGGTCTCAGCCGCTGCCCATGTGAGCCTGGAATGCCGGGACCTGCGTGCAATTTTACCCTTGCTTACACCTTACTTCTAAAAACGTTGAACGTTGAACGCTGAACGGACCCCAAAGGTCTGCCAGTATAAGGTTTAACGTCTATATTTCAAGGAGGCTTTAACCGTGATCGTTACGATTGAGGTTTCCACGCGAAAACAACAGGAGTTCGTGGATATCAGCGACAGCATCCAAGCGGCGGTTCAGGCGAGCGGTATTCTGGAAGGCGTGGCTTTTATCTACTGCCCGCATACGACCGCCGGGCTTTGCATCAATGAAAACTACGATCCCACCGTTCCCGAGGACATCTTGGGCAAGCTCGAGGAGCTTGTTCCGGTGCGCGGTTCTTACCGGCATTCGGAGGGCAACGCGGCGGCGCATATTAAATCATGTCTTGCAGGGGTAAGCCACTCGTTGCCGGTGAGCGAGGGAAGGCTTAAATTAGGCGCCTGGCAAGGCGTGTTTTTTTGCGAATTTGACGGTCCTCGCCGGCGCAAGGTGCTTGTTCGGATACTGGCGGATAAATAGGGCCTTTGACGCCAAGATTACGCAAAATGGCAAGAAAAAAATTGATCACAGATTCAATATTTGGTTCCGGCTTGTCCGGGTTAGGATGATGCGGGCATCTCTTAGTCCTGGTGGTTGTAGCTTGGGGAAACCGTTTCAGGTTTTAATTATTACATGCTCTGCCCGGAGCAATTCTTGAGTTCTTTTCGCAAATCATACCACCGATCACGGGTGCGGTTGACGATGTTGGGGTTGGTGGAGCGCCGCGGGTGAGTGAGAACCCTGCTGAACCATTGTGCTGCAAGGTCAAAGTGACCCAAGCGGTGGTTCAAATCGCCAAGGAGATACAAGAGATTGAGTTCGAACGCCGGGTCGGTTGATTGCTCAGTACGGTAGGATTCGTTGAAACATCCAAGCGCTTTCTCACAATATTCACGTTCTTGCGCTTCGTATCCGGCAGAACGGTAGAGCCAGGCTATCTTGAGGTAGAGTTTTCCCATATGCGATTTCTTTCCCCCGATGGCTTCCAGGCAAGAAGAGGCGAGGTGGAAAGACTCTACCGCCATTTCAAGGTCCCTCTCTCCCCCAAAACGCAGCGACGGTCTGATTTCGAGCAGTCGTTCGGCAAGGTTGGCCAGTGCCCGGTCGCCCAGTTTTACGGAGGTTTCATCCGCAAAGGCATAACCGCACTGGGGGCAGACTTTGACTTCGTAGAACAAGGGGTTCAGCGTACGGTAGTGGGGGCAGAAATCGCTGTCGGTTTTCTCCAGCCTTATATATTTTGACTTTACCACCAGGGAGGTAAATGTTGTTTTACAGCATGCGCAAGTGAAACGCTTTGAGTAAAAAGCATTGTCTTCAGCTTTTTTCTCACTGCCTGCGCGGCTTTCCTCGGTCACGACAACTGCACTTTTCTCATCGGCTTGTGCCGTTCCTTGATGAATGTTGGCGGCGGGCGCCACTGCATCCATGTTCACTCTTGCTTTATACAAGTGGCCGGACAACGCTTCTATCAGTAGGATTGCTTCTTCGGGGTGAGCCTTGAGTATGGATCGGAAATCCTGACGCTTTAGTGTTAGTACTATCGTGTTTTCTCCCTCTGTACGCACCGTGTACGCGGCGGTGTATTCCCCAAGGAGCCCCAAAACGCCAAGTATGGTCCCGGGGCCGCCAGTCTCGCTGACCGGGCCCCGGTCTGAAAGACTGCTTATGGTAACCTTTCCGTTTAAAACGATAATCAGGTGATTGTTTACAGATCCGGCTTCAAGAAGGGTTTTCCCGAAAGGCAATTTCTTGACTTTCAGGCAGGCGGCCAAATGTTCCAAAAACCGAGGGGTTAACCTGTCGAATATGGATATTGTTCTCAAAAAAGCTACGACTTGTTCCATGTTCTCACCCAGGTTAATTTGACATCCTAAAAATCAATACACGACATAATTCTGCTTTATAACCATAAATTCAACAATTAATAAACCTCCACATAAAAATTTCGGCCTGAAAAGAAGAAACTTCCGCTCAAAATTCTTCCCGGGAACCTTCGTTAAAACGGCTTACCGCTCAAACGGTGTTTCGGAGGACTCTTTCAGCTTTTTTCGAAGGTCGTACCAGCGGTCGCGGGTACGTTTCATAACGGTGGGGTTGGCGGAGCGTTGCGGGTGATTCAGTATCCTGGCAAACCATTGGGCGGCCAGGTTGTAATTCTCCAGGCGATAGCTTATTTCGGCGATAAGGTATAGTAGTTTTAGTTCGGACGCGGCGTCAGCGGACTTCTCCAGGCGGTAAGACTCGATAAGGCAGAAAAGCGCTTTCTCACAATATTCGCGATCTTCGTCCTCGTCCCCCGCGTAACGGTGCAGCCAGGCTATTTTAAGATATAGTTTTCCGAGTGCGGTTTTCTTCCCACCTATGGCTTCCAGGCAGTAAAACGCCAGCCGAAAGGCTTCTATCGCCGTATTAAGGTCCCTTTCACCCCCAAAACGCAGCGGTGCCCGGAGGTTGGCCAAACGGGCTGCAAGGGTGGCTCGTGCCCGGTCGCCAAGTGCCGCAGGTGATTCCGCGGTGAAGGCATAACCGCAGCGGGGGCAGACCCGCACCTCATAAAACAAGGGATTTATGCCACGGTAGTGCGGGCAGTAATCGCTGTCCACCTTTTCTTGTTGAATATACTTCGATTTTACCTCTAAAGAGGGGAATTCAGTTTCACAAAAGGCGCAGGTGAAATGCTTCTGATAAAAAGGGTTTTCGCCATTCTCTGTCTTTGTTTCGGTTCCTGTTTTCACGGTCTGAGGATCTTCATTTCCTTTTTGAGCGATGTCCTTTTTTGTTCCCGCCGGCGCTGAGTCGGCGGCCGCCTTTGTTTGGCGGCTAAACAGATCCATCAGTAAAACCGCCTCTTCAGGACGCGCTTTGAGAAGGGACTGAAAATCCTGGCGGTCTACCGTAAGCATTATAGAGTCTTCTTCCGTGCGCGCCGAATACGAGGCTGTATTATCCCCGAAAAGCTCAAGCATTCCAAGTATGGCTCCCGGACCCTCGGATTTGCTGACCGGGCCCTGGGATGTCTCTTTGCTGATACCAACCTTTCCGTGCAATACAATTCGCAGCTGATTAATTGGAGCCCCGGCTTCCACAAGCGGCTTCTCTGACGGAACCGTTTCAAGCTTTACATAAGCGGCCAGCGTCTCCAGGAACTGTAGAGACAGCCTGTTGAACGGTGGAATTTTGCTTAAGAAATCAACGATTTGGTTCATGTTTTTATTCCTGATTTAATAATTTCTCATTGTCTTTGTATTTGTGATAAATTCTTTTATATCCTAATTATCCTGCATGTCTTAGGAAAACTTTAAAGAGATTTATTGACTTCAAGGGTCAGCAAATTTAAACTTTATAAAGGAATCTTACCATAGATGTATTAAGAAATAAAAAGTGGAATATAATTTTGTTAAAGGAAGGAGGTAGTAAGATGGAGCAAACAAGCATTAAGTGGTTCAAGAAAGGTGAGAGCCAGAAGAGGACAAAAAGGACAACCATGCCCACCTGCAATATCGGGAGAGCCTTATCCCTCAACATAGCCAGCTCACAACACATTGTGCCGCCCACCAGGGTCAATGTGGGCTTCGACCCCGTAAACGGCACGCTGATTATAGCGGAAAATAAAGAGCAAGGCGAAATTAAAGTTGAAGCGGTGAACAAAGGCAACAGCGGCAGAATTGTCAGCAGGCCGTTGTTCCAATGGTTGAAAGAAAACAACATTAAACCTAAAAAATACGAAGGCAGATATGACCCGGCGATGCGGGCGTTAATCTTTCCTCTTGAATTTCAACCTTAGTGATTTCCGGATATCAGGTTGTAATCCATCTTTAAAAACAGGCAATAAATGGTGCTTTAATCACCTCAGGGGTCGGCTTACCGCCGGCTCTTTTATTTTTAGGGATCGTACGCTGTGGGGGGGGCAGGAATTAGGGCCTATGACGCCAAGATCTCCTCAAAATGGCAAGAAAATAAAGGACATAAAGAGAGGATTTGAACCACGGATTAACACAGATTGTTACAGATAGGGATGATATAAATCTTTTGTCTTTAACGTCGAACCTTAAACCTTGAACGTTGAACTTTTAAGGCATGTCATTGTACGTCCCCAGCCGCACCCCGTTCTCTCGGAGCCAATACAGGAGCGCCGGGTTGCAAAGGATTTCAAGTTCCTTTTCCCGTTCGCGGGTATACCCGCTGAGCCGGCGCAGATCTTCGTCCACCCGGCCCGGGTGCGTCATCATTTCCATGAATCCGGCAGTCGTCCTGCTTCCTTGCAGGACAAGCTCACGGAAGACTTCCGCGGTTGCCAGATCCGCGAACCAATGGAGGCAGCAGTAGTCGGGGGTTACGACCCCTTCCGTCCTGAACCGGTCGCGCATAGCCGGACCGAGGTTTCGAACCGGAAGGTTATAGTAATAGGCAACGGAGATAACCGCGGACAGAATAACAGGACGGAAGTGGATATGATGGTGCGTGTCCAGGTGGGTTATTTGTATACCGGCCGTTCTTGCTTTCTCTATTTGGGCCGCAAGTTCACGTTCCACCTCTTTTCTGACCGGGGTTTCAACGAAAAGCTCTTGACGTAATTTGAACTCTCCATCGGGTTGCACTAATGAAGGTATTTTCTCCGGCGTGCTTACGGGTCTGCCTTTTGTCAGACAAAAGTGTATCCCGACACCGATCCCGGACATTTCTTCCCGCCGCAGGATTTCGATAGCCTCCGCCGTCCCCGGCTGGTTCACCATCAGGCTGACGCTTTTAACCAAACCGCACCGGACGGCTTCTACTATCCCCCGGTTGACACCCGACGTAAAGCCGAAATCATCGGCGTTGATTATCAGGAGCACTTATGAACACTCCCTTTCCTCCTTACCAAATGACTTCGACCGGGTACCGGGATATCTGCAGATCGGCGGTCAACACGGGAAGATTCTCCAATTGGGCTTGAGCAATAAGAAGGCGATCAAAAGGATCACGGTGATAATCAGGAAGAGAATAGACATGCAGAGCGTGAACCATCCGAACCGGTAGCGCATCAATGCCGTTGACGGCCATCTGCTCAGCTATAAACGCCGCCGGTGAATCAGGTAGTAGGCTGAGCTTGCCGAGTTTTGCCTTGATCGCCATCTCCCAGCCGCTGGCAGCGCTCAAAAAGAGTTTGTTTTCCGCGTTGCCGATGATCTTCCGCACTCGCGGCGATAACTGGGGATCATCGGTAATCCACCACAAAAAGCAATGCGTATCCAGCAAAGCCTTCATTTCTCGAACGCCTCCAGAATAGAATCCGGCAGCGGCGCATTGAAGTCCGGCGCGACACAAATTTTGCCTTTAGCCGTACCGGGAGAGCGATTGACTATACGCTCCTTAACCGGTACCAACCGGGCAACGGGCGTGCCCGCTTTCGCGATAATGATCTCTTCGCCCTCTTTAACGCGGGCTAATAGCTTCGAAAAATGGGTCTTCGCTTCGTGAACATTCACGTATAAAACCATTAACAATCACCCCGATATCAGTATAGACTAAGTCAAGGACTAAGTCAATTTCAAGGCAATGAAACTATAAACCGCGTTCCTCTTGCATCGTCCGGTAATACCGTAACCGCGCCGTCAAGCTTTTCGACCAGTGTTTTCACTATGTGCAGCCCCAATCCGCTGTGCCCTTCGCCCTTGGTAGTATAACCGGCCTTAAAAATCCGTTCCGCCGTTTCCGTATCAATAGCCGGTCCTTCGCTGCTTACCTCCAGTTGTAACAGTGGCCCTGCCCGGCGGATTTCCACCAGCACGGTTTTCTTAAAAATTTCCGAAGAAAGGACGGCGTCGAAAGCATTATCGATGAGGTTGCCGGCAATCCGGGCGATATCCAGAGCGCGTGTTCCGAGCCCGGCAAGGGAGGTTTTGATGTCGATCACCAGCCTGACGTCCCGCACATCAGCTTCGGCGGCTTTGGCCCTCAGCAAGGCGCCGATTATTGGGTTGTCTACCTTCAACACATCATTAAGCGCTGTTGTTTTCCGGGATATGCTTTTGACATAAGCCGAGAGCTCTTCCCAACGGTCCTCGTCCGCCATGCGCGACATCTCATCTATATGGCGGGTGAAGTCCGTGTTCTGAGCTTTCATAGACGCGGCAAGGCTGGCGAAACTGTCCGCCATGGCCGTACGGGTAGTAAGGAGCGCTTCTTTCTCGCAAACCTTAACCATCCTGCCGGCCATGAAGATGTTGACGACTATACTGGCGGAAAAAGAAGCAAGGATTACGGCGTGTTTAAGAGTGCCAGCCGGGTGGACAGAGTTCTGAATTAAGTAGTTTATCAGCGCGGCGCCAAGCAGAAGCAGCTGAAAGAAGACAAGCAGCATGAGGGCGCGTCTGTTTCGCGCGGCGGGATACAGTTTGATATATGCCGGCGTCTCTACCACCGGTTCGGGAAGAACTTCATTTGACATTGATCATCCGGCAAAACTCTTTGAATTTTTCACGGCGCATCGCCGCCTTGTGGGGATAGCCGTGGAAAGAGACTTCGTAGGCACGGTCCGCGTACGGTGCAACCTTCTCTATACGTTCGACGTTGATGATATAGCTCTTGTGGCAGCGAAAAAACCTATCGGGATCAAGCTTCTTCTCTATTGCGGAAAGCCGCTCCGATATTTCGTAACGCCCACAGACCGTGTGAAAGATACACTTCTTTCCGGCGCCTTCGACAAAGAAAATGGTTTCGGCATCTATTGAGACTATATTGTGACCGTTTTTCAGTATCAGTTTATCGTAACCGTTTGTCTCTTTTGTAACTTCGCTGACAGGAACTGACGGGGGTGCCATGATCATCTCTTTAGCAGCAGGCCGGAGTGCTTTAAACTGCCTTGCCTTGGCGAGCGCCCGGGCAAGCCTTTCGCGGTCAACCGGTTTCACGAGATAGTCGCCCGCATTCAGGTTGAACGCTTCAACGGCGTACCGCGAGTAACCGCTTACAAAAACAACGAATATACCCGGGTGCTCTTTCTGCAAACGGTAGACGGCGGACAGCCCGTCCAGGTCCGGCATCTGCACGTCAATGAAAACGACGTCCGGATTTACTTCCCGGACAAGATCCAGCATCTGCGTTCCCGTGGCGGCTTTTCCAGCCACAGTCAATCCTTCGAATGTCTCTAAGAGGCTGATGAGGAGATTGCATGTAGGTTCGTCGTCATCAACTACGACTGCTTTCAGAGAACCGCCCGGCGTCGGACCTCCGGGGGGAACGTCTTTCATTAAAAATCCAGGCATTGCTTTGGTCGCCTATACCATCATGAGTTTATTTTGACTATTATTACATATAGACACCAGATTCCTTCTTCTCATTAATTTTTATTTTTTCTGCGGTAAGGCGTGTTTTTTTGCGTTCATATCCCATGCACCCACTCAAATTCATGTTTTACGCTGTTATACAGTCGCTTATCAGCAGTCCAGAATTCGCATCGCAGGGCTTCCGCCAAAGATAGGTAGTACGCGTCGTAGGTAGCCGGGAAACCGAAATGATCTGCCAACTCCAAGGCTCGCGCGTGCAGAGAAGCCGCATCTTGGATAGCAATGCCTAAGCTTATTAAATGGTCCAGTAAAGTGACGGCGTTTACAACAGTCAATTGCCCACGGCGCACGCGTTTGTGTAATGCGTTGGAGACTTCGATGAAGATGAGGTGGGGAGCGGTAATAAGCAAACCTTGCTCCGTCCAGCGCTCGAGTAAGTCAACGGCAGCCTCTGTTCCCTCTTCGCTGACTATCCATTTAGCAGCGAGACTGGCGTCGACTACTACCCTTTTTTCGCTCATAAGCGTGATAACCGTTCCTTACGGGCCTCGCGGATGAGATCAGTTGAACTGCCGGGCAAAACGCGGCTGCCAAACACCCGCTTCCTGGCTTCGTTCATTCGTGTCAAGGCCGCTCGGTCAATACCCTTTGCTTTATTACCTTTCTGGCGTAGCCACTGCCGCAGCGCTTCTGTTACTATGTCTCTCACCGTAGTCCCTTCCTCCACGGCCTGTATTTTTACTGCTTTATAAAGCCCTTCGTCCCTCAAGTCGATGTTAAGACGCGATGGCATATTGATCACCTCTGATCCACATTAACACAAAACTGCCTTTGTGTCAAATATGCAAAATTGTGACTGGACCTATGCCGCTGGCACTCTTTATGTTAGAGGTCCTGCTTCAATGCCTTCAAATACCGTGCCAGTTCCTCCTTCCGCCCGTCTCCGACCAACCCCATGATTATCTGCAGATGGTTGTTGAAATCGTGCCGCTGGGCTCTAACGGCCTCGGACTGCCGCAGCATTTCCCGGGCCGATTGTTCCTGTGACGCAGTCTGGGCTTCCAGCTCGGCCAGGCGAAGAATCCGCCAGAGGAAGAACATGGAGAGCAGCCAGGGGATGCTCAGGATGGGCAGGACAATCGCCTCTGCTATCAATTGGCTTGGTCCAAACTGTCCTGACGAGAATAAGTATTCGTTAAGTATAACTCCCAGCAGAACAACCTGAAGAGCCGGCCCGAGAGTAATCTTAAACGGTATGTTCACTTCCCCGGTCCTGCCGAATATCCGCCACTGTTTGCGGTAGCTGACGTAAGCGAGTATGGCTATGGGAATGTTGTACGATAGGGGAAACAGCAACCGGAGCGGGAGAGAAGCGAAGTAGTCTTCGGGTGTAAGCCTGAAACCATGGAGCACAACAAAGCAGGCGATCCAAGCGATTATTACGGTTAAATAAGACGTAAAAAAAACCGTAATGCTCTTGCCGGCGGCGAATCTGAAACCTATTTTAATGGCGATGATACTTACCGCTATCCAAGAAATGTTTCGTAATAATTGGGACTGTTTAAACAGCGGGACATCAACCGCCCCCAAAAACATAGCGACAACCAGGATCCTCCGCCAGTTCTTTCGGATGTCGTAACCGTTAAGGGTCAGGGCCAACGCCAGCCCGGCCACCGTGTCCATGGCGAAATGGTAAAAGAACAGTCCGTTATCCAACAACATAAAGCTCAAGTCAGCCATAGGTTAGGTTCTTCCCGTGATACAACGCTATTTTACGATACTGACCGGCCTGGTAAGACTATCTATCATATAACGTGCCAGACCTTATAACCATATTCCTCAGACATATGCCTAATCCTGCCACAGGCACTGTTTTTGTTCCCAAAAACCGGGTTTGTGTTCCCGCAAACCGTGATGTTGTTCCGGAGCCCTTGTTTGCATGTGGTTATCCGGATAAAATCCCCGTAAGTATGAAAGGGTGGATCAATGGTGCGCGTGCCGCGCATGCCGGTATTTCGTCTATAATTTCACGAGTCCTGATGTACTGGTGAGGCCATAAGGGGGGTTAAGACCCGGAGTTTATGTCATCGTTAATAATATGTTTCGGAAGTATTTCAATGGTTTATTTAGTACAACAAGGTCGGAGACCGGTATGAGCTTTAGAATATCAGCAAAACGTTGGTTAATAACTCAACTTTCGCAGTAACAAACAGCCAGCCGTTCCTTGAAAAATGAAGGCAGACCGCTGATCAAGTAGTCGATCAGCTTGCGGATCTCCGCTTCTGCCAATTGCAGGTGCTCCTGTAGGAACT
>JBFMBL010000048.1:0-19376 GCA_040755195.1 Bacillota bacterium
CCTCTTTGTTTTGGTATGATGGGGTTTGGTACACTTCTATTTTACCAAAACGAGGGGTGTTTTTGTTGCTAAATCTCAGATATAGCAAGGGTTTGAGGGCATTTTTTTAGTGAGAAAGTTGAGTTATTAAAATAGTAAGCGTAACTGGTCCCAATACGTTTGAGAGCCTTCGCTAAAACATCCTTTCCTTCTCTCAGAACCAAATGCAGATGATTATCCATCACGCAGTATGCGTAGACTGTGAAATGATCGTCACCCTTCTTGTCCCAAATGGTTGCAATGATTCGGGCTTTATCTTCATCATCAATGAACACATCCTGCCGGTTGTTTCCCCGCAGCATGACGTGGTAGGTTTGTGTTTTCGATAATACCCGGGCATGCCTCGGCACTTTTATCACCTGCCGGGATCTTATCATAAACTTTTGCTTGTTGTCAACAGAACCGTCCCCATGACAGTTGTACATACCATCTTCGCTTCTCTGGCGCGCCAATCAAGGCTCTTTATTTGGTCAGCCAGGATGGCTCCGCTTATGGCCAGCCCATCCGGAATCATAACCTCGAAAGGGTAGCCCTTAACCTGATTCGTGACGGGACATAAAAGAGCCAGTCCCACTCTGCTGTTGTACGCGGCAGGTGATAGTACCACGGCGGGACGTCGCCCTGCTTGCTCGTGACCGGCCTGAGGGGTGAGGGTAATCCAGATCACATCTCCACGCCGGGGAGTATACGGTTCACGCTCTACCACACTTCGCTCCCCATAGCAAAGCCGGTATCTACTTCACGATGCAGGTTCTCTTCAGTCACCTGCGCCAGCAGACAGTCAAGGCTTACAGCCGGCTTGATGACCGGAACTATCATCAGCTTTCCGTCTTGCAGCAAAAGCCTGACCGGTGAATTGTCCTTGAGTCCCACCTCGGCGGCAAGCGGCTTGGGGATACGCAGGGCCAAACTGTTCCCCCATTTCTGAACACGGGTTTTCAATACCGGCACCTCCAGCAAGTATCTACATAGAAGATACGTCATGCCCTCGTATTTGTCAAGGTCATTCAAGTCACCCTGCGACGTACCTTCCATACAAGTCATTCCTCAAAACCGTCACCGGATGACCGTCCTTACTTTTGGCAGCCGGGGCAGAAATAACACGTCCCGCCCAGATACTGCATCTTTTCTATCTGTCCGCCGCACTCCGGACAGGGAAGCCCGACCGAGCGCTTGTCCATTATGCGGACGTATCCTCCCGGATTGTTGTAAAGGTCATACTCGTCGTACCGTCCGCCCTTTTCGATGACCTCGCGCACCGTTTCCCGTATGGCGTGGTACAACTGCCGTCTCTGATCTGTCGGGCCAGGGTCACAAACTCGGGCAACTCAAACATAGGCATCACCTCCGGTTTCAGGGCTCCAAATTCAGCATTCTATCATACTCAGCGTGTGTTCCTATCCAAAACCACAAGAGCCCTTCTTCCATTTCCACTGCTGGCGCCCGATGCCTTTTGCCAACTCTTACGGACCAATACCGACCGATCCTCTTAAGATGTAATGATGCCTCATAACTCTTTGAAATTGCCTTTCTTAAAATCGGAAACAGCCCTTTCGGCAATGGTGTCAAGCTTCCCTGCCTTCACATCTTCTTCAAATCGTTTATCCCATGCTGCGGTATCGAACTCCTCAAACCAAGCCCTGAACTTGGCTAATTCTTGGGGGGTTAAACCCGATACCGCCTTTTCAATTTCTCGCAATGTTGAATCTTATCACCTCTTAACTAAGAATGATATGTTAGGAACCTATTGCCTCTTTATTCTTTCTCTCCAATACCCTGGCTTTCTTCGCAGGTGCGCTATAGCAACGACAACTACTTCTTCGGGCTCAACGCGGTATAAAATCACAAACGGAAATCTCCGAACAAGGCGCCTCCTCAGCTCACCTTCAATAATTGGCCATGTATGCGGTGAATCTGCAACAGCCTGCACCGCTCGTTCCACTTCTGACAGATAATCTATCCCCAATCCTGACGCTCGAGACTCATAATATATCGCTGCTTCCAGTATTTCTTGTTCGGCTTCCGGGAGGAAAACGACAGATTTCATTTTAATTTTGAGCGCGCCTCTTTAAATACCAATTCAGCAGGTTTTGCTTTGACTCTTCCTTCTTTGTATGCTATATAACGGCGCTCCGCCTCTTCAATCCATAACCTTTCTGCTTCTGGGTCTTCTTCATCGTCTAAACTGCTTATAAGGCGCTCCGCAAGCAGAGCTCGTTCATTGGGCGCAAGCCGCAGAGCTTCTTCCTCTATTTCTTTTAGTTTAGATAACATATAAAACGCCCTCCATTGCTTTTACCTTAATGTTACAGAGACACACAGGCTAACGCAAGGGGTTTCGGTTTCTAAAAGCGCCGCGGCTGCAACGAGATGTCAGGCTAGTCCGTGACCTTCTCAACCTGAGTCGGCCAAGCTCCGCGCCCATTGCCACCCTTGAACATGATGCGGCAGTTTGGCTGTATGGACGAGATCACGAACTCCTCGGTCCACTCGCGCGTCATTCCATCCAGCTCAATTCGGTGACGCACTCTAACTGTCTCACCGGGCTTGAGTTGCAGCTTCTCTAGTGCAGCTTGGTTCCGCACGAACAACTCATCAGCAATCTTGGCGGATGCTACCAGAGAAGAATCCTTACTCACGTTCAGCCCGAGTGCTCTTGCGAAATCGATCTGCCGCTCGGAAGCAGGATACTCTGCCGCCTTAGACAGAATCGCTGGCCCAACGACGGTGTGGATCCGAGCAGCGGCAACTCCACGGGTATCGTGACTGATGTCGATCCCGAGAGTAGCCGCAATCTGCTTCTGAAACGCGGTCGGCTCTTCCAATCCCATTTAACACACCTCAAGAGGCCCAACGGTTGGGCTCAGCCGCCGCTTTTAGCCGTTCGCTGCAGCGGGTGTTGGGCGCAATTTAACTGTGTTCTATCCCGGCCTGAAACACTGTGGACATTTGCGCGATCTGCCGAGGTATCAAGGCCGGATCACGGCAGACAGCGAAATCCCACGCCCCAAGGCGACCCCAGTTGTTGATCGCTGTAACCCAGCGCCTTGCGGCCTGGTACTTGGCTCGGTCTTGATCGTCCTCCTCACCCTTAATTTCAAGAATCATCGTCTTTCCGCTCCCGAGACGGACAATGTAATCCGGCTCAAAGTGGTGCTGAACCCCTTCATACTCGTAGGGGATTAACAGAAAAGGACGGTCGTTTCGTACGTAGCAGAAAACGTGATCGGTCTGTTGCTCCAGATAAAAGGCGGCGGTCTGTTCCCAGGAACTATCGAGTACCACAGCGTTGACGTGCGACCGCTGGGTGCTGTGCACGTTTCGCTTGGTCGTGAAGTTAACGTCCGCCGTCGTGCCTATGGGTTTGTAGCGGTTAAGAATCGGCAGAATCGGCATCTCGCCTTCCTGTTCGTCCGGGACAATTGCGTCCAGAAGCCTTTCCTTTATGCGGC
This sequence comes from Bacillota bacterium, assembly GCA_040755195.1. Taxonomy (GTDB): domain Bacteria; phylum Bacillota; class Desulfotomaculia; order Desulfotomaculales; family Ammonificaceae; genus SURF-55. The sequence continues at coordinate 3,492 of JBFMBL010000048.1, forward strand.
GGACATACTTCTCAAGACCAAGTTCGCAAGGGTGCGCGCTGCGAAAGTCCACCTTGTTGCTAACGTATTTGCGTACAATCTTTAGAACTTGCGGAAACAACTGATGACGCGCAAGGCCGCGCGTCCGGGCCGTGCCTTTGACCGGCGCCTGGGAACCCTCGCCGACCAGTACCGCGACAATCTGCCGGGAGATTTCAAACTCGATCTCTTGCAGGTGGTGTCGCGCGTAGTATTCCGAGCGATTGTGTTCAACGTATTCGCCGATTCCGCCGCCTCGCGCCCCGCCTTCAAGGTGGTCTGTGATAATTCGAACGAACGTCGCCGTGGGCGTCTGCTCCGGCTCAATTACAAGGCGCTCAAGTTGCGCGAAGTCGGCTTTGATCGAGGGTTTACGGAGCGCGTAAACGTAGCCTTCAACGTTCGGGAAGCGAATCTCGTAAGCGCCGCGTTCCGGCAGCGCATACACATGATTAACGGGACGATCTGCCGGGGTCCGAGAGGGCTTGCCCTTGTAAGGAATAACGGAAAACGGAATGCCGTAAACATCAACGTATTCCTCGGGTAAGAGTTCGGTTTGCGGGTCGGGCGTGTAGTTCATCCGGCGGAGACCACGACCGACGACCTGCTCGCAAAGCAGTTGGCTGCCGAAAGCGCGGACGCCGAGAATGTGGGTTACGTTATTGGCGTCCCATCCTTCGGTCAACATCGACACAGATACCACGCACCGCACGTCTTGACCGGGTTTGCCGGGTTTGCCGACCGTGTTCACGATCTCACGAAGTTCCTTTGCCGCCTCGTCGCGTGTTGCATCGGGGTCATCGCTCTCGATCTTCTCGAGGCGCTTGGTGTCTATGCGGATCGTGTAAAGCTGTCCCTTCTCATTCTGAAAGAGTTCGGGAAAAGAGGTCTTACTCGCTCCGTATGACACGCGCATTTTTGAACGCTTTCGGCGTGGGGCAGTCTCTTCTTCGTCGTCGCTGGAATCGTCCGGGATGTCCTCAACCTCGGATTGTCCCGAAATGTTTTCAAAAAAGACCTGGGCAATATCCGTGTTATCACAGACCACGATCATGACCGGAGGGGCCTTCAGAGCGGTGTCGCTGGCCTGTTGAATCGCCTCAAAGGTCTTTTTGTACTCGCCGGCCAGTTGCACAAGCGCGTCCTGCGCTCGCTCCCAAACCACTTCCGGCTTTGGCCGCCCGCTTGACAGCCGCTGTGCCGGCGCAAGGTCCTTCGTGATATTGCGCCAGAGACGGAAATACTTCGGGTCAGGCTGGCCTGTTGTATCGCTGACGGGCAGGCGCGGAATCTTGGTGATGCCGCTCTCGATAGCGTCCACAAGGCCGAAATCGCTGACGATCCAGGGGAACGGCTCCCCTTCGGGATAGCCGCTGCCCTTGATGTAGAACGGCGTCGCCGAGAGGTCCACGCAGAACTTGATCCCGCAAGCATTGTTGACACGGTCCAGCCCCTGAACCCAGACCGTCGCCTCCTCGCGCTCTTTCCTCTCCTCCGCGCCGGCCTTCTTCGCCTCCTTCTCTGAAATCGGAGCCGGCCGGTAGGCGTGATGGCCCTCGTCGTTCAGCACCATGAGCGGGCCGCGCTCAAAGAGTTCTCCGAGGCGGTTGCGCGCAAACGCCTCGTCCGTTTCCTCGCCTTTGTTGACTACCCTGTAGCTCCTGCCGCCTTCGCTGTGTTCGGATTCGGGGGCAAAGAAATGCCAGTTCGTGACCAGCACCTTGCCCGTTCTCAAGAGGTCGCGGTACTGCGGTGGAACCAGGTCAAATTGCTTGTAGTAGTCATCGCCCCTGCTGTCGGTCCTCAGAACCTGAAGGCGCTCTTTGATAGTCAGATTCGGACAGCACACTAAAGCGGCGTTCGGAAAGCGCTCATCGCTGGGCACGCGCGCACGGTTGCAGAAAGCCCAGGTAATCAGCATCGCCATGACAACCGTCTTGCCGCTGCCGGTGGCCATCTTGCAGCACATGCGCGTCAGGGGCGAATAGTCCGGATCAAAAGGCCGGTCAAACAGCGCTTCAAAATCCGTGTCGGTAAATTCCGGCGTCCAGCGCGGCTTGCCCCGGCTGCCGTCCTTGCGGACGCCGCGAATCTCGTTCAGAAAGATGATCGTCTCCGCTGCTTCAAGCTGGCAGAAGAAAAAGCGCCGGGCGCGGTCTTTGCGCCACCAGTGACGCAGCAGGTCTTTGGTGAGGTTCGTTGCGCCTTCCCAGTTGGATTGACGCCACCTCTTGACATCCTTTCTGAGTTTGTTGACCAGGACCAGCTCCCGCCGGCCTTCTTCTAACTCCAAGGTCAACTGCCCGCGCCGTGTGTCCGCGTCGCGGAGCTTGTACCAGTACATAGCGGGCCGGCGGCCGGTTTGCTGACCCGCCCGTCCCGTGGTGCGGTCATACTCCCAATACCTGTCCGGCTCATAATACGGCTTGCAGATGACCGGGCTTTCGACCGGTTGAATCAGCACGGGTTCAGTCATACGCCACCCCCAGCCTGTGCACACGCATGACTTCGTTCCCGCGCGGGTCAATCACCTTTACCGCAATCCGCTTGTGCGGTCCGAGCGGAAACGGCAGCGAGACCGTACCGGAGAGTTTTGCGAAGGCGTCCGCGTCCAGCGTGCCGCCGAGCGCCTTGCCTATTTTCTCCCAGGCGCTCTTGTCCGGGAAAAACGCCTGACAAACGCAGAAACACCGCCCGTCGTAGTCGCTGTCGAGGAACCACGCCGCGACCTTCTCCGCCCCGGTTGAACGCACCGAATTTGTTACCGGGTCGTAAATGTCCACTCCCTCCATGTGTACAATAAACTGGCCGTCTTCTTGTTTTTCAACGCGTGTCCGGGGCGAGCCGGAAACCGTAAAAAGCTGGCTTGAAACGGTCGTCTTCAAGAGATCCCCCATGTTCACATCCGGGCGAATCTGCGCCATGTGAATCCGCAGTTTTGGATCGGGGTCCTCCTGAATCGCTGCCTGCGCCGCGCCGTCGAAGCTGAACGCAGCAAAGACCAGGTCGTCGAATCCCCGCCGAGCGGCGATACGGATGCCGTCCTCCACCATCGGCGCAATCAGCGGGCCGTACTGCGGACCGAACATGACCGCCACCTGGCGCTCGTCCTCGCCTTCGCCCCAGGCGCCTTTGGCGTGGAGAATGGAGCCGTCGGCCAAGGCTTCCAGTGTACTGAATTTCATGACCTTGTTATCGGGGAAGCGCACCCCGTCCTCGCGCAATAGCCGTATCATGCGGTCAAGATAGGCTTCGGCGTTTTGTGATTCCGTTTCGACAGGGCTTCCACCCTCGCCGAACGTCTGAAGCGCTTCCGGCGCTCCGGCAATCGGCGATTCCTCCGGCTCCTCGTCGTCAATGCTCTCCTCGGCGGGGATGACTCCTTCGACCGTAAACGGGCCCGAAACCCGCACTTTGGAACGGTCGATGAAGGGCTGGTCCACCAACTCCTCCTGGTCCGCCCGCGCGCTGATGCACGCATTCACCTCGTCCATCTTCTGCCGCCAGGCCAGCCGGTAATCGGTCAACGCCTCCTTTAGCTCCTCCGGCCAGTCGGGGTCGGTGTCGAACGGAACCTCCCAATCCTTCCATTCCTTCTCCGGGAGCTTCCAGCGGCGTTCGTCGGCATCGGTAACTGCTCTCTTGCCCTCGGCCCGAATCTTCTGCTGAAGCTTCAGCAGGAGCCTTTGCCGGAGGTCCCTCGTGACGGTGTTTGCCAAAGCCTCGTTCAGAGCCGCCAGCTTTAACGCAAGCACCGGCTCCCACTTCTCGAAAATCGGGTCAAGCGCCTGATTCTGCGCGATGCTCTTCAGCGTTATGTGCGGCACGGTCTTGCAGTCGAGGGTGCAAGTGCCCTGCATCTTGCCCTCCGGGTCGGTCAGCCAGGGGCCGTCCGGATTGCGCTGGACATCCTCGGCACTCGTGGGCCGGAGCCTGTAGTAATCGAACTTCGCCGTCAGCAACCGCTGGCGGGCAATCGCAATCGCGACGCGGCTCACATCAATCGTAATCCACCTTCGCCCCCACTGCTCGGCCACATACGCCGTCGTCCCGCTCCCGCATGTCGGATCAAGTACAAGGTCGCCGGGATCGGTGGTCATAAGGAGACAACGTTGGACAGCCTCAGTTGCGGTTTGTACTGCAAACAATTTCCCTTCTGTCCTATTCTGAACTCCCCCAATATCTAGCCACGTGTTGGAAAGGGGTGTTGCACGGAAGTCATCGAATAGGCGTACATAGCGAGGTAAGTTCCCCTCCAGCTTTAGTCGATTAGCTTTGATTAATCTCTCTATCCCGGAAATTGTCGTTTTCCAGTGCTGATTTGCCGGCGGCGCAAATTCTTTGTCATAAAATCGAAACTTCTGCTCAATAGAGGAAGTACCTTGCGATGTAATCGAGTCTGAAGAAGCAAACGTCGGTTCGTCAAAACACAACGCTAATTCAGGAAAAACTGTCTTTAATTCTTTGTATTTTGTGGCTCCTTCTTCCCCGACTTGTTTTGCTTTGTATATGTCTTTATATTTGGTTCGGGTTGTATCCTTGCCGTACCAGAGGATATGATCGACAACGTTTGAGAGATAGTTAGCTGAAAAACCCGATGTAGTTGCAAAGGCTATTTGAGAAATAAAGTTTTGTTGACCAAAAACCTCATCCATTAAAGCTCTGACTCGATGTAGGTTTTCATCCCCGATCTGCACAAAAATGCTCCCCGTATCAGCCAGCAGTTCCTTACACAGAAGGAGCCGGTCGCGAAGATAGGAGAGGTATGAGTGAACGCCGAGGGTCCACGTGTCGCGGTATGCTTTGACCATTTCCGGCTCGCGCGTGAGGTCTTCGTCTTTATCCTTCACGTCGCGGCGTCCGACCTCGGGCTGGAAATTACTCGCGTACTTGATGCCGTAGGGCGGGTCCATGTAGATCATCTGCACCTTGCCCGCCAGCGCTTCGCGCCGCGCCAGTGACGCCATGACCGCGAGCGAATCGCCCAGAATCATGCGGTTGGTCCAGTCCATCGGATACCTGTAAAACTGCACCGCCTCCCGGTATTCCTGCTCGGGATCGGCGAATAGGCTGCGCTGAACGTCCTGCCGCTTCGCCACCCGCAAAACAGCCTGCGCGGAAACGCGCTCGTGGATGTGCAGGGCCACCGGGTCAGCCACGCACCACTGTTGTTCTCTCTTTCCTGCCCATTCTAACCACGGCTCGTGTTTTCGCAATGCTTCCTGTAACAGCTTGATCTCGTGCGGTTCCAGTTTGCGGCGGGAGGCGTCTTCGATCAGCTTCTCAATAGTGTCCGCCTTGCCTGTGGCATCGAAGCGGAGTACGGGGGCCAGGTGCGGGTTATAGGCATACTTGATTTTCTTTTCCTTGGCGATCTTGCCACGCGCCGCCAACCCCGCAGGCGGAATGTTCAACCGCGTGACGCTCTTGTGCCGGTAATCCACCACATTCCCACCGGCTTGCTCGCCGTTCTTTTTTCGCCTTGTCATAAACCCTCCTAGAAATCTCTACTTCTCACCTAATGCTCTCCTACCTACAAACCTGAAGCAAAAGTGCTTTCTACGTCAGCAACCAGAGCTGGTTGGCTCAACTCATCTATATATTCGAAGACGTTGACCGTGTCAACATCTCGATTACTGACTTAACGCCAGGAGATGACGGGTTACCGTCTCCAGAGTAACCTGTTGGTTGTGGGGCGTATATACAGGCCGCTGCATGAGTCAAAATAATTTCCCTATTCGGTGTGCTACCAGCAGCGTCAGCTAAGGTTTTATATGTCAAGAGGGCGTTTTGCCGATGGCGATTTACTATCGCGTTATGCTGATGAGAAAGAAAATTCTTCGCGGCGAGGTACAAAACAAATGAAAGCACAGCAAAAATTAAGATTTTGCTGACCGCAAGTTGAACTGCGTCGTAGGAATTTGTGGGCCGAAGAAAAGATAGCTTATGTAAAAAAAGACTCACTAGTGCGTAAATCCCAAGAGCTATTGATAACTTGTATGTGGTGCCCTTCCAAGAATTGGCTTGTCCTTCATGGGTGTCAGCGGCTTCTCGAAAGTATCTTGCTTCCTGCGTTACGCCAATCTCTGCAGCCGCTTGTCGGATAGTATCGACAACCCTTTGTGCCTCTTGATGATTTCTGTCCAATTCTAACATTAATTTTTGACCCTGATCACGGACTTCTTGTAATGCCGCCCGGGCATCAGACTCAAGGCGCTGAAAATCCGCAGCTCTGTAAAGCGAATAGGATATCAAAGGATGAAGTACCTCGAACGTGTCGTTATAAACTGAGTGGAGCCTTTGAATGAGTGCGTCTCGCTCAGAGGTTGGTTTATCAACGTCAAACGTCAAAATCTGGTCAAAAAGCTGATAATCAGAATTTGCCCTTTGTTTAAGTTGACTTAGCTTACCTGTGGGAAAATCATCAAGGGCTCTAGGGGTAACACGCCGGTAAAGATCTATTAGCCGTTGAGAAGGTTCCACAGCATCAGCGAAGTTTTTTACTCCAAGTTCTTTTTCACGCACAAGCACCTGCGGATCGAATGTCTGAATTCGCTCAAGCGAGGACAAAGCCTCCTTCCTTGCATTTTGTTCATCCTCATTACTCGGCATATTAACCCCCCCAAAATTCCCATAAAGTCTTTAATATGAAGGAGTTTAGAAGTCCGCCGGAGCTTCTTGTTGGGGTATGTCGTCTGCTTCGTTTTCCTGTTTATGAAAGACTTCAGGGATGTACTTCCGATACTCCTTCCTCAGGTAGGACAAGGCATCCTCTCTGCTTGCTCTAAACTCCAGTTGCTCCTGAAAGAACTTTAGTCTGCCCTCACAATCCGAAAGCACTTGGCCCCATGTTTTCACCCAAATCCGTATGTTTCCTTGCGCGTCATCATACACGCATCCGGGCGGTAGGTTTCGCTGATTCGCCTGACGACGTACTCCATCCATCATCTCGTTAGAGATAAGCCAAAAGCTCCACTTAGGTCCGACATCCAGAAACCGCTCGTCGGAAGCAACTGCGAATGCATAGTTTCTTATCTGATTTAGAGAATCGTCATTTAGCTTATGTTTTGGGCGTTTTAGTTCTACTACCAAGTGTTCACGCTCATCCCCTCGTGCTGTAGGTATACGCCTTGCGAGTACCAGATCCACAATAGCCAGTGACCCATCTTCCCGTCTTACTTCGTCTACAATATCGACATCGTCCCCTAATTTAGCCCGGTGTTTTTTAAGAACTTCGGTCAAAGATTGATCATCCACGGTAAGATTAAATTCTTCGCCAAAGACCCATGTGTGCTCCGCAAGTATCCGGTGTAATTGTCGCCGTTCTAATAGCTGTTTTTTTGAATCTGGGTCGAATAAAAGAAGCTCAAGACTTCTAAGGAATGTTAGGCGGTCGGCGACAGTCTTCGAAGCACTGATTATCGCATCCAGTGAAGTCTGGCGCAAAAGTTGGGCAAATTCGGCCTGTCTTTTTTGGGGTAGGTCAAGTACTTCAGTTAATATAATCTGAATCGCAGAAGGGTCTGTTTCAAGGGCATTTTTTAAAAGTCTGAATGCTAATTGCTTACTCTTATGGCTTGCTTGTTCGAACTCAGGTAAGTATGAGTGGATATTTAAGGCACAAATATCAAACACATGACGCTCTGCTTCATCGACCGGGTTTTGCGGTTCATTTTCATAAGGGTAAATCTTCTCCTCCTTCCATTGTTGGACGAGGGTTGAGGCTTCATCAGCGGCGCGTTTTCTAAAATGATTCTTCAGTACTTCCCTTGTTAAATCGAGGAGTTTTTTCAACTGAGGCTGCAATTCTTCTAGCTCAAGCAAGCCCTCCTCATCGAGTTCCCTTATGTAGTCAGACTTAAGATACGCGGTAAAATTAAACCCCCTGGCCTGGATTCCCACAGGGGTTTCCAGAAGGGCAAAACCATTCTCATCACATAGGTATAAGGACCTTTGGACTTCTTGGGCCCATTCGATTATGGTTAACTGCGCCTTGATGGGTAAGCCATTAGGTCTGCATACCCCTTTTAAATCGACATCTGCTACGTTAGTCTGAAGGTGTTCTGTTTTTATGATGCGTCCCTCATATTTGATAGTTACGTCCGGGTATTGCCGGAGATAAAGCGCAAAGAACGCCGCGATTTCTTGCGCAGCCTCTTCTCCACGAATCGATTTGAAGTTCTTCGGGATGTTTGTAATAGATACCTCCGTACCAGTTCTGGAACTTGACTCAACTGGATCGGAGAGAGTAAAATGCCTCGCATCCTCGATCTTCCCACTAATTGTATAATTTTTAGTTACACCGTCTTCCGAGTAGTATGTATTCCAGACGACCAAATTACCGAGTGCAAATGCCCGAAATCTCCCTTTCCCCAGTCTGCCATGAAGTAGACGTCCAAGCTTCTTTGATTTACGGCGGGTCTTTTTCCAAGAGCCACCTAGATCGCCAAACTCAACCTCAGCATCTTGGTAGTTTAGCCCATGACCATCGTCAATTACTTTAATAGAATCCAAACCACCCAAAGGGTTATCCTCGATGATTACTTCAACATTACGGGCATCTGCATCAAGACCATTCCAAATTAATTCAGCAATAGCTAAGATAGGCCTCTTGGTTCTTGAAAGCGTAAGAAGATGATCGCTATTGACTTTTACAGTTATAGTTCTCATTGTATACTCATGCCCCCAGGCAATTGCGAAAGATTTGGGGTGGCGAAGATTTAGTGGTCCTTATATGAGGCTTTAGTAGTCACCCTGCTAATCCTTCACAGCTTGCCTAATAGCCAACGTCATGTCTCTTATACCCGGACTTTCCCACAAATCATCCCTTAGATGGACTACCCAAGAGTTTGTATGTTTTTTGTACCCGTTGAACTCGACGCTGATGGTTTTCTCTGCCATTGCGTTTCCTCCTTTATTTATGGCTAACGATCCATTTGAACCGCCGAGGGCCCGAGGTCGGCCTCGAAGCGGTTGCCAGAGCACTTATCCCCTTAGTTTCTCTGCCATAGCCGCAAGGCGGATGGCTACGATTCGTAAACCAATATAATTAGTTGGGTGCTCGTAAAACTGGTCTAGTTCGTGATCCTTGATATTTCGCTTTAGGAACTCCTCCCGAAGATTGGCTACGGTACCAGCGAAGTCGCGATAATAGACGTTATTGGTTTCCTGACTGTGCTTTATTAGGACATTCGAGGATTCCTGAAAACGATCGAAGTCAAAATCGGGTTCCGAATTCTGGCGAGCTTGCACCATTTCCATGAGCGATCGGGCTGTCTCTTGCGCTTTGTTCTTTAATTCGGCGTCCGTTAATCGCTTGCCTTTGACGTGAGATACAATATCGCTTACGAACTTGTGAAGCTTCTGTAATGCTTCAGCAAAGTTCGCCAACCCAATGATCGCCAGCGCTCCGAAAACGATATAGGCGATCCACCAAATTCCCGTTACTTCTTTTGTAATCTCAGATACAGGATCGCTCATGAACTAATTAATCTCGTGATCTAACGCTCCCGCTTCGCCTCCGAGCGAGGAAGCGCCTAAGTAAATTTAGGCCCAAGCTTTAAAACACAAAAGACCTTCCTTGACATTTACATGTTATACTTATAACGCCTCAGTTGATATGGCTCCCTTCCACCCTCAAGATGCTGTATAACCGCTTTCTTCACGTCTGGATGTTCAATCGCTCCCCAACATTTGACATTAGCTTGTTGCGCATTGCTCTTAACCACTATAAACATATCTGAGTCCGCAGCAACCGCGACACTAGGATTGTGCGTTGTGAGAATGAATTGCCGCTTTTCCTTACTTTGTCGTAACTTCTTAGAAATATCTTCCCAAACAGTAGTAATGTCTAATGAATCTTCGGGTTGATCTATGATTACAGGGCGTGTCCCTTCCGAGAGGGCAATTATGAGTAGGGCTGTACATTTTTGCCCAACCGAAAGTTCGGCTAGCGGGGCATATACGCCATCATCTTTACGAAATTGTATCGAGGGCACATCTTCGGGATAGCAAGAGTGTTCTAAATCAAGCAGAGGCTGAATCGTTTCACCAGACCATAGTTTATCAATGATTGTCTGGGCACTATTGTTAGTGATTCCGACCCGGGTTGCTAAACCGTTTATGTCACGCTTTCTTGCCAAGTCAACAAATTCACGGGGGGTCATTTTTCGAGCAATAGTTTCAATATCTGCTGTTCGAGCACCACTGCCCCGAACCAATGCTCTGAGTTCGTCTTGGAATTTTTGACGATTAGCTGCGTGAGTTAACTCCAGTTTTAATTTACCCTCAGAGCGTTGAGATAAAGTGTCAAATATGCTTTTGCGCTCGGCAAATTAATAACGTCACCCCCAAGGCAAAACATCATATTAACTCTCTCCTGTCAATTATTGCCGTTATTATACCGTTGGAAAAGAATAGTGTCAAGCCATGAGGAAGGTGTAGGAGTACAAAACTCAGATTTAAACGAGTCCTATCTGGAGAGCACCCGGTGGGGTTTGATGGTGATCTGTTAAGCTTTAGGACTGGTTTTTTCAGCCCAGTATGTTTGTTTGTGTCCTTTGCTTTCGAACTCCCTCACAAGTTTCACAGCATCCGCTTTGGTAAGTCCGCTCTTAACCAGAAAAGCATTGCCATGATCGTCTTTTCGCCAAACTGACCATCTCGGCTCATTCGTCTGCGTTACAAATCCTTTCGAATAGATAACTCGGTACATTTTTGTCGTTTGCGTCTTCTTTGCTGATAAACTTCCCGAAGACGCTCACGAAGCACCTCCTTATGCCATTCAGGTACCGGTACCTGCCCAACATCGGCAGCTATTCGATCCCAGAGAGACTGCACATACTCAAGTTTCTCATCGACCGGAAGATCATCGAAACCAGGTGGTGGTAATGGTAGACGTGTAGACATCGTACCCCCTCCAAACAGATCGTGGTAGCAATAGTATAACATGTGTGAGTATAACATGTGTGCCTGCCGAGCTCGATCACCTTTGAGAAAACATCAGGGCGGGACTTACGACTACTCATAATTCAGTATGGTGTCCCCGCAATTTTTCCCAGGTGTCCCCGCAATTTTTCCCAGCCTGCGATAGTGCCCGGCATACCAGGAATAAGACCCCCGACAGCGCAAATAGAAACGCCGGAATTGCCGCTGATGCATCCGGAAACCAGCTTCAAAACCTGTATTTTTAGAACCGACTTACTGCCTCTTGGGAATTCTTATTTTCAAAAGAATTATACGAAGATAAATGACAGCAATGATGAAGAAACTCAATGATCGTTTGCTCTTCTGCTTGCCTATTCGGTTGAAGGCGCTTTGCAGTAATTCTACTTACGATAAATATCTCGGCGATGACCGACGTGCAAAATAGTGATCAAGCGAGTCGCATCATCAATTTCATAAACTACACGGTAAGAACCGACCCGAACCCGCCATCCGGATCGGCCGCTCAACTTTTTTGATCCATGGGGCCGCGGTTCCTCGGCCAGCTTTCGTATCGTGTCGCGCACCAGAACGTAGGAATCCTGCGGCAACTCCGACAGTTCCTTTTGTGCCCGCCGTAAAATGACTATTGTATATGTCACTGCCGGCCACGCTCAATCTCAGCAACAGCCTGCTCGAACGGAACAGCTTCGTCTCCCGCAGCTTTAGCAGCATCGTACGCACGAATGGCCTCCAGTTCTTCGGCCGCATCAATTAGCTTATCGTATTCCTCGATATCCAATATAATCGCGGTCTTTTTGCCGCTGTCGTCAACCACAAATTGGCGCCTTTGGACTTTCATTATGATTCGCCTCTCTATATAATGTTTCTTTCAGCTAACCTGCAGAACCAACGGTAGCGTTTTACGCCGTCTGCCGAAGATGAAATACAACGGCCTTCATTCACATCCTCTATATCAATCCTACAGGAATTTATAGGTTTATTCAAGCGCCTTGCCAGGCGAATCTTGCGCTGACCTCAAAAAGTGCGAGAGAAAGCCGTAGAACTGTCAATCATCGGCCAGTGGAAGGCCGGCACAAACTTCTTGTGGTGCAGTGAGGCGGCTTCCAAGAAGTCCAGCGTGCCTTCGGCCAGGCTCTCGCTCCCCCAGCAAAAGACTTTCGGGACCTTAAGCCCGGCATAGGTCATCCCCGTCAGAGATTCGCTGCGTCCCGGCAAGGGTTGGTTTCTCTGCACGATCTCCCTGGCGTTCGCCAAGAAAGCCTCCGGCCGGCAGAACTGGAGCGAGGCATAGTATCGGCGGCACGAGGCCCACTTGCCGCCCCAGCTTTTCAAGACCAGTTCCTCTTTGAAATCCGTCTCGAACCACCCGGCAAAATCGCCGCGCCCGTCTGCCGAGACCGCCTTGCTGCTTATAAAGGCGTCGTGGGGCGTCAGGTCCCCCTCGATGTTGACAAACCCCCTTATCCTCCGGTCCGGGTCCGCCGCCGCCATCAAACACCCTAAGTCGCCGCCGAGGGAGTGGCCGACAATAAAAAACGACCCCACCTGCAGGTAGTCCACCAGCCGCCAGAGCCGGCGAACCTGCGTCTCCAGAGCATAGTCACCGCCACCGGCACGGGAACTGCGCCCGTAACCTATCAGGTCGGGAACGACCAAACTGTATGACTGCAGATCGGGAACCTGGAAGGCTTCGCTGAAACACAGGCCGGACTCACCCAGCCCGTGGATAAAAAGAACAACAGGCTTGTTTTCATCCAAGCCCGTATGCCGGAAGAAAAACCATTCATCCTCCAGTTGGCATATACTCTCCTGCATCAGATGCTCCTTTACCGAGAATCGGAGGTAACCAAGCGCCCGCGCCCCTCGCCGTGTCCCTCGATGAAGGCACGCCTTCTCGGGTAACAAGACGAGTTGACGCAAAACATATCTACTCCATCAACAGCACGCTGACTTTCTGCAATATTTCGGTGATTGTCTCGGCCGGTATAGTACATATCAACTCCGCTTCCCTGGCTCCCCAATCCAGGCTCTTCACCTGGTCGGCCAGGATAGCTCCACTCGCAGCCAACCCGTCCGGAATGAGAACCTCAAACGGATAACCTTTGATTTGGTTCGTGACAGGACACATAATAGCCAGTCCCACTTTGCCGTTATAGGCAGCAGGTGAGAGCACCGCAGCAGGACGGCGTCCTGCTTGCTCGTGTCCGGCTTGAGGGGTAAGAGTAATCCAGACTACATCTCCACGCTCGGGAACATATGTTTCACGCTTTACCACACTTCATTCCCCATAGAAGGGCCGGTATTCACCTCATGATGCAAGTTCTCTTCTGTCACCTGCGCCAGAAGGCTTTCGAGGCTTACAGCCGGCTTATTAACCGGAGCTATCACCAACTTCCCGTCTTGCAGTGAAAGCTGAACCGGTGAATTATCCTTGAGCCCCACCTCGGCGGCAAGCGGCCTAGGGATACGCAACGCAAGGCTGTTGCCCCATTTCTGAACACGGGTTTCCAATATATCAGTACCTCCCATAAGTATCTACATAGAAGATACGTCAAGGTCCGGTGTTTGTCAAGGGCTTGAAGAAGTTGACGTGCAGACTGTGCGTGGGAATGCCTGTTGACCGGCGTTTTCCCTTTACCCTAAGGTCGGGCTAATTTCGCTGACTCTAAAAACCGCCAGAGAAAGTTGTAGAACTCCCCTGCGCGTTCAATCATCGGCCAATTCGCTAAAAGGCCGGACTCCCCCAGCCCGTGAATAAAAAGATCACAGGCTTGTTTTGACCGAAGCCCGTATGCCGGATGAAAAACCATTCATCCTCCAGTTGGCATATACGCTCCCGCATCGGATGCTCCTTTACCGACTTCAATCCCGGCTTGAACTTCGCCACACCTGACTCTTTTTAACCGATTTACGTACTAAAGAAATTATAAGGTTTGGGGCCAGCCGATAAACTAACCAGCAAATACGTGAAAAGGATGTAATAGGAATTATAGGTTTGTTCCGTACTACGCCGTCCAAGATGATTCTCGCACAGACGGTGGGGGTGATGCCCTTCTTTTTTAAGGGTTCCATCGCCTTATCGAACACACTTCTCTCAATTTGGATTAATTCCATTGATTCATAAATAGGAGTGCTGACATAACCAGGGCAGACGACGCTCACATTAACACCGTAAGCGGCTGACTCGGCGTGTAAAGAAGTGGAAAGACCTACCACACCGTGCTTGGTGGTCGCGTAAGCCGCAGACATCACTGTGGGCGTTAGGCCGGCTGCGGAAGCAGTGTTTACGATATAGCCGAACCCCTGATTGCTCATCACCCTGTAAGCAGCGGTCGTACCGTAGATTACGCCCCAGAGGTTAACGTCAACTATGCGTTTCCAGTGCTGAAGGTTCATATGGCCTACCTCACCCGTCATCGCTATACCCGCGTTGTTGAACATATAATCAAGATGCCCGAATTCCGAGGCGATTTGATTGACGAGCTTTTCCACATCCTCCGCTTGAGTCACATCCAGGTATGCCATGCGAGCACTGCCGCCGTTCGAATTGATGGACGAAGCCACTTGTTCGGCTCCCGCTGCATTGACGTCTGCCACAATAACCACTGCTCCCCGCCGCCCCAGTTCTTCGCAGAGTGCACGGCCGATTCCCGAAGCCCCGCCAGTCACAATCGCCACTTTGTCTTTGAAAGAGTCCATTCCTTCCTCCCCCCTAAGATATTTTTAAACCCGACATCATCTTGTCATCGGGACGGTTCTACTGACATAGATGAAGCTGTTCTTCGCACAATTTCTCGAGCCTCTATTTTAATCAATGAACTGCCTAAGCGTCTTACAAGGTCGAACGTTAATGACTACCGGGTCTCGGTATTGAGGGGTATTAACCACTGCTTGGCCAACACCTAAAGATGGTACGAGATTCCACATTTCTTCGGAGACGTCCCCTCCTGTAGCCTTCATGGTTTTAAGGTTCGCAGTGCTTTTAACATTATGCACGATGCGAGTATTACACAACTCAAAGATCTCGGCAGGAAGATGAGCAGGTTGTTGTGATATAAAAAAAAACCAACCCCAACCAGCGTTTCCTGCCGCGTCGAGCGATTTCTCGTAGCATTTCGATTGTTTCCTGCATTTTGCCAGCTCTTTCTGAACTTATAAACGTATGGGCTTCCTCTATGAAAATTAATGTCTTGGGCGCTGACTCATAGTGGATCTTATATTCGAATACTGTTCTAAGTAGTTCCGCTATTACAATATTTTTCAGTCGATCGGCTGTATAGCTTACATCGAAAACCGAAACGCGTCCAGGGTGAAGAAGCTCTCGTGCTGATATCGAGTCTACTCCTTTAGTATCAAAAGCCTTGGTTCTTTTTAACTTGCCAAGCTTACCTTTAAGCGCAAGGTATGAAGCAAGGTCAGCCCCTGTAGCTGGTTTTGCTTTTCCGTCCTTGATAGGCTTGCCGACAAAAGCCCACTCGTCAATCTTATTGATAATGTCTTCAAGTGTATATGGGGTAGTCCGGACTTCTTCGCGCCCAAGAATCCCCATTAATGTCATATTCGTATCTTCCGTGCTTGGGTGGCTTATATTCTCTAATCAGAACATCAATTACCTCAAGTAAGCGTCTTTCTTGAGCCTCGGCGGCTTCGATTAATTCCGAAAGGACAAGAGGGTCAAGATCCGCAGTTCGTATCATGAATGGTTTCGCCTGTCCGTTTACTCTCGCAGTCTCTGCGGAGTTGGGAAAATAAACGTGAAAGTCTTTTAAACCATCGTGGCGTGACAGGGGACGGTTCTTGAAGGGAGCAATCGGAAGTTTTGCACGTAAAAAAGGCTCAACTGTCGGATGTTAGCCGATTGTTGAGCCTTAACTAATACCTATGCGCAAAAGCTAATATGCAAAATTTTTGATTGCCTCA
>JBFMBL010000049.1:0-18891 GCA_040755195.1 Bacillota bacterium
CTGGCGTGCGCCATGCTGGCCTGGATGTCGTAAGGCCAGAGGCGGGAGTCAAAACTCAAGGAGTCCTGAAAATCTCTTACCCGCTGGTCGGTTTCCTTCTGGAAGCGGCCGCCCCAAAGTGTGCTCACGCTGTTCCCCTCCAGTTCAAGCTAATACTGATGGATCTTTAAGGTCAGTTCACAGTTCAAAGTTCTAAGTTCTAAGTTTGGAGACAGAAGCCAGAAGTCAGAATATAGAATACAGAATATAGAATTTATGGGTCAAAAACCAAGGAACTCCGATTCTGGATTCTTCTTCTACCTTCTACCTTCTATCTTCTATCTTCCATATTCCGTCTCGTAACCCGTAACTCGTGACTCGCGACTCGTGACTTAGGAGGCCGTTGCAAAACGGCGCCTGGCAATTGGGAAGTGCGAGGCGGGAGGTTAGAGGTGGGAAGACCGAAGGAATTCGCCAGGCGAATTCCACCCTCTGATTCTAACTTCCGACTTCTCACATCCCACCTCTTAATTTGCCGGATGTCTTCGCCTTCCGCGCCATGCTTGTTTTTCGCGGCCTCCGGGGCACTTACTTATTTACACCCGCCGAAAGCCGTTAGGTGGTTTTTCTACCGAATTTATTTGTTTTGCAACACTCTCTTAGGACTGACGACTGAGGACTCAGGACTTTTTTTCATCCTTCATCCTTTGTTTTTCGACCAGCGCGCGGACTTTCAAGGGCAGGCCGAAGAGGTTGATAAAGCCAGCGGCGTCCTTCTGGTCATACATTTCATCCCGTTCGAAAGTGGCCAGATCCTTCATGTAAAGGGAATACGCCGACCAGATGCCGGCAGTGGTAATGTTGCCTTTGTAAAACCGGAGACGGACCCGTCCGGTCACCGTCCGGGTAACCGCCGTGACAAAAGCGTCGAGAGCTTCCCTGAGCGGGGAAAACCATAAACCGTCGTAAACAAGTTCCGCGTACTTAAGCGCGACCAATTCCTTAAAATGAAGCGTGGCCCTGTCCAATGTCAGACGCTCAAGCTCCCTCAGCGCATAAAACAGCGCGGTTCCCCCGGGGGTCTCGTAAACCCCCCGGGATTTCATTCCTACCAGCCGGTTTTCGACCATATCAACAATCCCGATGCCGTTCTTCCCCGCCAGGACGTTCAAACGTTCCACAAGGGTTACCGGGTCGGGCCGGGTATCGTCAAGCGCCACCGGCATTCCCGCTTCAAACTCGAGGTTCACGTATACCGGCATCGAAGGCGCCTCCTCAGGCGCGGTGGTTAACAGATAAATATCCTGCGGCGCCTCGTTCCCCGGGTCCTCCAGATCCCCGCCCTCGTGGCTTAAATGCCAGATGTTTCGGTCCATGCTGTAAGGGCGCTCTTTCGTAACCGGTACCGGAATACCGCGGGCCGCGGCGTAAGCGATCGCCTCTTCGCGCGAACGAATCTCCCAGAGGCGCCAGGGAGCGACCACCTCCAGGTCCGGTGCCAGGGCCTTCACGCTGACCTCAAAGCGCACCTGGTCGTTTCCTTTGCCGGTGGCGCCGTGGGCTACGGCCTTTGCCCCTTCCCGGCACGCCACCTCGACCAGTTTCTTGGCGATGAGCGGACGTGCCATGGAGGTTCCAAGAAGGTACTTGCCTTCGTAGACCGCGCCCGCCCGGAGCGTCGGATATACGTAATCCGTAAGGAACTCTTCCCGAACGTCCTCGATGTACACCTTGCTTGCACCGCTCTTTAAGGCCTTCTCCTTTACCGCCTTAAGCTCCTCGCCCTGACCGAGGTCGGCGGCCATGGCGATAACCTCATAGCCGTAGTTTTCTTTCAGCCAGGGGATGATGATGGAGGTATCGAGGCCTCCCGAATAAGCCAGAACCACTTTTTTATGCATAAGGCGCCTCCTGTATCAGCTATCAGTCCTTAGTCCTTAGTCCTAAGTCCTGAGTCAAAAGTCCTGAGTCAAAAGATAACTTTCAGATGTCAGCCGTCAGCCATCAGCTTAATAACGTTGAACCTTGAACGGACCCTCAAGGTCCATCCATTTAAGGTCGTACGTTGAACGGACCGAAAAGGTTCATCCCTTTAAGCTTGCACGTTGAACGTCGAACGTCGAACTTAAAGCAACAGCGACAGCAGCGCTTTCTGCACGTGCAGCCGGTTTTCTGCTTCGTCCCATACCCGGCTTGCCGGTCCGTCAATGATTTCATCCGTAACCTCTTCACCGCGGTGCGCAGGCAGACAGTGCAAGAAAATATAATCCGGTTTGGCGTGGCTCACCAGGGCACTGTTGACCTGATAAGGTTGAAAAATCTTTACCCGTTCCTCGCGCTCGTCTTCCTGACCCATGCTCGCCCAGGTATCCGTAACTACGATGTCCGCGTCGTAGACCGCTTCAACCGGATTGTTTAATATCTCGACCTTGCCTCCCTTGGAGGCCGCCCGCGCCGCACTGACTATCTCCGGAGGCGGTTCGTAGCCCGGCGGTCCGGCTACAACGATGTCCATCCCTAATTTCGGGCAAGCCAGTAAGAGGGAGTTGCATACGTTGTTACCGTCCCCTACCCATGCGAGCTTCAGCCCTTCAAACCGCTTTTTGTGCTCCAAAATCGTCATAAGGTCCGCCAGAACCTGGCAGGGATGCTCCCGGTCGGTGAGTCCGTTGATTACCGGAACGGTCGCCTCCGCCGCAAGGATCTCTACGTCCTGCTGGTTAAAAGTACGGATCATTATGCCGCCCACGTAACGGGAAAGAACCCGTGCCGTGTCGGCAATCGTTTCACCCCGGCCGAGTTGGAGGTCCCCCACGCTCAAATTAAGGGCGTGCCCCCCGAGTTGGGACATCCCGACCTCGAAAGATACCCGTGTCCTGGTTGAAGGTTTCTGAAATATCATGGCAAGAGTCTTGCCCGCGCAAAAGGTGTGTGTTTCCCCCCGGTATTTAGCCCCTTTCAACTCGCGGGCAAACTCAAGAATGTCCATGATTTCAGGGCCTGTAACATCGCCCATCGTAAGAAAATTCCTCTTGTGAAATCTTTTCCGCAATGACGCATACATTATAAGATTTCACCTCCTCCTTTAAGGATAACGTTAAACCTTAGAACGATTAATTCTTTTTAACCGCCAGTAACCCTCCTTTGAGTATGGCTACCGCGCTGTCCACATCTTCTTTAGTGATGGTAAGGGGCGGCACGAAGCGCAAGGTATCCTCCTTCACCGCATTAGTGAGAAGCCCGCGCTCCTGGCAGGCGGCAACCACCTGCTTGGCCGGAACCGAGAGAACGGCGCCGAGCATAAGACCGAGGCCTCTTACCTCCCGTATCATCCCGGTTTCTTCGCCCAGAGCCATTAGTTTTTCTTTAAAATAAGCGCCCAGGGAATCGGCGTTTTCCACGAGTTTTTCCTCTGTCAGAGTGGTGACGGACGCCAGAGCCGCCGCCGCCGCCAACGGGTTTCCCCCAAATGTCGAAGCATGGTCGCCCGGACTGAAACCTGCAGCCGCTTCCGCGGTGGCCAACAGGGCTCCTATTGGAAAACCGCCGCCGAGCGCTTTGGCCAGACAGGTAAGATCCGGTACTACCCCGTAGTGTTCCTGGGCCAGGAGGCGCCCGGTCCGTCCCAGCCCGCACTGTACCTCGTCAAAGATCAGTACGGCTCCGTTATCCAGGGTTACCTGACGCGCCGTTTCGAGGAATTCCGGAGAAGCCGGGTATACCCCTCCCTCTCCCTGTACAGGTTCGAGCAGCACGGCCGCGGTTTTTTCATTAACCGCCTGCCGTAAAGCCGCTGCATCGTTGAATGGTATGTATTTGAAACCCGGAACCAGGGGCTCGAAGCCCTGGCGGTACTTCGGTTGCCCGGTAGCCGTAACCGCCCCGAAAGTCCGGCCGTGAAACGAGTTTTCCGCCGTTACGATTTCGAAACAACCGGGGCCGCGTTTTTTATTCACGTACTTCCGAGCCAGCTTAAGTCCCGCCTCCACCGCTTCAGCACCGCTGTTGCAAAAGAACACCTGATCGAAAGCGGTATTTTCGGTCAGCCATTTTGCCAGCGCCACCTGCGGAACGGTATAGTAAAGGTTCGAACAATGTATCAGAATACCTGCTTGTTCCCTTATAGCGGCCACAACCCGCGGGTGACAGTGTCCCAGCGAGTTGACCGCAAGGCCGGCCAAAAAATCGAGGTATTCCTTGCCTTCCACGTCCCAAACCCGCGCCCCGTCGCCTTTTACAAGCGCCAGCGGCAGGCGGGAGTACGTTTTAATAATGTACTTCTCGGCAAGCTCGGTAATTTCTTTTGATGTAAGACCTTGATAGTGTTCCACGTTTTCCAACCCCTCTCTTGGAAATAAATCTCACCGCCAATCCAGCACTCAATGACTCACTGCAATATGGTTCACGAGGAAGACAACCATTAATTAAGACGCAAATCATGTTGAGTGCTGGACAAGGACGCCATGAATCAATAAAATAAATATGACCAGATAAATCACTATTTTTAACGCCGATTTTCATTCGTTGTGCCGCAACGCAGCATGGGCGACTCCGCTCTTTTATAAGTTTTAAAGTTACGAGTTCCGAATTCCAATTTTTTAGACCCGCAACCCGTGCCCCTCGACTTCTTACTTCTTACTACTGACTACTGTCTACCGTCTACTGTCCTAACGAACCACCATCGTTCCGATACCTTCGTCGGTAAATACCTCTAGTAGAATGGCGTGCAGCACCCTCCCGTCGAGGATGTGGGCGCGATTGACCCCGCCCCTGAGCGCCGCGGCGCAGCATTCCAGTTTCGGGATCATCCCCCCGGAAATCTTCCCGGAGGTTGCAAGCGCCGGGATTTCTTCGAGTGTAACCTTTGAAATAACCGAACCCTTATCCTGCGGGTTTCTCAATATGCCTTCAACATCCGTAAGAATGATCAGCTTGTCGGCGCCCAGGGCCTCGGCGATCCTCCCCGCCACGGTATCGGCATTGATGTTGTAACCTTCTCCTTCAGGTCCAAGGCCGATCGGCGCCACCACCGGGATATAGCCCTGCCTGATGACGCTGAACAGAAGCTCGGGATTGACTTCGGTAACCTCCCCCACCAGCCCGATGTCCTGCTCGATTGTAGTGCCGTCGGCAATGCTGATGATGCCCGGCTTTTTAATGGCTTTAAACAGGTTGGCGTCTTTCCCCCAAAGGCCCACCGCTCTGCCGCCAAGGCGGTTTATCAGGGCGGCGATCTCTTTGTTCAGGCGGCCCAGGACCATCTCAACTATTTCCATCGTTTCCGCGTCAGTAACGCGAAGACCGCCGACAAAGGATGACTCCTTCCCCAGCCGTTTGAGCATCTTGTTGATCTCAGGGCCGCCGCCGTGTACCACAACCGGATGCATCCCAACGTACTTCATCAGCACCAGATCGGTCATCACGGCCTGTTTCAACTCGCAGTTGAGCATGGCGTGCCCGCCGTACTTTACCACGATGATTTTACCGTAAAACTGTTTAATATAAGGCAGGGCCTCTACGAGGATCCCTGCCTTCTCAATCGCCGTTAAAACCATTTCTATCCTCCAAAATTAACTCCTGTAGCTCGCATTTATCTTAACGTAATCATATGTAAGGTCACAACCCCAGGCCGTGGCCGTGAATTCGCCCTCCTTCAAATCGACTGTAATGACAACCGGGTCCTTTTCCAGTTCCTTCGCAGCATTTTCTTCGGAAAAGGCAAGGCCCGCTCCGTTTGCCGCCACCTGTTCACCACCCAAAAAGATATCGACCGCGCCCGGGTTAAAATCGGCGCCTGAATAACCGGCGGCGCACAAGATGCGGCCCCAGTTCGCGTCCCGACCGAAAACCGCCGCCTTGACCAGGTTGGACGCAGCGATTGACCGGGCCACAATCCGGGCGTCGTTAAGGGTACGGGCCCCCTTGACCTGAATCTCGATCAGCCTGGAAGCACCTTCCCCATCCCGCGCGATTTTTTTCGCCAGCTCGATCGACACCGCGGCAAGTGCGGCCAGAAAAATATCGTAGTCCCGTCCCGGGCCGTCAATCACCTTGTTGCCGGCCTGACCGTTGGCCAGCGCCAGGACCATGTCGTTCGTGCTGCTGTCCCCGTCAACCGAAATCATATTGAAGGAAACATCCACGGCAGACTTCAGCGCCCGGCGAAGAAGATCCGCTTCCACCGCCACGTCCGAGGTTATAAAGGCAAGGAGTGTCGCCATGTTCGGGTGGATCATCCCTGAGCCCTTTGCCATTCCGCTGATTATACAAGGGCATCCGTCGATGCTGAAACGGACAGCCGCCTCTTTAACCACCGTATCAGTGGTCAGGATCGCTTCCGCCGACGCGCGGCCGGATGCGCTTAACGCCTTCACCGCCGCAGGCAGCGCCTCCTTAATTTTAGACACAGGAAGGCGCTGGCCGATAACCCCGGTGGAACTCACCAGAACCATCTCCTCCGGCAGCCTCAACGCCGATGCCGTCATTTGAGCCATTGCCACCGCGTCCGCGTATCCTTCCGGGCCGGTACACGCATTCGCGTTGCCGCTGTTTATAATAACCACCTGAGCAAGGCCCTTTTGCAGCCGCTCCATGGTGACCAGAAGCGGCGCCGCTTTGACCCTGTTAGTGGTGAAAACTCCGGCAGCTGCCGCAGGTACCGTACTGACAAGAAGCGCCAGGTCTTTTTTGGTCTTCTTGATTCCGGATGCCACGCCGCTCGCCTTGAAACCCTTCGGGAGGGTAACGCCTCCTTGAATCCATTCCATAAGAATTCCTTCCCTTCAAATATCAACACAGCCGTAATGTTTCAAACTCTTCCGTTCTTTTTAAGGAAAAATGCCGGAAAAGTCCAGGCCGGTTGTCTCCGGCAGACCGAACAGCAGGTTCATGTTTTGCACCGCCTGCCCGGAAGCTCCCTTAACAAGGTTGTCAATCGCCGCAAGGAGCACCGCCCTGCCCGTTCGTGAATCGGCCACCGCACCGAGATGGACACAGTTCGATCCCGAAACGCTTTTGGTTTGCGGCAATACGCCTTCGGGCAAAACCCGGACAAAGAACTCATTGCGGTAAAACTCCCGGTATATGTCAAGGAGCGAGGTCGTCGAAAGCGGCTTTTTCAGGTTCGCGTACACGGTAGCCAAGATGCCCCTTGTCTGGGGCACCAGATGAGGTGTAAACGAAACCTTCAGTTCCCGTCCCGCCGCCGCCGAAAGTTCCTGCTCTATCTCGGGCGTGTGCCTGTGTATCCCCACATTGTAAGCCTGAACATTATCATTGACCTCCGCGTAATGCACCCGCAGGTTGAGTGTACGGCCCGCGCCCGAAACTCCGGATTTGGCATCGATGATTATACTTTCCGGCGCAATGAGCCCCGCGCGCAGGAGCGGGGCCGTGGCCAGGAGCGTCGCTGTGGGGTAGCAACCCGGATTGGCAACCAGCCGCGTATTCTTTAGTTGATCGCGATAAAGCTCCGGAAGACCGTAGACCGCTTCTTCCAGCAGCGCGGGAGCCTCGTGCTTTACCCTGTACCAATCCTCATAAACCCGCACGTCCCGGAAGCGGAAATCCGCCCCGAGATCGATCAATTTCTTGCCCTGATTCAGCACCGTCACGGCCACAGGCACCGCATGGCCGTGGGGTAACGCCACAAAGACGACATCGCAACCCGCCGCCACCTCATCCGTGTCAAGCGCGACCAGCTCCCGGTCTGAAAAACCGGTGAGATGCGGGAAGACCTCGCTCAACCTCTTCCCTTCGTAACTACGGGAAGTTAAGGCCGTCAGCTCAACCGCGGGGTGCCTGACCAACAACCGCACCAGTTCTGCGCCCGTATAGCCCGTCGCCCCGATAATACCGACTTTGATCAATTCAATCACCCGTATCCATTATAATATAATAATTATACAATTGATTGTATAAAAATGCAATAAGATAAGAAGGATTTTTCTTTCCGGTAACGCCGCCCTCCCATAAAATAATCGGCTATCACAAACAGGGACATGTTGGACTATGCTTCCGGCTGTAAACTTGTATAAAGCCAATAATAAGAAAACTCGATTGATTTTTTCGAGAAATATAACAGTATTTCAATGTATTTGCCGTTTACTGGGGTAGTAACTAACCTGGGCTCTCCGGCCCGCGCCCGCAACCCCTTTTTCTTATATTAGTTTTCATTCCAAACGGTTCCCTTTATCGGAATCAGGTTGCCGCATACGGCGCATTTCCCGTCCTTGAAAGCGCGATTCCGGGCGGTGTACCCCTCGCGCGAAATGACTGCCGTACCGCAGGCAGGACAACGGGTGTCACCGGTGTCGCTGTCATGAACGTTTCCGAGGTAAACGTAGTTCAGACGCTCACGAGCTATCCGGCGTGCGCGGTGCAAGGTGCTTTGCGGTGTTGGCGGGCGGTTCATTTCATAGTTGGGAAAGTAACGTGAAAAATGAAGCGGGATGTCCGGATCCAGGCCGGACAGCCAGTTTACCAGTTCACCCAGTTCCTCTTCGGAATCGTTCAGCCCCGTAACGATAAGGGTGGTCACTTCGACGTGGCACCTCTCCCGGGCCCATGCCACCGTTTTCTTGACCGGTTGCAGCCGTCCGGCGCACGTCTTCTTGTAGTAGTCTTCCCGGAAGGCTTTCACATCGATGTTCATCGCGTCGATGTAAGGAAGGAGTTCTTTCAGGGGCGCCTCGTTAATCATCCCGTTGGTCACCAGAACGTTCTTAAAGCCCGCCTTCCTTACCGACCGGGCGGTGTCGATGACAAACTCGTACCAGACCATCGGTTCGGAATAGGTATAGGCCACGCCGACACAGCGTGGCCCTTGAGCGCCAACCATCGCCGCCACCTGTTCGGGTTCGATGTCGACTACGGGAGGAGAGCCGTGGGCAATCTCCCAGTTCTGGCAGAAGGAACAGCGGAGGTTGCAGCCGAAAGTCCCCAGGGACAAGATCGTATGCCCAGGGTAGAAATGGTAGAGCGGCTTTTTCTCCATGGGGTCGACCGCGCACGAGGTGCATCTTCCGTAATTGAGCGCATAGAGAGCCCCGGCCCGGTTCTCCCGTACCCGGCAGAATCCGGCCTGGTTTTCTTTGATAACGCACGCCTTTGGGCAGAGCCGGCAAACAACCGCGTTTTCCTTCCGCTTTTCGTAATAAAGGGCCTCGCGCACTTTTTGGCTTATATTGCTCCTTTTGGGGTCAGTATACAAGTAGACAGAAGTCAGAATTCAGAATGGGGAAGACTGTCTCCGGCTCCTAAATTCTGAATTCTATATTCTGTATTCTGAATTCTAATAATATCGTTTCACTTCGAATCGCTCCAACTTCACCGGCTCGTCGGGGCCGATGCCGGCCTTTTGGCGGGCGATAGCCACCTGTTGCTCCGGCGTATCAATACCCTCCAGGTCAGGCAGCAGCAACCCTTTTCGAAAACGGCGGGAAACGATAACACCATATCGTTTCGGGTCGAGTTCATTCAGTCCGTTTATGGGCTCCGGCTGCCCGAGTACGTCAACCGAAATGTTCAGGTCTTCAATCTCAGAGACCCTTACCGGATCGAACCGGGGGTCGCGGGTGGCCGCGCCGATGGCGTTTTCGATGACCTCTTCCACGATGTTCGGCTGCGTGGGGCCGACCGTACCTATGCAGCCCCGCAAAAAGGTGCCCTTTTTAAGGGAAACGAAAACCCCTGCCTGCCCGCTGAACTCAGGCGGTACCTCTTCGGCACGGGTGCGCTTCCCTTCCTCGATGTATGCGCGCACCGCCTCCCGGGCCAGGCGTACCAGGAAACCTTCCTTAACGCGCCGGGCTCCGGCCGCTTCCAGCAAGTCATCGTAAATACACCGACTCCGATCCTGTCCTTCCGGCACCAGGCTGGACACCATGTACCCGACGCCGAAAGGTCCTTCATACGACAAAACCGCTGTTTTTACATTGACTCCCTCGAAAGCGCCGAATAACATTATAATCGGCCTGTACCCGCACTCCCCCGCCCGCTCGACCAGCGCCGGGTCAAGCTCCATCAAAGCCTTCGGGTCTGCTGCATCTATTATTTCTTGTACACGGCGGTCGAACACCTCGCCGTAAGGATCGTAGCCGTTCGGCGCCTCCGGCGAAAGCCGGTGGGAAAGATCCCCGCTTGCAACAACGGCAACCTTTTTGCCCGACGACAGCGCCGCGCGTTGCACCGCCACCCCGAAGCCGTAAAGCCGGTGGAGCGCCAGGAGCGCCGTCCCGCAAACCACCACCGGCAGGTCTACGCCGCCTTCCCTGAGCCAGTAAAGCGGTGCGGTCACCCCGTGGTCCAACCGGTAGCCATGCCCTTCACCTATCTCAACACCCGGAACCCCGACCTGCGGCAACTCCTGCCGTAAAGCGTCAACCAGCGCCACGTCGGTCTTGAGATTGAAAGATACCCCGGGCGCGCCAAACTGGCCAAGACTCCCGTGAAGTTCCTTTGTGGCAACCATACCTACTGCATCCCAGAGCACCGGCCCGTGCGGTGAAATGAACACCATCGTTTCCGCGCCGCTCCGGCTGATCAGCCTGCCCAGGTCGCGGAGCGCCTCCTGGGTACGACGCACTTTCCCGGCCTCGCCCTTACCCACCTCGGGAACCATTATCGGGGGATGGGGCACGATACCGCCTATCACCACAGACCCAGCAAGCACATTTTCACCCCCTGAAGCTTATAAAACCAGCAGAAACGCCGCTTTACTTACGATAAAATAAACCGCCAGCCCGATTAAGAAAAGGCCTGCAACGGCTAAAACTCCCCGGTAAATCACCGGGCTTAGGATGTTTTTTCCTCCTGCAACCGCTTTCGCTACCACCGCGTACCACACGAGATCGGCCAGAACATGCCCGGTGTAGAAGACAGCCAACCCCATAAGGCCCAAAGGCAGCGCGTCGCTTATATACTTGATGCCGGTTGTTGCCCACCAGAGGCTCCAGTATGGATTCGAAAAGCTGACCGCGATGCCGAGCCCGACCAGACGCCCCATTTCCCTTCCGGTCAGCAACCCCGCACCTATGCCCGCGGAAACCCTTTCATATCCATCGTCTGAAGCGCCGCCCCGACCGTCATGCGGGGTTTCGAGAGTAAGGGTCACGCGCCCCTTCAGTACATCCCTTACTATTGTTACCCCCATCCAAAGCAAAAACCCGCCGCCGATAAGCGCAATCCCGGCGACAACGCCCTGGCGGGAAATAACCGGTCCAAGCCCGAGGGCGAGCGCTCCCACCAATCCGGCTTCCAGTATGCCGTGGCCGGCAACAAGGAACGGTCCCGCCCAGAAACCCCGTCGGACGCTTTCCGTCACCGTCACCGTCAAAAGCGGCCCCGGCATCATTGCTCCCGTGAAAGCAACAATGAAAGCGGTAAGAAAAAGACCCGTAATCTCCATAGCGGTTAAAACTTGAAGCCGTGACCGCGTCTGGTGTATTTGTCAAGCAATTCTCGTGAGCCATTGATGTACTCCCGCATAACCTCCACGCGCTTACCGCGCACCCCGGGGTTAAGAACCGTCATCGCCAGCTGAACCGGCAGGGGAAGGTACGTCCTTTCGCGGAACACCAATTCAGGCGACACGATCCTGCTGTCGAGGGTGGTCAAACGCATCCGGTACTCCTCCACGCTGTCAAGGTCTATACGGTCAGGTCCGCCGTTTTTGTTGCAGAAGGGGCGGGCAACCAGAAGCGCGGCCGGCAGTTCCATCCCGTACACGGTGCGAAAATCCGCCGCAATCTCTTGCAAACGGAGAATCCGTTTCCGTTCCACATCTTCGTAGTCGTCTTTGTTCAGCAGCCCGAATATACGGCAGCCAAGCGGCCGCACCTGACGAATAAGACAACCGCTCTCTTCATCGTGAAAAGGACATTTACGCCCGGGGTCCACCAGTTCCAGAAAGAAGAATTCGATGGCCCGCCGGACAATCACCGACTGCTCCTGCGGCAGGCGCTCCCGGAGGTGGCCGTACACATTAAGGTACTCGAGAAAAAACGCAGCAGGCGCATCCTTACAACATTCGGTGCAATCCCCGCACTCATGCTTCGGAATTTGGGCATAAATATCATTTAATTCCGTAAAATAACCGTTGTTCTTCGCGTAAATCAAGACCGAATACACATCCGCAACCGGTAACATTACCCACTACTCCTTATCTGCCAGACTTGCCCTGTTTTTAGCAAACCTGTTACAATATTTACGAACCATTTCGCCTCTTTGTGGCATATTCCTTTTCTTCGGATAAAATAACACAAACGAATCCAGATACTCAAAAAGGAGCACTACCATGTCGGCGACAATATCTTTTACCGAAATCATCTGGACCATATTTATCATCTCGGCGTTTTGGCCCATGTTAAAGCAGCAACGTCTGGAGATTCAGCGATTGCGGCTTATTCGCAGCCTGGAGCAGAAACGGGGATCCCGCGTGATTACAATGATCCACCGCCAGGAACTTTTAAGCTTCCTTGGCCTCCCCCTGAGCCGCTACATCAATATTGAGGACTCCGAACAGGTCCTGCGCGCCATCCGTTTCACCCCGCCGGATATGCCCATCGACCTCCTGCTGCATACCCCCGGTGGGCTGGTCCTTGCCGCGGAACAGATTGCCAACGCCCTGGCGAAACATCCCGCAAAAGTGTCGGTCTTTGTTCCTCACTACGCCATGTCCGGTGGGACGATGGTCTCTCTGGCCGCCGACGAGATACTGATGGATGAAAACGCCGTCCTGGGACCGGTCGATCCCCAACTCGGCAACTACCCGGCAGCGTCCATCCTCGAGACCGTACGCCAAAAAGGAGTCGATAAGGTCGACGACAACACCCTGGTTCTGGCCGACATCTCCCGGAAAGCGATCCGGCAGGTCGAAGAATTCGTTAAGTTCTTATTGCTCGATAAAACCGATGAAAAAAAGGCCGCGGCCATAAGCCATTTTTTGACCAGCGGTCATTTTACCCACGATTATCCCATTACCTCGAAACAGCTCAAGGATCTCGGCCTGCCTGTACGCACCGAACTTCCCAAGGAGATTTACGCCCTGATGGAGCTTTACCCGCAACCCGGCCAGCGCCGTCCTTCGGTTCAGTATATCCCGCTTCCCTACAGCCGCGAGCGTGACGGCAAACGCTAAGACGTTCTATCTCATACCGCTAGACCTTTGGGGTCCGTTCTACGTTCTGCGTGCCAAGCTAAAGATGATGGCCATTAGGGTCCGTTTTACGTTAATCAGTGCAAGACTCGTGCTAATAGATATGCCTGACGTCTGACCTTAACCTTTGACTCATAACGGAAAGTCTTTTGCTCCTAACGCAGAACGCAGGACGTAGAACGCAGAACCTTCTCCACGTTGGACGTTGGACGTCGGACGTCGGCCCTATCTACGGTCCGGTAATAACCGCACCCGCTTTCTCCGCAAAGTAACGCACCAGACCGGCGTAAATGGCAAAGGCCACCTTGCTCTGGTAGTCAGGCTGCTGAAGAAGGGAAAATTCGCGCGGGTTGGTGAGAAAGCCGATTTCTACAACAACCGAAGGCATCTTGGTCGCGCGACCGGTGAAATAATCACCTTCCTTCTGCACGCGGTTCGTGTTTCTTAACAGTGTTTGGAGTTCGGATTGGATAGCCCCCGCCAGCCGGCGTCCATCCGGACATCCCGGTTGCGAGAAAGTCTGTGCGCCGTGTTCGTTGTCCTCCTGGAAGCTGTTTACGTGCACGCTGACGAAGATGTCGGCGCCGTTTTCGTTGGCCACCGCCACCCGCCCCTCGAGATCCCTGCGCTTCCAGGGCTTCCCTTCGCCGGTATCGGGTTTCGCCACGTCGCAGTCCTTATCCCGGGTGAGCATAACCCGGGCGCCGCCCTGCTCTAAAAATTCGGCCAGTCTGAGCGCCACCGCGAGAGTGATGTCCTTCTCCCGGACACCATCCCTCACGACCCCCGGGTCCGGCCCGCCGTGTCCCGCATCAACCACCACAAGTTTGTCTATCAACACCGGCGCCAGCGCCGCGACCTCCCGCCGCTCGGCGGACACCACAGTATAGTTGTAAGTCCGGACGGCTGCGGCAAGAAAAAAATACGCCCCGACACCCAAAATTAAAACCTTAAGTGCGGGACCAAATCTTAACCTTTTCAGAAAACGTCCCCCTCCCCCCGTTAATTGGTGTTTTTAAACAGTACGTTCCCGGAAAAGGGGTTATTACTCCTATAAAGTAGAAAATCAGGGTCAGAATCCAGTATCCAGTATTCAGAATAAAATAAAAACTTAGGATACTCTTAGTAGACAATCTATCGCCTACTAATAAATATCAGGCTTTTCATTCTCAGAAACCTAAGGAAGGTCTACACTTCGGCTAATCCGTCTCTATTCTGGATTCTGGCTACTTCCAGCACTCAGGTGTTAAATCCATCGTTAATACGCGGAGTGCAAGTGGCTAATAGACACCATTACTATCAATGGGTGTAATTACTCCGCTGAGTGCTGGATGAATTCGGACCCGAAACCCGTGCCCGAATAAGTTACTAACGCTTCGAGAACTGCGGCGCCCGCCGGGCCTTTTTCAACCCGTATTTCCGCCGCTCCTTCATCCGTGGATCGCGGGTCAAGAAACCGGCTTTCTTCAACGCAGGACGCAGATTCGGGTCTGCCTGGATCAAAGCCCTGGCGATTCCCAAACGCATCGCGCCGGCCTGACCGCTGGGCCCGCCGCCGTAAACCTTGGCCCTTATATCGAAGCGCCCCATGGTCCCGGTGATCTCGAGCGGTTGCCTGATTAAAACCTCAAGTGTCTGACGCCCGAAATAATTCTCAAGCGTTCGCTCGTTTATTGCGAACCTGCCTTCGCCGGGCGAAAGAAACACCCGGGCGATTGCGTTCTTTCGCCTTCCTGTGCCGTAAAAGTGCACCCCGGCCACCTTCATCCTCCTCTGATAATAGTACTTCTTTTGCTGGGCGCCGCGATAAGCTTCGCATAGCTACGTCAGCTTGGTAAGGCCGGGTCCTCACGTACCGTCCTTGCCAATCTTCCTTGCTCTGCTCGCTTCTCACGGCGTTTCGTTTGTGTTACACTAATGCAGCTAAGCAACCACGCTTACGGGTCTATATTTTCACCCTTCGTGGTACCGCTGAATGCGGCATGTGGGACTCCTTTAACGATTGCTTAAAAACTTTCTGTTTAATACGCAGCGATACCCTTATTTTTAAAAACCGAGGGTTTCAGGCTTCTGTGCCTGGTGTGGATGTTCCGGTCCCCGGTACACCTTCAGCTTTTGAGCCATGCGGCTGCCCAAACGGTTATGGGGAAGCATCCCTTCTATCGCCTTGCGGACCGCGAGTTCCGGTCTTGTTTTCATCAGCGTCGCATAATTGACCATCTTCAAGCCGCCGGGATACCCGGAATGCCGGACGTAGAACTTATTCTGGAGCTTGTTGCCTGTAAGGACCACCTTGTCGGCGTTAATCACAATAACGTGATCACCCGTATCAACATGCGGCGTAAAGATCGGCTTGTGCTTTCCACGCAGGATCCGCGCCGCTTCGGTCGCCAGTCTGCCCAAAGGCTTACCCGCAGCGTCAAGAACATACCACTTGCGTTCAAACTCACCCGGCTTTGCTACAAACGTCTGCATTTTTCCAACTCCTCACATCAAAAAACCCGGCTGAGAACCTTCGTTCTCTAAGTTCTTAAACATCATGCAAAGAACAGTTTAATATAGACCGTTTCCATCTGTCAAGAGTCCATCCATCCCTCGTTCCCGCTACTTTATAACTTTGCCGGTTAAATATTGACCTATTTACAACGCTTTTTTTTAAAAAAAGCCCTGCTTCGATGCGAAGCAGGCGCTCCTTTATTTCACGAAAGAGTTTTAAAGAAAGTTAATTGCCGGCGTGACCGGCGCCTAAAAAATTTTTAGCTTTGATTCTTCTTTTTAAAGACGATAAGCGGGCAGTTTTTACAGACATCGGCACCGGGGAAAAGGTCGCCCGGTCTCGTGACGGACGCGCTGCCGTACTCCTTTATCCGGTCCAGAAGCCGCTGTACGGTCGCCTCGATCTGTCCTCCCGGAATCATCACGTTTATCTCGCCCCGCTCCGTTTTACCGGCATTGTAACTGCCGCTGCAAGCCGTCATCAGGTTGGCCGATTTTTCGGTATAAGCGTATACATTTCCCGCGCAGGCCGCCGAATTCATCGTCAGATTCGAACGCAGCGGGTGGATATCCAATGCCGCCATATAATCCACCACCAGGTGGTAGGCCTGCATATTGTCACAATAAAAGTGGACCACATCAGGTGGGAAATACGCGCCGGCGAGCGGCGAAACGATAAAGGCTTTCAGCGTACCCTCCGGCAGACGCGGCTTCGACTTTACAAACCGGACGGCCTGTTCCCAGTCTTTAACATACTTTAGATGACTCTTCACTTCACCTTCGTCATACGGTTTCCACCCGAATGCGAAGACGGCGTTGCTGCAACCGAGGGTCTCTTTAACGCCGAGAACGGTCTGACCTTTCATACGTGCGGCGATTTCGAACTGGCAGAAGGTCAGCGGTTTCACAGGCTCGTGATACGAGGCGTTCCGGGTGAAATCCTCCAACTCTTCGTCCTTGAAGACGAATTTCACTGCAACCGGGTAGTGCATAAGGCGGAGTTCATCCATCAGTACCCGTTGCATTTCTACATAATCCGTTTTCCTGGTCAAAACACAGGCACCCCCTCTAAGTATGTTTTTCATAAGCCTGGAGAAGCCGGGAAACACCCTTAAAATAAGGAATCCGGTGCTTGACCCGCCCAAACGCCATCCTGGCCAGGATATAACAGGCCAAAAAGATGACCACGTAGTTTACCGACCAGCCGGTGAAAGGTAAGGGAAACTTTATACTCATAAAGCGGCTCTGCATCCAGGCAAGCGCAAAGAAAACGGGCCAGAGCGAAGCGGCGGAGAGGCCGACCATGTTGAAAAAAACCTTTCCAAAGGCATCGTTGGCTTCCCTATTACAATCGGTGTAAGCTTTACGGTCCCCCGCCCGCCAGGCCTCCATAGAAAGATTATGAGTCTCTAAAAGGTGGTTGTTTAGTCCGTCGAGATGTTTTTTATTAATCCTGAAAACCAGCGAGACGGTAAACTCACCCAGGATGACGGACAGAAGGGCCAGCATAAAAGTGCCGATAAAGTAATCCGGCACCGGGTTTCCCGTCAGCCGGTAAAACGTGATTAAAACAGTGTCGATAATGTTCAGCAAATCAACCACCTCTTCTTATGCACCGGACTGCCTTCTTACGGCGGCACATCTTACATGGGTACCCAACTCTGGCCGAAGAACCCCTTGCTGAAGTATCCCAGTCCCACGTAAAGCGCCAGTATCACAAATATCCGTTTGAGCCAGACTTCGGGGATGTATTTTTGTGTACGCGGTCCAAGCAAGGAGCCGACGAAAATTCCGACCAACTCGGTACCGATCAGCGGCCAGTCAACCGCCGCACCCGCCAGGCTTATATACGAGGTAATGCTGGTGAGCATGCTGACAAAGACGGCCATGGCCGAAGTGCCGGCAACAACGAACATCGGCAGCCCCACAACACTGGTAAGATAGGGTACATAAAGGAAGCCGCCGCCGATTCCTAAGAACGATGAGAGAGCGGCGATGAACAATCCGCCGATGAAAGGCATTACGGGATTGAAACCGAACTGAACGCCATAGAAGCTGAATTCGATACGTGAAGAGCTCCACCTGGTAACCTTGATGCCCTCAGATTCGCCTTCGCTCTTTTCTTTCATACTTTTTTTAAACGCCTGGGCCGCAGCCTTGGCTTCTTTTTTCCGAACCTGGCCCCGCGGTGTGGTTTCATACAGCAGGAAACCGCCGATAACGAAGACGACCAGACCGAACCATCCCTGATACTGGCTGAAAGAAATCTTGCCGCCCGTAATCCAGGGGATGAGAACAGCTCCGGCGAGGGAACCCGCGCCGAGCACCAGGCCGAGCGGCCACGCAAGGGTTTTCATACGCAGATAAGTGATCGTTCCGATGAAAGATGAAAGCCCAACCAACCACTGATTGGCCATCCGGAGGCAGTCGGTCATCACCTTGTTAAATGCGGGAGCACTTTGTTTGAAAGCTTTGGTGTAATCTCCGAGGCCAAAAACGGTCATATGCCCGACGCCTGCCATGATGCCGCCGAACGCACCCACTGTGGTAAAGATCCAGCCCACCCAAATAGCCCACAGAAAAGCCACCACGGGGTTAATCCGAGGCGCGCCGGGTATATTGAGGAAGCCTTCGGGTGCAGTCAGGTTCACCTGCCCTTTTCCTTCGCCGAGCGGCGCCGATTTTATCGCTTCACCGATTTTTCCGGGCAGATTAAGGACGTTACCCACTACTTCTTTGCCGGTTTCTGAGGGCTGTGCTCCTGCGCCGGCTGCTCCCAAGGCAAGAAGTATTAAAAAAACAAGGAGCACTAAAGCCGCAACAGCCTCAAACCACTGTTTTTTTTTCATTTTTCACACTCCTTAACCCCAAGTAATACATTGTACCGCAGATCCTAAATCACTGCTTTAACTGAACTCTATGACACTTTAACAAAACCCTCCGATTCTCAGATTTCTTCCCCACCCCCCCTTTTACATTTTTACAGAATGTTTGTTATCCAAACATTAACACTCCAAAAGGGTAATTAACTGTCTCGGAGATGACAGCAGCCTCGCCAGACTCTCGACAAAAAAATGTCGCAGGGCCGACAATGTTGATATTTTTACCCAGGGGATAATAGGTATTAAACAACCCAGTTTGCGAGCTTCTTGGGGTCAAGGATTTTTATTTCCCGGCCTTGAAACTCGATTGATTTCTCACGCCTGAAGGTGTTTAAGAGGGAGGTTACCGTCTGGCGGGTGGTGCCGATCATTCCGGCG
>JBFMBL010000050.1:0-18015 GCA_040755195.1 Bacillota bacterium
TTGACCTTCCGGTGAACGAGCGTCTTGAGGGCACGGCGGCGTCGGTTTCCGTAGGGATAATGAAAGGCGCGGATATCGTCCGGGTACACGACGTCAAGGAAATGGTCAGGGTAGCCCGGATGACCGATGCGCTGAAGCTGACAAGATAGCACGAGTCACGAGTTACGGGTTACGAGTTACGGGTTACGAGTTACGAGTTACGAGTTACGGGTTACGAGTTACGAGTTACGAGTTACGGGTTACGAGTTACGAGTTACGAGTCAAAAGCCAGGAGTTGCCTCTTTACTTCTTTATTATGGATTCTGACTCCTGAATTCTGGATTCTAAACAGGAGCTTGTTACTTATGGATAAGATTTTTCTTAAAGGAATGGCCTTCTTCGCCCGCCATGGGGTGCTCCCGGCGGAACAAGAGATCGGGCAGCGATTTGTAGTGGATGTGACGCTGTACCTTGATCTTTCGCCGGCGGGCGGTGCCGATGAAGTGGATAAGACCATAGATTATGTCGCCGTGTACCGGAAGGTGGAGGAAGTGGTGTGCGGAAGGTCTGTCCGGCTGATTGAGACGCTTGCGGAGTCAATAGCGGCGTCCATCCTGAAATCGTTCGGGGTGCCAGAGGTAAGCGTTCGGGTGAAGAAACCGGGTGCGCCCCTCCCGGGCTGTTTTGAGAGTGTGGGGGTGGAGATATTCCGGAGAGCAGAACAGTGCCCGAAGGAATAACGGCTTATATCGGTCTTGGGTGCAACCTGGGTGACTGCATAAACAGCCTTCGCGACGCGGCGAGGGCGCTGGGTCATATCGAGGGGATCAGGATCCGGCGGGTAGCCCCTCTTTACCGCACGGCGCCGGTAGGTATGTCCGGCCAGCCGGAATTTCTTAACACGGTGGCGGAGGTTGCCACCACGTTACCACCCCGTGATTTGCTGAACTCTCTTCTACAAGTTGAGAAGGAACTCGGCCGGGTGCGGCAAGAGCGTTGGGGACCGCGTGTGATTGACCTCGACCTGCTGCTGTACGGAGAAGCGCATATTGTTGAGCCCGGTTTGGAGGTGCCGCACCCACGGTTGACCGAGCGGGCGTTTGTGGCGGTGCCTTTGGCGGAGCTGGCGCCGGAACTTATTCTCCCGGGAGGCGTCACGGCGGCGGTACTGGCGGAAGAACTCCGGAAGAAGCAACGCGTGGAAAAGGTATTAGGAACCGAATGGGTGGACTAAGAATGGACGGCCGGGAAAAAATATTGAAGGCGGCGGACCTGTTACGGGGAGCCTCCCGGGCTTACGCCTTTACCGGGGCGGGTGTGAGCACGGAAAGCGGTATCCCGGATTTCAGAAGCCCCGGCACAGGTTTGTGGTCAAACCCCGAGACGCTGTCCCTGGCCACCGGAGACGCCTTCAATCGCGACCCGGTGCGCTTTTATGATGTCTTTCTCCCTCAATGGATTGGTTATCGGGAGGCGCAGCCCAACCCCGCGCACAGGGCGCTGGCCGAACTTGAAGCGCTCGGCCGACTTTCCGGGGTTATCACCCAAAACATCGACGGTTTGCACCATAAAGCCGGGTCGAAAGCAGTCTGGGAGGTGCACGGGCACCTGCGGCACGTTGTCTGTTCCTCCTGCCGGACGCCCGCTTCCTTTGCGGTTGCCGAAGAAGCGCTGCAAAAAGGGGTGCTACCGCCGCGCTGCGCCTGCGGGGGCGTACTCCGCCCCGACGTGGTGCTCTTCGGCGAGGCGATGGCGCCCGATTTCAGCCGGGCCTATACAGTGCTGGGCCGGGGGTGTGACCTTATCCTGGTTGTGGGCTCAAGTCTCACCGTTTATCCTGCGGCTTCGCTCGTTGAACTTGCCGGGCAACTGATCATCGTAAACCGTGAACCCACACCTTACGACGGCCGGGCGGCGGTGACCCTGCGCGGCAACGCCGGTGAAATCCTTCCCGAACTGCTGGAAGCAGTAAAGGTAGTTTGATCCGTTTATCGAATTAGAATAACCATTAAACAGACCCCTATTTGATAAAAAGAAAAAACCTTTGTCGCGGTTTAAAAACCTGAACCGGGCAAAGGTTTTCCTAAGTTATTTTAGCCGGTGCTATACCCGGCCTTCCACCTCTATTGCCGCCGCTTTCTTTCGCCGGCCCAAAACCATTTCCTTGATCGCTTCCAGGATGCTGTAGATGACGGGCACAACGAACAGCGTCAGAAACGTAGACAACACCAGCCCGCCGATCAGCGCTATCGACATGCCCTTCCTTATTTCCGAACCGGCGGAAAGACCCAGCGCTAAAGGCAGCATGGCCATAACCATGGCCGTGGTGGTCATGAGTATCGGGCGCAGCCTGACGGACCCGGCTCGTACCAGAGCGTCTTTTACACTCATACCGCTCCTGCGCGCCGTGTTTGCGAAATCAACCAGAAGGATGGCGTTTTTGGTCACCAACCCGATCAACATGATCAGGCCGACCATGGAGATGATGTTCAAGGTATTCCTGGTCAGCGCGAGCGCCAGGATTGCGCCCACCATGGCGAGAGGCACCGAAAGCCATATGGTCAGCGGCAGCAGGAAGGACTCGAAAATCGCGACCATAATCAGATAAACAAAAATCAGACTGAGCAGCATCGCCGTACCGAGGTCGCTCATGGACTCTTCAAACATCTCCTGTTCACCCGTGAAAGCGATGTTGACATCCGGAGGAATCTTTTCACTGCTCAGTCTTGCCTTTACGTCGTTGACCACGTCGCCGAGCGGGCGTCCTTCAAGGTTTGCGCTTACCCGAAAGACCCTCTGCCGGTCGCTGCGTTCGATGCTTTTTAGCCCTGATTGCTGGCTGAACCGTGCCACCTGGCCCAGTTTTATGATATCCCCCGAGCGGTTGGTGAGAGGCAGATCGGCAACGGCGGCGGTGTTGTTCCGTGTATTCGCGTCGCCGATCAGGCGGACATCGTACTGGTCTTCGCCGTCGCTGTACTTGCTTACGACCTTTCCGGTCAGGTACAGACCCACGGTGTTTATTACATCTCCGACAAGAATGCCGTGCGCGGCAGCGGTGTCCCGGTCGACCCGGATGTTATACTCGGGCAGGCCGCTTTGGATGGAGGTGCGGACATCCTTTGCGCCCGGGGTGGAGGCTGCAGCCTTCCTTACCTGTTCGGTAACCTGTTTTAACTTGTCCAGGTTGTATCCCTTTATCTCTATCTGGAGCGCGCCCTCGTCCGCGCCGCCGAACATTGAGGTTAAGACGATGCTTGACTCAAGCCCGGCTCTGCGCTCGGCGATCTCCTTGACCTTGCGTTTAACGGGGGCGCTTTTTTCGGCGCCCTGTTCTTTAAGGGTCACATGCAGTTCGGCTATATTGCTTGATGATCCCACGTCGGACTGCCCCGACCCGTATCCTACGGAGGTGAATACGTCCTTTACCTCGGGGATGGCCCTTACCTCGTTCTCTATACCCTGCACCAGGGAATCCATCCGGTCGATGCTGGTGCCGGGCGGCGCCGTGAGCTTGAGTATGAATTCGCCTCTGTCCAGCTTGGGAATGAACTCCGTTCCGACCATATGCAGCGGTATCAGCGACAAAGAGGCGAAGAGGGCGACCGTGGCCGTCGCCAGCACCGCTTTCTTGTGCCGCAGGGCCCATGTGATGCCTTTTTCGTAATCCCTGCTCAACCTGTTCAGGAATCTGTCGAAAATATCGGTCAGCCAGAATGTCCTGCAGTTTTCTTCCACTTTGGACAGCCTCGATGCGAGGAGGGGGATCAGTGTAACGGCTACCACCAGAGAGAGGAAAGTAGCGCAGGCGACTACCAGCCCGAACTCCCTGAAGATCATCCCGGCGATGCCGGGCACCAGCGCCACGGGCAGAAAAACCACCATCAGGGTCAAAGATATACCCACAACGGCGATGCCGATTTCAGTGCTGCTTTTCAGCGCCGCCGTCAGCGGGCTTTCCCCTTGCTCCATATGGCGGTGGATGTTTTCCAGTACCACGATGGCGTCGTCGACGATTATCCCGACCACCAGCGCCGCCCCGAGGAGGCTCATCAGGTTTAATGAAAAACCAAAAGCGTATACAAAAATAAGGGTGCTTACAAGCGAAACGGGGATGGTCATGAGAATTATCAGAGATCCCCGCCAGCTCCCAAGAAAAAGGAAGATGACAAAGGCCACGATCAAGACGGCCATTAAGAGTTCTTCCTGGATTCCCCTCAGTGATTCCTTTATGAATTCGGACGAGTCGTACGCCAGAGAGATCTTTACGCCGAATTTCTTCTCCATCTCGGCAACGCTTTTCCTGACCTTGGCGCTCGTTTCAATGGTATTGGCGTCCGATCTCTTAAGGACCATTAATCCAATGCCCGATGCGCCGTTAAGCCTGACCATGCTCTGGGTGTCGGCAAAGGTATCGCTGACCCGCGCCACGTCGCGAAGGTAGACCGGGCCTTCCTTCCTTTGTGTTATGATGATGTTTTCGAGTTCCTTGACGTCCGAGACCTGAGTCTTTATGCGCACGACGAATTTTTCACCGCGCTGTTCTACCTTACCGGCAGGAATGTTCTTGTTGTCCGACTGCAGGGCGGACATCAGCTGAGGAAGAGATATCTGATACGCCTCCAGGCGGTCCGGTTGCGCCTCAACGCGTATTTCCCGTTCCCTGCCGCCGACCAGCATCACCCTGCCGACGCCCTTTATTTGCTGGAGTTCAGGCTGAATCGTGTTTTTAACCAGGTTGTAGATTTCCGCCTCGGGTAAATCGCCGCTGACGGACATCTGTACTATGGGAATATCGTTGAGGCTGAACTGCTGTATGGTGCCCGGCTCAACGTCCGGGGGGAGTTCGTAGACGGTGGCGTTATACTTGCGCTGCACCTCGTTTATCGCGACGTCAGTATCGGTACCCATCTTAAACCCGATTACCACCGTGGACATGCCCTCCTGTGAATAGGAGGACAGGTGGTCGAGGTTATTCAAAGAAGACATCGCGTCCTCGAGCGGTTTGGTCACCTTCCGTTCGACGTCTTCCGGGCCTGCGCCGGGGTACGGGACCGAAATCAACACATACGGGATCTCCATTTTCGGCAAGAGGTCAGCCGGTATCCGCCCGTAGGAGACAAGCCCGAGAATGAAAAGCGAGATAAATACTACGGTGATTAACGACGGGCGGCTGAGGGAGAGTTCGGTGATTTTCATGCTCTTATTCCCCCTCGGTTACGGCGGTGCCGTCCCGTAAAAGGCTCTGACCGAACGTCACGACCCTGTCCCCGGGTTTCAGCCCCGCGATGACGGCTGTATTCTTATCGTCCGCTTCGCCGGTTTGGATTTGGGATTTAAATGCCTTGCCGTTTTTGACTAAGAACACCTCCGCGTTTCCTGACTCGTCCAGGGTAATCACGGCTTCCTGCGGGATTATGTTCCTGTTGATTTCTGCGGTGTTTAGCCTTACTTGGCCGAACATTCCGGGCTTCAGTTGGCGGCTTGCGTCTTCAGAAAGAGAAAGTTCAACCGCGTAAGTAAGATTATCCGGGTTTGCTTTGCTGCTTATTGAGGTTACAGTGCAGGCAAATTCCTTCCCGTTGCATGCAGAGGTGATAAAAACACCGCGTTGCCCCACTTTGGCCAATTTCAATTGATCAGCGTTAAGATTCGCCTTAACCTTCAATCTCGAGTCGTCAACCACGGTCATCAGATCTTTGCCAGGGAAGACCGTCTGGCCCTGTTCCACGGAGCATTGCACGACGCTTCCCGAAAATGGAGCAACCACCGTGGTGTCACTGAGCGCCTTACTTGCCAGTTGGTTGTCCGATAGCGCGACGTTGTAAGCCACCTGCGCGCCTTGTAGCATAAACAAGGCATCGTCGTATTCCGCCTGGGATACGGCTTCCTGTTTGTAAAGCTCGTCCACCCTGTTAAAGGCTATCTTTGCTTTCTCGAGGTTCAGTCTGGCCGAGGCCACCTGTTCCTGGGACTTGGCCACGGCAAGCTGCTGATTTTGACTTTCCAAGACCACAACCACCTGACCGGCTTTGACGCGGTCACCCGTCCGGGCTCCGAGCGATACTATTGTGCCCTGTGTTTTGGCCGTGAGTTCAATCTCTTTCGCACCTGCCACCGAACCGCTGATGGTCAGGGAGGGGTGAATGCTGCCCCGGGTAACAGCGGCTGTCTTCACGGCAACCGGCTTTTCCTTAGCCGGACCTTCTTCGGTTTTGGGTTTCTCAACCCCACCGGACTGGCTCATAAAAACCCACAGGGCGACTCCGAGGATGACAACAATAGGAAATACGATTCTCTTCTTAAGCATGATTTTGTTCCTCCCTGATTTCGATTCCATCCCAAAACATATCAAAATGGCTGTAGAATATCGGAAGCATATCGGCTTTATCCGGCTTGGCCAGCCAGGCGAATAAGGTGTGATAGTACATTCCCACCAGCACCGATGAGAGCTGGTATGCGCTCCAGCGGGCAGAGACCTGCCTATCCTGTATGGCTTTTTGGAAAATGGGCACCAGGCAGAGCTTAAACTCCTCCAGCAGTTGCAACTCCTGCTCCAGGAGCGATGAACGCAGTATTTCCACGATTGTAAGTTTCAGCAAGTCGGGTTCCTTGTCTATCCGCGCGATTAACTCCTCGAACATAAGCCTTAAGCGTTCGCGGAAATCCGGTACATTCGCGTGTCGCGCGATACTCTCCTTGAATATTTCCATTTGCCCCTGCCCGAGGTGGAGGAGAATGTGTTCTTTCCTCGGGAAGTAGTTATAAAAGGTTCCTTTGGCGATGCCGCAGGCTAAGGTTATGTCTTCAACGGTAACGTTTTCGTAGCCGCGATCCTTGAACATTTTAAGAGCCTGCGTGTATATTTCGTCCTTCAGTTCCTTCTTACGGCTTTCTCTAAGGCTCTCCCTGAGATTTTCCCTGAACAAGAACTCTGTCACCTCCTGTTAAAGCCTGTGACTTTGTTCATTATATGACTCCGGTCATACCCATTATTATCTACCCTTGCCACCGGTATTACAAGTTAAAACTTTGTTAATTCACGCGGAAAAACCGAATGACTTTCGCCGCCCGTAGTAATACGGCTGAAACACGCGTCAGAAAGCCCGCTGCCGGACAGTCTGCCGGCGGTAAAGTAAAGCGTTGAAACGGTCCTCTTAAGCCGCGGTGCTGCATGTCGCAAACAAAATGTTGAAAGCGGGTTGGGTTTGTATTAAAATTAGTTGAAAATGTTTTTGCAGGAATAGGAAAAGACGTTACAGTTGCGTTTGGACTTCGGGTCCTGTTGGTTCTCGTCCATAATGCCGACTCATAAAGTTATTTTTATAGAAGGGTCCTTTGGGTTCGAGCTTGTTAGTTGGCAGAGCACTAAGGCTTTGGTACAGCCTAAGATTCAACGAAGTATAAGGAATCGCTGTTGGAATCCCGGCGTGGGTAACAGTGGTTTCTATACGTTTTTTATTCATGGTGAACATAGGTTCATAGGGGTTTAACAACTACGGATAAAAGGGAGGTGGTAAGCGTCCGCCGGGACACCGGTAAACGAGCGGACGGTAAGCGCGGCACACTACCCAAAGGGTTTAGTTACCCAATGGCAAGAATCACAGCTACCAAAGTTCTCCGATTTGGACAAACGGAAAAGGGGCGGAATATTCTTAAGCCTGATATATTACCCCAAAAGGGGCGGTTGATTATCTGAGATTTAACCATGCTCCTTGAAACTCAAGGCATAAGCCGCATTCTTTTCCCTGGAGGTGGAGATTACTTGCATCAGGATTATGCAACCCTGGCTATTTATCCTTTAGTAATAATCGGTTTTACAATTTTTGTCCTGACGCTGGCATGGGTTCTCCGGGCCAAGCCACCAAAGACTCCTCTGAAACAGGCTACTTATGAGTCAGGTGTACCGACCCGTGGCGAAACGTGGGTACGCTTTCGGGTGGCCTATTACCTGTACGCCCTGGTATTCGTAGTCTTCGATGTGGAGACTATTTTTCTTTATCCTTGGGCTGTGGCCCTTAACCGGCTGGGCCTCTTTGCTTTCATTGAAGCCATTATTTTTATCCTAATCCTGCTGGTTGGTTTGGGCTATGCCTGGAAGGAAGGAGCACTCGAATGGAAGTAGATGAAAAGGTAACGGAAAAGAGTGCCGCCGAGGTGCTGGAGAGTCCGGTTGTCTGCGTCCGGGACCATATTCGCCATGAAAACCAGATAGCTTTAAAGAAGATGGCGGTGGGGCGCAATGCCTTGACGGCCCCACTGGATCTGGTATTGAACTGGGCGCGTATGAGTTCACTTTGGCCTATGACTTTCGGGCTTGCTTGCTGCGCCATCGAGATGATAGCGACCTCTATGGCGCGTTACGATATCGCCCGGTTTGGTTCTGAAGTCTTCCGCGGCACGCCCCGTCAGGCGGACCTTATGATCGTTGCCGGCACGCTGACCAAGAAGATGGCGCCGACTATCCGGCGGCTTTACGAACAGATGTCTTCACCGAAGTATGTGATGGCGATGGGTTCCTGCGCGATCAGCGGCGGGCCTTTCCGTGATTCATACAGCGTGGTCATGGGTGTGGACGAGGTACTTCCGGTGGATGTATACATTTCCGGGTGTCCGCCCCGGCCGGAGGCCTTGTTAGAAGGCTTATTGCGGCTGCGGGAGAGGATTATGACGGAATCACGGCAGGTGAGAATACAGGTATGAAAACGAAAGACGCTGAGAAGAAAAAAGCGGCACTATCAAGGCGTTTCACTGAAGGGGTTACCTTTGAACTTTCTAAGGACGGCGTCCTCGAAGCGGTAGTAGCCCCGCCGCAGGCTGTAAACGTCCTTCAAACGTTAAAAGAGGAATACGACTACCACCAGCTTCACGATCTCACCGCAGTCGACTACATTAAGGACAACCAAATAACGGTGCTTTACAGGTTGATGAACCTTGAAAAACCCGACATGATGGTTGTTAAGGCGCCGCTTGACCGGAGCCAGCCGGAGGTGGCGACGGCTACCGGCGTTTATCCGGCAGCCAACTGGCTCGAAAGAGAAGTATACGATTATTTCGGGGTCAAGTTCACCGGGCATCCGAATCTTACCCGGATGATGATGTGGGAAGGGTTCGAGGGACACCCGTTCAGGAAGGACTTTACGGCGGTCGACCAGTCGCCTCCGAATTATGATCCGTTGGAAACGAGCTACGTTGACTTTACCGAAGGGCCGCTGCAGTTAACCGACGTTTCGGGCAACCGTGGAAACGGCAATGGATCTCCGCGCACCTTTATTCTTAATTTCGGGCCTCAGCATCCTTCAACACACGGGGTTTTCCGTGCCGCAACTGAGCTGGACGGGGAAACGATCGTAGACATGAAACCTATTCTCGGCTACCTGCACCGCGGCCTGGAAAAGATAGTCGAAAACCGCACCTGGGCCCAGGTGATTCCTTACACCGACCGTACAGATTACCTTGGAGCCATGAACAACAACCACGTATATGTCCTGGCCGT
This sequence comes from Bacillota bacterium, assembly GCA_040755195.1. Lineage (GTDB taxonomy): Bacteria > Bacillota > Desulfotomaculia > Desulfotomaculales > Ammonificaceae > SURF-55. Next base: position 9,476 of record JBFMBL010000050.1, read on the forward strand.
CGAAAAGCTGGCAGGCATCGAGGTGCCGGTGCGGGCGGAGATCATCCGGGTGATAATGACGGAACTTAACCGAATCAACAGCCACCTCATGATGGTCGGCTGCGTCGGCATGGACTGCGGGGCCACTACCCCGATTATGTACATGTGGCGAGAGCGTGAGAAGATAAACGATATGTTTGAAATGGCATGCGGCGGGCGTCTGCTGACCACTTACTTCAGAATTGGGGGCGTAGCACGCGACCTGCCGGAAGAGTTCGTACCGCGCTTAAGAAAGTTCCTGAAAGAAATGCCCGGCTGGATCGATCAATACAATAACATCCTGAGCGGCAACGAAATCTTTCAGAAGCGCGTCAAGAGTGTCGGGCATCTAACCCAGGAAATGGCTCTTAAGTACTCGGTTACCGGGCCTATGCTCCGTTCCACCGGCATTAACTATGACGTGCGTAAGGCCGACCCGTACTCACTTTACAGCAAGTTCGATTTCAAGATACCGCTCGGCAAGAACGGCGACGCATGGGATTTTTATTGGCTGCGTATGCTCGAGATATGGCAGAGCTTGCGGATCATCCAACAGGCTCTCGATTATCTGGAAGAGGTCGGTCCGGGTCCTGTTCAGGCAAGGGTGTCCAAGGTGCTCAAACCTCCGGCGGGTGAGGCTTACGTACACATTGAATCACCTAAAGGTGATCTTGGATGCTACCTTGTCAGTGACGGCGGTACCAATCCTTACCGCTTCCGGTGGCGGCCCCCGCTCTTTATTAACCTCCAGTCCCTTCCGGAAATGGTCCGGGGGTGGAAGATTGCGGACTTCATTGCCATCTTCGCCGGGTATGACGCCGTTATGGGCGAAGTTGACCGATAAATCCAGAACTTGAGCTATTGATGTGGTAAAGGGGTGAAAAGTGTGCTGGAAAAAGGTTTAAACGCTTACCCGGCAGTCGTCAACTGGCTCGCGGGTTTTATGCCTGACTGGTTGGCTGAAGCACTTTACCGGGTTGGCGCAGGCCTGTTGATCCTGATTATGATCGCCACACTGGCGCTGGTATTGGTCTATGCGTTGCGCAAAATAATGGGACACATGCAGTGCCGGCTTGGACCGCGCGTCACCGGCCCGTTCGGCTTGCTGCAGACGGCAGCGGATGCACTGAAGTTGATGCAAAAGGAAGATATTATCCCGGCCAACGTTGACCGGTTTCTATTTATTATTGCGCCTTACCTGGTTTTCTTCTCCTGCGGGATGATTTTTATGGTGCTGCCCCTTTCTCCAACCTGGGTATTGAATGACCTGGATGTAGGGGTGCTCTTCTTTGTGGCCTTTGGTTCGTTGGCGAGCTTCAGCCTTCTGATGGCCGGCTTTAGCTCTAATAACAAGTACGCCCTGATCGGCGGGATGCGGTCGGTCGCGCAGGTGGTGAGCTACGAGGTGCCGATGGTGCTGTCGCTCCTCGGAGCGGTTATGCTTGCCGGCAGTATCAGCACGCAGCAGATTGTAGTAGCTCAAGAGGGGTTATGGCTCGGTTTTATACCGAGGTGGTTTATATTCTTGCAACCACTCGGTTTCGTTATCTATTTCCTTTGCGGTCTTGCAGAGACAGGCCAGACTCCCTTTGACCTTCCTGAAGGGGAGTCGGAGTTGATTGCCGGCTACCAAAGCGAGTACAGCGGGATGCGCTTCGCCTTATTCTACCTGGCGGAGTTCGGCAACGCCTTTGCAATTTCCGCGATGGCAACCACGTTGTTCCTGGGCGGCTGGCACGGCCCGGTAATCTCGTTCTTACCGTGGCTCTGGCCCTTTATATGGTTTATGGTCAAGGCATTGGCTGTAACCTTCTGTATGATGTGGGTCCGCAGTACGTGGTTGCGGTTCAGGATCGACCAGATGATGGACTTCGCGTGGAAGATACTGGTCCCGCTGTCGCTGCTCAACATCTTTATCAGCGCAGGCGAGGTGGCAATCATCCGGAGCGGTATTATAGCTCGTTGGATTGGTGGGTGATAAGATGGCGCATGGAATAGGAGCATTAAAAGGATTGCGGGTAACCCTGGGGGTTTTTTTAACAAAGCCGATCACTATTGAGTACCCGTTCAAGAAAGTTAAGTTTTCACCTGTTTACCGGGGCGGGTTTGCCTTCCACCCGGACAGGTGCAACGCTTGCAAGTCGTGCCAGAACTCCTGCCCTAACAAGGTGATTACGATCACGGGGGAGCGGGGCGAGGACAAAAAGATGCGCCTGGTTAAGTATGAAATGAACCTGAATTATTGCCTGTACTGTGGACTTTGCGTCGAGGCTTGCAACAAGAATGCCATAACCATGACGGACCAGATCGACCTGGCGGCTTACGATCGCCGCTTCCTCAAGATGGAGCTTTTCAAAGGGCCTTCTATCGGTCCCGCGGGCGGCTCAGACGCCGGAGGGGACAAGGCGGCCAAAGCTGCCGGGGGCCCGGCTAAAGCTGGAGGAAGCGCGGCTGAAGAGGGCCAAAGGAAGGTGAGCCAGTAATGGATGCAAAAACAGGGATTAATATAGCTTTCGCCGTTATGTCGGTCATGATTATCGGCGGAGGTTTAGGTGTGGTGTTCTTCAGGAACATTTTTTACGCGGCGGCGTCAATGGTGGTATGTTTCCTTGGCGTTTCCGGGATCTACTTCAGCCTTCGGGCAGATTTCCTTGCAGTGATGCAGGTACTGATTTACGTCGGGGCCGTGGCCATTGTGATAGCGTTTGCCATCATGCTTACACGACGCAGCCGGATGGTAGATACCAACCGGTTTACGGGGAATCTTACCCAAGTGGCTTTAGGCCTTCTCGTTGCCGGTATGCTCGGGGGTGTTTTGATTCAGTTAGGTATCAACAACCCGTGGAAGATTTCCGGCGAGGCCCTGCCGCCTGATTTAACGCGGTATTTAGGCGAGGCCATGATGAGCCGGCTGGCGATTCCGTTTGAGATTGCGGCGGTGCTTTTACTTGTAGCCCTGGTGGGCGCTGTGATGGTCGCCCTGGAGGAGGTGCACAAGTCCTGATGGTATCACTACCCTGTTATTTCGGAATAAGCACGTTGCTTTTTACGATAGGGTTGTTCGGCGCCCTTACCAAGAGAAACGCAATCGTGGTGTTGATGTGCATCGAGCTTATGCTGAACGCGGTTAATATGAACCTGGTGGCATTTTCGAGGTTTATGGATCCGGGGGCGCTGTTAGGCCATCTTTTCGTCATTTTCACAATCGCCGTGGCCGCTGCGGAAGTGGCGGTCGGCCTTGCGATAGTGATCGTACTCAACCGTCACCGGGATACCGTAAATCTTGACGACTTCACCTGGCTGAAGGGTTAGCCGGGTAGGAAAAAGGAGGAAAGGCGGAAGAGATGCTATGGAATTATGGCAACTAGCTTGGCTGGTTTTGTTCTTACCCCTTGCGTCCTTTCTGATAATCAGTCTGGTTACCTTACCCTACCGTAGACTAAGCGGTTTGGTGACCATATTCGGGATCGGGGCCAGCGCGGTGCTGTCCATCTATTTGTTGATCCACGTTCTGGCCGACCCGCATATGCACGCGTATCAGGACGTATGGCACTGGCTTACAGTAGGTAAGGTCCAGATAGACTTCGGGATAATGGTCGATCCTCTCGCGGTAATAATGATGACGGCCGTGACCGTCGTCAGTACTTTGATCCAAATTTACTCCCAGGCGTATATGGAGGACGACCCGGGGTATTCGAAATTCTTCGCTTTTATGGCCCTCTTCACTTTCTCGATGCTGGGCATCGTCCTGGCGAACAACCTGCTCATGATCTATATCTTCTGGGAAATGGTGGGCCTGTGTTCTTACCTGCTGATCGGATTCTGGTACTTCAAACCGAGCGCCGCTGCCGCGGCAAAGAAGGCTTTCGTGGTCACCAGATTCGGTGACTTCGGTTTCCTGCTCGGAGTGCTGTTGCTCTTCCATTACGTAGGCGCCTTTGCCTACGATGACGTGGTGCGCGTCATCGGTGCCGGCGGGATACCTTCAGCCGCCTTGACCGTCTGCGCCGTGCTGGTGTTCTGCGGGGCGATAGGAAAGTCGGCGCAGTTCCCGCTTCACGTCTGGCTTCCGGACGCGATGGAAGGCCCGACCCCGGTCAGCGCGCTGATCCACGCCGCAACCATGGTCGCGGCCGGCGTTTACATGGTTGCCAGGATTTATGGCCTCTTCAGCGCAAGCGACCAGGCCATGATGGTGATAGCGTACATCGGCGGCATCACAGCCTTCCTGGCGGCTTCAATGGCGATGGCGCAAAGCCGGATGAAGCGGATCGTCGCCTACTCAACATGCAGCCACCTGGCTTACATGATGATGGCCCTGGGGCTCGGCGGCTTTACCGCCGGTGTTTTCCACCTTATTTTACACTGCTTCTTCAAAGCCCTCCTGTTCCTGTGTTCAGGCGCGGTGATGTATCTTTACTTCCACGAAGAGAACATCTGGCGCATGGGCGGATTGTACAAGTATATGAAGGTTACCGCCATTACGATGATCCTGGCCGGTCTCTCCAACGTAGGGCTGTTCCCCTTCGCCGGATTCTTCAGTAAGGATGAGATTCTGGTGGTAGCCAAAGAAGCGAATATGGGCTTGTATATCCTCGGATCGCTGGTTGCGCTGTTTACCGCGTTCTACACGTTCAGATTGATCTTTACGGTCTTCTTCGGCCCCCGTTCGGAATGGTCGCCGGTCGGCCACGGACACGGTCATGGAGATGATCATGGTCACCATGAACTGCCGGACATCGGGAACGTGCGCCCGAGCCAGGTCGCGCTTATGGAGGCGGTGGACCCGGTTGCCAGGGCGGAATCGGACAGGCACCTCAAAAAGGAGCCGCTTACCATGACGATTCCACTATCGATCCTGGCCGTGTTTGCGGTGTTTGCCGGATTCTGGGGATGGCCCGGACTGGAAAATGGGTTTTCCACGTACATTTCCTGGGGCCACGGACATGGCGGGGAACATGGGTTTAATATGTTCGTTGCGGTTTTGTCCAATGTTATAGTGATTATTGGGATGCTTGCAGCCTGGGCCATTTACGGTAAGCGGAAAAACGCGGCCGACCCGCTTTCGGAAGCGCCCGGTTACAAGTACATTTACAGGGTGTTTGAGCGCAAGTACTACTTTGACGAGATCTACCTCTGGTTTATCCGCAAAATCATTGACGCCGGCGCCGCGGTGTTGGCCTGGTTCGAGGAGAATGTGTTTACCGGGGTTTTTGCCAACGGCATCGGCTCGTTATTCATGGAAATCGGACGCAGCTTCAGACTCTTTCAGAACGGCTGGGTGCAGCGCTACGCGCTGATCCTGTTCCTTGGTGTGCTGGTGCTCGTAGCGATTTTGGTTCTAAATGAACCCGGCCTGGCCGTGGCGATTGGGGGTGTAATGAAATGAGCTGTCCGGTTGTAAGCGCAACGGTCTTTGCACCCCTGGCCGGGGCGGTACTTATTACCTGTATCCCTGCCGCGCGTAAAGAGGCCATCCGGTGGGTGGCGGCTGTTGCGACGGCGGTTTCGCTGGGCTTTGCGATTTACATGGTGTTCGCTTTCGATCTTGCCAAGGGAGGCGTCCAGTTTGTGGAGGAGGCAAGCTGGCTGCCGACATTCGGCATCAAGTATTTTATGGGCGCCGACGGTATCAGCGTGATGCTGTTGCTCCTCACGGCAATCGTCGGGTTTACGGGAGTATTTGCCTCCTGGGGTATTCAGAACCGGGTGAAGGAATTCTACATCACCTTCTTATCCCTGACATTTGCCTGTGCCGGCGTCTTTGCCGCATGGGACCTCTTCCTGCTCTTCGTCTTCTTTGAACTGGCCGTTTTGCCCAAGTTCGTGCTCATTTCGGTCTGGGGGAGCACCAAGAAGGAATACGCGGCGATGAAACTCGCCCTGTACCTGACACTGGGCGGGGCCATCACCATGCTTGGGATCCTCATCCTGTACTTCACGGCGGGTATTAACTCACTGGATCTTTTGGAACTTGGGAGGCATAACTTCACACACGCCCAGCAGGTGTGGTTGTTTGCGCTGTTCACGCTGGGGTTTGCGATCCAGGTGCCCATAGTCCCGCTGCACTCATGGCTGCCTGACGCCCACACGGGCGCGCCCACCGCCGGTAGTATGATCCTGGCGGGTGTGGTCATGAAGCTGGGCGCCTACGGTATAATCCGTGTGGCGCTGTCGCTGTTCCCCGAAGGAGCTGTCGCTTGGTCGTATCTGCTCGGTATCTTAGCGGTGATCTGTGTAGTTTACGCCGCGTTCGTGGCCATGGGTCAGAAGGACCTCAAGTACATGATCGCCAACTCGAGTATCAGCCACATGGGATACTCGACGCTCGGTATAGCGGCTCTCACCCTTGCGGGTTTAGCCGGCGCGCTCTTCCAGTTTTTCGCGCACGGGATCATGGCTGCCCTTAACTTTGCTATTGCCGGGATGACTTACGACCGCACCCATACGCGCATAATGGCGGCGATGGGCGGATTGGCAAAAGTCATGCCGGTGCTCGGGGTTGCCTTCGTCATCGGGGCGCTGGCTTCGGTGGGTCTTCCTGGAACCGCGAGCTTCTGGGCGGAGTTTTCGGTCTTCGTCGGGTCGTTCCAGATATACCCGGTCTTGGCTATTATAGCGATATCCGGCATCGTGTTTACGGCGTATTACATGCTCCGGGCCGTACAGCGCGTCTACTTCGAACCGCTAAAGGTCAAGGAGTTTGCTAAATTGCCCGATGCCAGCTGGTACGACTGGGTTGTCATCTCGGTGATCATCTTCTTTATCGTTGCCATGGGTGTTTATCCTTCGTTGATGATGAACCTGGTCTGCAGCGGGTTAAGTCCCATCATGAACGACCTGAAGGACATTGCACCGGCCGCAAGTAAGTTCACTTGGCTGGCGACTTGGGGAGGTGTACAATAGATGGGCGCTGGTTTGCTGCTTCCAGAAATCATTCTTTGTATCGCCGGCCTGCTGGTGCTGAGTGAGCGGTTGGTTATTAAAGTCACGCCGCAACGCAAAGACGCGGCCTGGTTTGGTGCGGGCGCCGTAGTTATAGCGTTGTTGGCGGCCTTTAATCTCCTCGGCACAAACGTCACCGCTTTTTACGGGAGTTACCGGGTGGACGACATGGCCGTATTCTTTAAAATCGTCGCTCTTGCGGCCGCGGGTCTGACACTGTTGTTTGCACCGGATTATCTCTCCAAGAGCGGGGTTAAAACAGGAGACTTTACGGCTCTGGTGTTGTTCGGAGCCACGGGTATGATGCTTCTTCCGTCCGCGCTTGACTTCATCACGCTGTACATCTCGCTGGAGCTGATCAGTGTCAGTTTTTACGTGTTGATTGCGATCCAGAGAAACGCGGTTAAGCCGGCCGAGGCGGGACTGAAATATCTGCTTTTAAGCGGTCTTTCGTCGGCGATCTTGCTTTACGGGATGAGCCTTATCTATGGCCTGACCGGGAGCACTTACCTGGCTGCAATAAGGGAGGCGTTCAGTGCCGGTCAGTGGCCGATACTGGCCGGGATTGGGTGCTTGATGATGCTTGCGGGCCTCGGGCTTAAGATCTACCTTATTCCTTTCCACATGTGGGCGCCCGACGTTTATGAGGGAGCTCCGTCGCCGACGGTTGCTTTCCTGGCCAGCGGTTCGAGTGCCGCCGCCCTGGCTGCGGTGCTTCGGGTTTTCGGTGAAAGCTTTGCCGGCTTGAACGGGTTATGGGCGCCGATCCTGCTGGTATTGGCCATAATCACCGTAGCCTTTGGTAACATCGTGGCCCTGCCGCAGACGAACGTCAAGCGGATGCTGGCTTACTCCAGTATCGCCCATGCAGGGTACATCCTCATAGCGGTGGTCGCAGGGGGGCGCAGCGGTACGGCGGCCGTGATGTACTACACGCTGCTTTACGCGTTTTCTGTGGTGGCGGCCTTCGGAGTGATCAGTGCGTTTGAGGAAATATCTGGGGGAGAACGCGCCAGCTTCGCGGGACTTGCCCGCAGGGCGCCTTTCCTTGCCTTTACCATGATGATCGCCCTTGCTTCCCTTGCGGGGGTTCCGCCGCTGGCCGGCTTTATGGGTAAATTCGCTGTGTTTGCCGCGGCGGTACAGAGCGGGTACAAGGTAATAGCGGCGATTGCGTTACTCTTGAGCGTAATCTCGATCTACTACTACTTCCAGGTTATCAAGGTGATGTACGTGGATGAACCGCCCGAGTCCGATCCAATTTCTTACGGTTTCGGGACGTTTGCCGCGTTGCTCCTGGGACTGGGAGGCATCATCGGACTGGGGGTCCTGACAGGGCCGCTGCTTCAACTTGCTAATACGGCGGCTATCTTTGCCCGCTTCTAAGAGTTCTCGTGAAGTAAGGTAGCAAACGGGTGTGTAGCATAAAAAATATAGAGTTTATTTGATGTCCATGAATTGCCGGCCGGAAGACTGAAAAAGCCTTCCGGCCGCTTTATGTTTGCCCCCATTGAAAGAAGGCGCCTGCTGAGAAAGGAGTAACCGCAGGGGGTTTTTTTATTTTGGTGAATTATACA
>JBFMBL010000051.1:0-17483 GCA_040755195.1 Bacillota bacterium
GGCATAAGGTTTCTTGGCCGTCGGAGACGTTTTGTATTCAGCGTGGGTGTATAATTTTGTGCCGGCGGAGAAAACTTAAAACCGTTGAAAACCCTAGGAAGGGGATGTCTTTGGTGCGTGTGGAAGTGGATCAGGATTTGTGTATAGGCTGCGGTACCTGCGTGGATCTGTGTCCGGAAGTGTTTGAATGGATGGAGGCGGAGGAAAAGGCCAAGGCTATCGAAAACGAGGTTCCGGATGACTTCGAAGATATGTGCCAGGAGGCGACGGAAAGCTGTCCGACGGACGCTATAACGGCTCATTAGTAACTATTCAGATGTCCCGGTCGTCGGGCGCGGCGATATGCTGCGCATGGCTTTGTCAGCCGTCCAGGGGCAGTGCTCACGTACTTCTGTGTACGCTCCGCGCTACCCCAGGCCGGCTTTCGCGCTCTGCTTGCATCTCGCCGCGTTCCGTCAGAGAAACACTAAGCGGCTGAATAGTTACGCTCATTAAAAGCCGGGCGACGACCTTTGCAAAACTAAACCGGAAGTACGAACCATCATTGGATTTTTCGGAGCTACACAACACAAATTTCGAAACGAGAAGACGTCCCTGCCGACGGCGGGGAGTTTTCTTTGTTTAAAGGAAGTTTCACCCCTGCGGCGAAAAAAGTCTTTAAGCTGTTCAAGGGAGCGAAGTAAGGGGTCAGTAGATTGTCTTAAATCATGGTGTTCTTGGCGTCTTGGCGGTTGATTCTATTTTTGAGGGAGCAAAGGGTTTGAATCGGTTAAAGGTAGTTCACGTCATCCGGCCTGCGGCAGGCGGTATGAAGCGCCACCTGATTAATTTGCTGGAGTATACGGACAAAGAACGTTTTGAGCCACTTGTTGCGGGTCCACCGGGAGAGACGCTTTCGGAGGCCGCCGAATCGGGGATAAGGGTTTTCGCCGTATCCCTGCCCGGTGAGCTTAACCCGGCACAAGACGCCGGTACGATATTGAGGCTAGCCCGTATGCTGCAAAAGGAAAAGGCAGCCATACTGCACGCGCATGGTTCCAAGGCGGGTCTGGTGGGAAGGCTTGCTGCCCGGTTGGCCCGGACGCCGGTGGTTTTTTTCACCGCCCATAATTCCATATTTTATGAACAATGGCCGGTCTATAAAAAGAAAGTATTCGCCTTTGCCGAAAAGGCGCTGGCCCACGGAACCTTCAAAATAATCGCCGTTTCCAACGCCTTAAGACAAGAGCTGCTCGAACAGGAGAGGCTTCCACCTGAGCAGGTGGTTACGGTTTACAACGGGATAAACCCGAAACAATTCCGGGTTGCAGAGGAACGCGCCGCGCTCCGTCAGCGCCTGAAAATCCCGGGGGAAAACCGGGTGGTGGGAACGGTTGCCCGGCTGGCGCCCCAGAAAGGAGTAAAATTCCTTATACAGGCTGCGGCGCTTATTCCCCCCTCGGAACGCCCATTTTTTCTGGTTGTCGGGGATGGTCCCTTAAGAGGGGAACTCGAGGCGTTGGCCCGCAATTCCGGCGTAGCGGAACGGTTTTTTTTTGCCGGAGCCCGGGAAGACATACCCCAGGTGCTGGGGGTGCTTGATCTGCTGGTGCTGCCGTCGGTTACCGAGGGACTTCCTCTAATCCTGCTGGAAGCAATGGCCGCGTCGCTGCCGGTGGTAGCAACGGGGGTGGGTGGGGTTCCTGAAGTGGTGGTTGACGGAGAAACGGGGGTTCTGGTACGTCCGGGTGATCCGGCGGGTCTTGCACGGGAAATATGTAGTATCCTTGAAGAGCCCGGGCGGGCGAAGGAAATGGGCATAGCAGGACGGAAAAGGGTTTGCAAATTCTTTACGGTTGAAAGAATGGCCGGAGATGTTTTGGATCTTTACCGCAAAGCCTTGGCGAATAAAGGGATATGGTGACGGTTGATAACACACCTGAATGGTTACTCTTGCATTTGAAGGGGCGTCGTCATAAAATCTGTTTGAGCAGATAAGGCCCGCTTGAAGTTTCTGTCTCCGGGCTCAATAAGCCGGATCTGGGGGTAAGCTGTGCGACGGCCTGGAAGTGTGTTGCTAAAGAAGTTAACCGGAGGAAAGAAAACCATCGGTTTTCGAAGGTCAAACGTATTTTTCTTTATGAGCCTGCTCTTTTGCCTGAGCTGGTTCCTTGCTTCATGTCTGTTAATCAGCGGGAATGCGCTGGCAGGGGAACATAAGGGCCGAGTGGTAATGCTGGTCATAGACCGTCTGAGTGTTGATGATTTAAAAGATCCGGTCTTGATTAATATTTCAAGCCTTGCCCGCACGGGCAGCCTGGGATTGCTGAATACGGGTACGGGAAACCTGAGGAACCCGGAAAGCACATACGCAACCATAGGGGCGGGGGCGCGCGCCATCGGCACCAAAGCCGGGGCCTTTTCTTATGAGGCCTCGGAGCAACTTCCGTACAACATCAAGGCAGGGGAAGAGTTCACGCAGCGTACCGGGCTTGTCGCCGGTCCGGAGAACGTGGTGGTTTTGGAGATAGCCCGGCTACTGAGAGATAACGATGCCTTGCCTTATCCGGTGACACCGGGGACAATCGGAGAAACCTTAAAACAAGCCGGGCTTAAAACGGCTTGCCTGGGAAACGCCGACTGGCGCGACCGTCCCGGACGGCAGGTTGCCACAATAGCAATGGATAACGACGGACTTGTGTACGCGGGTAAAGTCGGGCGGGAACTGCTGGCCCGCGATCCGCTTTTTCCGGGTGGATACCGCACCGATTACGATGTTCTATGGCGGAATTGGCTTGTCTTGAAGGAAAAATCGGATTTCATAGCCATCGATCTCGGTGATACCGCCCGTCTGGATGAAGCGCGTAAAGAGATAAAGGATGAGGTCTTCCGCGACAAGTGGAAAGAAGCGCTCGGACGTGCGGATGTTTTTGCGGGTAAACTGGCGTCTGACCTTGATCTTAGCGGTAGGGATCTCCTGATTATTGTTTCTCCCACCCCATCGAGCACCGCCCTGCAAGACGGCGACTGGTTCACCCCGGTGGTTTTTGCGGGGCGGGGCGTGACCCCGGGAAGCGTTATTACTTCGCCTTCGACCCGGCGTCAGGGCATAATCATAAACACCGATCTTGCGCCGTCGGTACTGGAGTTTCTCAATGTTCAACCCCTGGCAACGATGTCGGGGCGGCCGGTTACCTTTGCCGGGGGCGGCGCACAGGCGCAGCGCATATTTGACTTGCGGCGGCAGACACTATTTGTGCATCAGTACAGGACCTCCCTCATCAAAGCTTACCTTATTTACGTCCTTGTGCTTCTGGTCGCATCCGTTTTACTCATAATCTTAAGGGAGCGGACCTGGGCGGAACGGCTGAGGCTTCACCCGTTATTGCTTAGCATCATGTGCGTTCCCACCGCCTGTCTAATTGCTCCCCTGCTTGCGACATATGCAATCATTCCTTATGTTGCCGGTATTATAGCCATAACCGCCGTCATTACCTTTTTGACGATAATATTCGAGAAACGGCAGCCACTGGCCGGTTTTATATTCCTTTCGGTGGTTACCGTGGGATCGTTGTTGTCCGATGCGTGCACCGGGAACGTGCTCCTCAGTCAATCCATCTTTAGTTACGACCCGTTGGGAGGCGCCCGGTTTTACGGTATAGGCAACGAGTATATGGGAGTGGTGATCAGTGCCGCCATTCTCGGCGGCGCCAGTATCCTGAGTAACTGGCCGCGGCGTTTGACGCTTTTAGGAATAGCGGTCTTCTGGTTGATAATTATCTTCATTTTGGGCGCGCCGGGCCTCGGCGCTAATTTTGGCGGGCTCCTTACGTCGGTGGTTGCTTTTACGGTCACCCTCATCGCGTTTACCGGGATACGGTTTAACTGGCGGGTGGTGCTGGCGGTGATTGCGGTGCTGATTTTCATACCGGCGTTTATCGGCGTACTTGATTTACTCCGGGGTCAGGGCGAACAATCGCACCTCGGCCGCAACCTGCTGCTGGTCCTGCGCGAACCAGCAGCGCTTTTCGATATTATTTCCCGCAAGATGTCTATGAACTTCAAACTTTTCCGTTACACCATCTGGTCGCGCATTCTAGCCGCGGGCATCGGGGGACTGTTGCTCCTGTTCTACCGCCCGATAGGGGTCATGCGGGTTTTTCGCTGCCGCTACCCGTATCTCTTTACCGGCTTCATCGGGGTGGTGGTCACAGCCGTTGCAGCCTTCCTCTTCAACGATTCAGGGACAGTGGCGGCGGCAATGGCAACCATATTCGGTATCCCGCCGCTTTTGTATATTTTTTTAAAGGAAAGCTGATTAAATGCGATTGGGTTATTTCGAAGGTTCTCGGGGAAGGTTTGCGGGGTTGGTGGAGGGAGGGATGGTGTATCCGATGCCGGAAGGCTACTCGGGGAAGCCGGCGGCGGAGGGTTGTCCACTTGAATATCTCCGGGTTCTGGCTCCATGCCGCCCCGGCAAGATCGTGTGCGTGGGGCTGAACTACCGTGATCACGCCACAGAACTCGGTTTTTCATATCCGGAAGAACCCGTATTGTTCTTGAAACCACCAACAGCTTTGATCGGACCCGGTGAAGATATTATTTACCCGGCAATGGCCCGTCAGGTTGATTACGAGGCCGAACTCGCGGTGGTAATCGGCGCGACAACCTGGCGTGTGAGCAAAGATGCCGCGCCGGAATATATCCTCGGGTATACGTGTGGCAACGACATTACGGCACGCGACCTTCAGAAGAAAGACGGGCAGTGGACGCGTGCGAAATCTTTTGACACCTTTTGCCCGCTGGGTCCTTATATTGTAACAGATATAAACCCGCAGCATTCGGCAATATCGCTTTTTGTAAACGGGGAAAGGAAACAGCATTCCAATATCCGAAACCTTATTTTCGATGTAGGTCATTTGGTGAGTTTTATCTCCCACATAATGACACTTTACCGTGAAGACGTTATTCTGACCGGAACCCCGAGCGGCGTTGGGCCCCTCAACCCGGGTGACGTCGTGGCCGTCGAAATTGAAGGAATTGGCAGGCTTGAGAACCGGGTGGCGACAGAGAACAATAAATTTATCCCAGGCTAAGATTTTGTTGACAACGGGGGGGGATGTGTTAAAATGATGATTGACTGTTTAACGCCAACCCCTGTTGTGTTGCTTGGCCGGAACCTTGTAAGTTGTACAATTGCCGGAAAAACTCGGCTAAAGGGCGGTGTACCGAAAGAGTACTTTACAAAGGGGGAGATAAATGAAATGAAACCTTTGGGTCGGCATATTTTGGCCGAAATCTACGGCTGTGATTTTAACACCCTGAACGACATCAAGCTGGTCGAAAAAATCATGGTCGATGCCGCACTCGAGGCAGGAGCAGAAGTTAGGGAGTGTGTGTTTCATCAGTTTAGTCCCCAGGGAGTCAGCGGAGTCGTTGTCATTTCCGAGTCGCATCTTGCGATTCATACCTGGCCGGAACTCGGCTACGCTGCGGTGGATGTCTTCACATGCGGTGAAAGGGTCGATCCGTGGCAGGCCTGCGATTACCTTAAAAGTCATTTTTGCGCCAGGGACATGATGGCCAAGGAGCAAAAGCGGGGGATTATCCCGCCGGTTTATGAGCAGTCAGTCCGAGCTATTTAGGGGGGGTTTTTATTAGTACGGGTTTAGAAAAGAAAAGGATCTCAATCTAGGCCTTGCAAACGAAAAGGATGTTTTGCAGGGCCGATTTGTTTTATAGGGGGAAGGAGGCAGGAAAAACAGGCCTGCCATGCGAATATATTGTTTTTATAAGGGGTAAGGGAGGAGCCGGTTTGGACGGTTCGGAATTACTGCTGCCGCTGCGGAGTGAACTGGATGAGGTCCATGCGGCAGTGAGCGAGGCGGTTAAGAGAAGCGGAGGTATCGACTACAGCCGGTTACTGCGGGAAAATGTTGTAGAGTATAACCTGCGCCCTGCGCTGGTTTATATAGCGGCCCATTCGTGCGGTTTAGAGTCTGTGACTGTGGTTCCTGTGGCAAAGGCGGTGCAGTTCATTTATTTCGCTACCGTTGTGCACAACAAGGCGGTGGAATTAGAAGACGCGGCCGGCGGCGATCTTAAATCGTTTATTCTTCTCGGTGATTATCTTTTCAGCGCTTCGTTCAGGGTTCTTGCCGATGCCGGGATGCAGCAACTGCTGGTGCCGCTGTCGAAGGTCGTATGCTCCGAATGCGAGGCGGCGGTCGAGCCTTTGAAGGACGGGGAGTTGGACCCCGGTATCATAAAGAAGGAATCGGCTCTTTTAATCGGGGAGTGCTGCCGGTTGCCCGGCATGCTGGCCGGGGTCGATTTTATCGAAGATATTTACGCTTACGGAATAAGCCTGGGGATGGTTTATGGTTTGCTCAAGCGCAAGGCTTCCTTGCTTCAAGCGGCAAGTTACATCGAGGAAGCACGGAAAGCGTTTTTAAGACTGCCTCTTAATCCCGCCACTCAGCGGTTAAAAGAAGTATTAGATCTGTTCTCTCGTAACATTGGTTTGGAGGCCGCAGCCACGAAGTAGTCGGTAGTCAGGATCCGGAAGCTAAAAGCTGGGATGGGAAATGTTTTAGGTTCTTAGTTAAGGAGTCGCCCATGCCGCGTTGCGGCACAATGAAGGATGAAAATCAGCACTGGAAATAGCGATTCACCTGTTGTCACATATTCGTTTTCTTGATTCATGGCGTCCTTGTCCAGCACTCAACATGATTTGCATCATAGCTAAGATTGCCTTTCTCCTGGAATATTTACAGTGATTAGTTGAGTGCTGGATTGGCGGTTGATCCTATTTTTAAAGGAGAAAAAAATGGAGTTTCCCCAGGAGTACAAACAGAAAGAAATCTATGTCCACAGGTTGTTTGCGAGTATCGCTCACCGTTACGACCTTCTCAATACAGTATTGAGTCTGAACCGGGATAAGTACTGGCGGCGTTTTGCCGTAGCCCGGTGCGGCCTTAAGGCGGGAGGATACGGGCTTGACGTCTGTTGCGGGACGGGAATGCTGGCGCTGGAACAGGCTAAAGTGGTGGGACTCCGGGGAAAGGTTGTAGGAGTTGATTTCTGCGAGGAGATGCTTGCAAAAGGACGGGAAAACATCGCCGCTACGCAATTTAAGGACATGATTGAACTTGTTCAAGGTAATGCGATGGATTTGCCGTTTCCGGACGATACCTTTGATTGCGCCACTATCGGGTTTGCTTTGAGAAACGTACCGAGTATCCGCCGGACCATCGAAGAGATGATGCGCGTTGTCCGTCCGGGAGGGCGGGTGGTTTCTCTGGAACTGGCCAAGCCGAGCTTTCCCGTTTTTAAACAAATGTATTACTTATATTTCAACCGGCTGGTGCCGTTTCTGGGTCGTCTCGGCGTAGGAATGGGCGGGCCTTATAGCTATCTTCCAAACTCCTTGAAGTCTTTCCCGCACCAAAAGGAGATCAAGGATCTTTTCACGGCGGTCGGCCTGGCTGACGCTTGCTGTTATGAACTAACGGGTGGGATTGTAGCGGTGCATGTCGGTACAAAAAGGTAGCGAGAGTTTATTCACCACGGAGGCACAGAGGACACAGAGAGGGAACTGTATATCTATGCGTGTTCATCTGTGGTTACAATTGTTTCCCGTTTATCCGGAGTTAGGACTTGGTTGTGGTAGCCAGTACTTACAAAGTTGAGTTCATTTTTTTCATAATACATTTTGCTATGTCCGCAAAGCCGCTTGTAGAACGGGTTAATACAGAAAGATTAAACCTATTTTTAATTTCTTTTTTAGATCTACATTTTGTTTTCTCCGTGTTCTCTGTGTCTCTGTGGTAACCCAGCACTCAACTTGCTGATCTTAAGACGTGGCGTTCTAAGTTTGTATTATGTACGATGTTACAAAGTAGTTTTAACGTGTCGTTGAGTGCTGGGTGGTTCCGGCTAGTCCGGGTTAGGGAGTGATTGGCTTTGGGATACCGGGATCTCCGGGAGTTTATGAAAATCCTCGAACAGAGGGGTGAACTGAAACGAATATCAGCCGGGGTAAGCGCGGAACTCGAAATCACCGAGATCGCCGACCGCGTTGTAAAGTCCGGCGGCCCGGCTCTTCTGTTTGAAAATGTGAAGGGACACGATATCCCCGTTCTAATGAATATATTCGGCACCCTGGATCGGATGAAGCTGGCGCTTAATACCCCGGACCTGGACCTGCTGGGGGAGGAAATAGGCCAACTTCTCCAGCCGGAACTGCCTCAGAGTTTACTTGGAAAGTTGAAGGCGTTACCGAAGCTGGCACAGCTTTCTTCATTTATCCCGAAGGTGGTGCGTTCCGGCCCCTGCAAGGAAGTGATAGTAAAGGACCCGGATCTTACACGCCTGCCGGTGCTGAAGTGCTGGCCGGGCGACGGGGGGCCGTTCATCACCCTGCCGCTTGTTTTTACCAGGGATCCGGAAACCGGTCAGAGAAATGTGGGGATGTACCGGATGCAGGTCTTTGACGCTAAGACAACCGGGATGCACTGGCATATTCATAAAGACGGGGCGGCACACTTCAGGAAGGCCGGCGCCAGGGGAGATAAACTTCCGGTTGCAGTGGCCCTCGGCGCCGATCCGGTAACGATATACGCCGCCACTGCGCCGCTACCCCAGGGGATTGATGAATTACTGTTCGCCGGGTTCTTGCGTAAAGAACCGGTGGAAGTGGTACGTTGTGAGACGATTGACCTTGATGTTCCGGCTCATGCGGAAATCATTCTCGAAGGCTATGTCAACCGCGATGAAAAAAGGCTCGAGGGCCCATTCGGCGACCATACGGGTTACTATTCGCTTGCCGACGACTATCCGGTTTTCCATGTGAACTGTATCACCCACCGCAAAAATCCCATTTATCCGGCAACAATCGTCGGCCGTCCGGTGATGGAAGACGCATTTATCGCCAAAGCCACCGAGCGTCTTTTCTTTCCACTGATACGGCTGCAGCTTCCCGAGGTGGTTGACATTAATTTTCCGGTCGAAGGCGTGGTGCACAACTGCGTTGTGGTATCCGTGCGGAAATCGTATCCCGGACAAGCTCGCAAAGTAATAAACGCTGTTTGGGGAATGGGACAGCTCTCTTTTACCAAGCTCGTGATAGTTGTTGATGAAAACGTTAGTGTTCACGACATGAGCGAGGTCTGGTGGCGGGTTTTCAACAACATTGACCCGCGGCGGGATGTCATACTGACCGATGGACCGCTCGATGTTCTCGATCACTCCTCCCCGCGATTCGCGTACGGTTCCAAGATCGGGATTGACGCCACCAGGAAGTGGCCTGGTGAGGGGCACGAACGTGAGTGGCCGGAAGATATTGTGATGAGCCCGGAAATCAAGGCTCTGGTTGACAGTAAATGGAAAGAATATGGCTTTTGAAAGCCGAACAAGGTGGGTTTTCAAGGTTGTTTGAAAAGATAAGGACGTTTCTGTCGATGATCAGGTTTGAGCATACCGTGTTTGCCCTGCCGTTTGCTTATATTGCCGCCCTGCTGACGGAGCAGCGGCTACCCTCGGGACACGACGTCCTCTGGGTTACGCTGGCGATGGCGGGTGCGCGGACGGCGGCTATGTCGCTTAACCGGTTGATCGACCGGTCTATGGATGCCAGGAATCCGAGAACCGCAGACAGGGCGCTTCCCCGGGGCTTGATTTCCGTAAGGGAGGTTTGGATATATGTCCTCCTATCCTTCGGCCTGCTCATGGTTTCGGCTTGGCAGCTCAGTCCTCTGGCGCTGAAGCTTTTTCTCCCGGCGGTCATAATCCTCTGGATTTACTCTTACACCAAGCGATTTACCTGGGTGTGCCATTTCTATCTCGGACTCACGCTGGGTCTCGCGCCCGTGGCAACCTGGGTGGCAATCACCAACCGGTTTGCGCCGGCGCCGGTGCTTCTGGGCTGCGGGGTTCTTTTCTGGGTAGCCGGTTTCGATATAGTGTATGCCTGTATGGATTATGACTTTGACCGGAAAGAAAGGATTTTTTCTTTACCTGCGAGATTCGGAATCGGTCCTGCTTTATGGGTTGCACGGGTATGCCATGTTGTAGCCCCGGTTTTCTTTGTAGTAACGGGAATGATTCTGGACCTGGGGCCGCTGTACCTGATCGGAGTGGCTTTTGCGGTCGTGATCCTTTTTTACGAACACCGGGTGGTTCGACCGGGCGACCTGTCCAGGGTGGGCGTTGCCTTTTTTAATATGAACGGCATCCTGAGCATAGGGATGTTCGTGTTTACAGTACTTGATGTGTTGTTAAGATGAGAAAATGGAGGCGCGGGGTTGGGAAAGGTTTGGGGATTTACCGCACCGTTGCGGGAAATAGCGGACAAGGTCAACAAAGGGGAAAGACTCAACCGGGAAGACGGTATTGAACTTTATAAATCCACTGACCTGCTGGCGATAGGATGCCTCGCCGACACGGTGCGACGGCGGCGGCACGGCGATAGGGTGTGTTTTACGGTAAACCGGCACATCAATCACACTAATGTTTGTATCAACCGCTGCCTGTTTTGCGCTTTCGGCAAATCCTCTGGCGATAAAGACGCCTATACTCTGACGATTGAAGATATCGAAGAAAAGGCGCGACAGGCCGGACTTATGGGTGTGCGCGAGATTCACATCGTTGGCGGGTTGAACCCGGAATTGACGCTCCCGTACTTTGAAGAAGTGCTCCGGAGGGTTTGTGCCGTAGTGCCGGGAGTGACTGTCAAGGCGCTTACGGCGGTGGAAGTGGACTATCTTGCCCGGCGCCACGAGCTTCCGGTTGACGGGGTCTTGACCCGGCTGAAAGCCGCCGGCTTGAACTGCCTTCCGGGTGGCGGAGCGGAAATATTCGCTTCCCGTGTCCGGCGCCTCACATGCCCCAAGAAAATCAGCGGGGAACGCTGGCTTGAGATCCACGCCACCGCCCACCGGATGGGAATCAGGACGAATGCGACGATGCTCTATGGGCACGTAGAGACGGTAGAGGAAAGGGTTGAACACCTTCTCAAATTGCGGGAATTACAGGACGAAACGGGCGGCTTTTTGACCTTTATCCCGCTGGCCTTTCACCCCGCCAATACCGAAATGGAAAAATGGGGGCTGAAGCAGACCACCGGTTACGACGACCTTAAAACCCTGGCCATAGCAAGGCTCGTACTGGACAACTTCGAACACATTAAAGCTTACTGGGTCATGATCGGTCCGAAACTGGCGCAGATCTCGCTTTCCATGGGGGTGGACGATATTGACGGAACGGTTGTCGAAGAAAAAATCACGCACAGCGCCGGTGCGGATACCGCACAAGAATTTGCGCGTACGGAAATGGTGGAACTGATAAAGACGGCAGGCTATGCTCCGGTTGAACGTGATGCGCTTTACAATGTGGTCAGGGAGGGGTTCTGATTTGAAACTCCGTTTAGGGCGGGTTGATTACCTTAATTGCCTGCCCGTTTATTATGCTTTTGAGAAAAAACTGGTTTCCGCAGGCTGTCCCTTGAGGATAATCAAGGGCGTGCCTACAGCGCTGAACCAAAATTTTTTCGAGGGGAAACTCGATGTTACCCCTCTTTCATCGATTGAATATGCAAGGCACTCCCGGGATTGCGTGATCTTGCCGAATGTTTCGATAAGCGCTGACGGCCGGGTCGGCAGCATCCTTCTCTTCAGCCGAATCCCCGTTACCGAACTTGAGGGCTGCAGGGTTGCTCTGACAAGTTCGTCCGCTACTTCTGTGGCTTTACTGCATATCTTATTTGAGCACTATTATCATGTGAATGCGGTTTTTTCTGTACAGCAGCCGAATCTGGAGACCATGCTGCGGGAAGCGGAAGCAGCTCTATTAATCGGAGACGACGCCCTGATTGCCCACCAGCGTGTGTTGGACGAGGATATTCCTGTGAAGGTTACCGACCTGGGTGAGGTCTGGAAGGCCTTCACGGGGGAGAAGATGATTTATGCCTTATGGGTGGTGCGGAAGGAATTCGCAGACCGGTATCCCCGGGAAATGAACGCTCTGGCTGCGGCTTTTTCGGCCGCAAAAGTGGAAGGGATGGGCCACCTGAGCGAAATCATCCGCAACGCCCGCCGCCGGACCGGGTTGCCGGGGTCGGTGCTTGAAGAGTATTTTGATTTGATCCGGCATGATTTTGATATGGACTACCAGCGAGCGCTCCTGCTTTTTTATGATTACGCCTATAAATCAGGGTTGATTGAGGATCGGGTCCAATCGATTTCTATTTGGCCTGACGATGTTGTATAGGGAGGTGAGTTTACGAAGTCAGGCGGCGTTTTACGGTCGTTCCTTAATGTAGAGGAAATCCTGACCCGCGCAGTGGAAGGGGAGCGTCTTTCAGCAGAAGAAGCGGTTGAGCTCTACCGAAAAGCCAGGCTTTTGGATCTCGGGCGAGCGGCGGGCCTGGTTCGGCGCAGGCTGCATCCGGAAGGTGTTGTTACTTTTGTGGTGGACCGAAACATTAATTATACGAACGTATGTGTTTCTGCATGCCTCTTCTGCGCTTTTTACCGCGGTGAAGGGGAGGATGGCGCTTATGTTTTAAGTAATAAGGAAATAATGGATAAGATTGAAGAACTAGTGGCCGTAGGAGGGACTCAGGTTTTAATACAGGGGGGCCTTCACCCCCGCCTCGGGATCGGCTACTTTGAAAACCTTTTCAGAGAAATTAAACAGCGGTTCGGTGTACACATTCATTCCCTGTCGCCGCCTGAAGTGGTTCACCTCGCCCGGCTTGAGGGATTAACAGTGAGGGATGTTCTCTTAAGGCTTAAGAATGCCGGTCTTGATTCACTTCCGGGCGGTGGGGCGGAGATTTTGGTGGACAGGGTCAGGCGGGTGATCAGCCCGCGGAAGATAACGACGAGGGAATGGCTGGATGTGATGGTGGCGGCGTTTGACCTGGGCCTGTTCGGAACCGCAACGATGATGTTCGGATCGGTTGATAATCCTGAGGAGCGGGTGGAGCATATGCAGCGTATTCGGGAGGTTCAGGACCGGACCGGCGGGTTTACCGCGTTTATTCCCTGGACGTACCAGCCGGGTAACAATGCGCTTGGAGGAAAACAGGCGCAGGTGGTGGAGTATCTTCGCGTCCTCGCGCTGGCCCGACTGTTCCTCGATAATGTTTCGAACATCCAGGCCTCATGGGTTACCCAGGGCGCTAAAATCGGCCAGGTGGCGCTTGCCTTCGGCGCGAATGATTTCGGCGGAACAATGCTGGAGGAGAACGTAGTCCGGGCTGCGGGCGCGAGTCACCGGGTTTTGCGGGATGATATCCTGAGGGCGATCCGTGACGCCGGTTATACGCCGGTGCAGCGCACGACCGACTATAAAATCATACGCACGTTCTGAGGGTAGGTGAAAAAAATGCCGCCTGATGAAAAAAACGGGGAATTGAGAAAGCTTCCCGCAGTGGACGAGGTGACCCGGTGGCCGGAAATATTCCTGCTGCTGGAAGAGCATCCCCGGGGAGTGGTGGTAGAGGCGATACGTACGGTTCTAAACCGGTTGCGGGAGGCGATTCTGAAAGGCGAACCGGTGGAGACGGGGCAGGAGGCGATTGCCCGCCTGGTTACGATTGCGGTACGTCCCAACCTGAGGCGGGTCATAAACGCCACCGGTGTCGTGCTCCATACCAACCTTGGGCGGGCGGTGCTCAGCAGGCGGGCGCAGGATGCCGTCGCACAGGCTGCGGCAGGCTGTACCAACCTGGAATTCAATCTCGCATCCGGAAAGCGGGGACAACGGTACTCCCTGGTTGAAGAACTTCTGTGCCGTCTGACCGGGGCGGAGGCGGCGCTGGTTGTTAACAACAACGCCGCGGCGGTCCTTCTGGCGCTGAATACCCTCGCCGAAGGACGCGAGGTGGTTGTATCCCGCGGGCAACTGGTTGAGATCGGCGGTTCGTTCCGGATTCCCGATGTAATGCGCCAGAGCGGGGCGGTTCTTGTTGAGGTCGGGTGTACAAACAAAACTCACCGGCGGGATTACCGCGAGGCGATAAACGATAGAACGGCGGTATTGATGAACGTCCATATGTCGAACTACCGGATAGTCGGATTTTCGCAGGAGGTGCCGGTGGCTGAACTGGCAGCCATCGGGCGAGAGAATAACCTTCCGGTGATGTGCGATCTGGGAAGCGGTGTACTGGTCGATTTAGGCCGGTACGGACTGCCGTACGAGCCGACGGTCCAGGAAGTGGTGGGCGCGGGCGCAGACGTTGTCACCTTCAGCGGAGACAAGCTCCTCGGAGGGCCGCAGGCCGGAATCATCGTAGGCCGACGGGATTACATCGAGCGGATGAAGAAAAACCCGCTTACCAGAGCGGTTCGTAGCGACAAGCTGAGCCTTGCGGCGCTGGAGGCCACCTTGCGGGAATATCTCGACCCGGACGGTGCATTGCATGAAATACCCACTTTGCGGATGCTTATAAGGCCTGTTGAAGAACTCAAGGCGGCTGCGAATGAACTTGCCGCACTCATTTCTGAAGCTTTCGGGCCGAAGGTTAACGTTTGGATCGAAGAGGGGATTTCCCAGGTTGGCGGCGGCGCGATGCCTACCGCTGCGCCGATAACGGCAATGGTTTGTATTGAGTTTCCCGGTTTGGGCGTCAATGAACTTCAGCGGCGGCTGAGGTTGGCGGACCCACCCGTAATTGCCAGGGCGGAGAAGGGCGCCCTGGTGCTTGACGTCCGGACCGTATGTCACCCGGAAATCCCTGAGGTTGTCAACGCCTTACAGAGTGCGGTATGGGGTGGTTAGGTGAAGCATGTCACCATCGGAACGGCAGGACATGTGGATCACGGGAAGACGGCGCTTATTAAGGCTCTGACCGGGGTCGATACCGATAGACTTAAAGAGGAAAAAGAACGAGGAATATCAATTGAACTCGGTTTTGCATACCTTGATCTTCCCGGCGGCATAAGGGCCGGAATTGTTGATGTTCCGGGGCACGAGCGGTTTATCAAGAACATGGTTGCGGGGGTCGGGGGCATCGATATCGTCCTCCTTGTGGTGGCGGCGGATGAAGGGGTAATGCCGCAGACCAGGGAGCATCTTGATATCATTAAGATCCTGGGAATAAACCGTGGTGTGGTAGCCCTGAACAAGGTCGACCTGGTTGACGCGGAATGGCTTGAACTGGTGATGGAGGAAGTGCGCGATTATATTAACGGCACCTCGTTGGCCGGGGCTCCGGTTATTCCGGTTTCCGCCGTTACCGGTGCGGGTTTGAAGGAACTGGTGGCGGCACTTGCTGAGCTTGTCCGGCAAACCCGGGAACGAGCGGCTAACGGCCCGGTCAGGCTGCCGATTGACCGTGTGTTTACCATTTCGGGCTTCGGCACGGTGGTAACCGGAACACTAATTTCCGGCACCGTAAAAGAAGGCGATACTCTGGAAGTGTTACCACAGAGAGCGATGGCGCGGGCGCGTTCGATTCAGGTGCATAATGTCAGGACCCCGGCGGCGCGCGCCGGCCAGCGTGTGGCGGTAAATCTGGCCGGATTGGAAAGACAGGCTGTGGTGAGGGGAAATGTCCTGGCCACACCAAATGTTTTTACACCTTCAGTATTGGTGGATAGCCGGGTTCATCTCTTGCCGACGGCCAAGGCCGTCAAGAACCGTTCACGTGTGCGTTTCCATATGGGAACGGCTGAAATAACCGGCCGCGTCGTTCTCCTTGACAGAGACGAACTTGCGCCCGGAGACTCCTGCTATGCCCAGTTCATACTTGAAGAGCCGGTTGTGGCCGGGCGGCATGACCGTTTTGTGTTGCGGTCAATCTCCCCGGTTGCCACTATAGGAGGCGGCTCGGTGCTGGAACCTGTGGCGCAGCGTAAGAAAAGGTTTCGGAAGGACGTGATCGAATATCTCGGCACATTGGAAACCGGTACACCGGTTGAAAAGGTGCTGAAACACCTTGAAGCCGCCGGCGGGCCGGTGGAAGCAGGGAAACTTGCGGAAGCGACCGGCCTTGACCAGAAAGTAGTTGCGGCGGTCGTGGGGGAACTCGCGGTAGAACGAAAGGTTCGGGTTTTCACCGTCGAGAACCAGAATTATCTGCTGGACGGACGCCGTTATAAGGAATTGACGCGCCGGATTCAGGAGTTGGTTGAAGGCTATCACAGGGAGTTTCCCTTGCGCGAAGGATACGGCAAGGAAGAACTTCGCTCGCGGGTGTTCCCCGACGTCAACAACCGTGTCTTTCAAGCGTTGCTGCAGGCGCTTGCGGAGGATGGGGCGATCGGGCTTCAACCGCAGGTGGTTACGGCGGTGGATTTTACCGGAAAGCCGACCGATACTGCTAAGGTGGTTCTCAAAAAGATTGAGGACATTTACCGGAGGGAGAAATTCCAGCCTCCCAACTGGGAAGACGCGGCGATGCAGGCCGGACTGGCGGGGGACGAGGCGGGTGAGTACGGATCGTACCTTCTCCGTACCGGCATACTCGTAAAGGTTTCTGAAGGTCTGTATTTCCACAAAGAAGCCCTGCACGAGATCCAGGCCGAACTCGTAAAAGCGCTTCAATCAAAGGGGGAGATTTCCCTGGCCGAGGTACGCGATTTATTGAACACATCCCGCAAGTACGCCCTGCCGCTTTTGGAATACTTTGACGTAAAAAGGATTACCAGAAGGCTTGGAGATAAGCGCGTTTTGATAAAAAAGTAAGAAGTCCGGTTGAGCCGGGCTCTTGTTTTCATAGGGGGAAAAGAAGAATGCGCAATTACATGGCAAGGGCGGGGCAGGGAAGGTATGAGATTGAGGTGCAGGCTACGCCGACGGGAGACGGGATTATCGTACAGGTGCTCGGCGGTGAGAAACCCCATGTCGGCGCCGTTGTTTTATCGCTGCCAAGGCCGTCCGTGTCTGAGCCGGGAAAGATACGCGCCAACTCGACGGTGGTGCCACTCTACGGTCATCGCGACGATGAGGTTGCCCGTCCTGTGGCGGAGCAGCTTGCGGCGGTTTTTAATCAGCCGGTGGTGGTGGTCGCCGGCGTGCACATAGACGCGGCAAGGCCCGAAGAAATAGAACTCCTGGTAAAGAATGTGGGCCATGCGGTCGCAGAGTTAATAACCCTCATAAAGGTGGAAATGACCGGTGTATAGGGTATAGAATATAGAATATAGAATGTAGAATGTAGAATAACGAAATGGCTTCACAGCTTCTTCTTTAGGTTGTCTTCCTTCCTCAGCTCAGATTCTTGCACAAGCACTCCTCATACGCCGACTACAACAGCCTTGGCCCTAAGAGGCTGCTGAAAACTGCGCCTGCGACGGATCACCTCAATCGCTGCCCTGATTAACTGTTCTGTTATCCTGTTCAGTTCCATCTCTGTGTTCTCTGTGCCTCTGTGGTGAATCAGATTAACCGCATCATTTTCGCGTTTTCCCTGGTTTGGGTTTATTGAAAGAATCCGGGGGTATAATACTATTGCTGTTTCTATTGTACATTTAATTTCTAAGGAGGTTAAAACTCGT
>JBFMBL010000052.1:0-6088 GCA_040755195.1 Bacillota bacterium
CCTCTTTGTTATTATGACATTACGTTGCGGAGATAAAAGAAGGGGCTGGTTAAGTTAGCGTTGCCGATGCGGACTTTTAGTACCGCGGTTTCTTCTTTTGTTCGTGATAATAGGCCTCGACGCCGACCTCTTTCATCCGGTCGTTGCTGTGCCGCCAGTGGTTGTGCAGTTCCGGGTGGAAGCGGTTGCGCCCGCAGGGGTACTCGCCGCACTGGAAGCAGAAGTCCACGCCTTTTTCCTTGAAGCACGTTTTGGCGGCGCAGAGAGGGAACAGGGCCTCTCCGTAACGGCACCCGGAACAATCCGCCTGCGTGAAAAAGGCCAGAATATCGAAAAACTGACGGTAGTTCGCAAAGGCCGGTACCATATCGCTCAGTTTTGCGGCAACCTTCTCAAAGCCCTCAAGCCGCTTTAAGAGTTCCGTGGAAAGCCTTTTTATCTCGCCGTCTTTGTACCGCGCGCACCGGGAGCAGTCGAGCCCGCACGGCGCAAGCTCCTTAAGGACAGCCTGGTAATCGTCCGTCACCGTTTTCCCCCTTTAGAACTTGGAAACGCTTATTCCGCTCCAGGTTTCGCTTCCTGCCAGAAATCCTCATGCGCTATACCACCGGTCTTTCGGATCTGCCGCCGACCACGAGCCAAAACAGCTTGAAACTTGGGTGAATAAGCCAATACCAAACGCTCGATCTCTTCCTCATCAGTTACTCCCAGTAAAATCGCCACCGGCTTGCCATTTTTGGTAACCACAATCGGCCCTTTTTCCGATTCTTTTAAAATTTTAAGGGGCTTACGCCCCCCGGTTTACTCAGTTGTCACGTTTTTCAAGGTAGCGTTCTAATTTTCGCTTTACCCGCTGCAGGGCGTTGTCGATCGACTTGACGTGCCTCTTGAGGTCTTCGGCTATCTCCTGGTAGGACTTCCCGTCAAGGTAGGATATCAGAACCTTCCACTCCAGGGCGCTTAGAAGCTCGCCGATCTTCTCCTCGATGTTGTCAAACTCTTCGCGGCTGATGATAAGCTCTTCCGGGTCGGTGAGCCGCGCGCCGGACACCACATCCAACAACGTACGGTCGGAGTCTTCGTCATAAATCGGTTTGTTTAAAGAAACGTAGGAGTTTAGAGGGATATGTTTCTGCCTGGTAGCGGTTTTAATCGCGGTAATAATCTGCCGCGTGATGCACAGCTCGGCAAAAGCCCTGAAGGAAGAGAGCTTGTCAAGCCGAAAATCGCGGATAGCCTTATAAAGTCCAATCATGCCTTCCTGGATGATATCCTCACGGTCCGCTCCGATAAGGAAGTACGACCGCGCCTTGGCCCGGACAAAATTCCTATACTTGTTAATCAGGTACTCCTGGGCCTCAATATCGCCCTCCCTGGCATGTTCCACAATCTCTTCATCTTGCAGCACTTCGTATTCTGGGAAAGCCTGCCGGTTCAAGCCGCTGAGGCTCAACCTATCGCCCCCACTTCGTTATGGTTGTCCATGCCGTTTATGTTTCACATTATAACTAACAGGTCAATTGGCGTCAAGAAAAATTAGTCCTATCAAATTCTGCCTTTTTCCAGGCGCCATTTCGCCATAATCGTTCGGATACTGCCGGTCAACCGGCTTTCCACAGAATCATCGCCGGGGCGGGAAGCAGCCGGTTCCTGGTTCCGGTATCGCTGAATCACCTCGGTAACCATGGCGTCGAACTCCCTGGGCGGTATGCGCAGCGCCCCGTGCCCCAGCACCATTCTTTGCTCCGCCCGGTCGGCGGTTACCACCGACACGGTAGAACTCCCCGCCAACTGGGCCGCCAACCGCTCTATCACCGTATCGGCGGCTTCCCCCTCGGCGGTGAAAATAACCGTAAGGCCGTCCTGCTGCTCGATATGCTCCTTCCCGCCTTTAACCCGGTAGGCGTCAAAAACCACAACCAGGTTTACGCCCGCAAGAGCTGCGTACTGGGACAACTGATCCAGGAGGCGGTCCCGGGCATGCGCCATATCAAACTCTTTTCCCGGCGCCTTCCCCTGCATCCGGAAAAAGATAAGGTTGTAACCGTCAACTATCGTTACTTCGCGCATCAGCTTCACGCCGTTGGCGGATAACCTCATAAAGGACAAGCGCCGCAGCCACGGAAGCATTGAGCGACGTAATATTCCCTACCACCGGTATCCGCGCTAATAAATCGCACTCTTTTTGCACAACCCGGCCCAGCCCGCTCTCCTCACCCCCAATAACCACCGCCAGCGGTCCTGTAAGTTTTAAATCCCAGAAAACTTCGCGCGCACCGGCCTCGGCGCCGAGAACCCACAGGCCGTGTTTCTTTAACTCGCGGAGCGTCCGGGCGATATTGGTAACGCGGGCTACAGACATATATTCCGCAGCACCCGCGGCCGCCTTCGCAACTTCGCCGGTAAGCCCCGCCGCGCGTCGCGTCGGAACAACCACACCGTCAACGCCCGAGGCAGCCGCGGTGCGCAAAATGGCGCCCAGGTTGCGCGGGTCGGTAACGTGGGAAAGAACTACCAGCAGCGGTGGTTTTTTGGCCTTATTCAAGATATCGTCAACGCTGACGTATTCTTTACCGGCGGGGAAAGCAAGGTATCCCTGATGCACCCCCCCGGCGGCCAAACGGTCAAGTGCCTGCCTGTCGACCAGTTGCAGCGGTATTCCCTTCGCCACCGCCATACTGCGGACTTCGTGAAACAGCGGACCGCCCAGGCCCCGCGCCACCAGAATCTTATTCAGCGGACGCCCGCTTCTCAGGGCCTCCTTTACCGGATGCCGCCCGTAGAGCACCTCGGACAATTTCTTACCTCCATAGAGTGAATTCCGGGTCAAGAATATAGAATATAGAATGTAGTATATAGAATATGGAACATGGGAAACGAAGCAACTTCTGCTTCCCGGCTTCTACACCTTCTGGCTTCTATCTTCTACCTTCTGACCCCAAATCCTACCCCGCAGCCTAACCTCGCTTCCATCTTACCCCTTCCGGCGTGTCCTCCAGGACTATTCCTATGGCTTTCAGCCCTTCGCGTATGCTGTCCGCCGTTCCCCAGTCCTTTCTTTGCCGCGCATCCTGGCGCACCGCGATTATCAGGTCCAAAAGCTTACCGGTCAAATCATCGCCGCCTCGATCCTCTTCCAACAACGGTTTGCCGTCAACCTCCGGAAAGATTCCCAGCACGTGATTGAAAGTACAGAAAAGATCGATCGCTTGCTGCAGCGTCTCTTTAGGGGGCAGAAGCGCCGCATGGACCGCGGTGTTGACCTCCCGGACCAGGTCAAAATAGCAGGCTATGGCGCGCGCGGTGTTGAAGTCGTCGTCCATAGCGGTTTTGAATTCATTTTCGAGGCTCGTAAGGTTGTCGGCAAGAATACCGTCGCCTGTGCCGGGCGAGGCCTTGCTTATGGCCTCGTTAAGCAAACCAAAGCCGTTCCTCAGTCTCTCAACGCCCCGCACCGAAGCTTCAAGGTACTCCGGTGTATAGTCAAGCGGGCTGCGGTAGTGGGTTCCGAGAAGGAAAAGCCTTACCGCCGGCGCCGGGTAGCGCTCCAGCACCTCCCGTACCAGAAAAACGTTCCCGACGGATTTAGACATCTTTTCCTGACGCACGGTAATGAAAGCGTTATGGACCCAGTACCGGGCAAAAGGCTCGCCCGTTGCGGCTTCCGACTGGGCGATTTCGTTTTCGTGGTGGGGAAAGACGAGGTCGGCGCCCCCGCCGTGGATATCAAAGTTGCTCCCGAGGTATTTAAGGGCCATCGCCGAACACTCTATGTGCCAGCCGGGACGCCCCTCCCCCCACGGACTCGGCCACTTCGGTTCTCCCGGTTTCGCCGCCTTCCACAGCGCGAAATCAAGCGGATCCCGCTTGTTTTCACCCGGTTCCACCCTTGCCCCGGCCAGCATGTCATCAAGCCGGCGTCCGGAAAGCTTCCCGTAATCCTGAAAGCGCCGCACCGCAAAGTAAACGTCGCCGCCGGCCGCGTATGCGAACCCCTTCGCCTCTAGCTTTTCAACAAGTGCTATTATTTCCTGAATGTGTTCGGAAACCTTCGGATGAACGTCCGCCCGCCGCACATTCAACGCGTCGGCATCCCTGTAATAAGCCTCCGTATATTTCGCCGCTATAACCTGAGGGGTCGTCCCTTCTTCCCCGGCTCTTTTGATAATCTTATCGTCGACATCCGTGAAGTTCTGGACGTAAACCACCTTAAATCCGCAATACTCCAGGTATCTTCGAATGGAGTCGAAAATCACGAACGTTCTTGCATTCCCGAGATGGATGTAATTATAAGTCGTAGGCCCGCAGCAGTATATCCTTACCCGCCCCGGTTCGCCGGGAACAAACTTTTCCTTTCTCCCGGTTAAGGTGTTGTAAAGCTCTATCAAAACCCATCCCCCTGTATCAGTTCAAAGTTCAAAGTTCAAAGTTCGAAGTTCGAAGTTCTGGCTTCTGGCTACTGACTACTGACTACTGAATTCCCGATTTCATTTCTGCTGTAAAAGCGCCACCGCGTAAGCCGCTATCCCTTCCTCACGTCCGGCAAAACCCAACCCTTCCGTGGTGGTCGCCTTTACGTTCACCCGCGAGGCGGAAACGCCCAGAACCCCGGCGAGGTTCCCCGCCATCTCGGGCATATAAGGCGCGAGCCTCGGTTTTTGGGCCACAACCACCGCATCCACATTTGACACGGCAAAACCGCGGGCGGTTATGATTTCATTGACCCGGGACAGCAACACCAGGCTCGAAATGCCCCGGTAAGACTCGTCGGTAGGCGGGAAATGCCGCCCGATGTCCCCTTCCCCGGCCGCGCCCAAAAGGGCGTCCATCACCGCGTGGCAGAGCACGTCGGCGTCGGAATGACCATCAAGACCTTTTTCCCAGGGTATCGTTACACCGCCCAGGATTAAGGGCTTCCCGGAAACCAACCGGTGGACGTCATAACCAACACCTACCCGCAGCGGAACACCTTCACTAATTAACGCCGATGCTATCATGAAATCCTCCGGTGTTGTTATCTTAAGGTTCTCATAGCCGCCGGGCACCACCTTCACCGGCAAACCCCAGCGTTCCACCAGAACCGCATCGTCCGAACCGTAGAAACCCTCCCGCTGTGCCCTGTGGTGCGCCTCAAGCAAAATCTCAAACCGAAAGACCTGCGGTGTTTGGGTAAGGTATAAGCGCTCCCGTGGCAGGGTTTCGGTGACAAAACCCGAATCCCCCACGACCTTTACCGTATCCTTCGACGGTACGGCCACAACGGCGGCACCCCAGGAAACTGCGGCATCTACGGCCGCTTCGATGTATTCAGGGCGCACCAGAGGGCGCACCCCGTCATGAATCACCACTATGTCCGGCGGTCCGGGAAGGCATTGGAGTCCCGCCCACACCGAATCCTGCCGGTGCGTCCCGCCGGGAATAACGGAAACAACCTTCCGGTACCCGCCCGGCGCCACAACTTCATTCCGGCAGTACTCCTCTTCCCCCGGCGGGACGACAAGCACCACGCTCTTAACCACTGTTACTTTTTCCAAAACAGCAAGCGTCCGGCCTACAACCGGGAAGCCTCCCAAAAGGCGAAACTGCTTTTTGGGACCACTTCCCATCCGGACGCTCTGCCCGGCGGCAACCACCACTGCGCCGGCCTCAACCAATGTAACTATTCACCCTTTCGCATTACAATGGCGGAAGTGTTTCGCTGACGGAACGCGGCGAGATGCAAGCAGGGCGCGAAAGCCAGCCTGGGGTAGCGCGGAGCGTACATTAAGGTACGTGAGCACTGCCCCTGGTTGGCTGACAAAGCCATGCGCAGTATATCGCCGCGCCCTACGACCGGGGCACCTGAATAATCAACCAACCGCGTTCACCCCGTCAAGCTTAGTCTGTCCCGGTTCTTCCCTGAGCGTCTTTGGTCTTGCGAATATCATTCTCCCGGCGGTGGTTTGCAAGACGCTCGTGACTGATACCCTGACCGGCTGGCCGATATGTTTTTTCCCGCCGTCGACAACGATCATCGTTCCATCGTCGAGGTAAGCCACTCCCTGCCCGGCTTCTTTGCCGTCCCTGACGACCTGGACCACCATCTCCT
>JBFMBL010000052.1:6188-17302 GCA_040755195.1 Bacillota bacterium
GATACCCTGACCGGCTGGCCGATATGTTTTTTCCCGCCGTCGACAACGATCATCGTTCCATCGTCGAGGTAAGCCACTCCCTGCCCGGCTTCTTTGCCGTCCCTGACGACCTGGACCACCATCTCCTCACCCGGAAGGACAATCGGCCTCAAGGCGTTAGCCAATTCATTCACGTTCAGTACCTTGACGCCCTGCAGCTCTGCTACCTTGTTAAGGTTAAAATCGGTGGTGATGATCTTCCCGCCCGATTTTTTCGCCAACTGAACCAGCTTGGCGTCAACCTCCTGCAAGTTTGCCAGGTCTTGCACATTCTCGTATATCTGAACCTTTACCTGAGCTTCTTTCCTTATCCGGTTCAGGATATCCAAACCCCGGCGACCACGGTTCCTCTTCAGTATATCGTTAGAATCAGCGATGTGCTGTAACTCATCCAGAACAAAAACAGGAATCAAAAGCACTCCTTCGACAAAGCCGCTGGCGCAAAGATCAGCGATGCGCCCGTCGATAATCGCGCTGGTATCCAGAACCTTAACGTTTTGGGGCATGCGGCTCTCCTTTGAAGACTTGTCCCTGCTGAACTTAGGAAATGAGGCCATCATCCCCCAGAATTCCTCGCGCTTCTTCACCCCTATGGAAAAGCCCAGGTATCCCAGCAAAATAGTAATACCGAGCCAGATTCCCTTTCCGATCGAACCCAACGCACTAAGGATGGTACCGAATAAGTTCGCAATTATAAGTCCGACAATTAAACCGAGAACTCCCGCAAGGAGATCGGCAACCGGCATTCGTTGAAGATACTGCTCACCTTTAGTCGTCACCCAAATAACCCCGTTTATCAAACGGGGCGCAAGTAAGCCGCCGACCAGCAAACCTATCGCCGCAAGAAGAATAACAAGACCGATACCCGCTAATACGTTAAAATCTCTTAAACGTAAAAGTATGAGGCCGACCAACACGCCTCCGCCACCAAAGGCCAGAACCAAAATAAAAAATACCGCCCTGCGAATCAAAACCCGATTCACCTCCCTTCCGTAGAGCCTTCTTTACCTTCTGTCCCAATTATACGGATTCTATGCAGCATCTTCAAGAACACGGCTACAAAACCTTGTCCGCCTGAATTAGAGGCGGGCATAGAGAAGCCGTGGGACCGCTGCAAACCAAACCTGCCCAACACTTCGCAGGTGCCGTGAAAAGATTCGGATCACGCAAACCGGGCTCGTTTTCTGGCGGTTTTTGGGTTGTTAATCCTGCATTGTTGCCGCACAAACTAAGAACTGCGCCAGACCGGCTGGCGCAGTTCTTAGGCAAACGCTTTATCCAAGAGGCTTTTGGCCTTCTCCTCCTCCAGTTCGGTGGCCAGTACCAACTCGCTTATAAGAATCTGCTTGGCGTTTTCCAGCATCCGCTTTTCTCCAGAGGATAAACCTTTTTCCCGCTCCCTCCTGGCCAAATTACGCACAACTTCCGCTACAGCGAATATACTTCCGCTTTTTATCTTTTCTAAGTTTGCCCGGTAACGGTGGTTCCAGTTCGTGGGCATTGCGTTTGCGGAAGCTTTTAAAAGCGTCAGCACCTTGCGGACTTCTTCTTTGTCAATGACCTGCCTCAGGCCGATCTCCTCGCCGTTTGCAATCGGTATCATCACCTTCATGTTGCCGACGGGGAGGCGCAGGACGTAGTATTCTTTCTTTTCTCCCAGGATCTCCTCCTCCTCGATCGCTTCGATCACTCCGGCGCCATGCATGGGATATACAACCTTATCACCGATTTTGAACAATTCGCCACCTCCCAGAGCTAATGAAGTTAACGAATAAAATATATCACAAGATGCCAGTTTTGTCAAGGGCGTAGTATTTTAACATAACCGAATTTAGCTGTCAAATATTTTTTGTTTTAACAATAGAAAAATTTTACCGGTACCGCTCCTGCAACAACTGGTTCCAGTATCGCTTCAGGCCTTCTTTGATAAGGCGAGCCCGGGCCTCACCGATTCCTTCCACGTCATCAAGTTCTTCAATGGAGGCTTGAAGAATCCGGCTGAAGTTACCAAACGTGCGTGTAATGTTCTCAATAACCGGAAAGGGCAAGCGGGGTAAACGGCTTAAAATTCGATAACCACGCGGCGACACAACCTGCTCAAGAATACCGGCGCCTCCGGAGAACCCTAAGACCCGGGCGATGAGCGAAAGGTCCAGAAGATCTTCCGCCGGCCAGCTTTCGATGATATCCAGGATGTCCTTTGGCGTTTTTTCTTCGGCTACGAAATAATCCTGAATTATTAGAAGGCCTTCGTTTTCAACGTTCGTCACCAGTTCCTCGACCTGCATCACAATCAAACGGCCCTCGCTGCCAAGCTCGGAGATGTAGTGTTCTATCTCCTTGACAATACGGAGGGTCATCTCGGTACGCTGAATGGCCTTGGCAACCTCGAACAGAGTCACCGTATCTTCAAATTCGAGCACCGTAAGGTTGACGACCGCCTGGTTCAGAACCGCGCGGTATTTTTCCAGGGTCTGAACGGCCTGATTGGCCTTGGCCAGCACCACTTCGAGGTCGCGCAAAACGTATTTCGTTGAGCCTTTATATACCGTGATTACCCCACGCCGCTGGGAGATCGAGATAACCAGCATGCCGGTCTGTTTTGCCACCCGTTCCGCCGTCCGGTGTCTGATGCCGGTTTCGGAAGAGGGAATGCTGAGGTCGGGAATCAACTGTGTGTTGGCAGCCATGATTCGCTTGGCGTCTTCGCTGATTATTATCGCGCCGTCCATTTTTGCAAGTTCGTAAAGCCGCGCGGGTGAAAACTCAGCGTTAACCTCAAAGCCTCCCTCCGCAATCTCCCTTACCTTTTCATTGTCGCCAACGACTATAAGCGCCCCGCTTTTCGAACGCAGGATATGTTCGAGGCCTTCTCTGAGCGGTGTCCCGGGCGCTACCGTACGTAAAATTTTCAGCAATTGCCT
Source organism: Bacillota bacterium (assembly GCA_040755195.1). Lineage (GTDB taxonomy): Bacteria > Bacillota > Desulfotomaculia > Desulfotomaculales > Ammonificaceae > SURF-55. The sequence goes on from JBFMBL010000052.1 coordinate 9,152, forward strand.
CTCCATGAACGAACTCCTTGGCTTCAAGTGTTAATCCCGGAAACCGACCATACGAAAGAGGTGCCGAAAGCCGGCATTTTTCTTAAAGAAAAGCATCCCCCGGTAAAGGGTTTTTCGAACCGGGGCGGTCAGGGCGCCGTTACGATTCCAGGGCGGCTTCCAGCGCCTCGCCGAGGGTGGCCACGCGGACGGTTTCGAGATGGTTCTTAATCTCAGGCCCCGGGCAGACAACCGCTCTCTTGAAACCGAGCTTCGCCGCTTCCTTCAGGCGAGCGTTAAGCGCGGTTACCGGGCGTATCTCACCGGTCAGTCCAACTTCGCCAACCACCACCGTACCCGGTACGACCGCCACCTCCCGGTGACTCGAAGCCACCGCTACGGCGACCGCCAGGTCGGCAGCCGGTTCAACAATTTTTACGCCGCCAACCGCGTTAATATAAGTGTCACAGTTTCCCAACCTGAGCCCGACTTTTTTATCGAGAACCGCAATAAGAAGCGCGGCCCGGTTAGCGTCAAAGCCCGCCGTCATTCGGCGGGGCACCCCGTACGGGTTGGTACAGACAAGCGCCTGTACCTCCACCAAAAGCGGCCGGGTTCCCTGGAGAACCGGCACAACCACCGATCCCACGACCGGTTTCAGCTGCTCTGATCCCAGAAAAAGGGCCGAAGGGTTCGCTACGTCTACCAACCCTTCCCCGCGCATTTCAAAGACCCCTATCTCGTCGGTCGCCCCGAAGCGGTTCTTTACACCCCTCAGGATGCGGTAGTTGTGATGGCGGTCGCCTTCAAAGTAAAGCACCACGTCAACGGCGTGTTCCAGCAATCGCGGACCGGCAAGGATTCCGTCCTTGGTAACATGCCCGATAAGGAAAATGGGCGTCTCGGTACCTTTGGCTATCTGCTGAAATTCAGCCGCACATTCCCGGACCTGCGCCACGCTCCCCGGAACGGCCTGCACCTGGGACCGTGTCGTGGTTTGAATCGAGTCGATCACCACGGCGCGGGGGTTAAGTGTCTCTATATGTTCCTTTATTGTTTCCACATCGGTCTCAGCGGCAATAAAAACGTTCGCGGCGCCGATACCCAGGCGTTTCGCCCGTAACGAAACCTGCCTTACGGATTCTTCGCCTGTAACGTAAAGAACCGAGCCACCGTTGCTGAGGTTCCGGGCAACCTGCAAAAGTAAGGTGGATTTTCCAATACCGGGGTCACCGCCGATAAGGATTAGCGAACCGGGTACGATTCCACCGCCGAGAACACGGTCAAACTCAGAAATCCCTACGGGCAAGCGGGTCTCTTCCGCTGCAGTCTCCTGGAGAGAATAAAGAACCGTCTCTGTTTTATTTTTTTTGTTAACGTCAGCCGGTTTTACGTTTACGAATGAATCCCAGTTGCCGCAAGCCGGACAGCGGCCTACCCAGCGGGTTGACTGGTAACCACAAGCAGAACACTGGAAATCCGTCTTATTCATACCAAACCCCTAAGTTTTCCAGAGACAAACACCTGTATACATTTTAAATCATGTTTCTACAAAAAAAAAGTCCCGCTTGAAGGCGGGACTTTATATTTATCAGACCTTCTTCACAATTACCTTCCCCTCCTCGGCGTCGACAACCACCCTGTCTCCCTTGTCATAAGCGCCTTTAAGGAGTTCCTCGGACAATTGATCCTCCACAAGGCGTTGGATGGTACGCCGCAAAGGTCTGGCGCCAAATTTCTCATCGATTCCTTCCTCCGCAAGCAGGTCTTTCAGGCCTTTTTTGAACTCCACCGTTACATTTTGTTCCTGAAGCCTCTTGGCCACATCCTTGAGCATCAATTCCACTATCGCCCGGATGTGTTCGTTTGATAAGGCGTGGAAGACGATGATCTCGTCAACCCGGTTCAGGAACTCGGGCCGGAAGGTACGGTGCAGTTCGCCCATCACCTGTTCTTTCATCGCCTCATAGGCTTCCTTCCGTTCCTCGCGGGCCCGAAAACCGAGCTTTCCTTCTTTCTTCAGGAAGCTGACGCCCACGTTGGAGGTCATTATTATCACGGTGTTCTTGAAATCCACAGTGCGCCCCTTGGAGTCGGTCAACCGCCCGTCCTCCATTACCTGGAGCAGGATATTGAAGACGTCCGGGTGCGCCTTTTCGATCTCGTCGAGGAGCACCACCGTATACGGACGTCTCCTCACCGCTTCAGTAAGCTGCCCGCCTTCTTCGTGCCCCACATAACCTGGCGGGGCGCCAACCAGCCGTGACACGGTATGCCGCTCCATGTATTCCGACATATCAATCCGGACCGTGGCATCCTCATCCCCGAAAAGGACCTCGGCAAGCGCCCTCGCCAGTTCGGTTTTGCCCACACCGGTAGGTCCCAGAAAGATAAAGCTTCCTATCGGCCGCCGCGGGTCCTTGAGCCCCGCCCGGGCCCGGCGTATGGCGCGCGATACCGCGGCCACAGCCTCCTCCTGCCCGACGACGCGCTGGTGAAGGATTTCTTCCATTTTCAACAGACGCTCTGTTTCTTCCAATTTCAGCTCCTTCACCGGAATGCCCGTCCAGCTCGACGTAATATCCGCGATGTCTTCCGGCCCGACCACGAACTCTCCTTCGGTTTGTCTGGAACGCCAAGACTGGCGCGCCGCATCTATCTCACCGCGAAGCCGTGTTTCCTGGTCGCGGAGCTGTGCCGCTTTCTCGAATTCCTGCGCCGCTATCGCCGCTTCCTTCTCCTTCCTCAGTTCCTCGATGTTTTCCTCGAGCTCTTTGAGGTCCGGAGGCGGTGTAAAAGCGCGGAGCCTCACCTTAGAAGCGGCCTCGTCAACCAGATCTATGGCTTTATCCGGCAAAAAGCGATCGGTTATGTAACGGGCCGAAAGCTTTGCCGCCGCTTCGATCGCCTCATCCGTTATCCTAACCCGGTGGTGAGCCTCATAGCGGTCGCGCAAACCCTTCAGTATGGCGATGGTGTCTTCAACCGTCGGCTCGTTCACCGTCACCGGCTGGAACCTGCGCTCCAGAGCGGAGTCGCGCTCTATGTGCTTGCGGTACTCATCGAGTGTTGTCGCGCCGATGCACTGCAACTCTCCCCGCGCCAGCGCCGGTTTCAGGATGTTGGCGGCGTCTATAGCCCCCTCGGCCGCGCCGGCGCCGATCAGGGTGTGCAACTCGTCAATGAAGACGATAACGTTACCGGCGTTCTTGATTTCGTCGACAATCTTCTTGAGCCGCTCCTCAAACTCGCCGCGGTATTTTGTTCCCGCAACCACCGAAGCCATATCGAGCGCTACCACCCGTTTGTTCTCCAGCACCTCGGGCACTTTCCCAGACGAGATGCGCTGGGCCAGACCTTCCGCGATGGCGGTTTTACCAACGCCGGGGTCCCCGATCAGCACCGGGTTGTTCTTGGTACGCCTGCTGAGGATCTGGATAACCCGATCGATCTCGTTCTCCCGGCCGATCACCGGGTCGAGCCTGTCCTCCTTAGCCAGGTGAGTAAGGTCGCGCGCATACTGGTCAAGAGCCGGAGTTTTCTTCGCGCCTTTTTCAACTCCCGGGGCTGCGCCGCCGGGTACACCGGTGCCGATCGCCTCCATTACCATCGCCCGGACGCGCTCCAGTTCCACACCGGAAGCGGCCAGAACGCGCGCCGCGATCCCTTCACCCTCCCGGATCAGACCGAGAAGGAGGTGCTCCGTCCCAATGTAGTTATTACCCAAATTTCGCGCCTCGTCGATCGCCAGTTCCAGGACGCGCTTTGCCCTTGGTGTGAGGGCCACCTCCTGGCCTACGGGGCTCTCGCCCGGTTCCACCATCTGCCGGACCTGCGCCAGCACCGATTCGGGGTCGACACCCATCTCCGTCAAAACCCTGGCCGCGACCCCTTCCCCCTCGCGCAACAGACCAAGGAGTATATGCTCCGTCCCGACGAACGGGTATTGCATCCTGCGTGCTTCTTCTTGCGCCAAAAGCAGTACTTTCTGCGCTTTCCTTGTAAACCTGCCGAACATCTTGCCTACCTCCCTTGAAATCTACTTCTTCTTTCTTTCCCCTTTCCCATTTCTCACCACTTGCAACCGATCGCGGATCAGCCGGGCCCTCAGCATATCCCGCTCGAATGGTTTAAGATCCTTTCCGGCCGCTTTGGTAAGGAAGGCCGGTTGTATCAGTACCATTAGCTCGGATACAAGGCCCAGCGGAATATTCCCGATTATTTTAAGCGCAAGCCCGAGACGTAAGTCCGAAAGACAGCGCATAGCCTCCTCCGAATTAATCACCCTGGCGTACTGCAGGACCCCGTAAGAACGGAAAATCCTGTCTTCCAGCGCACCCCGCTGCTTCGCGTAAAGGCTCTGGCGGTACTCGCGTTCCTGAGCCACCAACCGCCGGGCCAGAGCAGTAAGGTTGCTGATTATTTCGTCCTCACGCCTGCCGAGGGTGATCTGGTTCGAAATCTGGAAAAGGTCACCGGCAGCCCTCGTCCCCTCGCCGTATAGGCCGCGAACCGCCATGCCGAGCTTGCTCAACCCGGAGACAACCTCGTCCAGGACCCTCGTCGCGACCAAACCGGGAAGGTGCATCATCACCGAAGCCCGCAAGCCCGTTCCCACATTAGTAGGGCAGGCGCTGAGATAACCGAATTCCTCGTTGAAAGCGTATTCGAGCGTCGCCTCAAGTTCGTCGTCAACGTCACCCGCCAGTCGCCAGCACTCCTCAAGCGCCAACCCCGGCTTAAGGCACTGGATACGCAGGTGATCTTCCTCGTTGACCATGATGCTTACCATCTCATCCGGCCGCAAGACCACCGCCTTCCCTACCGGGTCACCTTTTAAGAAATCCGGGCTTACCAGGTGTTTCTCCACCAGAATGCGCCGCTCAACCGGCGTCAATTCAGCCAGTAGGGATACCTCGAACAGGCCCAGCTTTTTAACGGATTCCGGTCGTTCGACGGCAAGGCGAACGGCGTGGATAACCTCTTCCGCCTGCTCCCGACTCAAGCGGTGCGGGAAAGGGTATGTCGAAAGGTTACGGGCGATCCGCACCCGGCTGGAAACCACAACGTCCGCTTCCGCGCCGCCGTCCTCCATCCAGTGGCTGTGAGGATCCACCAGGGTTTCTCGCAGCGCCATCCTAATTTCCCCCTTCAAGGCCCTTCTCGAGGTCCCGTATCCGGTCTCGAATCTCCGCCGCTTTCTCGAATTCTTCCTTGCGCACCGCTATCTCGAGTTCCCGGCGGAGACGCTTGAGTTCCTGCTTCTTCCCGACCAGTTTTCCGCAGCGTTGCGGCAGCTTGCCTGTATGCTGGGTCGTGCCGTGAACCCTTCTCAGGATCTGGTCGACCGCAGGGCGCAACGATGTATAGCAGTCGGCGCAGCCAAAAAGACCCCGTCCTGCGAACTCCTGTTCGGTTAAACCGCAGCTCAAACACCGGCCGTACGCCGGTTCCACCGGCGCCTTCTGTTCTTCGAACAGGCCGCCGAGAAGGTTATGCAGCACGAACTGCGGCATTATGCCAAAACCGGTGATTCCCGCCTCCCGCGCGCATTCCTCGCAAAGATGCGTCTCCTGCTTCTTGTTGTTGGTGATTTCCGTGTAATGAACCGTTGCCGGCCTTTTATTGCATCTTGCACAAATCATGGCTTCTCCCCTCCAACTCTTAACGCCTTAATACCGCCGCCACCATGGCTTTTAACAGCGCAGCTCTCATCCTGTTTCCGCCGGACGAAGATTCCTTGATAACCTCCGATGAAACCGCCGCCTGCATCAACCTTGATTCCCGTACAGAAATCAACCCTTCCGTTTCGAGTCTCTTTATCACCGCGGCGGCATCCGGCTGGGATACCGATTCCCCAACAAACTCGAAAATTTCGCGCGCAAGCTCCTCCAGTGTCCCCGCAGGCAGCCGTGAAATCCTCAAATACCCGCCGCCGCCCCGGCGGCTCTCAATTAAAAACCCGTGCTGCAGCGTAAACCGCGTCGCCAGAACGTAATTAATCTGTGACGGCACGCACCGAAAGTAAACGGCTAAAGAATTCCGCTGTAATTCAATCTCCCCGGAAGGGCTTTGTGCCAGTAAAGCCTTGATATACTTTTCAATTTCGTCCGAAAGGCGTATGTACACCACGAAAACCGACTCCAAACTTTTTGACCTTAACTGACCTTAACTTTATATTTAAATAATACCGCGGGAAAAGGCAAAGCCGCCTACGACTGATTTTTACCCTATACCCACCGGTTTAAACGAAAAATGCGGTTTATTATTGCAGAGCGTTTTATTTTACTTAATTACTGCTGATTAAACCTTTTAGAACTGCTGAGTCGGAGAACAATCCTTTCCCTTGTGGCATAACGTGGAAGCAGGGTGATACTTATGATCAGGGGATTAGGGCTTGCTCTCGGAGGCGGGTTCGTACGCGGCACCGCACACATCGGCGTACTTAAGGTGCTTGAAGCCGAAGGGATCATGCCGTCGGTAATAGCCGGCACCAGCGCGGGGAGTCTTGTGGCCGGCCTTTACGCCGCCGGATGGTCTGCGAAAGAAATGGAAGAGATGGCATACAGCTTACGCGCCAGGGACTTCCTTGACACCGGCTTGATAAACCATTTGATGCGGCTGGTTACCTACGAAATAGGCCGGCGCTTCCCCGGTATGCCGCCCCAAAAACCTCCTTTAGGCGTATTGCCCGGCGCCAACCTGGCGGCCTTTCTTAAAAAGATGTTCGGGGAACGCCGCTTTGATGAGTTGAAAATTCCGCTCGTCGTTACGGCAACCGACATCGTCTCCGGCAAACGGGTTCTGTTCATGTCGCCCTCGCTTACCAGGGATGAGTTTGTGCCCCAGTCAAACGTGCCGGTGGCGCAGGCGGTACGCGCAAGCTGTACCGTACCCGGTCTGTTTGAACCTGTACGTATCGACCGGCAGTTGCTGGTTGACGGATCGGTGCGGGAAACCGTACCGGCGGAGGCGGCGCGATGGGCCGGAGCGAAAGTAGTCCTGGCCGTAGACGTTGGTGCAGGCGGCAGCGAAAACCAGTCAGTAGAAGGTTTACTCGATATACTGCTGGAATCATGGGAGCTTGCGATGAGCGAAGGAAAGCGCAAAGAGCTTGAAGTCTACGCGGATTCAATCATTAAGCCGGAGTTAATGGCCGCAGGCCGATGGGACTTCAGTAAAGTATCGCACTATATCAAAGCCGGTGAGCAGGCGGCACAGGCCAATCTTGTGGAAATCACAAAGATCTTAAATGAATTTATCCACAATTAAACCCGGAGCTTGAGGTGGCGCGGTTTCCGCGGCTTTTCTCGTTACCGTTGTCGTTTTCCCGCCGGAAACGTAAACCCGACCGCATTCGGGGCAGACACCGGTGCTTATCTGAACATTTTGAAAGACAATTTCCCGGCCTTCCAACTTGGCGCTGGCCTGCTCGTGCAAAACGTGCTCCTGTTCGTGGGCGGCAACCGCCATGGCTGCGAATTCGGGAGATACATGAGTGGGGGTTTTGAAAGAAACCCCGGGATCATTAGAAACATCCTGGTACTGCCTTCGCTTGCAGGTCTCACACTCCTTGAACCCCAATCTTTTTAGCGCCTTTTCTGACTCCTCGCTTTTGCCTGCGCCGGCGCCTTCAGCAGAAGACGGTCGGTTTTCGGCAGGGTTCTGCGGGAGGCCAACCGCACCGTTTGTCCCGCTGGCACCGTTTCCGTTCACCCCGTTTACCCCCGGCGTGATGCTGCCGGTTGGAACAGGGAAACCCACACGATTGAAGAACATTATTTTCACCCCTCGTTTTGCGGGTCATCGATTTCGCAACCAGTCAAACCCATGGCTCTAGAAGATTTAGCAACTCGCCGTTGCGTTACAACAATAATATTATACCATAAATCGACAAATTGGTACAACTTGTGATTACGGAATAACGTTCCCTTTCCAACAGGTTACTATATAGGCGTTTGTAATTTACAGTAGGTTCCTCAAGGTCGCTTGGTCTTTTAATTATGGTGCCGGTGATTTAAAGTTGTCGGTATAATGTAACCATAGTTAACCCTTTTTCTATAAAGAATTTAAGGAGATACAGATGATTATTCGAAGAGCAACCGTGGCCGACGCGCCGGCCATCGCCCGGGTAAACGTCGACACCTGGCAGACCGCATACCGGGGAATCAT
>JBFMBL010000053.1:0-8531 GCA_040755195.1 Bacillota bacterium
CCCCGTCCATTATACCATATCTTTCCTCGTTGCACTAATCGCCAGCCGATCTCCAAACCTACCATATGCGCCGGCCCCAGGTCAGGCGCCGTTTGCCCCAGATCCCCAGATAGAGCATCTCCAAAATTCCGAGGGTATTGACCACCAGAAGGACCACGAACCACCCCCGGTGATCGTTGCGGGCGGCCCGCCAGAGCGCCAGCCCCTTCCAAAAAAGCGTCCAGACCACGACGGCAGCCAGGATCCAGGGATTTTTAAGCTGCTGCGTAATTAGTTCAATCATTCAGCGTCCCCCTTCTCTACTTTAAGATACCCAGGCGGGAATTAATCCAACGCTAAGGCGGGAACAACCGACAACATCATGTACTCTACGGTGTGTTTTGAAAGCTTAAGATCCGAGAACGAACCCGTGTTAACGGTAAGACTGGGAAAGAACATGGCCGTCTGCCGCGGTCCGGTTTTAACGAACTAAAAGCACCGGGCACGGCGCCGCTTGGAGCACCTTGCCGCTCACGCTCCCTAACAAAAGCTCCTTCAGCATTCCCAAACCCCGCCGGCCCATCACAATCACCTCGTAACCTTCCTTTGCGGCGTATTCCGTAATCGCCTGGGCGGGATCCCCGATCTGCACAAGACTCTCTACGCCTATGCCGGCTGTTTCCGCAAGTTCCGCGGCCTGTTTTGCCTGGCTTACTACCTCTTCCGCCTTTTTCAGTACCTCATCTTCCGCCTTCCTTTCCGCATCTTCGACCTGCTGGCTGGTGACCAGGGGCCCGTACCCAAAAACCGGATTGATTAGGGGCACTACCGTAATGAGAGAAATCCGCGCGCCGGGATTCCCCGAGGCCATCCGTACCGCCTCTCCTACCGCCCTTAAGGCGTTTTCAGACCCGTCCACCGCAACGAGGATTTTATTATACATTGCCCACACCTCCACAAGTATTAATACATCTTTACTTCTAAAATTCCTTTCTTAACATAACGGAACGGGGAATAATAATCGTTGCGGCAAAGCAAAACTGGAAAAGATCATCCAGCACGGGTATAGTCTTTCTAAGAGACCACCCTGAAATTAGGTCCGACGTCCGATGTCCGAGGTCCGACGTCAGGAACAAGGGGACAAAGTACAAATCCCGAAAATGACCCTGTAGCATCGAAGCTATTTTCATAATCTGCTGGTGCCGCTTGCGGCATGAACAACTAAACGGAGATGATTGCCTTTGTCTGATACAGAACTCCGCCTGCTCCGCCACCTGGCCCGGCTTAACGGCGTGGAGACCGGCTACCGGGATTATACGGGCAAGCGCCGGTACGCTTCACCGGATACGCTGCTCGCCGTCCTGCGGGCGCTGGGAACGCCGGTGGAGAATCTGGCTTGCGTTCCCGGCGCGCTCCGGGAACGCAAGCAGGATAAGTGGCGGCGCTGCCTCAATCCGGTGGTGATCGCACGGGACAAGGAGCCCGTCCTTCTTGAGTTGCGCCTGCCCGCCGCTCAAGCCGACGTTTCCGCCATGTGCCGGCTGGCGCCGGAAAAAGGCAGGGCGCGGAGCTGGACCTGCCGCCTGTCGCACCTTCCTGTATTGCGCGGGGCCACTGTCGAAGGCGTCGGTTACGTGGTCAGGGCGTTACCTCTTCCTAAACTACCCTTTGGATATCACCGTTTCACGCTGAGCCTCCCCGGCCACTCCTGCGAAACACTGGTCATTACCGCCCCAAGCCAGGCTTATTTCCTGCCCGGTGGGACCGGCCGCATCTGGGGGGCTTTCTCCCCGGTCTACGCCCTGCGCTCCGGAGGAAGCTGGGGCGCGGGTGATCTCAGTGACCTGAAGAACCTGCAGCGTTGGGTGCAAACGCTCGGGGGCGGTTTTGTAGCTACCCTCCCGCTGCTGGCCGCCTTTCTGGACGAGCCGTTTGACCCAAGCCCGTACGCGCCGGTCAGCCGCCTTTTCTGGAACGAGTTTTACCTGGACGTGGCCTCAATTCCCGAAATAAGGCAGTGCCCGCCGGCGCAGGAACTGGTTGAATCCACGGCGTTGCGCCAGGATACGGCATCGCTGCAGGAAGCTCAGTTGGTGGATCACCGCCGCGGCATGGCGCTAAAACGCAACGTCCTTGAGCACCTGGCCCGCTGGTACTTTTCAAGGAACCCGCGCCGACAGGCCGCCCTGGAGCGATGGGTTTCCGAGTACCCATCCGTGCAGGATTACGCCCGTTTTCGTGCGGCAACCGAGCGGCAGCACGCAGGCTGGCCGGCCTGGCCTGAAAGGATGCGGGACGGCGTCATCCGGGAAGGGGAGTACGACCCGGAGGTCGAGCGCTATCACCTGTTCGTCCAGTGGCTGGTACACCGCCAGCTCAAAGGCCTTTCGGCGAAGGATAAACAGCGCAACCCGGGTTTGTACCTCGACTTTCCACTCGGTGTTCACGGCGCCGGATACGACGTCTGGCGCGAGCGCAGCGTTTTCGCCTTGAACGCCAGTACAGGCGCTCCACCTGACAACCTTTTCACCGGGGGCCAGGACTGGGGTTTCCCTCCCTTCCACCCGGAACGGCTGCGGGAGCAGGGGTATCGTTACTATATCGACTGTCTCCGCCACCACCTCCGGCACGCCGGCATCCTACGCCTGGACCACGTAATGGGGCTGCATCATCTTTTCTGGATACCTGCAGGTTTACGTGCGCACGAAGGCGTTTACGTGCGCTACCACGCCAAAGAGTTTTACGCTATCCTGGCCCTTGAATCCAACCGCCACCGCGCCATCATCGTGGGGGAGGACCTGGGCACAGTGCCGCGCTACGTCCGGGCCGCGATGGTCCGGCACCGGTTGCTTCCGATGTACGTGCTGCCGTTTGAATTCACCGACGACCGTAAGGCGCTGCGTCCCGTCCCCTCCCGTGGCATAGCGAGCCTTAACACGCACGACATGCCGCCTTTTGCGGCCTTCTGGGAATCGCTCGACGCGGAAAGCCGCATGTCTTTGTGTGCCTTTCTTCAGGAAAAAGGCTTGCTTCAAGCACCCACGGAGGACGCCGCAACCGTCCTGAAGGCTTGTCTGTTCTACCTTGCCGCCAGCCCGGCGCCCATCATCTTGGTAAACCTGGAGGATTTGTGGCTTGAAAAAGCACCTCAAAACCTTCCGGGCACCGGTGTAGATACCCCAAACTGGCGGCGAAAGGCGCGTTACGCCCTCGAAGAATTCACCCGGTTACCCGAAGTGCTCGCGATACTGCGGGAGGTTAACCGCCTGAGGAAAAAGACCAGATAGTTTGAATCAAGAAAAACGAAAGGCTGATTGACCGCCAAAGCGTATTCGTTTCTTTCTACTGGTTAAACTGTTTGACAGCACCCAGCCAGAGGAGGAAATGTACCGAAGTGAACCGGTGCGTTTGCATTCACGGCCATTTTTACCAGCCGCCGCGGGAAAACCCGTGGCTCGAAGACATAGAACTCCAGGATTCCGCCTATCCCTACCACGACTGGAACGAAAGGATCTCTGCCGAGTGCTACATACCGAACAGCGCCTCGCGCATTCTGAACGGGAAAGGCCGGATACAAAGCATTGTCAACAACTACAGTAAAATCAGCTTCGATTTCGGCCCGACCTTGCTCGACTGGCTGGAAACCGCAGAACCTGAAGTCTACCGGATGGTGATTGAGGCCGACCGGGAAAGCCGGGAGAGCTTTTCGGGGCACGGCTCGGCCATGGCCCAGGCTTATAACCACATAATCATGCCACAGGCAAACCGGCACGATAAATACACGCAGATACTGTGGGGGGTGCGGGATTTCGAGATCCGCTTCGGCCGGCGGCCTGAAGGAATGTGGCTTCCCGAAACCGCGGTGGATCTGGAAACCCTGGATATAATGGCGGAACAGGGAATTGTTTTCACCATTCTCGCCCCTTTCCAGGCGCGGCGGGTGCGCAGGATCGGAACCAGGACCTGGGAGGATTTGGCCCACGGGTGCATTGACACGACAATGCCTTACAAGGTCCGCCTGCAAGCCTCGGGGCGGGAAATAAACATCTTCTTTTACAACGCCCCGGTATCCAGCGCCGTTGCCTTCGAAAACCTTCTCAGCAACGGGGAATACTTTGCCCGCCGGTTGATCGGCAGCTTCAGGATGGGAGGAGCCGGGTCACAACTGGTAAACATCGCCACGGATGGTGAAACTTACGGACACCACCACCGGCACGGCGATATGGCACTCGCCTACGCCCTTGATTATATCGAAAAGAACAAGCTCGCGCGGCTTACCAATTACGCCGAATACCTCGAACGAAACCCGCCCACCCACGAGGTCGAAATAATTGAAAACACCTCCTGGAGCTGCGCCCACGGGACGGAGCGGTGGCGCAACAACTGCGGCTGTAATTCCGGCGTGCGGCCGGGCTGGAGCCAGGCATGGCGGGCGCCGCTTCGCGAGGCCCTTAACTGGCTCCGGGACACCCTGATCCCCAAGTTCGAAAAGCAGGCGGGGCTCCTTCTCAAAGATCCCTGGGCGGCGCGAAACGATTACATTACTGTGGTTCTCGATCGATCACCGAAGAACACGGACCGTTTCCTCGAAGAGCATGCCCTGCGGAAACTTGAACCCCTGGAACAGGTGAAGGCTTTAAAACTATTGGAACTGCAGCGGCATGCGATGTTGATGTACACAAGCTGCGGTTGGTTTTTCGACGATGTATCCGGGATTGAAACAATTCAGGTTATCCGGTACGCCGGCCGCGTGATCCAGCTTGCGCAGGAGCTTTTCAGGGCAAAACTGGAACCCCGCTTCCTCGAAATGCTCGAACAGGCGAAAAGCAACGTCCCTGCGTACCAAAACGGCGCCGTTATATTTGAAAGGCGCGTCCGGCCGTCAATGGTCGACCTGCCGAAGGTCGGCGCCCATTACGCCATCAGCTCGCTCTTTGAGCAATACGGGGAAAAAGCACGGATCTTCTGTTATACCGTTGAACGGCAGGATTACCGGAACCTGGTGGCAGGGAACGCGAAGCTGATGGTAGGAAGGGCGCGAATCACCTCGGAGATCACGCGGGAATCAGCTTCGCTAAGCTTTGCGGCGCTTTACTTCGGCTATCACAACGTACACTGCGGCATCCGGGTTCACCGGGACTCCGATGAGGAATCGTACCGCAGGATGGTGCTTGAAGTCACCGCAGCCTTCGACCGGGCCGACCTCCCCGAGGTAATCCGTCAGCTTGACCATTATTTCAAGGGTATCACCTACTCCTTAAAACAGCTTTTCCGGGACAAGCAGCGCAAAATCCTAAGCATTATTCTGGACTCCACACTCGATGAAGTTGAAGCCGACTTCCAGCGGACTTACGAAAACCACGCCTCACTGATGCGGTTTTTAAAAGACCTGGGCGCTCCGCAGCCCAAGGCGCTTCACACGGCGGCCGAATTCGTGCTCAATACCAACCTACGCCGCGCCCTCGCGAACGAGCCGCTGAACCTCGATCGTATCAACACCCTTATGAGCGAGGCCAGGAGATGGAACGTCCCGCTTGACCGCGCGGGCCTCGCGTACGCCTTAAAAAAAAGTCTCGAACGCATGGCGGTAAAATTACGCGCAACACCTGACGATCTGATTCTTCTTAAGAATCTTGAAGCGGCTACCGGTCTTGCCGCTTCACTGCCTTTTGACATCGACTTCTGGAAGGTCCAAAACATTTACTACGAACTGCTGCAAACGGTGTGCACCGATTTCAAAAAAAGGGCCGCGCAGGGAGATGAAGAGGCACAGGAATGGCTTGACTATTTCACCGTCCTCGGTGACAATCTGCGCGTGAAACGGGCATAATCAGTAGGCGAGTCGCGAGTCACGAGTCACGATTTCCGAGAAACCAGAAACGGGGTTGCGAGTTGCGGGTTACCCTTATTCCATTTTGTTATTTGACTTAAAACAGTAAAGAAAGATATTCTAAATGAAACAACTCATCTGAAAAGTGCCATGCATTCGTTAGGAGGCGCTCGCATGTCTGAAATCGATGCGCGCGGTAAACCCTGCCCTCAACCGGTACTCCTCGTAAAACAGAAGGCGGATGCCGGTGAAGCGAGGTTTGTTATCTTAGTCGACAACCGGGCCGCAGTCGAAAACGTAAGGCGTTACGGGGAGAAATGCGGGTACCATACCGCGGTAACAGAACTTGAAGGGCACTGGCGCATTACGGGGGAAAAAGCTGACGTCGCGGAAACCGGGGATGACAAACAGTCCTGCGCGTTGGCGGCACAGGAAACCGTAAAACCATCGCCGGTGCTTGTAATCATTTCCGAAGCCCTCGGGCGCGATAACGAGGAACTCGGACGAAGACTGACGAACATCTTTATCAGTACCCTGGCGGTTAACGACACGCAGCCTCAGAAAATCATCCTGATGAATGCAGGCGTTAAATTAGCGTGCGAAGGATCCATGGTGCTGGAGGCAATGGGCGACCTCCAAGAAAAGGGTGTTGAGGTCCTGGCCTGTGGAACCTGCCTCAACTTTTTCAACCTTAATCACGCCTTGCGCGTTGGACGCCCGGCGGACGCCTATGAAATCGTAAATATCATGCTTAGAAACGCCACTCTCATTATAGGTTAGTTTTGCAACAGCATCCTTCAAAAATAGATCAACCGCCAATCCAGCACTCAACGAATCACTGTATATGGTTAAGTAGGAAGGCGATCATTAGCTACTATGCAAATCGTGTTGAGTGCCGGACAAGAACGCCATAAATCAAGAAAACGAATATGTAACAACAGGTAAATTACTATTACTAAGCGCCGATTTTCATCCTTCCGTAGGTGCGGGCCAAAGGCCTGCATGGGCTACTCCTAAGAAAGTATTAATATTGCCTACTCACTAAAAGGATATCGGGCCTCTTACGGCGAAAAAGGTGGCAGGAGGGTGAATATGCGCAAATTTTTCAGCGGAATGAGTTATTTCACCACACTTGTCGTACCGATAGCGGTGGCACTGTTAATAGCCGTGATCGCCGTAACACATCCCCAATGGCCCCGTATTTACTTTATCGTTGCCTTCCTTGCCGCGCTTATTCTTCTTCCCGGGATCACCCTCGGGCTGAAACTGGGATGCACCCCGCTGGATGATGTGAAGGTGATTTTCTGCGGGGTTGGCGCGCCGGGTGTGATCAGAGTCCGCCTCGAAAACGGCCAGGTCGTAGGTTACCCCCACAAGGAATTATACGCCCTTTATCTCGACGGCGTGGTGAAAGAAGGTGAGCTTCTTCTCCTTCGTTTTCTTGAACACGACATCCTCAGTTGGAAGTCCCTAGACAAAGAGGTCTCTATTCAGGGTCAGAATTCATCCAGCACTCAACTCTGATATATAGGACAACGTTTCTTTCGAAGGTAAAGATACTGCCAAACGACATCTTGCCGAATACCGGCTTGAGTGCTGGACAGTATTCAGTAGTCAGAATAGAAGGGGAACTTAGGATAGTCTTCTGAATTCGGACTTGAAACCCGTGCCTGAATAGTTACGTTCCGACTTGCCCGGGGTTAAGTGTCGGATTGCGTTTCCGCCGGTTGAACCGTTCCCACACTGAACGCCTGCCGCACCTTCCCTTCGATTTCCCGGCAAACATCCGGGTGTTCCTTCAGGTATTCCCGGACGTTGTCCCTGCCCTGTCCCAGCCTTTCATCACCGTAAGAATACCACGTGCCGCTTTTTGTTATCAGTTTCAGCTCGACGGCGGCGTCCAGGAGGCTTCCCTCCTTGGATATTCCTTCCCCGTAAAGGACATCGAACTCCGCCTGTCTGAAAGGCGGCGCCATTTTATTCTTTACCACCTTGGCCCGGACACGGCTGCCTATCCTTTCGGTACCCTGCTTGAGGTCCTCAATCTTGCGTATCTCAAGCCTCACCGAGGCGTAAAACTTGAGCGCCCGACCGCCGGGTGTGGTTTCGGGGTTGCCGAACATCACCCCTACCTTTTCGCGAATCTGGTTGATGAAGATGGCGGTTGTCCGGGACTTACTGATAACGCCCGTCAGTTTGCGAAGGGCCTGGGACATCAACCTGGCCTGCAACCCTACGTGAATATCCCCCATTTCGCCTTCGAGCTCCGCCCGCGGTACCAGAGCAGCAACGCTGTCTATCACGACAATGTCGACTGCGCTGCTCCGCACCAGTGCTTCGGCAATCTCCAGCGCTTGCTCCCCGGTATCCGGCTGCGCCACCAGGAGGTTGTCCACATCAACGCCGAGACGCTTCGCGTAAGCGGGGTCCAAAGCATGCTCGGCGTCGATGAAAGCGGCCACACCTCCCCCACGCTGCGCTTCGGCAATGGCATGAAGCGCCACCGTTGTCTTACCGGAAGACTCCGGCCCGAAGATCTCCACCACCCGCCCGCGCGGCAACCCGCCTACACCGAGGGCCAGGTCCAAGGCGATGGACCCGGTGGGGATAACCTCCACCTGAAAACGCCCGGTCACTTCCCCCAGGCGCATAATCGCACCCTTTCCGAACTGTCGCTCGATTTGAAGGAGCGCGGTATCCAGCATTTTTTGCCGGTCGCTCA
>JBFMBL010000053.1:8631-17202 GCA_040755195.1 Bacillota bacterium
GGCTACTGTATTCTGACTACTATATTCTGCGAAAAAAGTCCGGGTTAGTCCGGACTTTTTTTAAGGTCATCCTCAAGGAAATCGCGCACCATTTTAAAAGAGGCGTTCGCCGCACCAAGCCGGACGGCAAAGCGCCCTCCGGGAAAATTGAATCGCTTTGATTCTGTGCCCGCAGGCGTAGCCACCGCGATATAAACCAGTCCCACCGGTTTTTCAAGCGTTGCCCCGGTCGGCCCGGCTATTCCGGTGATACCCACACCGATATCCGCGCCAATAACCTTTCTTATCCCTTCAGCCATCGCTACTGCGGTTTCCGGGCTTACGGCACCGTTTTGTTCGAGCACAGCCGCGGGAACCCCGAGAACCTTCTCTTTAACGTCGTTCGCGTATGCCACAACGCCCCCTTTAAAATACTCTGAACTTCCGGGGACATCGGTCAACCGGGAAGCCACCAGCCCGCCGGTGCACGATTCCGCGAGCGCAATGGTGTAGCCCGCCGTTCCGAGAAGCTTCCCTACAACCGCCTCGATGTCCTCGTCATCCACGGCGAAGATGTAATCCCTCAGGCGCATCTCGACCTGGGACATCACCCCGGCGATCAAACGTTCGGTCTCGGCCGCGCTCTTGCCTTTAGCCGTAATGCGGATATGAACCTCCCCCGGCTTGGCGATGTACCCGATGCCCGGACTACCCTGGCCTCCCAGGTCCTGCAACCGTTCCTGAACGTCGTACTCGGCAATACCGGTAACCCTTAGAACCCGGAAACCAAAAACACTGTCGCGTACAACCCGTTTACTGAGAAAAGGAACGACATGGTCCTCAAGCATCGGGGTCAATTCGCGGGGCGGCCCCGGTAAAGCCACCACAATCTTTCCGGTCTTTTCAATAATGCACCCCGGCGCCGTACCCGTGGCATTGGGCAAAATGGTCGCCCCCTCGGGGAAATAAGCCTGCCGGACAACGTTTTCCGGTACAGGCTTGCCGCGCCTGGCAAAGATTTCTCTTATCCATGCCAAAACCGACTCGTCCATCACCAGCGGCAGCTCAAGAACGTCGGCCACCGCACCCATCGTGAGATCATCGGTTGTCGGGCCAAGTCCCCCCGTGGTAATAACCAGGTCCACACGCTCGAGCGCTTCCCGGATCGCCCGGGTCAGCCTTTCCCAGTCGTCGCCTACCGTGGTATGCCGGACCACTTCGATACCCAGGCCGGCAAGCTCCTGGCCAAGGCACTGGGCATGGGTATTGATGATCTGTCCTAAGAGCAACTCCGTTCCGGTAAAAATAATTTCTGCACGCATAAAATCCACCTAACGTCCGAACTCTCTGACTGCCTGCGCAGTCCTTTATATTATGGTTAAAAACCCACCAAATGTTAAGTTTGATTTTTACAGCACTTTCTCGTGCTTAATTTCACTATTCGCCGCAAGAATCCGAATCCCTTCGCTCCGGACAAAATTTGTAACTACTCAGGTACGGGTTTTCTGACTACTGACTACTGTCCAGCACTCAAGCCGGTATTCGGCAAGATGTCGTTTGGCAGTATCTTTACCTTCGAAAGAAACGTTGTCCTATATATCAGAGTTGAGTGCTGGATGAATTCTGACCCTGAATAGATCAAAAATTTTTTGCTTAGGCCGTCTCCTTAAGAAGGGATTGGAACTTCTCACCCGACAGGCGCTCCTCATCAAGAACGCATTCCGCGATACGGACAAGCAACGCCTTCTTGGAACTCAGGTAATCCTCAACCCTTTCTTCCTGGCATTTCAGGATCTGGGAGATAACCTGGTGCCGGACGTCATCCGGAAGCTCATCCGCCGCAACCACGCCGAGTTCGGACATCCCCGCCCTGATTATGGTTTCCGCAACCCCGATCGCCTGCTCAAAGTCGTTTGTTGCTCCGGTGCTGCGGCTCCCAAGCACAACTTCTTCCGCCACCGAACCCGCCAGTAAAACGGACAACTGGTTTTCAAGTTGCTCCTGGGTATACAGGTAGTTATCGTTTTCACTTTTCTGCCGGAAATATCCGAGAGCACTCCCCCGGGGCGTTACGGTAAGCGCCGTAACCGAACCGGGCCGGGTAAACTCGCTCACAAGAGCGTGCCCGGTTTCGTGAACCGCCACGCGCCAGAGTTCCTCGCGTGCGGGCCGCCTGTCGAGCTTGTTGCCCAAAAGCACCTTTTCCACGGACTCGGCCAGGTGGCGGTGATAAATCTCCCGCAAGTTTTCACGCATCGCAAGGATGGCCGCCTCGTTCGCAAGACTTTCCAGGTGCGCGCCCGAGAAGCCGAAGGTTTCCCTGGCAATCGCCGCAAGGTCCACATCGGCGGCAAGGGGCTTATCTCGCGTATGCAGCCGTAAGATTTCCAGTCTGCCTTCCTGATCCGGAAGCTCAACGCGGACCTGTCGGTCAAACCGCCCCGGACGCAACAGCGCCGGGTCCAGGAGATCGGCCCGGTTGGTCGCCGCTATCACCAGGAGGTTGACCATGTCGTCGACCTTTATCCCGTCCATTTCAACCAGAAGCTGGTTGAGGGTCTGGTCGTATTCGAGGTGATTGGTAACCTTGCCCCGGCGGCCGCCCACAACGTCGATTTCGTCGATGAAGACAATGGCGTTGTTCTTCCCGGCCTGCTGCGCCTTCTCGCGCACCGACTGAAAAAGCCGCCTTACCCGTTGTGCCCCGACGCCGGCGTACATCTCTACAAACTCTGAACCGCTCGCCGATACGAACGCCGCATCGGTATAACCGGCTGCCGCCCGCGCCATCAAGGTCTTTCCGGTGCCCGGAGGGCCGGTCAGAAGGATCCCTTTCAGCGGCCTGATTCCAAGATGGCGCATGAAGTGATAATTCTTAATGAAATCGAGCGCCTCAGTCAATTCCTTTATGGCGCCGGCCTGTCCGCCGATATCGGTGAAGGTAACCGTTGTCTCACCGCTGACGCTGCTCCCTGCGAAGTTTTTAACCAGTCCTTTAACCCGCATGAGATAGTAAAGGGCGCCTGCAACAGCACCGAGAAGGACCAGGGGCCCGACGTTGTAACCGCTGACCGCCAGGAAGATTAATAAGGATGCGCCGAAACCTATCCCAAGTTCCTTATGCATAGGGACCCACACCTCCTGTCACTTCTTGAGGCGGATTCCGGGGGATGACCTTGGTCAAAAACCGGTCCCCTTTGATGAGAGCCAGGTAAATGTTTTCACCGTCGATGTAAACCCGCGACGTGGCACCCACCGCGCCGGCCTGCCTGTTGATTTCGGCTTCCATCTCTTTAAAAGATCCCTGCGCCAGCGCCTGGTAAATTGCAAACTGGCTCTGGTAATACGCCTCTTCCAGGCTCGCGTCCCGGTTATCCAGCAGTTCCAGGACAAAGGGCCGATTGCCGAGGGCGTTGTCCAAAGCGTCCTCCAACTGCTGATAAGTGACCATCAAATCCCCGGCGGACCGGAGCCGCACCTTAACCGCAAGCCGATCCCCCTGCTCCTCGGTCTTAAAGTCCACCACCTGGGGTTGCCGCTCAAGAACCTGCTGGAGCGACTGCTGGTAACCGTATTTATCGTACAGCCATTGCCCGCCGAAAAGGCAAACCAGACCGATCACCAACGATATAATGATCGCTTTGATTCGAAAACCATACCATATCACCGTACTCTCCCCCTCAGCATCCATAGACACGGCAAACTTTATTCAACACTTTCCCTAACTGAAAAACACCACCCGTAGATTATAGCACGCACTAAAGGCCTTTTCTCTATGAAACTACTGGAATCCTTATTCGTGAATCATGGCGTTCTTGTCCAGCACTCAACATGATTTGCGTCATAGCTAATGATTGCCTACTTCCTGGAATATTTACAGTGATTAGTTGAGTGCTGGATTGGCGGTTAGATTTATTTTTCAGGAGAGGAAGCGGTTTTCCCCCGGGTATGTCCGGGGAGCAGGAAAACGCTGAGCAGCCCAAGAACGGCAAACACCAGGACGATCCAGAAAGTGCCGTGCAACGCCCCGGCAAGCGCCTCGCGCAGGGGTGCCACCTGGCCCGCGGGGATGAGGTGGCGCTGCAAGGGATCCATCAGCCTGTTTATGGTTGCAGTGGTGGAAGCAGTATTACCCGTCGCCACAGCCATTCCGGCAAGAAGAGCGTTTAACACCGCCCCGGTGACGGCGACTCCCACCGTAGAGCCCAGAGTGCGCATAAACTGCACGGCGGCGGTAGCGACACCGCGCCGTCTCCATTCAACGGCAGACTGTACGAACACGATAAACGCGGTGGAGCAGAAGCCGAGCCCAAGTCCCATAACAAAGCTGACAGCCAGAACGAAATAGTGGGAGGTTGTTATGTCCAGGGAAAGCATCATCAGCGCGGCCGCCACCTGAAAAATCATGCCGAGGACAACCATAAGTTTGTACCCTACCCTTAAGAGCAAACGGCCGCAAACAATGCTTCCTATAGGCCAGCCGATGGACATGGGGGCAAGCGCGGCGCCTGCGTTAATGGCTGTACCGCCTAAGACCCCCTGCACAAAGAGCGGAACATAGGAAGAGGCGCCGATCATCACCGCCCCGGCCAGGAAATTCCCAACCACCGCCACGGTTATGATACGTTCATGAAAAAGATTGAGAGGCAGCATGGGCTCCGCCGCCCGGCACTCCGCCCGGATGAATCCGGCAAGAAAACCGGCCGCCACAACGAAAAGGCCCAGAATGACCGGCGACTGCCACGGCAGGTAGGTGCCTCCCTGAAGAAGGGCAAAGAGCAGGGCGCCTATACCCGCGGTAAGGGTTAACGCCCCGAGGTAATCGAGTTTCGGTCGCGCGTGATGTATCTCTTCCTGCAAAAACGCAAGCAGCAAGACGATCGAAATAATACCCAGCGGAATGTTTACATAAAACACCCAGCGCCAGTCAAGGTAGTCTACAATTAAGCCCCCCAGCGCCGGGCCGATGATGGCCGATATACCCCATACGCTGCTGAAGAGGCCCTGCATGCGTGCCCGTTGTTCCATGGTAAAGATATCGCCGATAATGGTGATGGTCACCGGCAGCACGGCCCCGGCTCCGAGGCCCTGAATCGCCCGGAAGATGACAAGCTGGACCATATCCTGCGACAGGCCGCACAATGCAGAGCCAAGCAGAAAAATTCCCGCGCCCCAGGCAAAAACAAGCCTGCGCCCGAAGAGGTCGGAAAGTTTGCCGTAAATAGGCGTGGTGACCGTTGAGGTCAACAGGTACACGGAAAAGACCCAGGCAAAAAGGGACATACCGCCGAGCCGGCCGATGATCGTAGGCATGGCGGTGCCCACGATGGTCATATCAAGGGCGGCCAGAAAGGTCGCCAGCATTACGGCGACGGTAACGATAGTGCGGTTGGTCTGCACTGACCCTTATTCTCCCGTGGCCGGAGGGCGGTTCTTAATGTAGGCTACGCCGTGGAAGAGGGCGACCGGTTCGCCCCCGGCGTCTTTCACCGTGACGCGGATGTGGGTCAGGCGCCCCTTGCGCGATTCCTCTACAGCCGTTGCGGTGAGTACGGCCCCGGTTGTGGTGGCCTTCAGGTAACTTATATTCGCGTGGATGGCCAGGGCGGTTCCGCCGTAGGCGTTGCTCGAAAGGCCGAACACGGTGTCAGCCAGTGCGAAGACAACCCCGCCGTGGGTAACCCCGGCGAAGTTGAGCATGTGCTCCTCAACGGTCAGGGTAGCCTCCGCGTATCCCGGAGACACGCGTCCAAAGCGGATGCCGAGCCATTTAGGAAACACGTCGTTTTCAAGCAGTTCGGGAGGAACCCGGCTATCTTCGTTTTGCGGCAGAGAAGACTTCTTGTCAGACATAAGGGGTATATTCGCGGCATTTGGCGGAATTCCTTTTTGAAAAGTTGCCAATTCTTAATCGTAAAAATATAGTACAATATTTTGGAGGTGACAGCATGAGCATCAATCTGACGGTTTTTACCGATTACGCTTGACCCTTTTGCTATATCGGCAAGGGGATTGTCGAAAAGCTGATTAAAGAATTCGACGTAACCGTTGATTGGGTCGGTTATGAACTACACCCGGAAACCCCTTCGGCCGGGAAATTACTGAAGAGCCTCGTCCCGGGTCTTGACGTGGAACAAATGCTCATACCCCTGCAGACGGCAGGCGCACCCTACGGCATTACCTTCAACTTCGAGGTCATAATAAATTCCAGGCTTGCATTGGAAGCCGGCGAATTCGCCCGGGAAAAAGGGAAGTTTGAAGAAGCCCATACGCGTTTGTTTCAGGCGTATTTCAGCGAAGGACAAAACATCGGGGAAAAAGCCGTGGTTTTAAAATTGTTAAAAGAAATCGGGGTAGAAGAAAGCGAATTAAACGATGCGCTCGAAAGCCATATATACACGCCCCGGTTGGAACAGGCCCGCCAATCGGCGCAAAAACACGACATAAACGTCCTTCCCACTTTCATTTTTGACGGTCGACAAAAAATAGTCGGCGCCCAGCCTTACGCGGTTTTTCAACGGGCGCTCCAAAAGCTCTAAACGAACCACCCAGCACTCAACGGTACGTTAAAACTACTTTGTAACGTTGTACACAATGCGATGTAGAACGCCGCGTTTTAAGATCAGCAAATTGAGTGCTGGGTCAACACAGAGGCAGATCATCAAGTCCTAAGTCCTGAGTCCTAAGTCCTGTGTCCGAAGTCCGGAAACAGGGACTGGGGACTTTCGACTTCGTTTCCTGCCCTTCCCGGACTGAGGACTGGGGACTTTCGACTTAGGACTTTTTAAAACCTATATGGCTTCTCCCACCAGGTCGTAAGCCCTCGCAGCGGTTACCCTCACCTGAACGAAATCACCCGGCTCCACCGGCCGGGCCGCATTAAAGCAGACCGCGCCGTCGACATCGGGAGCGTCGGATTCACTTCGCCCGTAAAAGAAGCGTCCCCGTTTCCCTTCCACCAGTACCGGTATCTCCTGCCCGACCCGTACCCGGTTGCGCGCGAGCGACAGTTCCCGGGCCAACCTTTTAAGATCCTGCGCCCGCCCGTTTCTCGTCTTCCAGGGCACCCTGCCGGACATGGCGGCAGCCGGTGTGCCGTCCTCGCGGGAGTAAGCAAAAACCCCCACATGTTCGAACTGCAGTTCCAGTACCGCTTCTTTAAGAGCGACGTAATCATCTTCGGTTTCACCAGGGAATCCGACAATAAATGTGGTGCGCAGCGTTATACCGGGTACCGACGCCCGCACCTTCCGGACCAGTTTCCTTGTGTCCACCACGGGCCGGTTCATCGACTTCAAAAGGCGGGGGCTCACATGTTGCAACGGAATATCGAGGTACCTGCAAATAGCCTCTTCCTCCGCCACGGCAGCCAGCAATTCGTCTGAAATACCTGTGGGGTATGCGTAGAGAAGCCGGATCCAACGCACGCCGTCAACCTGCGCCAGCTCTCGTAAAAGACCGGGCAAGCCGGCTTTTCCGTAAAGGTCCGTCCCCCATCTGGTGGTGTCCTGTGCCACTAAAACCAGTTCTTTTGCCCCTTGAGCCGCCAGCGACCGCGCCTCATCGAGAATAACCTCCCGGCTGCGGCTTATAAAACGCCCCCGCAGCGCCGGGATGACGCAAAAACTGCAACGGTTGCTGCAGCCCTCGGCGATCTTCAGGTAAGCTGTGTAGGACGGCGTGGTTAAAAGCCGGGGCTCCGTTGAATGAATAAAACCCGGATCACCGATGGCTGCCGGTTTCCGTCCCGCGAGCGCCTCCTCCACGACCCCGACAACCCGGTCAACCCTGCCGGTGCCTAAAACCCCGTCGATCTCCGGCATCTCCTGCATTAAAGCCGCGCCGTGCCGCTGGGGCAGGCAGCCTGCCACCACCAGTGCCCGTAAACGACCTTCCTGCCTGTAACGGACCGCATCGAGAATGCATTTTATTGATTCCCGCTGTGCCGCGGCTATGAACGCGCATGTATTGACCAGCAAAACGTCCGCCGCCTGCGGGTCGGAAGTAACACCATAACCGGCCGTCCCCAAAAGACCGAGCATCACCTCGGTATCCACCCGGTTTTTTGCGCAGCCCAGACTCAGGGCACCGATATAAATCACAACCACACCCCCGCGAAAAGTTTCCATTGGAAAAGCCATTACATGCGTTCCGTCAAAGAAGCATTGAGTGGCTGAATAGTTACAGAAACAGAAGGTGAGAAGTATTTTTTCACTTCTCACCTTGTTCATCTATCATTATACTCTAATTCGGACAAGCCGGAACCAGATCATTTCACCACAGAGGCACAGAGTTCACAGAGAACAGAAATATCAAGACCATATGATAAATAATGAAACCATATTTCCGTATTTTCCCCTCTGTGTTCTCTGTGTCTCTGTGGTTAATTCGTTTTACATCTTGTGTAGACCTTAGCGTTAAAGGTCCGAAGGAGTAAACTCCCTTACCACCACCTGTCCCACATCCCCCAGGTAACCGTAGTCCTGCCCGTTGCAGGATACTTCGACAGCTCCGGCGTTGCCCAGTCTGACCGTTATAGAGTTCTGAGCGCTGAAGCTGCGCGCGTCACCGGCCCAAAGCATTCCTTCAAAA
>JBFMBL010000054.1:0-16936 GCA_040755195.1 Bacillota bacterium
CCCGCTTGCTCCGCTGAAACTCAGCGAACTTAAAGATGTGCTGGTAAGGGTGCCGCTCTGGGCGATGCGCACCCGCCCGGAAACTTCCAAGCGGAACTGGTACCGGCAGGCGGCGGGGCTGAAACCCGAACCACCGCCGGAAGAATAGAGGCGAGAGGTGGGAGGTCAGAGGTGGGAATTGCTTGTAGGAATTCGCGTAGCGAATTCCCCCCACAGATGTCTAACCTCCAACTTCTCACCTCTTCTAAATAAAGGAGGTGTGTTGGCTTGCGGCGGCGGGTAGCGCCGGTTTTGCTTATCCTGGCCGTTCTGGCGGCCGGTTGCTGGGACCTTAGAGAGGTTGAGGACCTGGGTTTCGCGGTGGCCACGGCGGTGGATACCGTCCCCCTTGGTGAGGTCAGGCTCCTGGTCCAGGTCATAAACCCGCGGGCTTTAGGTGGCGGCCCCCGGGGGGGGGTAACGGCGGGCGCCAGTATTCCGGCGAAGCCGTACCGGAACTACGAGACGGTCGGGCGGACCGTCTTCGACGCGATGAGGGAGCTTTCGCTGAATGTGCCCAAAAAGCTGTATTTTGCCCAGAACCGGGAGATTCTCTTCACGGAAAAGATGGCGCAAAAAGGGCTTGGCGAGATTATAGACTTTTTCGACCGGAGCGTGCAAATAAGAAAGCTCGCCTACGTGCTGGTGGTAAAAGGAAAAATGGAGGAGGTTATGGAACCCCCCGGCGCCCTCGCGGCATCCCCGGCGCTGCGGATTGAAGGGATCATGCGACACCAGCACATGGCCAACCATTACCCGATGGTGAGCCTCGGCGATTTCCTGGGGTTCCTGGCGGCCGGGGGTCAGGAGGCCTACTGCCCGGTAATCAGACTGGAGAAAAACCCGACGCAGACGCTGAGGCCCCACGAGCCTGCCCCCTTGGCGCCGGAGCCTTACCTCCAGATAAAAATCGCGGGGACGGCCCTTTTCCGCAAGGATAAGCTTGTGGGGTTTTTAAACGAGCACGAGACGCGGGGGCTCTTGTGGACCCAGGGGAAGGTCCAGGGAGGGCACCTCGATATACCCTGCCCGTCAGGTAAAGGAAAGGTTTCGCTGGAGATTCTGCGCTCAAAAGCCCGGATGAAACCGGAGATTGCCGGCGACGGGCGGCTCAGGGTCACGGTGAAGATCCGGGAGGAGGCGAATCTGGTCGAGACCGGCTGCCCCCTCGATGTCGGCAAGGTGGAAGTAATAAAGCAGCTCGAAACGCTGCAGGCCAGGGTCATTGAACGGGAAGTAACGGATGCGGTGAGGCGCGCCCAGGAGTATAAAAGCGACGCCTTCGGTTTCGGTGCGGCCTTTCACCGGCGCTACCCCCGCCAGTGGCGGGAGATGAGAGACGCCTGGGCGGAGGAGTTTTTTCCGGAGGCGGAGGTGAAGGTGGTTGCCGACACCAAAATCAGGCGCACCGATCTGCGGACGAAGCCGTTGGTGCTCGAAGAAAAGTTCAGAAAGTAAAGCCCTAAATCCATAATTACCATCGTTATAATTTTTTACTGTTAAGAGGAGAATATGGTAAGAGGTGAAAGGAACCGGCCGGTTACGGAAGTCAGAGGTCAGAAGTCGGAAGTCGGAAAAGAAGTAGGAATTCGCGCAGCGAATTCCTACAAAGATTCCAACCTCCAACCTCCGGCCTCCAACCTCCAATTTTACGGCCGGCTCCGGGGCGATTGCGTGAGGAAGGAAAGGTTTCGGCCTTTCAGGTAACGCTCTACCAGGTGAGCGCCGTGCTGGCGACGCTTGTCCTTTTCGTGCCTACCATTGCCACGATGAGGGCGCGTCAGGACGTCTGGCTTTCCGGTGTCCTGGCGTGTCTTTTCGGTTTGCTGGCGGTGTTTATAGCGGCGAAGCTGGCATTGCGCTTTCCGGAGCAGACGGTGATCCAGTATACCCCCCGGCTTTTGGGATGGTTTTTGGGTAAAATGGCCGGCTTTATTTACGTCTTCTTTTTTTTCTTCGTCGCATATATTAACCAGCGCCAGTTCGGGGAGTTGATGACCACGGCCTACTATCCCTCCACGCCCATCATTGTTTTCATCGGCATTCTCACTTTACTTGCCTGCTACCTGGTTTATCTCGGCCTTGAGGTTTTGTGCCGGGTAATTGTGCTGTGGGGGGCCTTTGGCGTCACTTTTTTCGTGCTTCTGGCGCTGGTTTTGAAAGATATAAAGGTCAGTAATTTTCTACCGTTTCTGGAGCACGGCATCGGTCCGGTGGTGGCGGGCGCGATGGCGCCGGGAGCGTTGTTCATAGAGACGACGATCATCTTGATGGTTATACCCTTTATGAGCGATAAGAACCGGGCGGTACGCAACAGCCTGGCGGCGGTCTTCATGCTTTTTGTTTTGTTCGAGATGGTGGTGGTTCCCGCGGTGGGTGTGATGGGGGCGGAAAGCGTTTCCCGGCTCATGTTCCCTTATTTCACCCTTTCCCGGCGGGTGCATATCCCAATCCTGCCTGTTTTGGAGCGGCAGGACGCCATTCTTATGGTTTTCTGGGTCGGCGGGCTGCTCTGGAAGCTCGGCGTCTTTATGCATGCGGGAGTAATGGGTTTGGGACAGTGGTTGGGCCTTAAGAGCCATCGCCCGCTGATTTTCCCGGTGGGGGCTTTGTTAATAGCCCTGTCGATGCAGGGCTGGGAAAGCGTGATCGACCTGTTCGCTGCAGCAAGCGAGACCTTTTATATTGCAATATTCCCTACTTTTGTTTTACCGGCTTTGCTTCTTCTGGTGGCGGTGCTGCGGGGAATGCGGGACGAGCCTTTGAATAGGGAGGATGAAGGATGAAGGATGAAGGATGAAGGATGAAGGATGAGGGGAGAAGCGTTTTCGGTTTGCGGCTCTTGGCGCCTTTAGTCTTGCTCAGCCTTGCGGTTTTCGCAACAGGCTGCTGGGACCTTAGAGAGGTTGAGGACCTGGGTTTCGCGGTGGCCACGGCGGTGGATACCGTCCCCCTTGGTGAGGTCAGGCTCCTGGTCCAGGTCATAAACCCGCGGGCTTTAGGTGGCGGCCCCCGGGGGGGGGTAACGGCGGGCGCCAGTATTCCGGCGAAGCCGTACCGGAACTACGAGACGGTCGGGCGGACCGTCTTCGACGCGATGAGGGAGCTTTCGCTGAATGTGCCCAAAAAGCTGTATTTTGCCCAGAACCGGGAGATTCTCTTCACGGAAAAGATGGCGCAAAAAGGGCTTGGCGAGATTATAGACTTTTTCGACCGGAGCGTGCAAATAAGAAAGCTCGCCTACGTGCTGGTGGTAAAAGGAAAAATGGAGGAGGTTATGGAACCCCCCGGCGCCCTCGCGGCATCCCCGGCGCTGCGGATTGAAGGGATCATGCGACACCAGCACATGGCCAACCATTACCCGATGGTGAGCCTCGGCGATTTCCTGGGGTTCCTGGCGGCCGGGGGTCAGGAGGCCTACTGCCCGGTAATCAGACTGGAGAAAAACCCGACGCAGACGCTGAGGCCCCACGAGCCTGCCCCCTTGGCGCCGGAGCCTTACCTCCAGATAAAAATCGCGGGGACGGCCCTTTTCCGCAAGGATAAGCTTGTGGGGTTTTTAAACGAGCACGAGACGCGGGGGCTCTTGTGGACCCAGGGGAAGGTCCAGGGAGGGCACCTCGATATACCCTGCCCGTCAGGTAAAGGAAAGGTTTCGCTGGAGATTCTGCGCTCAAAAGCCCGGATGAAACCGGAGATTGCCGGCGACGGGCGGCTCAGGGTCACGGTGAAGATCCGGGAGGAGGCGAATCTGGTCGAGACCGGCTGCCCCCTCGATGTCGGCAAGGTGGAAGTAATAAAGCAGCTCGAAACGCTGCAGGCCAGGGTCATTGAACGGGAAGTAACGGATGCGGTGAGGCGCGCCCAGGAGTATAAAAGCGACGCCTTCGGTTTCGGCGCGGCATTTCACCGGCGCTACCCCCGCCAGTGGCGGGAGATGAAAGACGCCTGGGCGGAGGAGTTTTTTCCGGAGGTGGAGGTGAAGGTGGTTGCCGACACCAAAATCAGGCGCACCAACCTGCGGACGAAGCCGTTGATACTGGAGCGGAAATTTAAATATTAGACCGTGAAGGGATTGACGCGAAGGTCCCGAAGTCGGAAGCCCGAAGTCAGAAGCCGGAAGTCTCCGTTGTGAATTCTGACTCCTGAATTATGAATTGAGGTTAATCGTTTTGGTTTACCTATTTCTGTTGCTTCTTTTTTACGCGGTGGTGGCTTACTTTGAGGTGCCCCGGATGCTTAAAAACAACATGAGCCGGGAGCTTTACGCATTTATTGTTATTTCCGTCTTAGGATTTGTGCTGGCCGCCGGGCAGATCATGCACTTCCCGCTGCCGAACATCACCAAGGGAATCGAGACGGTGATAAAACCGGTACATAAGGGGCTGGAGGCGCTGCTGCTGCCGCCGGATTTTCCTAAATAAATTCTAACCGCCGAGACGCCAAGATCACCAAGAAAAAAGTACAGTCTCTCATGAGATATAGATAGAAAGGAGTTTAAACCCGCACGGCGAAGTTACAAACTTAAAAACTTTGTACTTTGAACGGACCCTGATGGTCCATCCGTTTGAGCCTAAACGTCGCACGTCGGACGTCGGACTTCGGACGGACCCCGGCGGCCCATCCTTTAAGCTTTAAACGCAGAACGCAGAACGCAGAACGCAGAACGTAGAACGTAGAACGCAGAACGCAGAACGCAGAACGCAGAACGGACCCTAATGGTCCATCATCCTAAGCTGTTAACGGGGGAATTCTGATGGGGTATGAGGAGCGGCTGAAGGAAATGGGGATTGTGCTGCCTGAGGCGCCGCGGCCGGTGGCGGCATACATTCCCTTTGTGACGGTCAACGACCTGGTTTTTGTTTCAGGACAGCTTCCCATGGCTGACGGCGCTCTGCGCTACAGCGGCAGGGTGGGGGACAACCTTACGGTCGAAGAAGGGCAGGCGGCGGCGCGGCTTTGCGCCGTTAACTGCCTGGCGGTGGCGCGGGCGGCGGCGGGGAATCTTGACCGTGTGCTTCAGGTAGTAAAGCTTACCGGTTATGTGGCAAGCGCGCCGGATTTTCACAAACAGCCCCAGGTCTTGAACGGGGCCTCCGAGTTTCTGGAGGCGGTTTTCGGCGCGGCGGGCCGTCACTCACGGGCGGCAGTGGGCGTAAGCGCTTTGCCTCTCGGCGCGCCGGTGGAACTGGAAATGATAGTCAGGATATCGATCTGATCGAGAAGCCGGAGCTTCTTCTCAACCGGGATCGTCGGTTTCAGGGTAATTCTGCCACCCCAATGCGGCTTGTCAAGCGCAACCCGTTTAAGATAAACTTAATACGGCAACCAACGCAAAACGGCAAGAAAGATTAACCACAGAGACACAGAGCACACGGAGGGTAAAGAACGGAAATATTTTTGTTTATGATTCAGGATATTTCCCATACATTCTGACTTCTAGCTGCTATATTCTGACCCGAAAAGATACTTGTTATTAGTCTTGATATTTCTTTTCTCTGTGAACTCTGTGGCTCTGTGGTGAAATATTTTGGTTCCGGCTTGTCCGGGTTAGGAATTAGGGGGGTTGAGTTTGGTGAAAACACCCAGGGCTTCTTCAAACCCGTGGCTTCTGGTGGCTCTAATCATTATCGGCGGCCTGGCGGGAAGCGCCCTGGGAGATTCTCTGGCCGGGGCTTTCCCTTTTTTCAAAGACGCTTCTCGTCTGGGTTTTGGCCCGGCGATCCTTAATTTGAAGTTCTTAAGTTTTACCATTGGCTTCTCGATGGCGGTCGGGCCGCTTACGGTCGTGGGCTTTATCGCAGGGTACCTTGCTTACAGAAAGCTATGAAAAGGCTTTTCCTTGCTTCAACGTCGCCCCGGCGGAGGGATCTCCTGGCAACTCTGGGTGTTGAGTTTGAGGTTCTGACGACGCCGGTGGATGAAAACATGCCCCCGCTGCCTCCGGAAAAGGCCGTAGAGGTTCTCGCGGCGCGCAAGGCGCAGGCTGCGGCGGTAGAGGTTCCCCAAGGCCTGATCATCGGCGCAGATACCGTGGTCGTTCACCGCGGCCGTATTCTGGGGAAGCCTGCGGACGCCGCCCAGGCCAGGGAAATGCTTTCTTCCCTGCAAGGTGACAGCCATACGGTTTTTACCGGAGTGGCGGTGGTGGCGGCGCCGGGAGGAGAAACGGCGGTGGGGCACGCGCAGACAAAGGTGTACTTTGCCCCCCTCGGGCCGGAAGAAATCAACGCCTACGTGGCCACCGGCGAACCCCTCGACAAAGCGGGGGCTTATGGCGCACAGGGATTGGGTGCGGTTTTCATCCGGCGGTTTGAAGGTTGTTACTTTAACGTGGTAGGCCTGCCGCTCAACCTGTTAAGTGATTTGCTCATGGGTTTTGGCGTGAACCTGCTTTATGAGAGGTGTGAGGCGGGAGGTTGGAGGAGATCTACGCAAGATTGCAAGACTTAGGACGCAGGACATAGGACTTCGGACTTGATGATCTGCCTCTGTGGTGCCCAGCACTCAACTTGCTGGATGTTAAGCGTGGTATTCTAAGTCACATGCGCAAAGCATTCAACTACCATTGAGTGCTGGGTGGTTCCAGCTTGTCCGGGTTAGGAGTTCGATGTTTGGACAAATTGCCGATCCAATTTTTAACGTGAAGAAGGATGCCGGATTTGGAAGGCAGCGCGAAATAATTGCAGGTACAGTTTCCGGACTGCGAGTGGGTTATTGGGCAGACGAGTGGTAAAGATAATAATGCCGGGTATGGAAAACAACTGTTTGAAAACGGGAAAAGCGGACGTAGCCGGAAGATACCTGGTTTACGGTAAAGCGGAGCTTAGATGAAAGAGCCGGAGAATAAGAACAAAGAATCCGGGGTGGGTTACCGGGTTACAATACCTGAGCTGCCCGAGGCGGCAAGGCCGCGCGAGCGGCTCTGGCGGGAAGGGCCCGGGGCGCTTACCGAAACGGAACTGCTGGCCATCATCCTGCGGACGGGTTCGCAGGCCGGATCGGCACTGGACCTTGCAGGTTACCTCCTGGGATCACTCGGTGGTCTGCTGGGGCTGAGCAGGGCATCCCTCGAAGAATTGAGCGCGGTTACCGGAATCGGCCCTGCCAAGGCGGCCCAGGTAGCGGCCGCGCTTGAGTTCGGCCGGAGGTTTAGTGATTCTGCCGGGGCACGCACGGTGATTACTACGCCGCATGACGCTTCCCGGTTGTTGATGGCCCGGATGCGGCATCTCGACAGGGAGGAGTTTAGAGTGATCCTCCTTGATACAAAAAATCACGTGATACAGATTGAAACGGTGGCTGTAGGAACGCTTAACAGCACCGGGGTGCAGCCGCGTGAGGTTTTCAAAAACGCAATCCGGCGCAGTGCGGCGGCGATAATCCTGGCGCACAACCACCCGAGCGGCGACCCTACTCCCAGCCGCGAGGATGTGGCTCTTACCCAACGGCTTATTCAGGCCGGAGAACTTGTCGGAATTGAAATCTTAGACCACATAATCATCGGGGATAATAGATATATAAGCCTTAAAGCAGAAAAACTGATCTGATGAAGAAGGGAGCCTGGAAGAGTTGCGTTTAGGCCTTTTTTCCAGGGATATGGGGATTGATCTAGGGACGGCCAACAGCCTCGTCTTTGTGAAAAAACGAGGCGTTGTGCTTCGGGAACCATCGGTTGTGGCGATTGAAAGGGATACGGGACAAGTGCTTGCGGTAGGGGATGAGGCCAAGCAGATGATCGGGCGCACTCCCGGAAATATTGTAGCGATCAGACCCCTCAAGGATGGGGTTATCGCCGACTTCGACACAACCCAGGCGATGATCCGCTACTTCATCAACAAAGCCCTCAGGAACAAGACCTTTTTCATCCGACCGCGGGTAATAGTCGGGGTGCCGTCAGGGGTTACGCCGGTTGAGGAGCGGGCGGTGCGGGAGGCGGCGATTCAAGCGGGCGCGCGTGAGGTGTACCTGATCGAGGAGCCGATGGCGGCGGCGATTGGCGCCGGCCTGCCGGTGCACGAGCCGACGGGGAACATGATTGTTGATATCGGCGGCGGGACGACGGAGGTTGCGGTTATTTCTCTCGGCGGTATTGTGACAAGCAGTTCGATACGAATCGCCGGTGACGAAATGGACGAGGCGATTATCCAGTACATCAAGCGGAATTACAATCTTATGATCGGTGAACGCACCGCGGAAGATATCAAGATAAAAATCGGATCGGCGTATAAGCCGGCGGGTTTGCAGGACGAGGAGGTTCGCGGCCGGGATCTTGTCACGGGGCTGCCCAAAACCATCAAAATTTCCGCTGCGGAAATACACCAGGCGCTGTCGGAAACGGTGGCGGCGATTATAGAGACGATAAAGGGTACCCTCGAGCGAACCCCGCCGGAACTGGCGGCTGATATAATGGACCGCGGTATCATTATGGCGGGTGGAGGTGCGCTCCTTCAGGGTTTGGACCGCCTCGTCAGCGAAGAGACAGGGATGCCTGTGAGTCTGGCGGACGAACCGCTTTCGGCTGTGGCGCAGGGGACCGGAAAGGTTTTGGATAACATTGCGGTGTTGCGCCGGGTGCTCTTGCAACCACGAAAGGTGATTTAAACGGTGTCCTGGCAAGTTACAAAGAAAATCCTGTTGGTGTTAATCCTCGTCGGGCTGACGGTTGGGACCATGCGCCTGACTGCGATTGATCGAAATATGGCCCCAAATCCGTTTTGGGTCTGGGCAAGGGACACGGCGGCTCCTCTGCAGCAGGGGATATGGCGAACCGCTCAGGTTGTTGATGCCGGAGCGGCCTTTGTTTTTTCTTGGGGTCGGGATACCAGTTATTCCCGTGCTCTGGAGAAAAAGATAGCCGATCTGGAGGGTCAAATCCGGAGTCTGCGGGCTGTGGAGCAAGAGAATAAGAGGCTCAGGGCGCTTTTGGCTTACCAGGAGACGCACGATAAATCCGGTATTGTTGCAGCGGTGATCGGTCGTGATCCAGATAACTGGTTCAGCACGGTAATTATTAACCGCGGCAAGGCACACGGTGTCGCGCGGGGGGCGGTTGTTGTTACACCGGCAGGCTTAATAGGAAGAGTGCTGGAAGTAAGCGACAACACCGCAGAGGTTCTTCTGATTACGGACCCGCGCAGCGCGGTGGGAAGTACGGTGTATGAAACGCAGGTGCCGGGTATCGTTCGTGGAGCGCTTGACACGACCGGCAGGTTGAGGATGCAGTACGTGGTTAAGGATGAACCGGTTCGTAAAGGGTTTGTGGTGTTGACCTCAAACCTCAGCGGTGTTTTTCCTCCAGGTATACCCGTCGGGACGGTAACCGGGGTTGAAGAGGAAGAAAGCGGCCTTTTTAAAACGGTTTATCTCAAACCAGCGGTGGATCTCAACCGATTGGATGAGGTACTGGTGCTCCGGAAGCAGTAGTCAGTAGTCAGTAGTAGGGAGTCAGTAGTAGGTAGTCAAAAAGAATTCGAGTCGCGGGTCACGAGTTAAAAGTCACGAGTTGCGAGTCAAGAATCAGAAGTCAGGGTCTCTCTTCTCCATTCTGAATTCTGTATTCTAAATTGGAGTTTACGACCATGCGGACCATTCTATTGCTTTGTCTTATTATTGTCGCGATTTTTCTGGAGCAGACCGTATTGAACTTCCTCCGGGTCGCCGGGGTGAAACCGGATCTCTTGCTCCTGCTGGTGGTTTTTAACGGTTTTTTGAAAGGCCCGCGGGAAGGGGCCTTTTGGGGTTTTATTGCGGGTTTGCTGGAAGATTTGGCCTGCGGATATTACATAGGACTGCATGCTTTGAGCAAGCTTGCTGCAGGTTACATAGCGGGCCTGGGGGAATACGTTTACAAGGAAAACTCGATTGTGGCGGCGGCCATGGTCTGGGGTACCAGTTTGATTTCCGGCAGCGTGATGTACCTTCTGCTTCTTACTCTGGGAATTACCCTGACACCGGGTGACGTCTTTTTACGAGTCGTGTTGCCCTCGGCCGTTTACAACGGACTTGTAAGCCTGTTGTTTTACCAGCCGTTTCGCAACTTGACAATTCACGGGATTTTGCGGGAGGAAAGGTTCTAATTTGGAGCGTAAATTGGTTGAGAAGAAAGCAACCGTATTGCTGGTTCTCATCGCCGCGGTTTTCCTCGTTCTTTTTTTCCGGTTGGCTCAACTACAGCTTTTCCAGGCCGAACGGTTCGAGATGATGGCACGGGAAAACCGTTTGCGTCCCATGACCATCCGTGCGCCGCGGGGGGAAATATTGGACCGGTCCGGACGAAAGATTGTAGGGAACCACCCTGTTTATACTATCTCGTTAGCCAATCTGGGAAAACCGGTTCCCCCGGAAGTGATTAAAAGGCTTTCCAAGGTCATCGGCAAAAGCGAGGCGGAAATCAAACAAAAACTCGCGGCACACGCGCTTCCTTACGAGCCGGTGCGTGTTGCGACAAACGTGCCGCTGAATATTGTTACATATATCGAAGAACACCAGGAGGAATTCCCCGGCGTGCTGGTGGATATAACGCCGGTGCGCTATTATCCTTACGGGACGATCCTGGCGCATGTTTTGGGTTACGTGCAGGAGATTAAGCCGGAGCAGCTTGAAAAGCATAAGGAGGAAGGGTACAAGCTCGGAGACGCATACGGCCAGGACGGGTTGGAGTATGTCTTTGAAAACTACCTCCGGGGCAAGGACGGCGCCCGCTATGTGGAAGTGGATTCAATGGGGCACCCGGTCCGCGACCTTGGCGTAACAGCGCCGGTGGCGGGGTCAAACCTTGTCCTCACCATCGATCTGAACCAGCAGCGGGTTACCGAAGAAGCGTTAAAACGGGCGATTGAAGCGGCGCGAAAGGAAGGATACTCGGCGCCCGGCGGCGCGGCGGTGGTAATGAATGTGCGGACGGGCGAGATTCTGTCGATGGCCAGCTTTCCGGTCTATGACCCCGCCGTGTTTACGGGAGACCTGACGCCGCAAGAGGTACAGCGCGTTTTCGGGGCGCCCAACAAGCCCTTTTTGAACCGGGCGCTCAGGGCGTACCCGCCCGGCTCGACATTCAAGATGATAACGGCGCTGGCCGGCCTTGAATCCGGGAAAATAACGCCCAAGTTCAGGATTCATGATCCGGGTGTTTACCGCCTTGGAAGGGTATATAACGACTGGCTCGCCGGTGGGCACGGGAATGTGGATCTGCTGAAAGGGATTCAGGTTTCCTGCGACGTTTATTTCTGGACGGTCGGCAATATCACTGGAATCGACAACATCGCCAAGATAGCCAAAGAGTTCGGTCTCGGTGAAAAAACCGGGCTCGGCCTGCCCGGGGAGATGGAAGGGGTCGTCCCGACGCCGGAATACAAGTATAAAACGGTAAAGGCTTACCTCGACTCGGTTTTCAAGCCGCAGCTCGAGGCGGTTGACAAGGAATACAAGCTTCTCCTGTCCCGGACGGGTGATCCCGAGGAAAAGGCGAGGCTGGAAAAAGAACGGGAAAGAAAGAAGGCCGGGATTCAAGCGGAGTACGAACGTTACGCCTGGGATCTAAAATGGCGCGCGTACGATACCCTCAACACCTCAATCGGACAGGGGTACAACATGTACACGCCGCTGCAGCTGGCCAACTATGCGGCGATGATCGCAAACGGAGGCAACGGTTATAGACCTTACCTGGTAAAAAGGGTAGTCGGGCCTAAAGGTGAAAAGGTGGTGGAATTTGAGCCGCAGATCACCCGTAAGGCAAACGTAAAACCGGAAAACCTGAAGGTGGTTCAAGAAGGGATGGCCCTGGTAACCAAACCGGGCGGTACGGCCTACGGTTCTTTCTACGATCTTCCGATCCCTGTGGCCGCCAAAACGGGCTCGGCCGAGGCGCCGGGAGGAAAAGGAACCCATGCGGTTTTTGTGGCCTACGCGCCGGCAGATAAACCGGAAGTGGCGGTGGCGGTTGAGGTGGAAAATGCGGGACACGGTGGTTCTGTGGCGGCGCCGGTGGCGCGGGACATTCTGGCGGCGCACTTCGGTCTGCCGTTGCGGATGCAGGAAGAGGTTCAAAAAACCGGCACAGGTGACTAGGAGAGTGCTGATAATGGATCCACCGCCAATCCAGCACTCATTTTCTGAGTGCTGGACAAGAACGCCATGAATCAAGAAAAGTGTTCATCATAACAGCAGGAAAGGAACAGCAAGGTTCCCTTACAAAATGCTATGTTTTGAACAATAATGAAGAATATCACTGAAAACCTGTGATATTTGTCAGATTATTAAACAAAAAGCGTTTAAATCAACGGTTTTTTTAGGCTGGTTTAGCAGGATTTGGTTCGTGGACGGCGAATAGGTAGGGGGAGGAGGGGGATAGATTATGGGGCCAGAGCCCGGGCAGATATTGGCCGAATCCCGGGTCGTAAGACCGGAGGAACACCAAACGGTCCTGGTTCAAAGGACGTTGCGATCAGGGCAAAGTGTTTATTACCCTGGAAACGTGGTTGTCTTGGGAGATGTTAATCCCGGAGCTCAGGTCACGGCTACGGGTGATGTGATTGTTGTAGGGGCATTGAGGGGCACGGTGCATGCGGGTGCCGGCGGGAACGAAAAGGCGATGGTGATCGCTTTCAGATTTGAGCCTACGCAACTCCGGATAGCCAACCATATCTCAAGACCGCCGGAAGGAATGGTTGCGGCGGGGCAGCCGGAGGTGGCGCGCATCAAAGATGGTATAGTGACGATTGAAACCTTTCTGACCCCGGGGGAGCGTCAGACAAGCAGCCTGAGGGTTTCGCAATCGCTTTTGGACGATCATGAGGAAGAATCATAGATTGTAATGCTGCATACCAAGGAGAAAATTTTGGGTAGGGAGGACACGTAATGGGAGAGGTCATTGTAATTACTTCTGGCAAAGGGGGAGTCGGTAAAACCACGGCCACGGCGAACATCGGCGCAGGGCTGGCTCTGCGTGGTTATAAGGTGGCCTTGGTGGACGCCGACATCGGCCTCCGGAACCTCGACGTGGTTCTGGGTTTAGAGAACCGTATTGTCTATGACCTTGTAGACGTTGCCCATGGTCACTGCCGGTTAAAGCAGGCACTCATCAAAGACAAGCGCTTTGAAGGCCTGCACCTTTTGCCGGCCGCGCAGACCAAGGACAAAACGGCGGTCAAGCCCGAGCAGATGAAGGAGATATGCCTCCAGCTTAAAGAGGAATTCGATTATGTAATTATTGATTGCCCGGCCGGGATAGAGCAGGGTTTCAGGAACGCCATCGCCGGAGCTGAAAAGGCCATAGTGGTTACTACCCCGGAGGTTTCAGCGGTACGCGACGCCGACCGGGTGATCGGGCTTCTCGAAGCGGCGGATTTACGCGAACCCAAACTGGTCATTAACCGGTTAAGACCAAAGATGGTCCGGCAGGGAGATATGATGAACATAGATGACATTATTGATATCCTTGCGGTTGACCTGCTCGGGGTGATACCGGAAGATGAACAGATAATCGTTACCACCAACCGTGGAGAGGCCGTGGTGCTGGACGACCGTTCCCGCTCGGGTGAGGCCTTCCGGAACGTTACACGGCGAATTATGGGGGAACCCGTGCCGCTCATGGAACTTGAACGAAACGGGAACCTTTTCACGCGGCTGCGAAAAATAATCGGTCTGGGATAATTTTTGTAGGAATACGACCATTGGAAAGGAGGAAAGGCCTTGCTCGAGTTCTTAACGCGGCTTTTTCAGCGGCATTCCCCGGGGAGTAAAGATGTGGCGAGGGAGCGGCTTCGTCTGGTTCTTGTTCACGACCGGGCAAATGTATCGCCGGAACTCTTAAGCATGCTCAAAGACGATCTCATCCGGACGGTCTCAAAATATTTCGAAATTGATGAGAAAAGCCTGGAGATTACCCTTGATACCTCGGACAACATGGTAGCCCTTGTGGCGAGTATTCCGGTACAATGCGTCAAAAGATCGGTTAAAATGGCCTCCGTTTAACGGTATAAGGAGCGATTTGAGCAAGTAAGGCCAGAATACGGTTAGTCGTGTTTTGGTGTGTTATGTTATTTGGAGATGGGTTCTGAGGGTCATCTAATAAGGGGAGTGGCCGCGGGCGTAAGCGGCCTTTTTTATTGTCTTGTCTTTTACTTCCGGGTAAAATAGTCAGTAGCCAGAAGGTAGAAGGTAGAAGGTAGTATACAGAAGTTGCGAGTCACGAGTCGAAAGTCTAAAGTCGCTTTTTTCTCTTCTATGTTCTGTCTTCTGTATTCTGTTTTCTTTGATCAAGGAGGAAGTTGTGTTTACTTGGAAATGATAAGCAAGAAAGAAGTTCTTGATTATATGCGCCGGAAGGCTTACCACCCGCTTACGGAAGCCGAACTGGCACGGGTCTTTCTGCCTCAAGGCAGGGGGTTGAACGCTTTCAAAAAACTGCTCCGGCGGATGGTGGAAGAGGGGCTGATCTACCAGACGCGCGCAGCTCGTTTCGGTTTGCCGGAGCATTTCAACCTGGTGGTCGGCCGGATTGAGGGCCACAGGAGGGGTTATGCCTTTTTAATCCCGGACGCCGAGGGAGTGGAGGACGTCTTCTTAGGCCAGGAGAATCTGGGCGGGGCGATGCATAACGACCGGGTCGCCGTTCGTCTCTTGCCTGCGGGAAGGGGGAAGACCCGCGAAGGAGAGGTAGTCAGGGTTTTAAAACGGTGCAACCGCCGCGTGGTGGGCACACTGAACAAGAGCAGGCGGTTTTCGGTGGTTATACCGGATGACGCGCGGTTGGGCCCGGGTGTTGTTATACCGCGTGGGCGGGCAACCGGAGCAAAAGACGGGGACAAGGTCGTAGTGGAGCTTACTGCCTACCCTTCAGCGAAGACCCCGTCGGAAGGCCGCGTGGTGGAAGTGCTCGGTCCGGCTGATGCTCCTGGTATGGACATTCTTACTTTATGCCGCCGCTACGATCTGACGGAGGACTTTCCCGCGAAAGTGCTCGCGGATGCCGCAGCAGCATCCGCGATTATAACGGAAGAGGAGTTACGAGGGCGTTGCGACCTGAGAGAATGGACCGTTGTGACCATTGACGGGGAAGACGCCAAAGACCTTGATGATGCGGTCAGCCTTACGGCTTTGCCCGGAGGATGCTTTCAACTTGGTGTCCACATCGCTGACGTCGGGTATTACGTCGGGGAAGGCGGTGCTTTGGACTGTGTGGCGATGGAGCGGGGAACCAGCGTTTACCTCCCCGGCCGGGTGATTCCGATGCTCCCGCCCCGGCTTTCCAACGGCATCTGCAGCCTGAATCCTAATGAAGACCGGCTGACGTTTTCGTTGGTTATGAACGTCGACCCGGAGGGCCGGGTAAAGGATTACGAGATATTCCCGTCGGTCATCCGGTCCTGCGAACGGATGACCTACACAGCTGTACGCGGGATTCTTTCAGGAGGAGACACTGCTCTTACTGAGCGTTACCGTCCTCTCGTCGAAACATTCGAGAGAATGCGGGATTTATGTCTTGTTTTGCGGCGGCGCCGCCTGGAGGCCGGGGCGATCGACTTCAACCTCCCTGAAACGGTGGTAAAGCTTGACGACTCCGGCAGGCCGCTGGATGTTTTCCGGGCTGAGCGTACTATTTCCGAGCAAATCATAGAGGAATTCATGCTCCTCGCCAACGAAACGGTGGCCAGACACGCGGCGGCGCTTGGATTACCCTTCGTTTACCGGGTTCACCCGAAACCCGACGGCGAGAAGGTTGCCGGTCTTGAGCAACTCCTTAAGGCTTTCGGGTACAGTGCGCGGGGAATCACCCGGCTTGAGCCGGCGGGATTTCAAGCGGTTCTCGACGCCGTAGCGGGCAAACCCGAAGAAAGGCTCATCAATATGGTGATGCTGCGCTCCATGAAGCAGGCCCGGTACTCATCGGAACGCACCGGGCACTTCGGCCTGGCGTCGGAGTATTATACCCACTTTACCTCGCCGATCAGGCGGTACCCGGACCTTTTCATCCACCGGGTGCTGCGTGAAGCGCATACCCGGGAACTGACGGAAAAACGGATCGCAGAGATGCAGAAGCGGGCGGTCACGGCGGCCACACTTTCTTCCGAGCGGGAACGGGTGGCGGTAGAGGCGGAACGTGAGGCGACGGATATCAAAAAGGTCGCTTTTATGCAGGACAAAGTCGGCAGGGTCTATTCCGGTTTCGTGAGCGGAGTTACCGCCTGGGGCCTTTACGTGGAACTGGAGAATACCGTGGAAGGCCTCGTGCATGTGCGGACGCTCACCGATGATTTCTATATTTATGACGAACGAAGCTATACCTTGACCGGAAGGAATACGGGTAAACGTTATCGCCTCGGGGATCCGGCCCGCGTACGGGTGCTGCGGGCTTCAGCGGAAGACCGGACTGTGGAGTTCGAGCTTTGTTAAAAACCTCTCTAAGGAAGGCTGGTAGTTAAATATTAGAAATTTTCTGAATACGACTGCGCGAAACCCGCGTTTGAGTTATAATACTGCAATATATCAGGCGTACTTTTTTAACGGTCTCCTGGAACTTTGCCGGATAAGTCAGTTTCCAGCCAGATGCCGGTATATTACTGTTGCGGTAACGGCAGACTTTTTACGTTTATAAGGGATGTGAAGCGGTGGGGAAGGAGAATAGAGACCTTCTTGAGGGCAATCCGCTAATCTTGGATGAGAGAGAAAAAGAACGTCTCTATAAAATAGGCGCAACCGTGAAATACCCCAAAGGGCAAATAATTTTTGCCGCGGAAGAGGTTGCTGACCGGGTATACCTGATTGAGAAAGGCTGGGTCAGGATTTACCGGCTTTCAAGCGACGGCAGGGAAGTAACCGTCGGCAGCATCCGGAACCCAGGTGAGATGATGGGGTTAGCGGAGACGCTTTACCACGGCAGGCGCACCTGTTTTGC
>JBFMBL010000055.1:0-12895 GCA_040755195.1 Bacillota bacterium
CCGGGTTGAACT
The DNA here is from genome assembly GCA_040755195.1 of Bacillota bacterium. Lineage (GTDB taxonomy): Bacteria > Bacillota > Desulfotomaculia > Desulfotomaculales > Ammonificaceae > SURF-55. Next base: position 13 of record JBFMBL010000055.1, read on the forward strand.
GTTCCGGCCTATCTGTTAAAATATAATCTGCGCCGGAGTGGCGGAATGGCAGACGCACGGGACTTAAAATCCCGGGGGCCTCGCGGCCCGTGTGGGTTCAACTCCCACCTCCGGCACCAGTAATACCAACGGTTTGCGAATACTAAGGGACACCTGGTGAAGGTGTCTTTCTTCGTTTTTAATGCCGTTTTGCTGTCCTTACGATTTTGAAAAGACGTTTTTACGAGAGTGCCCCATGCCGCGTTGCGGCCCAACGAAGAATAAAAATCGGCGCTGGAAATAGCGATTTGCCTGTTGTCACATTTATATTCTCTTGATTCATGGCGTTCTTGTCCAGCACTCAACATGATTTGCGTCATAGCTAATGATTGCCTTCTCACTGAACATATACAGTGATTCGTTGAGTGCTGGATTGGCGGTGGATATATTTTCGGAGAAGTAAGGGACGGAAAATACCAAAAGTGAATTAATTTTAATAAGGGGAAAAGGAGGAATTGGAATTCTGAACACGTTGAAAGAAACATCGGGAAATAATATAATACTGTAATACTGTTGGGTCTAAAGGAGGGATGTTGTAGTAAACGATATCGTAGCTCTTTATAGAGGGAGTTATGCTGACCGATAAAACAAACAGGTCTTGTACTCCTGTAAAATTGTTTAGGAACATTTTTTCAGGACGCATTTGCCTTTAAACTATTTTAAGCCGCATTTATTAAAGGAGTATGGGAATGACCGAATGGCATAGCGCCAATTTAGGTGCTGTTTTAAATACCCTTGGATCCAACCCGGATAGCGGCCTTAGTACGCATCAGGTTGATAAGCGTCTTATAGAATACGGCCCAAATACGCTGAAAGAACGTGGCCCGAAAAGCCCCTGGCGCATTTTGTGGGAACAGTTGACCGCGGTGATGATAATCGTATTGATTATTGCGGCAGCGGCTTCTGTGTTCCTTCATGACTATAAGGATGCCGCAGCAATCCTGACGATAGTAATCCTGAATGCCGTTCTCGGTTTTGTCCAGGAATACCGGGCGGAAAAGGCGATGGCCGCGCTTAAACGGCTTGCCACACCGGCTGTCAAGGTTCGTCGAAACGGCGAGGTACAGGAAATCTCTGCCGTAGGGCTTGTACCCGGGGATATCTTCTTCCTGGAGGTGGGAGGTATCGTACCTGCCGACGGCCGTCTCCTCGAAGCGGTAAACTTGCGGGTTCAAGAATCCGTACTTACCGGCGAATCGCTTCCTGTGGAAAAAAACGCTTCATTCCTCTCGGAAGACGATCTTACCTTAGGCGACCGCCTCAACATGGTATACAAAGGTACCGTGGTAACTTACGGGAGAGGCATTGTGGTGACTACAGCCACCGGAATGGACACGGAGCTTGGGCGCATCGCCGAGATGATCCAGGCCGTAGAGGCCGAATCCACCCCGCTGCAGCGGCGGATGGCTGCGCTAGGGCGCACACTGGGGATTATCGCAATCGTTATAGTGGCGGTAGTGGTGACTCTCGGGCTGCTTCGCGGAGAAGACCTCAAAACGATGTTTTTAACCGGCGTGAGTCTGGCCGTTGCCGCTGTCCCTGAAGGGCTCCCCGCGGCCGTCACCATTGCTCTGGCGCTGGGAGCGCAGCGGATGCTGCGGCGTCGCGCCCTAATTCGTAAGCTGCCCGCCGTTGAGACCCTCGGGCTGGTGACTAAAATATGTTCGGACAAGACCGGAACACTCACCGAAAACCGGATGGTGGTTACCACCTTGGCGCTGCCGGCAGAAGAAGCCCCGGGAAGAATCAGAGACATAGACCTGCCCGCCGAAGGACAGGTCCTACCGGATGAGCTTCTTTCACCCATTGCCTTGGGGCTTTTGACGGCCGGGGCGTTATGCAACGACGCGCTTCTTTCCTTTAATGAAAAAGAGGACAGGCATAGTTATATCGGCGACCCAACCGAAGGGGCGTTGGTGGTGGCGGCTGCAAGGACAGGCATGCAAAAGGCCGACCTGGAGACTTTTATGCCGCGGGTGGCGGAAATTCCTTTTACCTCCGAACGGAAAAGAATGACCACTATTCACCGGATGATTGAAAACCGGTCAAAGGCGCTTTCTTACGTTTATCCGTGGCAATCTGAATCTTTTGTCTCCTTCAGCAAAGGGGCTACGGGTAGTATTTTGGAAATATGTGAAAAGGTATGGGTTGACGGTTCTGCACAACCCATGAATAAAAACCGGCGCGATTGGATTGTTGAAGCAAACAACAGGCTTTCCGGATCCGGGCTGCGGGTGCTGGGCGTTGCTTTCCGGAACCTTGGGTCCCTCCCGGCAACCGCGCAGGAAGAAGAAATAGAGAGAGATTTTATTTTTTTGGGCCTGATCGGGATGATGGACCCGCCCCGTCAGGAGGCGAAAGAGGCGGTGGCGGTATGCCGCCGGTCCGGTATTGACCCGGTGATGATTACCGGCGACCATCCGCTGACGGCACTGGCGATCGCCCGTGAGCTTGGGATTACGGAGAAACAGAAGGTTATTACCGGACAGGAGCTGGAGAAGCTGACACCCGGGGAATTAACAGAGATGGTGGAGGATGCCGCTGTTTATGCCAGGGTATCTCCGGAACATAAGCTGAAGATCGTCGAGGCCTTCAAGCTAAAGGGGCATGTTGTTGCCATGACCGGTGACGGAGTCAACGATGCCCCGGCGCTTAAGAAAGCGGATATCGGGATAGCCATGGGGATAACCGGCACCGACGTGAGCAAAGAAGCAGCCGATATGGTGTTGCTTGACGACAATTTCGCGACCATTGTCGCCGCAGCGGAGGAGGGGCGGGTTATCTACGACAACATCCGCAAATTCTTAAAGTACCTTATGACCACTAATTTTGGAGAAATTCTGGTGCTGTTTGTCGGGATGCTTACCGCCATGCCGGTGCCTCTTGCCCCGTTGCAGATACTCTGGATCAACCTCGTAACCGACGGATTGCCGGCTCTGGCCCTCGCGGTCGAGCCGGCGGAGCGCGAAGCAATGAACCGTCCGCCGCCCGATACCAAGAAGGGTATCTTTGCGGACGGGCTTGGCGTACATATTCTCTGGGTAGGAGCGTTAATGGCCGTGGTTTCTCTGGGTCTCGGTTATTGGGCTTGGCAGGCGAACAACAATACTTGGCAAACCATGCTCTTCACAACGCTGGCCCTGTCCCAGCTTGGTCATGTAATGGCAATCCGTACCGGCAAAGTTTCGCTTTTTAAGGCCGGCATTTTATCCAACAAGCCCATGTTCGGCGCCGTGGTTTTGACAGTCGCTTTGCAGATTACAGTGATATACGTACCATGGTTCCGGGATATCTTTGGGACAGTGCCTTTAACCGCCGTCGAAATGTTGATATGTTTTATTCTGGGTAGCGTTGTCTTTTGGATGGTGGAAACGGAAAAGTGGTTTTTGCGACTCTCGGACGCCCGATTGAGATGATAAATGGTTGATAAAACGCAGATGCTTTTATTATGTTAGCGGCGATACTGTGATTTATAATGCAAAAATTTCTATTGTGAAAGGTATCAATGTCCCATATAATGACAATAATTATAATAACAAGGAGGCAAAAATATGAAAGATTGTCCGGTTTGTCATAACCCCTTAAAAGAGGTCCCTAAGTACGGAGTGCTTATTGATATTTGTACCAACTGCCGCGGGGTGTGGCTGGACCGTGGAGAACTTGAGAAGGTTGTTTCGCTGGCGAGGGATTTTGAGACGGGAGGCCGCGATTACGACGACCACCGGGAGCACGATCATGACACCCGCCATTACGACGACCACAAACACGGTCATTACGGGAGCAAAGATTACTTCCACGGGAAAAAGAAGAAAAAACACGGAATACTCAGCGTTTTCGAAGACATCTTTGATTGAGGTTCGAAGGGATTTTAAATTATCTGATTTACGAGAAGGGACTGTTAGACTTTACAAAAGGATCTTTTTCGATTATAATGGTCATAAGCCCAAAAAATTCTTCTCCGCCCGGCAACAGCCGGGCTCTTTCATTTCTTTGGAGTATCAACCTGTCGGTTTAAACCTGCACACAGAAAAGGGCAAGCCGCGATAGAATCTATTAAATGTTATTAGCTGAAGTATTGATGTAGTTTCCGGCCCTCCCACCAAAGAAATTGAAAGCTGCCATGGCCGCTATCGCAACCAAAATCAGTATAAACGTATACTCGACGAGCCCCTGACCTCTTTCGTCCCTAAAAAACTCCGATAAAATTTTAAACATTTCGATCTCACCTTTCCTAAAAATAAAGAGAGTATTTTGGTAGGGACGAATCGTCGTTCACCTAAAACCGACAATTTACTACATTATAACCTGGGTTATGTCTTTAAGAGAAGTACTTTATTGACCCAAAGTATATAGGTCTTGTTCACTATAAAACCCTGGGTTTAGCAAGAAATTGGTTTGGTTATACTACGGGTTAAAGGGGGTGAGACCATATGGCAAAATTCGCGGCTCACGAATTGTTGGAAGCCCACGAGCTTTTAACCGCGCGCAACCTTGGTGTGCAAAAGGGGTATACCTATCTTCAAATGGCCAAGGATCAGGATCTGAAGGATCTCATTAAAACCGGCATCGCCGACTGCAAACAGGCGATTACGCAATTACAGCAAGTATTAGGAGGGATATAACGATGGACGATAAAGCGATTACCCTGGACCTTCTTTCAGCCGCAAAACAAGACGTCACCATGTACGCCACTGCTTTGAACGAAACGGCGAATGCCGACTTAAGAGGGGTTCTTACACAGCAGTTGCAACAGGCTCAGAAAGCCCAGGAGAGAATTTTCGATTTCGCTAAAAACAAGGGTTTTTACAACCCATACAATACTCCCGAACAAATGGTTTCCCAGGATATCCAGACTTCCAAACAGGTAATAAGTCAGATAAAGGATCTACCGTAAGAAAAAGCAACCGGAATAAGCATACCACCCTGCCCTGAGGACAGCGGCAGGGTTTTATGTTTTTAACTTAAAACAAAACAAAAAATTCTCTTGACTACGAAAATACATTTATGCTAAGATTGATAGGCATTGTTGTTAAATAGAGGTTGTTAGGGGGATATACCCGCGATTATAAAGGAATAGCGAAACGTTTTTTTACCAGGCACCCATTCCATCAGGGAGGGGAGCATGGGATTTTGTTGCTTTTCATACACTTTCTCGATCATTTCTAAAAATCCTCTTATTAGGACTCGAATTAGGGCTCGAACTTGCAAAAGGGTTCTTCCCGGCCTGTTACGCAACGGGAATAAAATATATATAGAATTCTAATAATGGCCAAGGGGGTTAAGGTGTGGCGATACCGGTATTCTCGGGAGCAACCGGTGAGAGGGTGAGTTACGGCAGGCTGAAAGAGGTTTTAGAGCTGCCGAACCTCATTGAGGTACAGCGCAAATCTTACCGCTGGTTTTTGGAACGGGGGTTAAAGGAAGCCCTGTCGGACATCTCCCCAATCAAGGACTTTACCGGCAATCTTGTCCTGGGGTTTCTCGATTATGCAATAGGTGAACCTAAGTACTCGGTTCAGGAATGCAAGGACCGGGATGTCACTTACGCGGCACCCCTTAGAGTAAAGGTACGCCTTATTAATAAGGAAACGGGCGAGATCAAAGAGCAAGAGGTTTTCATGGGCGACCTGCCGTTGATGACGGATAAGGGTACCTTCATCATTAACGGCGCTGAGCGGGTGGTGGTAAGCCAGCTTGTTCGTTCCCCGGGTGTCTACTTCGGCAGGCAAATAGACCAGAGCGGCAAAAAGCTTTACACGGCGACTATCATCCCTAACCGGGGTGCGTGGTTGGAATTTGAAACGGACGTGAACGACATTATTTGGGTACGCGTGGACCGGACGCGGAAGGTGCCCGGCACGGCCATTATACGTTCACTTGGTTACGCCACTGATGCCCGCGTCATGGATCTCTTCGACAGTGATAAGTTCATTCAGGAGACGTTGAGCAAGGATACCGCCACCACAGAGGAAGAAGCGCTGGTTGAAATATACAAGCGCCTTCGTCCCGGTGAACCGCCGACCGTGGAGAGCGCCAGGGTGCTTTTAGAGGGCTTGTTCTTCGATCCGAAAAGATACGACCTGGGCCATGTAGGACGTTATAAACTTAACAAGAAACTTGAGCACGGAGTGCTCTACCGTTATAACAGTGACAGTCCCGAGGAGTGGGACCCTTACCTAAAGAAAATGGTCCCCAAAGACCGCGACTTTATACGGGAATTAACACCCGAAGATATTATAGCGACGGTGCGCTACCTCTTAAAGGTTATGCGCGAAGAGGGACAGGTAGACGATATCGACCACCTTGGCAACAGGCGTCTGCGCTCGGTAGGCGAGCTGTTGCAGAATCAATTCCGGATCGGTCTTTCACGGATGGAGCGGGTGGTCAGGGAGCGCATGACCATTCAGGACGTTGAGGTAATCACACCCCAGGTACTTATTAACATCCGGCCTGTCGTTGCTGCCATTAAGGAATTTCTCGGATCAAGTCAGCTTTCACAGTTTATGGATCAGACGAACCCCCTGGCCGAGCTGACCCATAAACGGAGGTTGTCGGCGTTGGGTCCCGGGGGACTGAGCAGGGAGCGAGCCGGCTTTGAAGTCCGCGATGTGCATCATTCGCACTACGGCAGGATCTGCCCTATAGAGACTCCTGAGGGGCCCAACATCGGGCTCATAGGTTCGCTTACCACATACGCGAGGGTTAACGATTTCGGTTTTATTGAGACTCCTTACAGGAAGGTTGACAAGGAAAACAAAAGGGTAACGGAAGAGTTTGTTTACATGACCGCGGATGAGGAAGAGCGGTATGTAATAGCCCAGGCGAACGTAGCCCTTGACGAGAACGGATACTTTATTGATAAGCGTGCCAATTCACGGCACAGGGGCGAGATACTGGTCGTTCCCGTTGAGGAAGTGGACTACGTGGACGTCTCACCGAAGCAGGTATTCAGCGTCGCTACCTCGCTGATACCTTTTCTAGAGCACGACGATGCGAACAGGGCGTTGATGGGCGCCAATATGCAGCGCCAGGCGGTCCCGCTGGTTAGGGCGGAGGCGCCTCTTGTGGGTACGGGGATCGAGGCTAAGGCCGCCCGTGATTCGGGGTCCGTTATTCTCGCCGGTAGAAACGGTACGGTTAAGAAGGTGACGTCAACAGAAATAGTCATTACCGGCGACGACGGCGTAACAGAAAGGCATACCATGGCTAAATACGACCGCTCGAACCAGGGGACTTGTATAAACCAGCGGCCGATTGTAAGATCCGGCCAGCGCGTGCAGGAGGGTGACGTAATCGCTGACGGCCCCAGTACGGACCACGGGGAGTTGAGCCTCGGCAGGAATGTTCTTGTGGCGTTTATGCCCTGGGAAGGTTACAACTACGAGGACGCGATCCTGGTAAGTGAAAAGCTTGTCAAAGAGGATTACTTCACCTCAATTCATATAGAAGAGTACGAATGTGAAGCCCGGGATACAAAACTGGGCCCGGAGGAAATCACCAGAGATATTCCTAACGTAGGAGAGGACGTTTTACGAGATCTCGATGATCGAGGTGTTGTTCGTATCGGCGCCGAGGTGCGCACGGGGGACATCCTCGTCGGAAAGGTTACCCCGAAGGGGGAAACCGAGTTGACCGCGGAGGAACGCCTGCTCCGGGCGATCTTCGGGGAAAAGGCCCGTGAGGTGCGCGATACGTCCCTGCGGGTTCCCCATGGTGAATCAGGCAAGGTTGTGGATGTAAAGGTTTTTACCCGGGAAAGAGGCGATGAGCTTAAGCCGGGGGTGAACCAGCTTGTGCGGGTGTACGTCGCACAAAAGCGCAAGGTTTCGGTCGGCGACAAAATGGCCGGGCGTCATGGGAATAAGGGAGTCATCGCTAAAATTCTTCCTGAAGAGGATATGCCTTTTATGGCAGACGGGACGCCCGTGGAGATAGTGTTAAACCCGCTGGGCGTACCTTCGCGGATGAATCTCGGACAGGTACTGGAGACTCATCTGGGGTGGGCGGCGAAAGTCCTTGGAGTCAAGGTAACCACGCCGATTTTTAACGGGGCTACCGAGGATGCTCTGATAGAAACACTCCGGATGGCGGGCATACCGGAAAACGGGAAAACGTGGCTTTATGACGGCCGCACGGGGAGGCGCTTTGATAATAAGATCTCCGTCGGCTACATATACATGCTCAAGCTTGCCCACCTGGTGGACGACAAGATCCATGCACGTTCGACCGGTCCTTATTCACTTGTTACGCAGCAACCGTTAGGCGGCAAGGCGCAGTTCGGCGGACAGCGGTTTGGAGAGATGGAGGTGTGGGCGCTCGAGGCGTATGGTGCATCTTTCACTTTGCAAGAGATGCTCACGGTGAAATCGGACGATGTTGTCGGAAGGGTTAAAACCTATGAAGCGGTGGTAAAAGGAGAGAACGTACCCGAACCCGGAGTTCCGGAGTCTTTCAAAGTATTAATCAAGGAACTGCAGAGCCTGGGTCTCGATGTAAGGGTTCTCACCGATACCCGGAGCGAGATAGAAATCAGAGAAACTGATGAGGATATAAGCGAGACTGCGCGCGAACTGGATTTTGACATAAAATACATGCCTCAAATATCTTCATCAAAGGGTTCGATTGACAGAGTCGACGAGGATGAAGAGGAAGAGGTCTTCCAGGAAGAGGTTTCGCTGGAGGAAGAGGCGGACGAGGCTATGGAAGAGGCTTAGAAATCAGAGAGGTATACAGTAGTCAGTAGTCAGAATTCAGGAGTCAGAAGTTAGAATAACGCCGAATATGCTTACGGATTAAAATTTTAAAGTGAAGAATAAGAGTCGGATGTCGTCTGGCTCTCCATTTTTCACTTCTCAAGGAGTGGCAGTGCGTGCTTGAATTGAACACCTTTGACCGTATTCAGATTGGGTTGGCATCCCCCGAGCAGATTCGCGACTGGTCTCACGGTGAGGTTAAAAAACCCGAAACCATCAATTACCGCACGCTTAAGCCCGAGCGGGACGGTTTGTTTTGCGAACGTATTTTTGGGCCGACAAGAGACTGGGAATGTTATTGCGGTAAATACAAGAGGGTGCGTTACAAGGGGGTTATCTGCGACCGTTGCGGGGTGGAGGTTACCCGTGCCAAGGTGCGCCGTGAGCGCTTAGGTCATATCGAACTGGCGGCGCCCGTTTCGCATATATGGTACTTTAAGGGTATCCCGAGCAGGATGGGGCTTCTCCTTGACATGTCACCGCGGGCACTCGAGAAGGTGCTGTATTTTGTCTCCTACCTGGTAACGGACCCCGGCGATACGCCTTTAATCAAGAAACAGCTCTTAACCGACAGCGAATACCGGGAATACCGCGAAAAATACGGTGATGAATTCAAGGCCGGTATGGGAGCGGAAGTCATTGAAGTATTGTTAAAGGAGATCGAACTGGACGCGCTTGCGAACGAGCTCCGCCAGGAAATAAAGGAGACTTCGGGGCAGCGCCGGGTACGCGCCATCCGCCGCCTGGAAGTGGTGGAGGCTTTTCGTAAATCTTCTAACCGGCCGGAATGGATGGTCCTGAGTGTTGTTCCGGTGATTCCACCGGAACTGAGACCGATGGTCCAGTTGGACGGCGGCCGGTTTGCCACCTCAGACCTGAACGATCTTTACAGGCGGGTCATCAACAGGAACAACCGCTTGAAGCGGCTCCTCGAGCTCGGCGCGCCGGACATCATTGTACGCAATGAAAAAAGGATGTTGCAGGAGGCCGTCGACGCCCTGATCGACAACGGGCGCCGGGGCAGGCCGGTTACCGGTCCCGGGAATCGTCCGTTAAAGTCCTTAAGCGATATGCTGAAGGGAAAACAGGGACGTTTCCGGCAGAATCTGCTGGGTAAGCGGGTTGATTATTCCGGGCGGTCTGTCATTGTTGTGGGGCCCGGCCTGAAGCTTCACCAGTGCGGACTGCCGCGGGAAATGGCGCTCGAGCTTTTCAAGCCTTTCGTGATGAAGAAGCTCGTAAATAACGGCTTCGCACACAACATCAAGAGCGCCAAGCGAATGGTGGAGCGAATGAAGCCCGAGGTCTGGGACGTTTTGGAGGAGGTTATCAAAGACCACCCGGTTCTTTTGAACCGCGCGCCGACGCTGCATCGTTTAGGGATTCAGTCTTTCGAGCCGGTACTCGTGGAAGGCCGCGCCATCCAAATACATCCGATGGTGTGTACCGCGTACAACGCGGACTTCGACGGGGACCAGATGGCGGTTCACGTACCGCTGTCGGCGGAAGCGCAAGCCGAGGCGCGTCTTTTAATGCTTTCAACGAACAATATTCTGAACCCCAAGGACGGTCAGCCGGTCGCCATCCCGACGCAGGATATGGTACTCGGAATCCATTACCTTACTCTGGAGGCTAAGGAGAATGAGTCAAAGGAGAAGACCTTCTGCGACCCGGATGAAGCCATCAGGGCATACGAGGCGGAAGCGGTTCCGCTGCATGCACGTATCAGGGTTCGTCTGCCGGGTATAGATACAGAGACTCCGACAGTTGAGACAACGGTAGGGCGTCTGATTTTTTATAATATACTTCCGGCCAAGCTGACTCAGGTGAAGGAAAACGAAGCCGTGCGGCTGAGCCGGCTCGGCAGAAGAGTGCTTGAGGGTGTTACCGATAAAAAGGCCTTAAGCCAGATTGTCGATTCATGTTACCGGAAGCTCGGGTATGCGCAAACCACCGCGCTTCTTGACAGCGCCAAACAGTTAGGGTTCACATATGCTACCCGGGCCGGACTTACCATCGGTATCGAGGATATAGTGATTCCTGAGGAGAAACCGCGGTTACTGGGGGAAGCCGACCAAAAGGTGGAAGAGGTGGAGTACCAGTACCGCCGGGGACTCATAACCAATGAAGAGCGTTACCTTAAGATCATCGGTATCTGGGGACAGGCGACAGAGGATCTTAAGAACATGCTTTTGGAAAAGGCAAAGAAGGATCTTTTCAATCCTGTGTACATGATGGCCATTTCAGGCGCCCGCGGTAACATCCAGCAGATACGCCAGCTTGCCGGAATGCGGGGATTGATGGCCGACCCGTCTGGCAGGATCATTGACCTGCCGATCCGCGCAAACTTCCGTGAAGGGCTTACGGTGTTGGAGTACTTCATCTCCACTCACGGGGCACGCAAAGGTTTGGCTGATACCGCGCTGCGGACGGCGGACTCCGGTTACCTTACGCGGCGTCTCGTCGATGTGGCGCAGGACGTAATCGTCCGGGAAGAAGACTGCGGCACCAACGATTACGTAGAGGTTCAGGAGGTTAAAGACGGCAACGAGGTCATCGAAAAGTTGTCCGACCGTATTCTGGGCCGTATTGCCGCCGCAGATATAGTGGACCCGGCTACCCAGGAGGTTATTGTACACAAAGAGGAAGAGATAAATGAAGAGGCGGTGGAAAAGGTTACCGCCGCCGGGATTAAAAAGGTTAAAATACGCTCCGTGCTAACCTGCAGGTCCCGCTACGGAGTTTGTTCCCGCTGTTACGGGCGCAACCTCACCACCGGTTTCCCCGTGGATATTGGTGAGGCGGTCGGCATTATCGCGGCCCAATCGATTGGAGAACCGGGGACGCAGTTAACGATGCGTACCTTCCATACCGGCGGGGTAGCCGGTGAGGACATCACTCAGGGTCTGCCCCGGGTGGAAGAGCTTTTTGAGGCCCGGCGCCCCAAAGGTCAGGCGGTAATCGCTGAAAAGGACGGGGTTGTGGAGGTCCGTGAGACCAAAGGTCGGCGCGAAATAGAGCTGATAGCCGACGACGGGGAAAACATAACGTATCCTGTTCCTTTCGGAGCTCGTTTAAGGGTACAAAACGGCGACCGGGTTGCTCCCGGGGACGAGTTGACCGAGGGTTCCGTCAATCCGCACGACTTGCTGAAAATAAAGGGAGTCAAAGCCACGCAGATGTACCTGTTGAAAGAAGTGCAACGGGTGTACAGGCTTCAGGGCGTAGAAATCAACGATAAGCACATCGAGGTTGTTGTCCGGCAGATGTTCAGGAAGGTAAAGGCTGAAGAAGCCGGTGATACCGACCTTCTACCCGGCGGCCTGGTTGAAATCTTTGAGTTTGAAGAGGAAAATGCGCGGGTGGAAAACGGCGGACAACCTGCGTCGGCGCGCCCGGTACTTTTGGGAATAACCAAGGCTTCTTTGGCTACCGACTCCTTCCTGTCGGCGGCTTCGTTCCAGGAGACGACAAGGGTATTGACGGATGCGGCGATTAAAGGGAAAGAGGATCCGCTGATCGGGCTTAAGGAGAACGTGATCATCGGTAAACTTATACCGGCCGGGACAGGACTATCCAGGTACCGGAACGTAAGAGTCGCCGTCGACGGCGAAGGAGGTGCCGAAGAAGAGCAGGACCTGGATGTTGCAACGGAATAAAATTGTTGACTTCCAGGGAAATAAATGATAAATTAAAAAAGTATGTGGGTGCTTGGGGGGGTGTTTGGTGCCCCATGAGCGTCTGATGCACGCCCGCAAGAAGGCTGTAGGGTCGAAGGAAACCCTGAAGGTAGTCGAGCGGGGGCAAGCAAAGGTTGTCTTTGTGGCAAAAAATGCCGATCGGCGAATAACGGAGCCCGTTATCCGGGCCTGTCAGATCAGGGGTACCCCGGTGGAAGAGGTGTCTTCCATGCGGGACTTGGGCCAGGCTTGTGGAATCAGCGTTAACTGTGCCTCCGCCGCCGTAATCGAGGATTAACTGCCTGCCCCCTGCAAAGATATGCAGGGGGCGGATTTTTGAGAATTAACAATAAAAGGGTCCCACAGGCCGCATTGCGGTACAACGAACAATGAAAATGTAGACCCGTAAGC
>JBFMBL010000055.1:12995-16286 GCA_040755195.1 Bacillota bacterium
AGAAAGGGGTGCAATGTTTGCCTACTATCAGCCAGCTTGTTCGCCAGGGCAGGGAAACATTACGGAAGAAATCGGCGTCGCCGGCTTTGCGTAGTTGCCCGCAGAAACGGGGAGTTTGTACGCGGGTTTATACGACCACCCCGAAGAAGCCGAATTCGGCGCTCAGGAAAGTGGCCCGTGTACGCCTGACGAACGGGATCGAGGTTACCGCGTATATTCCGGGAATAGGGCACAACCTGCAGGAACACTCCGTTGTTCTGGTGCGTGGCGGTCGGGTCAAAGACCTGCCGGGTGTACGTTATCACATCATCAGGGGCAGTCTGGATGCGGCAGGGGTTCAAAACCGCGTCCAGGGGCGTTCCAAGTACGGGGCGAAACGCCCTAAAAAGTAATGTATCTGTTCAACCTGCATTACACTAACGGAACGCGGTGAGAGGCAAGCAGAGTGCGAAGGACGGCACCGGACGGAGCGGAGCGTACATAGAAGTACGTGAGCATCCGGCCGGTGGCGGCCGACAAAGCTATGCGCAGCCTATCGCCGCGCCCAACGGAGTGCCTGAATATTTATAAAGTAATAAGGGGGGAAGCGTGTGCCGCGTAAAGGACCAGTTCCGCGGCGCGAGGTATTGCCGGATCCGGTGTATCAAAGCCGGTTGCTTACAAAGCTTGTCAACCAGATCATGCAGCAGGGGAAGAAAAGCATTGCCGAGCAAATCTGTTATGGCGCTTTTGACATTATAAAAGAAAAGACCGGCAAGAATCCGCTTGAGGTTTTCGACCAGGCAATGAGAAACGTTATGCCGGTTCTCGAAGTGAGAGCGCGGCGTGTAGGCGGCGCCAACTATCAGGTGCCGGTAGAGGTTCGTCCCGCAAGGAGGCAGACCTTGGCAATCCGCTGGCTTACCAATTTTTCGAGGCAGCGCGCGGGTAAAACCATGGAAGAGAAGTTGGCGGCGGAAATAATGGACGCCGCTCAGGGTGTCGGCAGCACGTTTAAGAAGAAGGAAGACACCCACAGAATGGCTGAAGCAAACAAGGCTTTTGCGCACTATCGCTGGTAAAGGGGGTGCTGAGGTATGGCGCGACAGTTTCCGCTCGAAAGAACGAGAAACATTGGAATAATGGCACACATTGATGCCGGGAAGACCACGACAACCGAGCGTATTCTGTTTTACACCGGTAAAGTACATCGAATCGGTGAGGTAGACGACGGTGCTGCGACGATGGACTGGATGGTGCAGGAGCAGGAGCGCGGGATTACCATTACCTCAGCAGCTACTACCTGTTATTGGCGGGATTACCGTATAAATATTATCGACACACCAGGGCACGTGGATTTCACAGTTGAAGTAGAGCGGTCGTTACGCGTGCTTGATGGAGCAGTAGCGGTATTTTGCTCTGTCGGCGGCGTAGAACCACAGAGTGAAACGGTCTGGCGTCAGGCGGACAAGTACGGAGTTCCACGCATTGCTTATATAAACAAAATGGATCGAACGGGAGCCGACTTTTTCCGAAGCTTGAATATGATTAAGGAGCGTTTGGGGGGGAATCCTGTAGCGATACAGATTCCCATTGGTGTTGAAGATACCTTTAATGGCGTGATCGATCTGATAAGAGAAAAGGCACTGGTTTACCTTGATGATCTGGGTACGGTTCGAGAAGAAACTGCGATTCCTGCCGAAATGAAGGAGTTGGTTGCCCAATACCGCGAGCGGTTGATTGAGGTTGTGGCGGAAGCCGACGAAGACTTGATGATGAAGTACCTGGAAACGCAACCCTTTACCGTTGAAGAGATTAACCGGGGTTTGCGGAAGGCGACTTTAGCCGTTAAGGCTATTCCGGTTCTTTGTGGTTCTTCTTACCGCAATAAAGGTGTTCAACCCCTGCTCGATGCCATCGTTGATTTCCTACCTGCTCCTACCGATATTCCTCCGGTAAGCGGCGTGGATCCTGAAACGGGTCGAGAGGACCGCCGTCTTGCGCGGGACGATGCACCGTTTTCGGCACTGGCGTTTAAAATCATGGCCGATCCTTACGTAGGCAAGTTGACCTTTTTCAGGGTGTATTCCGGCTGGCTCAAGTCGGGTTCCTATATTTATAACTCCACCAAAAGAAAACGGGAGCGTGTCGGCAGGTTACTGCAAATGCATGCCAACCACCGCGAGGAGATCAGCGAGGTGTATGCCGGGGACATTGTCGGCGCCGTGGGACTGAAATTCACTACAACCGGTGACACACTTTGTGACGAAGAGCATCCGATCGTGCTTGAAGCGATGGATTTTCCGGAACCTGTGATTTCCGTCGCCATCGAACCGAAGACGAAAGTGGACCAGGATAAAATGGGGCAGGCCCTGACGCGCCTGACGGAAGAAGACCCGACCTTTCGCGTTCACGTTGATCCGGAAACCGGGCAAACCATCATTCAAGGTATGGGGGAACTCCATCTCGAGATAATTGTGGACCGGTTATTGCGGGAGTTTAAGGTGGGAGCCAATGTGGGCAAACCACAGGTGGCCTACCGGGAGACGATTACCAGGCGGGCAAAGGCGGACGGCAGGTTTATCCGTCAGAGCGGCGGACGCGGACAATACGGTCATGTTGTGATAGAATTGGAACCCCGAAAACCGGGGGAAGGCTTTCTTTTTACCAACAAGGTCGTCGGGGGCGCGGTTCCGAAAGAGTATATTCCGGCCGTTGAAGCAGGTGTCCGGGAAGCATTAGAAAGCGGGGTGCTAGCCGGCTACCCGGTAATTGACGTAGGCGTTACTCTGCTCGACGGTTCCTACCATGAGGTTGACTCCTCAGAAATGGCGTTTAAAATCGCAGGGTCGATGGCTCTAAGGGAGGCTTTAACCCGGGCGGCGTCAATTATGCTGGAGCCTATGATGAAAATTGAAGTCATTACGTCTGAGGAATATACCGGCGATGTTATCGGCGATCTTAACAGCAGGCGGGCGCATATCGAGGATATCGAAGTAAGGGGCGTCAACAGAGTTATTCGTTCTTACGTGCCGCTTGCAGAGATGTTCGGGTATGCCACGTCTCTCCGCTCCCAGACACAGGGGAGGGGAACCTACACAATGCAGTTTGATCATTATGCTGAAGTACCGCGGAACATCACGGAAAAAATTACCCAAAAATATCGGATGTAATTTTTAAGGAGGAAGGAATTCATGGCCAAGCAGAAATTTGTTCGGACGAAGCCGCACGTAAACATCGGGACGATCGGGCACGTAGACCACGGCAAGACGACGCTGACGGCGGCGATAACCCTGGTATTGTCCAAGAAGG
>JBFMBL010000056.1:0-1842 GCA_040755195.1 Bacillota bacterium
TCGGACGTCGTACGTCGGACCTCGGACCTGTTTTCAGACGCGCGACGGCGCGCATCAACGCCGCCCGCGCCCGTTCGAAATCGACGTCAGGCCCCCGCGCCGCAAGGCGCCGTTCGGCCCGTTCCCGCGCCGCCTCCGCCCGTTCGAGATCTATATCCTCGGGATGCTCGGCAGCCCCGGTTAGAAGGATCACACGGTTTTCGTGGATTTCGAGCAGCCCGCCGGTAATAACAAATCTCGATTCTGCGGCCTCGTGAGCAATTCGCACCAGCCCGGTTTTCAACAGCGTAATCAGAGGGGCGTGGTGGGGCAGGATGCCCAGGTCTCCCTCGGTTCCCGGAACAACCACAAAGCGGGCGTCCCCATCATAAACCACACGCTCCGGCGTAATAATGAGGACGCGCTGTGACGCGTTCACGAGGCGGCGTCCTCCCTGCGCGCCGCGGTTTGCCGTCCCTTTTCCACTACTTCGTCAATCGTCCCCGCCATGTAAAAGGCGTCCTCGTCAAGTTCGTCGTGCCGGCCTTCAACAATTTCCTTGAAACCGCGGATGGTTTCCGCGATGGGGACGTACCGGCCCGGACGTCCGGTAAAACTCTCGGCCACGTGGAAGGGTTGCGAGAGAAAGCGCTGAATCCGCCGGGCCCTTGCTACCATCAACTTGTCCGCGTCCGAGAGTTCTTCCATCCCCAGGATGGCGATGATGTCCCTTAATTCTCTGTACCGCTGGAGGACCTCCTGAACCCGCCGGGCGACGCTGAAGTGTTCCTTGCCGACCACGTCCGGGTCAAGGATGCGCGAGGTGGAATCGAGAGGATCGACCGCCGGGTAGATGCCCTGTTCCGAAATGGCGCGGGAGAGGACGACCGTCCCGTCAAGGTGCTGGAAGGTGGTGGCCGGAGCGGGGTCGGTAAGGTCGTCCGCCGGAACGTACACCGCCTGCACGGAGGTGATAGACCCTTTGTCGGTGGAAGTGATCCGTTCCTGTAATTGCCCCATTTCCGTCGCCAGCGTGGGCTGGTAGCCTACGGACGAAGGAAGGCGGCCCAGGAGCGCCGAGACCTCGCTTCCCGCCTGGGCGTACCTGAAGATGTTATCGATGAAGAGCAAGATGTCCGCGTTTTCCTCGTCGCGGAAGAATTCGGCCATGGACAAACCCGACAACGCTACCCGCCAGCGGGCTCCCGGCGGTTCGTTCATCTGCCCGAAAACCATGGTGGTCCGCTCGATGACTCCGGACTCGGTCATGGAGGCCAGGAGTTCGGCTCCCTCGCGTGTACGTTCCCCCACACCCACGAAAACCGAGATGCCCCCGTGCTCCTTCGCGATGTTGTTGATGAGTTCCATGACGATTACCGTCTTTCCGACGCCGGCGCCGCCGAACATCCCGATTTTGCCGCCCTTGACGAAGGGCACGAGGAGGTCGATGACCTTGATCCCCGTTTCCAACTGCTCAACGGCGGTGGACTGCTCGAGAAGCGGGGGGGCGCTCCGGTGAATCGGGTAGTGCTTCCCGGTAGTCACCGGACCCCGGTCGTCAATGGGGCGTCCGAGGACGTCAAACAACCGTCCAAGGACCTCTCTGCCGACCGGCACCTGGATCGGGCGCCCGGTATCGTGCACCGCCATTCCCCGCGTCAGGCCCTCGGTGGCTGAGAGTGCGATACACCGCACGAGTTCGTCGCCGAGGTGAAGCACGACCTCCAGCGTCAAGGGACCGCCGCGGCCCGAGGGGTCGGTGAAGCCGTCCACCACGAGGGCGTTGAAGATCTCCGGCAGTTCGCCGGGCGGGAATCGGACGTCCACGATGATGCCGATTACGCGTACCACTTCTCCCTGCAT
>JBFMBL010000056.1:1942-16201 GCA_040755195.1 Bacillota bacterium
GACCGCCGCGGCCCGAGGGGTCGGTGAAGCCGTCCACCACGAGGGCGTTGAAGATCTCCGGCAGTTCGCCGGGCGGGAATCGGACGTCCACGATGATGCCGATTACGCGTACCACTTCTCCCTGCATTGTTTCCTCCTCGAAAATAGTGCTTCTTTCAGTGGGCGCGATTATAAGCAACGCATTGCTACATTTGAGAAGTGGGAGGTGGGAGGTTAGAGGTGAGATGCTGGTGGGAATTCGCTTATTTAAGCGAATTCCTTCGAGAATCCCACTTCCAACTTCGCACTTCTCACTTCTCGATTGCGTCTCCGCCGGTCTTCCTTGCACTGCATCACTTCTCGCCGCGTTCCGTGTATGTTACAACACTGCTTCTAAATTCCAAGCTTGCGGGTCCATATTTTCATGCTTCGTGGTGCCCAGCATTCAGTCTAACATTTGTAATTGTTAACAGATGACGCCGAAGAACTCAAACCGTGGTATCTTGCTATCGGTATCAGATCCTTCTGAGTGCTGGGCATGGGCGACTTCTTTGAGGGTGTTCTCACTCCAGTGCCTCAGCCGCCGTGACGATGTCGAGGAGTTCGCCGGTGATCGCCGCCTGCCGCAAACGGTACAGCCTGAATGTCAACCGGTCGATCATCTCGTCGGCGCTCCGGGTGGCCCGGTCCATGGCCGCCAGGCGGGCGGCGTGCTCGCTGGCCTTCGACTCGGTAAGAGCGTGGAATAAGGCTTCTTCGATGAACAGCGGGAGCACGGCGCTGAGGATTTCTTCCGCTCCGGGTTCGAAGAGGTAGTTCTTTGCGGGTTCCTCGCTGACCGGAACGGGAATGAGAGGCGCCACCATCGTGCGGTGTTCGAAGAAGCTGATAAACTCGCTGTAAACCAGATCGATCCGGTCGTAATCGCCCCGCTCGTAACCGTGTATTATGTGGTGTGCGATCGAACGCGCGTCCTTTATGTGGACGTTTTCATCAAGGTCCACAAACCCTCCGGCTGTCTCCAGCCCCCTGAAGTTTAAAAAATTCACCGCTTTCCGGCCCGCCGCCACAAAAACCGCTTCCGGGTAGGCCTTGGCCTCCTTCAGTGCGCGGCGGAGGACCGGCACGTCAAAACCGCCCGAAAGTCCCTTGTCCGCGGAGACCACCACAAAGCAAGCCCGGCGAACCGCCCGGACGTTGAGCAGGGGGTGGTGGACCTGGTGCGCGGCCCCCGCGATCCGGCTTAAAACCTCGCGCAGCAGTTCTTCGTAAGGCCGCGCGGCCTCGACGACGGCTTGCGCCCGTCCGGCTTTGGCCATCGATACGGCCTTCATCGCCTGTGTCACCTGGCGTATGCTGCGGATACCCCGGATCTGGTTCCTGATTTCACGCATATTTCTCAGCCCGGTCCTTTTCTTTTTCGTTTTTAAGGCCGTGCTCAATCCTGAAACGCTCGAGCAGTTGTTCCAGCATCTGCCGGAGCAACCGTTCGTCTTCATCTTTCAGTTCAGCGTTTTTCCTGATCCGTTCCCCCAGTGCCGCTTGCTCGCGCCTGAGCAAGTCGAGCAATTCATCCTCGAACTGTTTCACAAGCTCGACCGGGATCTCGTCCAGGTACCCATTGACGCCTGCGTACAGCGACACAACCATTTCCTCCAAAGAATAAGGTTGGTACTGTTTTTGTTTCAGCAGTTCCACCAGGCGGGCGCCGTGAGTCAGCCGGGCGCGGGTGGTACGGTCGAGATCGGTCCCGAAATGCGCGAAGGCCTTTAATTCCTGGTACCGCGCCAGATCAAGGCGCAACCGCCCGGTCACCTGACGCATGGCCTTTGTCTGTGCGCTGCCGCCGACCCGCGAGACCGACAGGCCGACGTTGATCGCCGGACGTATACCGGCGTAGAAAAGCTCCGACTCGAGATAAATCTGGCCGTCCGTAATGGAGATAACGTTGGTCGGGATGTAGGCCGAAATGTCACCCTGCTGGGTTTCAACGATGGGAAGCGCGGTCAGGGAGCCGCCGCCGTTTTTCTGGTCAAGCTGGGCGGCCCGCTCCAGAAGGCGGGAGTGCAGATAGAAGATGTCGCCCGGGAAGGCTTCCCGCCCCGGGGGCCGCCGCAGCAGGAGGGATATCTCCCGGTAAGCCGTGGCGTGCCGGGAAAGGTCGTCATAGACGATCAGCACGTCGCCTCCTTCGTCCATGAATTTTTCGGCGATGGCCGTTGCGGCGTAAGGAGCGATGAACAACATCGGCGCGGGGTCGGCGGCGGTAGCGGCCACGACTATGGAGTAGTCCATGGCCTTTTTTTCGCGGAGTTTCTGGACTACCCGGGCCACGGCGGAGGCCTTTTGTCCGATGGCCACGTAAACGCACAGCACGCCCTGGTCGCGCTGGTTGATGATGGCATCCACGGCGATTGCGGTCTTCCCGGTTTGCCGGTCGCCGAGGATCAACTCCCTCTGTCCCCGGCCGATTGGTATCACGGCGTCGATCGCCTTGATCCCGGTTTGAAGCGGCCGGCTTACGGGTGCGCGTGCGGTCACCCCGGGAGCGAACCGCTCAACCGGCCGGTATTCTTCCGCGCTCAAGGGTCCCCGGCCGTCGAGGGGCGTACCGACGGGACTCAGCACCCGGCCGACCAGTTGCCCGCCCACCGGCACCGAGACGACCCGGCCCGTGCGCCTGACCTGGTCTCCTTCGCGGATCTGGTGAAACTCCCCAAGGATTACGCAACCTATCCGTTCCTCTTCCAGGTTCAGGGCGATACCCGGTACGTCGTCCGGAAACTCCACCAGTTCGCCGAATACCGTCCGGGACATCCCGTAAACCTGGGCGACACCGTCGCCGACACGCACGACGTTGCCTACCTCGCTCAACTCGGCCGTGACTTCGTACCGCTCGAGCTGCTGTCTGATTATGGAGCTAAGTTCATCCAACTTAAGGCTAATGGGTATCACCTTTTCTAAAAGTGTATCTATTCAGGGTCAGAATCCAGTAGCCAGAAGTCGGAAGTCAGAATATGGTTCGATAAGGCATCAGGAAGTAAAACATGCATATTTTTTAAGTTACTGCGATTCTATATTCTGAATTCTGGCTACTGACTTCTGAATTCGGACCTTAAACCCGTGCCTCCAAAACTCTGCCGAGAGACTTCAAACGCCCTTTGATGCTGGCGTCGATCACGCAGTCTCCGGCTGTCAGGATAAGCCCGCCGAGCAAACCGGCATCCACGGAGAACTCCACCTCCGGCTTCATGCCGGTCAGACGGGCGGCGGCTTCAAGGATTTCGCGCCGCAAGCCGTCAGGCAAAGCGAGCGCGGAAACCACCCGCACCTCAACCCGTTTTTCCGCCTTGCGGCTCAGGGCCGCAAAAGACCTGGTGATATGGGGAAGGTGCCTCTCTCTCCCGTGGTTGATTAAGATTTTCAGGAACCGTAGTGTCAGCGTTGACAACCGGGATTCCAGAACGGCGTCGAGGGCGGCCGCCTTCCTGTTTGACGGGAGGCGGGTGTTCCACAGGGAGCGGAATTCCGGCACTTGAGCCAGGGCTTCGTCCAGTTCCGCCAGTTCACGGCGAGTTTGTTCAACCCGGTCTTCACGCTTTGCCGCCGCAAACAGGGCCCGGCTGTAACTCGAGGCTATCTTGGGATCCGGCATCGCTTCCCGCCGACCTCCTTTACGGCTTCATGCACCAGTCGCAAATGCTGTTCCCGGTCGATGATTTGCCCGGCCACCTTCTCCGTAGCAACCAGAACCAGCCCGGCGAGCTCTTCCCGCAAGATTTTGCGCGCCTCGTCACGTTCCCGTTCGATTGCCGCGATGGTCCTGGCTTTAAGGCCGTCCGCGTCGATGCGAGCCTGCTCCAAGACCCGCCTGACGCTGCTTTCCGCTTCGCTTTCTGCACGGGCGACTATGGCGCGCGCCTGTTCCCGGGCTTCCACCAGCAACTCCTGCCGGCGCCGGAGCAAGTTCCCGGCCTCTTCCCGGTTCCTTTCGGTGGTCGCGAGCTCTTCGGCCACCAGCCGCCGCCGGTCGTCCAGGACCTTGAGAAGCGGCCGGTACGCAAAAATCCTCAGGAGAACAAGTAGGAGCAGGAAATGAAACACCTGTGCAGCCAGCGTGGCGTTAAAACTCAGGTCCAGGGCCGGTCACCCCCGTACAGGCTAGATTATTCCTTAAAGCTACCGGATGTGCCCCAACAGCAGAAACGCGATAACAACGGCAATCAGCGGCACTGTCTCGATAAGGCCGACCGAAATGAGCATAAGGGTCAGAAGCTGCCCGCGCAGCTCCGGCTGGCGGGCAATCCCCTCGATGGCTTTGCTGGTGGCGAGACCGTTGCCGATGGCCGCGCCGATAGCCGCCAACCCTGCCACAATAGCCATGCCTATAGCTGCGGCCGCGCTTAAATCCACCTGTGGATCATCCTTCCTCAAAGGTCGCCATGGAGATATAGGCGATGCTTAAAATGGTAAATATAAAGGCCTGAATCAGCGATATGAAGACGCCGAATCCCAGCCACAACACCGATGCCGCAAAACCCCCGGCCAGTTCGCCGACACCGGTGATCAACCCCAGCAAGGCGAGGATCATGATCTCCTTGCCTTTCATATTTCCGAAGAGACGGAAGGCGAGCGTCACCGGTTTGGCCGCTTCCTCCACCAGCCTGATCGGAAGGAAAAACGGGTAAGGCTTGATGAAATCCCTCAGGTATTCACCGCGCCGGTAGCGCAGCCCCCAGGCGTGGAGCGCGACAAAGGTTACCGCGGCCAGCGCAAAGGTGGTCTGGTGATCGGCGGTCGGCGCCGAGAGGGTAGGAACCAGCCCCAGCAGGTTGGCGACGGAGATGAACAGCAGGAAAGTCAAGGCCAACTGAAGGACGCCGTTACTCCGGCGCGGGTTCATAGAATCCTCTATCAAATCGCGCACGAAATCGATAATGAGTTCAAATAACGCCGCCAGGCGTCCCGGCCGGCGGACATCAGCGCTTCTGGCAGCCGCCAGAACCAGCAGCAGAACAATTGCCATGGTGACCCAGGTAAAAATGATCGTGCGCGGGTTAAGGTCTACCGGATAGCCGAGGATTTTGCCCAGTCGCCACGGCTGTTCCGGGATGTGCCAGACGTTAAGGGCCTCACCGACACGGTCGATAATAGAGACTTCCGGTGTTTGTCCCGCTTGAGGAATCAACCTTGCTGCCTCCATTAGTCAGTTCAAGGTTTACGTTCAAGGTTCAACGTGCAAGGTGTGACGTCCGACGTGCGACGTCCGACGTACAAGGTACAAGGAACAAGGTGTAAGGTGCGATGTTGAGGTTTTTATTCAGATTGATGGTGCCGCTTGCTGCATGAGTAACTACTTTGACATTCTCTCCCTATCATTCCACGGTTATGCGGGGTACGAAACAAGTTACGAGTTACGGATTGCGGGTTGCGGGCCGAAAGAGAAAGGATGGAGGATGAAGGCGGAAGGATGAAAAAATGCAAGGCGCCGGTAGGCCGGTAACAATCGGAGGACGAAAATCGCCTTGCCTTCTGTTTCATCCACAAAAATAGCTTGATTTCTTAACTATGAACGTTGAACTATGAACCTTGAACTATGAAAGTTTATGAGCGGTTTTGAGAAATGCCGTCGGAAACCGCTTGATGCAGGAGCGGAAGAACTCGGCGTAGGTCAAGTCACCCGCGACCGTCCGAATAAAGGCGTCCGCCAGGTCCGGCTGGCGTTCGAGGAAGCGGTGGAAAAGGCCGGGCGCCGGGTAAAACAGGCGGGCGATGCGGTAGGCGGTAAGCATCTCGGGTCCTAGTGTCCTTCGCACCAGGTCAGTGTACTCCCGCAGGTCCGGCTGCAGCTTTCTCATTTGCGCGCTGATTACTTCCGCCGCCAGGCGCGCACTGTAAAGGGCGGCATATATTCCCTCCCCTGTTAAAGCGTCGGCAAGGCCTGCGGCGTCCCCCACAACCAGGGCACGGCCCCGGTGCAGGTTATCCGGTTTCGGGTTGTAGGGGATAATCCAACCGCGTGCGGTCAAAACGGATACCGAATCTGCAAGACCTTCCGCATGGATAACCTTGCCGAGTAGGGAATGCAGCCCCTTGAAGCGGGGGGATATGCTGCCGGCCCCAAGCGAAAGGCGGTCGGCCTTTGGGAAAACCCAGGTAAAGGTTCCCGGGGCCAGCCCGTAATCCACCTTGATCCTGCCCCGGTTTCGCGCCAGCCTTTCGGGGGATACCGGAACCTCCTTCTCCAGAGTGATGGCCACCCTTTTTTTTCGGGCGAGCCTGAGGGTGCGGGCAACAACGCTGAACGCGCCGTCCGCGCCCGCCAGGAACAGTCCATCCCACTGTTTTCCGGCGGCGCTTACCGATACCCCGTCGCCGGTCACTTCGACCTTATTAATCCGGACCCTGTCACGGACTTCCGCGCCGGCTTCTACGGCCCTGTCCACCAGGAAGGCGTCGAAACGATCCCTGCTGACCGTGTACACCACGGGCAAGTCGCGCGTGATCGTGATCGGCCGCGTCTGGTTGTGGGTCAGAACCACCGTGCTGATCTCGTCTTCTATCACCGGTTCCAGGCTGAAATCGACAAACCTGCACGCCTTGGGCGACACGCCTCCGGCGCACAGCTTGTACCGGGGGAGGCGCTCTTTTTCCAGAAGCAGGACGCTTATTTTTGCGCGGGCCAGCAGATAGGCCAGGAAGGCTCCCGCGGGCCCGGCGCCGATGATGATTACCTGGTGCACGGATATTCCTCCGGAAAGAGTTCAAGCTTTAATAATGTTCAACGGTGGATAGTTCAAGTCGCCAAATGCCTTCAAAGCCAAGGCCGGCTCTATCGGTAGTCTTTCCGTATCGGCGGTGTTTGCGCAGGTTTTACAGAAAAATTACATAGGAGTGCTCATGCCGCATTCAGCGGCACCATGACGGATGAAAACCGGCGCAGAAAGGATTTACCTGTTATCCGGTATTGATTGTCTTGAATCATGGCGTTCTTGGCGTCTTGGCGGTGAGATTTTATTTCCTTAGAAGGAGCTTGACGCGATTCTTGGTAAGGGAAATAATAAATAATAAGGAGTGAGATTAATGTTAAGGACAAGGGTAACAAGTAAGGGACAGATTACGGTGCCGGCGGCTGTCCGGCAGAAGCTTAATGTTAAACCGGGAGACGACCTTTTATTCGAGGTGGAAAACGGGGAGGCCAGAGTGAGAGTTATTCAACGCAAGCGCCTTACTGAGCTTTATGCCTCTTTGCCCGCTAAAAGGCCCTATCCCGGAAAGGATGGTGTACGACGAGAGGTCGCCGAAGAGGTTGCCCGGCGGATTTTGCGGAAGGGACAGAAGGAGCGGAAAGAATAGATGCGGCGCTTGTGGGTTGACGCTAACGTGATTCTCCGGTTTGTTACCGGCGATCCTCCAGAGATGGCGGAGAAAGCGCTTGGGTTGATGAGGCAGGCGGAAAAAGAGGAGATTCTACTCCAGCTCTCGCCGCTGGTTATTGCAGAGGTTGTGTGGGTGCTCGGTTCCTTTTACAAGTTCTCAAGAGAGCGGATTGCAGAAATACTGGCCTCATTTGTGACGGCGAAGGGAGTATTCGTGGCGGATCCTGACCTAATGGTTTCTGCGCTGACAAAAATGGCTGTCAAGAATGTAGATTTCGTCGACGCGTTCCTTGCCGAGGTCGCCCTATCTTCGGGGGATGCGGTATGCTCCTTCGATGAGGATTTCAACCGTCTGGGAGTGGAACGGATAATGCCCTAACCCGGACAAGCCGGAACCAATTTTTAACCACAGAGACACAGAGAACACGGAGAAATCATAATAGCTTCATAGCCTTCTTCTTCGGATGCCTTCCTTAAAGAACGTGTTAGGTAAGAGACGGGAAACCCGTCTCTTACCTAATTTCGTTAAGTATGATGACGTAAAACAAAGTTATTCGGAATTCGAATTCAAATCCTTGCGGTCTTTATATCAGGTAATAGTATTTAAGCAATATAATAGATTAAAATAAACTCAGGGGGAAAATAAAAAAATGATACCTGGATGGGTACGGGAGTCTGCCGTTACATTAGCAATAATCTGCCTTTTAGTAATAAATTGGCACCTGGAAATTATCAGTAAAAAGATGTTTGAAACCATGCAGCTTACTACCGAATTAACCATTTTATTCTATCTTAATGTTCTTATAATCGGTTTTCTCGGTTTTTTTCTTGGGAGGCAAATTTCGCTCCAGCCAAACTTCAGCAAGGTAAAATTAATAGCTCATGGTGTACCGGCCTTTGTCATAGCCTTTACTCCACCTTCTGTTTTATTAATGTCCGTTTGGATACCAATTAGCGTAAAAGCCTTTTTATTGAACCCAAGCACCCGAACTTTAGCCGCTGTGTGGTTCGGTTTAACTGTATCTACAATGAAAACTTTGTCCGGAAAAAGGCAATAACTCAACTTTCGCAGTAACAAACAGCCAGCCGTTCCTTGAAAAATGAAGGCAGACCGCTGATCAGGTAGTCGATCAGCTTGCGGATTTCCGCTTCTGACAATTGCAGATGCTCTTGTAAGAACTGCTCAAGCAGGGATAAAAGCCTCTGCAGCGCCTCTACCAAGCTGATATCCTGCAACTCATCACAACAGATGTAGAACAGGTTGCCGATGGTTCTCGGGTCTTGGCCGCACCGGCTTTCAAGAGCCAGCATAATGTACCGGATAAACACGACGGCTGTGTGGGCCACCATGGCATCATAGCACAGTGACAGGGGACTGTCGTATGTCCAGCGAAGGCTGGCATGTTCAGCAGGGGGCAGACCTGCCAGGGAAAGAACCAGGTCCCTGTAGCTTGATTAGCGAGGGGGAACTGTCTGGCGAAGGCAACATGGACGACCGGAAACTGGTTGAAACGGAAGCACACTCCGGCGGGGTAGTAGTGGCAGCACGGGAACGAGGACATGCCAAGCAACTGGAGAAGCCTTCCCCGTCCCGGACGAGAAATCGCGGAAGAGAAGGTAAGCCCTATAACCGCAGAAACGGGAAGTGGGCTGAAGACGGGAGGGTGGCGGAGGGGTTCGCAATAGTGATGATAGCGGGTAATGCCGCCGGAGCGAAGGGACCCTGCTATTCGTAATCCTTCGATAAAAGCGGGAGGCAAGGACGAAATGACAAAAGCGTCCGTAAGATTGCAGGACCTGAGAAGAAGGATATACATCGAGGCGAAGTCTGAACCAACTGGCGGTTCTGGGGACTCTACGTCCACGTATGCAAAATGGAAACTTTGCAGGAAGCCTACAGACTGGCGAAGAGGAACAACGGTGCGCCGGGAATAGATGGCACAACCTTCGGGGACATCGAGCGCAGCGGAGTGGAGGAATACCTCCGGAATATTCAGGAAGAACTAATCGCAGGAACATATCAACCCATGCTCAACCGCAGAAAGGAAATACCAAAGGGCGGAGGTAAAGTCAGAACACTGGGAATACCCGCCATCCGGGACAGGGTAGTACAGGGAGCCATAAAGCTGATCCTGGAGCCGATATTCGAAGTCGACTTTCAGGACGGGTCATACGGTTATCGTCCCAAGCGGACGCCTCACGAAGCCGTAGACAGAGTATCAATAGCAATACTTGTCTGTCATAGGGACGGTTCCACTGACAATATTGACAAGCCATGATTAGAGTTCGCAAATAAGGCGTCCAGGTGAATTTATGGAGTTTTCCGGAAGGAATTCCGACCTATTGTGTAGTAGACCTAAATTAAACTGATAAAGGCTAACAAGCAGATCCAGCGGATGCGGACAAACGAGTTTTAGCTTTAGATATTGGTAATTACCGCGTCGCTGATATAGATCATAAGGCGGCACGGTACGATGAAAGAAGAAGATCGTATTCTCGAGAAACTCCGCAAGATAGAAGCGCTTTTCGCGGGTGCTACAACTCCTGGAGAAAGGAAGGCCGCAGAAGCTGCCAAGGAACGTATCCGTGAAAAGCTAAAAAACATCCAGAGGGCTGAAGAGAAAACCGAGTGGAAGTTCTCACTGAACAATCCCTGGTCCCGCAAACTTTTGATTGCATTGCTTCGGCGTTACGATGTTGTACCTTACCGCAGGTATGGCCAGCGGCGAACTACTGTGATGGCAAGAATGCCCCGCACATTTGCTGAGCAAATTTTCTTGCCGGAGTTCGAATCACTCAATGAAATCCTGCTTGGGCATCTGGATCAGTTGGCAGAACAGATCATTCAAAAAGGAATTTTTAAGAACACCTCTGATGCAGAAGAGAAATAAAACGCCATTTTTTACGGTGTCCAACAAATGACTCCAGTCGGACGCGGGCAATCGCTTACGCGGCTGAGCTTCGGCGTTCTTGGGTGGACGTCTTGCCACCACAAGGAGAAACAAAGAAAGGCTGAAAGAAGGACTACCGATGAAGAAATCTCCACGAGCAAAGAGTAAACAGCATTTATCTCCAAGATTTCGCTTTGAACCAGGTAGCTACGGCGGTGTTGGGAGTTTTATGTCATCTATCGCAAATTTGAAGCAAATCGCTCCAAACAAATGGGATTATCACTTTGTTCTCGTAAAGCCTGATGTGCAATATCGGCAAGAAGATACGGCGGTTTCAGAAGCAGAGAGAGATTTGGATATGGCTTTTCGCCTGAAGCAACAATCCGGATCTGACCACGTCGTAGCTGAATACCTTCGCGCACAGGGATATGTCAGCGTAACAAACTTCAATATTGTGAAAGGCCCAAAAAGTAATAGACAGTAGAAATGAGGCGCTAACGTTCATGGCTGAGTGCATTGATAGAGCGGAATTCATTCGCCGTATTGCAAAACGCATGGAAACCGACGAAGAGACTGCCGCCAAATGGATCGACGCCATTTTCGATACCATGTATAATGTCTTTAAAAGAGGCAAAGGAATTACACTTTCTGTTAAGAGATTATATGCAGAACCTTTATGTCAGGAGAACCGTCCCTATGACATTTGCGGGGTTCATCGTGATCTCAAATATGCTCATTATAAATAGCGCCCGCGGCAAGTGCTATGACGATCCGTCGATCATTCCCGCAAACCGGGTCGGTTTGCTGCTGGGTGCGGCTAAGTTTATTCCAAACGGCGCCCCGAACTCGTATTACACATACCGCATTGATGCGGCTTATGCCTTGCTTCGCGCGGGGAAAATAGAGAAGCTGATAATCAGCGGCGACAATCACCGAAGGGGATACAATGAACCGGAAATGATGAAAAAGGATTTGGTGCAAAGAGGGATAAGTCCCGATAGGCTCGTATGCGACTATGCGGGCCTTAGAACTCTTGACTCGATAGTCCGGGCGAAAGAGGTCTTCGGCCAAAGTCGATTAACAATAATCAGTCAGCAGTTTCACAATGAACGCGCCATCTATCTTGCAGAGCACCATGGTATATCCGCTATAGGATTTGACGCGAAAGACCCACGTTACCCATTCAGTTTAAAAACTAATACACGAGAAGTATTCGCACGTGCCAAATGCATTTTCGACCTGATGGTGAATAAGCAGCCCAAGTTCCTCGGCGAGCGAATCTCTGTGTAGGTCGATCTTAGCGGCCGAAATAATTGCGAGTAATCACGCATACCTCCCGAGATTTCGCATCTGTATGAGAATTGATGCGCAAATACTTAGCCATGTATGGAGGTTATTATGAAAAATAAATGTGTGATATGTTCAAAGGCCAAAGGGAGACGTACATGTAGGGTTCGGCAGCATGCGGTTATATGTTCCCAATGCTGCGCCTCAATTCGGAATCAAGATTGTGAAGGGTGTACGTATTATACGTTTGCTCAACAATATCAATCTGCTAAATACAGCCAATCCGAATCCAAGCATTTTATCATCGAAATTAACGAAGAGGTTGAGCAATCCGTTGATCATGCGCTGGAATTGCTTAACAATAAGGCATTTAAAGAGGGTAAGCGTATCATCCACGAACTCCTGAACAAGCATCCACGGAATCATTGGGTCCAGTTTGCAATGGGTGTATATTACGTATTTAAGGAAGAATATCAGCAAGCCATCGAGTATTTTGATAAAGCGATAGAGATTTTTCCGTATTTTGTGGAAGCGTATTTCAACAAAGCGGCCGCTTGCCAAAAACAACTTGACATCAAGAATATGGTTAAAGCCTTTCAAAAAGTTATTGAAATAGGTAACCCAAAAGATGAACTTGTTAATCAGGCGAAGGATTCTCTGGCGGACCTCGATCGGCATATTCGAGAATATGAGGGGGTATCATTGGAGACATACTTCAAGGGGATGGAACTGTTTGAACAAGCCGTGAAGTATATGACCAAGCGAGATTGGAAACAAGCGATATTCTATTTTCAGAAATGTTTAACAGTCAATCCACGACATCCTCAATCGTATGGAAATATGGGAATCTGTTATGCCCAGTTAGGGAAAAAAGACCTGGCTTTTGAGGTATTAGATAAAGCGCTTGAAATCGATCCCCAATATGAGCTTGCCATTGTTAATCGTGCTCTTGTGGAATCCCTGAAAGAGGGAGAAATCTTGCGTGCAGACAATATAAACAGTGTTGAGTATTATAAAGAATATCCGCTGAAAAAGAAGTCATATCTTAAACAATTTATGCAACAACTTCATTCATCAATTCGCAACATTGAATGAAGTCCTAAGAGGTTCGGCTCACCCTGCGAATGACACCGGTGCCAGGCACTTGAATTAACTTATTTAGAGATACGCAGAGCATTTTATCCCCAAAAGTTAATAAGTTTGGTGCCTGACACACCATCTCCTACACCTGTAATTTCTTAAATACTTCAGGAGACTATTGGGCAACTATTATGCAAGGCGTGCATCTGGTTATGGGATTCGGGAGTACTATGTATATTCACTCAGAGGAAGGAGCGTAATGAAAAGAATTATAAAGGTAGTTGTTTGCTCTGCCATTATCATTGTTTTAGCGGCAGTTGGTTTTAATATGAGTTCAAAAAGTAATCCCAGTAATAGAAGTAATCAATCCATTGTCAGAATCAATTTTCCTGTGATAGGCGGAGAATTGCCAGTAAATGTAAATTACCAGTTGGATACTTCCGCTGCACTTTTAGAAAAATCTACTGACTACGTTTTTCCTTTTGTAAACACAACAGCTGATTCAAAAATAGTAACTAAGTTGAAAAGCATATTTCGAATAGAAAACGCACAAAGCAAACCTATTAGGGAGGGCACTGTTTACGAAAACGACGATCATTTTTTACGTATCAATGACGATGGAACCTTTGTCTACCATAACAAACACCGTAATGATAATGCCAATATCGATATTTCGGATGATGCGTGTATAAAGATAGCGAAGAATTTTTTAACGAAAAACAATCTTATGCCACCCGGTTTCTTTGAAAACGGCGTGGCGTATGAAACTGTTACTTCGGCTTTGAATCCAAAAGACAGTAAGATATTGCGAAAAGAAGTATACTTCAATAGGAAGATCAACAATGTGGTGGTTTATGGCGTTTCCCGTATAATTGTATCAATTGGACAGAATGGTCAAATTGATTCAGTCTATTGGGCAACAAAAGATATCGCCCAAGGGGAACCTGTTAAAATCAAACCTTTCGATACCGCTCTCGAGGATCTAAAGCAATTAAAAGGCATGGTCCGAATGGACGAAACCACGAAAAAGGTTATAATTAAAAAAGTCGAGCTGGCGTACTGGGAAGACTCATCTCCCTTCAACAAACAGACTCACGTCCAACCAGTTTATCATTTCTTAGGAGAAACTTTAAATGAGAATGGGAGTAAAGGTACCTTTGAAGGCTTTATCACTGCTGTTCCAGATGATCTTACAGTTCCCGTCCAAGAACCGGATATTAAATCCACTCCAAAGGTCCCTAAAACCGAAAGCAATATCAAACCCCCGAGAGAAAAGCCGGAATATCTTCGCTAAATGCAATATATCCAGCTAACATAAGAGTTTTTCCTAAAATAAGTAGTGGCCCTATCTTGTTGGTGAAAGATAAGGGCCTTCTTTCTTCTACTTCTTCAACCGAGATAACCCCGTTGTTCCCAGTGACCCAGTGACAGGGGACAGTCACCTGGCACACTCCTTGGCCCAAAAGCTCCGGCTTATTCCTGCGGGTCCACGATGGAGCCCATGAAGAGAACCGTTCGAGCGACTGAGCAATGTCGCATCATATAGCGGGTGAGAATCCCGTCAGGTAAAGATTAGCCATCAGCCTGTAGCCAGCCTTGGAGCCTTGCTGGTGACAGTAAGGTTTAAGCGTAGGCAGGCGAGC
>JBFMBL010000057.1:0-4948 GCA_040755195.1 Bacillota bacterium
CTAGCATTCTTGCCCGCATACCCATTACCGTTCCCCATAGAACTGAACAGACCGCCATTGCCGAGCATGTAGCTTCTCAAACACGCCACATCAAGGCAATCGCAGAACGGGTTCTTCAATCAATGAGTACACTCCGCGAATACCGCACGGCGCTGATTTCGGCGGCGGTAACGGGCAAAATCGACGTACGCGGTGAGGTGTTCGATGAGCCGGGTTAAAGCAAGCGAGGGACTTCCACTGGCGCGATTATGCATGGTCTTGGCCAGCCTGTCTCCACTGTTCCTGCTATGGACGGTTCGGGGGATTCCAAGTGTTCCTGATCGTGTTCTCATCCCGGTTTGCATCGGTTTTGTTGTTTTGCCCTATCTGGTCTTGTTTGGACGATTAGTCCTTGCGCGTAAAGCCTGTGATGTACAGATCAAGACGGTCGGCACTGCCGAGGACCATCGCGATCATCTGCTCGTCTATCTCTTCGCCGTATTGTTGCCTCTGTGGGATGCGGGCTTGGATGATGCGCGCAAATTATCGGCTGCGATTGTCGCGTTGGCGTTCATCATCTTCTTATTCTGGCATCTCAACTTGCACTACATGAACCTTGCCTTCGCCATGCTGGGCTATCGCGTGTTTTCAGTCCACCCACCTGATCGCGAGAATGCCATATCGGGCGAGGAAGTCTTCGTGCTGATTACCAAGCGGTTGTCGTTGCCCGCCGAATTTGAACTATCAGCCTATCGGATCAGCAATCACGTTTTTTGGGAGAGGAGGCCTGATCAATGAGCTTTGTGGACCTTCAGAATATCCAGTCTGTCGAGTTTGGGGTTTGCCTCAGTAATGCAGAGGATGACAATTATGTCCTTGTGCCGGTCGATGCTACTGTGCAAAACGCACTGAAGGAAATGGTTCGTAACACCGCTGACCAGCTCGGGTGCTTTGTCAATGGTACTGGTTTACAGCCCTACGAACCGGCCGAGAAATACGGGCCCACGGAAAGGCTGCGATACCCAATTCAGGAGGAAGATGAGAACACCACACCGGTTTGTCTGTTCAACGCTCAGAACTTAGCCACAGATCAAGACGGGCTTAAAAACCCCTTCGAAATCATCTTCTATTTCGCGCTCTTCCGAGATCATGACGGCAGAAAGATAGTCGCTGTTAGGCGTGCTGCACAGTTTAAAGGTATCCTAAAAGCAAAGGGCCGATTGATCAGTTGGCTTGATGACACGATGAAGGTCGTTGCGGACGATATCTTCAAGCTGGATCAAGACTTCGACTATCTGGTTACGGGCGATGAGATATATATCTTGCGGCCGAGCGGATTTGAGTATTCGGCGGACCTTGGTAAACGCGTCCTCGCCAAGGTGATGCAAAACACGCAAATGCTACAACAGGTGATGTCTTTCGTTGATTTTAATTCGATGGGTGAGTATGTCAGTACTCGTAAGCGGGCGGCGCGACTCGTAGCAGCGATTCGCAGCCGCGACGACCTTAATGGCATGACAAAAGCACGCCTGATGGCGGTCTGCGACGAAACGGGCGTGGGGGTGGAAGAGGTCGATGGAAAACTGCGCCCTATGAGCGGGCAGGAAATGCATTTCCTGATGCTGCTCGACCGCAGGCGCTACAGCCTCTTGCTGATTGAGGACACGCCCGAGACTTACGAGGCAACCAGCCGACGCAAAGTCTGAGGTGGAAATATGATCGTTAATTACACCGAACAAGCATTTGAGACCGCCATCGAATACCACCTGATTACCGCAGGCGGCTACGGGCAAGGCGAACGCGATACCTTCGATCCCGAGCGCGGGCTGTTTACCCAAGAAGTGCTGTCTTTTATCAAGGCGACCCAGCCCAAGGAGTGGGAGTACCTTGTAAACCTTCAAAAGGACAGAGCCGAGGAGACGCTGCTCGACGATCTGTGCCGCGCCCTGAACTCCGGTCATGAGGGGTGCTTGGCTGTCCTGCGCCACGGGTTTAAGTGCTTCGGCAAGCTCTTCCGTGTGGCCTATTTCGCCCCGGCAAGCGGCCTCAACCCGGACACCCGAAGGCTTTACGACGAGAACCGGCTTGCCGTCACGCGCCAGCTTCGCTATTCGAACCGGCACGGTAACACGCTCGACGTGACGCTTGCGCTGAACGGCATCCCGGTTGCCACGGCCGAGCTTAAGAACCCGATGACCGGCCAGACCTGGCGGAACGCCGTTGCCCAATACAAACACGACCGCGAACCGGTAGATCTCATATTCCAGTTTAAAAAGCGCACACTCGTCCATTTCGCCGTGGATACCGACGAGGTTTATATGACCACGCGCCTTACGGGCAACAGCACTTATTTTCTGCCTTTCAACAAGGGGTGTAACGGGGGCGCGGGCAATCCGGAGAATCCTCACGGATACAAGACGGCTTACCTCTGGGAAGAGGTTTTGGAACGGCATAGTTTCCTGGATATCCTGGCCCGGTTCATGCACCTCCAGGTTGAGGAGAAGAAGCTTGGCGGCAAGAAAATAAAGCGCGAGACGATGATTTTCCCGCGCTATCACCAGTTGGACTGCGTTCGCGCCTTAATAGCCGATGCGCGTCTTAAAGGTACAGGGACCAACTACCTGGTCCAACACTCGGCCGGGAGCGGGAAGTCGAATTCAATCGCCTGGGTTGCGCACCGCCTTGCCGGCCTCTACGACGAAAAGGACGATAAGGTTTTTGACTCCGTCATAGTTGTAACCGACCGTTTGGTTCTCGACCAGCAGCTTCAGAACACCATTTACCAGTTCGAGCACAAGCAGGGCGTGGTGCAGAAGATCGACGAAGACTCCACCCAGCTTGCCGGTGCTTTGTCTAAGGGTGTGCCTATTATAATCACCACGCTCCAGAAGTTTCCCTTTGTTGCCGAGAAAATCGGCGACCTGCCGAAGCGCCGGTATGCCGTCATCATCGACGAAGCCCACAGCTCCCAGGGCGGGGAGACGGCAACCGAACTCAAGGGCGTGCTGGGCGGCGCGGCCATAAAGGAAGATGCCCGCAGGAAGGCCGAGGAGGAGGGGCTTCCCGATTACGGTGAAGAAATCCTCCGCACCATGGCCAAGCGCGGTCACCAGCCGAACATAAGCTTCTTCGCCTTCACCGCCACGCCCAAATACAAGACCCTGGAGGTTTTCGGTCAACCCGGTATCGACGGCAAGCCGCAGCCGTTCCACCTTTACACCATGCGGCAGGCTATTGAAGAGAATTTTATTCTCGATGTTCTTAAGCACTATACGACTTATAAAACATATTACCGCCTGATTAAGTCTATTGAGGACGATCCCAAGGTCGATAAGCGTAAGGCAGCGCAGGCTCTGGCGCGTTTTATGAGCCTGCACCCGCACAATATCGCACAGAAGACGGAAGTGGTGGTGGAACATTTCCGTCATCATACCATGCACAAGATCGGCGGCAGGGCAAAGGCCATGGTGGTGACCTCAAGCCGCCTGCACGCCGTCCGTTACAAACAGGAATTCGATAAATACATCGCTAAGAAAGGCTATAAAGGCATCAAGACGCTTGTGGCGTTTTCGGGCACCGTGGTTGATCCGGACGTAAAGGATGTTGAGTATACCGAGGTTAAGATGAACAACGGCGTTCGCGAGAGCGAACTTCCGGAGCACTTCGCTTCCGACGAGTATCAGGTTCTTTTGGTTGCGGAGAAATACCAGACCGGCTTCGACCAGCCGCTTCTGCACACCATGTATGTGGATAAGAAGCTGTCGGGCATCCAGGCGGTACAGACGCTCTCGCGCCTTAACCGCAAGCACCCGGGGAAGGAAGACACCTTTATCCTGGATTTTGTGAACGAGCCGGAGGAGATACTCGAGGCATTCCAGCCTTACTATGAACAGACCCTTATCGGTGAACGGGCCGAGGCAAGTCAACTTTACGAGATTCAAGCCAAGCTTGACGGGCATCAGGTTTACTACAAGAGCGAAGTCGAGGAGTTCGCCAAGGTTTTTTATAAGCCGAAGTCGAGCCAGACGCCGGCCGACCATGCCCGCATGAACGCCTGCATCGACCCGGCCGTGGGCCGCTTCAACGCGCTGGAGGAAGATGTGCGCGAAGAGTTCCGCAAGACGCTTGTCGCCTACCGGAACCTGTACTCGTTCCTTTCCCAGGTGATCCCCTTTCAGGATATGGACCTGGAAAAACTATACTCATATATTCGGTTCCTGCTGATGAAGCTGCCGCGGGGGGACCGGGGGCCGGTCTATAACTTCGACGAGGATGTGGCGCTAAAGTTTTACCGGTTGCAGAAGATCAGCGAGGGATCAATCGTCATGGAGTCCGGCGGGCGCTATGAGGTTTCCGGCCCGACATCCGTAGGCACGGGCGTGGCTCGAAAAGATGAGATAGAGCTGTCCAGGCTTATTGATATTCTTAACGAGCGCTTCGGAACAGAGTTTAAACCAGGCGACCAGCTATTTTTTGAATCGATCCGCGAGGACGCCGTTTCAGACAGCAACCTGCGTCAAGCGGCACTGGCGAATACCATTGAAAACTTCGGCTATATATTCCGTAAGGCGCTCGAAGGCTTATTTATCGAACGCATGGAGCAGAACGAAGAGATCACCGCCAAGTTCATGAACGAAAAAGACTTCAAAAAGGTGGTTACTGAGCATCTATTAACGCAGGTCTATGAGCAAATTCGGTCGGAGGAAGCTTTGGGACATAGCGGATGATATATTACAAATGAAATACTTTGTATAATAAATTTAAAAGGGAATGTTAGCCGGTATAAGATGCGAATAACAGCCTCCCACATTGTCGAATGGGCAAACACGGATGCTAAAGTGGCTCAAACTCATCTGCCGCTCTGGATCAGACGCCTCTGTTTCGATCCCGAAGCGACTCGCCAACTCTCATTCCCTGCGGGTGATTCCACATATGTTCCTGGCTGGGACGGCGTTCTTTACAGTGAGCA
>JBFMBL010000057.1:5048-14966 GCA_040755195.1 Bacillota bacterium
CTCAAACTCATCTGCCGCTCTGGATCAGACGCCTCTGTTTCGATCCCGAAGCGACTCGCCAACTCTCATTCCCTGCGGGTGATTCCACATATGTTCCTGGCTGGGACGGCGTTCTTTACAGTGAGCAGGGGAATGCCTGGGTGCCGGCTGGAGCGTCTCGATGGGAAATTGGTTGCGATCAGGATGTTCGCGGCAAGGCCAACGACGAGTATCGAAAACGAACAGAGCAAACGAGCGGGGAAGAGCGTTCGGCATGCACCTTCGTCTTCGTTATTCCCCGACGCTGGACGAAGAAGTCTTCAGCATTCTCCCCAACAATATACACAGGTCCCTTCCCATCTTCTCCGGAGAACGTACCAATAACGTGGCCTAAAAGATCCCCGTTTCGGGTAAATACCGGAGCACCGTTACTTGCATCCGGTAAAGGAACACTAATTTGGTATATGAAAAACCCTGCTATCCAGCCGCTGCACACGGTATTATCCGCAACGACTTGAACCACACATTTCTGCTTAAGCTCGAAAACTTCGCTAACCCAGTCTTTGTATCGAGCCGTAATTACCACGGTCTTGCCCAAACTATCCCATACTACTTCATGACCGAAATTTTCGGCAATTAACCGTAAGGGAACCATTATGCGTCTCTTGTAGATAAACGGAGGATTTTCAAACGTTATTGAAGACCAATCAGGGGTACCGAGAGTTGCTTCAGTGCTCCCGATTTTTAAAAGGATTGCGGGATAGGGTGTCAAGAATCTGTGTCTAAGGGAGATATTCCTAATGCCCTTGTTGGGCAATAAAAGTAGATCGATGTCTGTGACGGTAACGGGGCGGAATTATAAGGGGCACCTTCGGCACTACGGACGGAAAGTACCCTTGCGATTTGCTGTAAAATCTATTGTTGTATCTTACGAAGTTATTAGGGTACAATGATCACAGCAAGTATTGACAATGGAGGTATTTCAGAATGCCGAATATTAAGCCGGTTTCAGATTTAAGGAATTATAATGATGTGCTTCGTTCCTGCCGGATTGGGGAGCCTGTGTTTTTAACCAAAAACGGCAGAGGCCGTTATGTTCTTTTGGATATGCAGGAATACGAAAAACAGCAGGCGGTGATCAAGCTTTTATTAAAACTGTTCGAGGCCGAAGATACAGTTAAAACAGGAGACGGATGGAAATCCCTTGATGACCTCAAGAAAGCCCTGGATCAGATTTAAGGCGGGCAATAAATCATGGATTATGAGGGGCTATTTAAAAAATATCAAACCTTACTCGCTGAAAACAACAGTTTAAAGGCAGAAAATCAAAAATTGAAAGAGAAATTAGGTATTTTAAGTCGTCAGCAGGTTATTTTTGATGTAATTGCTGGACACAAGTCAACGTCCGAATCTATCAACAAAGATATCGAGAATAAGGTTTTGCAAAAAAGTATAACGCCTACGGAGAAAATAAACCTGTTTATGTCCCTCTTCAGAGGCAGGGAAGATGTTTACGCAAAAAGATGGGAAAATAGGAACGGTAAATCCGGATATACGCCTGT
Source organism: Bacillota bacterium (assembly GCA_040755195.1). Classification (GTDB taxonomy): domain Bacteria; phylum Bacillota; class Desulfotomaculia; order Desulfotomaculales; family Ammonificaceae; genus SURF-55. Next base: position 6,590 of record JBFMBL010000057.1, read on the forward strand.
CTGTTTGAATGAATGGAAACCGGGTTTATGCCGTAAACCCAAGGTAAAATGCGCTGAATGTTCCTGTAGGTCTTATGCAGTTTTGGATGAAAGGGTTATCGAAGAGCATCTCAGAGGGAATATCGTCGTCGGAATATACCCTATGTGCCTTGATGAAACGTGTTATTTCTTAGCTATTGATTTTGACGATGGAGGTTGGCAAGAGGATGTTTCCGTATTAAGAGATGTATGCAGGGGGTTTGATATTCCGGTTGCAATTGAGCGTTCGCGCTCAGGAAGCGGGGCTCATGCCTGGTTTTTCTTTGAAAAGCAGATATCTGCAGCTTTGGCGCGGAAATTAGGGACAGCTTTGCTTACCTATTCAATGAGCAAAAGACATGAAATTTCGTTCAAATCCTATGACCGATTTTTCCCTAATCAAGATACAATGCCAAAGGGGGGTTTAGGCAATCTGATTGCGCTTCCATTACAGAAAAAGGCAAGGGAGAATGATAACAGTGTTTTTATTGATGATAATTTTGAACCATATGTCAATCAGTGGGAATTTTTAGGTGCATTAAAGAAGTTGTCCGAAGATAAAGTTGAAACGTTAGTAGCAAGTTTATGTTACAGAAGTGAATTAGGACAGTTAAGGGAAGACGATGACGAAGCGCAAAAACCATGGGAAGCAAATAAGGTCAAATTGACGAAGCATGATTTTCCGAGTACGGTTAAGATTGTCAAGGCGAATATGCTTTATATTAAAAAGGTCGGTATTTCACAAAGGGCGTTAAATGCTCTAGAGCGGTTGGCCGCTTTTAAAAACCCGGAGTTTTATAGAGCACAAGCCATGCGTATGCCGACTTTCAATAAGCCGAGGGTAATATCCTGTTCTGATGAAACAGAGAAATACCTAATACTGCCAAGAGGCTGCGAGGCAGATGTACGCAGTATAATCAGTGGGCTTAATATTAAGGTGGACTGGGCGGACAGAACCAATAACGGCAGAGATGTTGATATTGAGTTTAATGGGAAGTTAAGAGAAGAACAGCAGCTTGCTGTAAATGAATTGATAAAACATGATAACGGTGTACTCTCGGCAACTACAGCCTTTGGAAAAACTGTTATTGCGGCAAAGCTGATTGCTGAGCGCAAGTTAAATACACTTATTTTAGTTCACAGACAGCAATTGCTTTCACAGTGGAAAAGAAAATTGTCGGAATTTTTAAATATTCACGAAGAATTGCCGGTATTGGAGAAAAAGCGGGGTAGAAAAAAGAACCGAAGTTTAATCGGTCAAATTGGAGCAGGAAAAGATGATTTGAGCGGCATCATCGATGTTGCAGTTATGCAGTCATTAAATAGTGGGGGAGAAGTAAAAGAGTATGTGAAGAATTACGGGATGGTTATTGTTGACGAGTGCCACCATATTCCGGCATTTAGTTTTGAGCAGATACTTAAAAATTCAAATCCGAAATATGTATATGGACTAACCGCTACGCCTACAAGAAAGGATGGACATCATCCGATTATTTTTATGCATTGCGGACCTATAAGATACAGGGTTGATGCAAAAAAGCAAGCAGAAAAAAGACCGTTTGAGCATTATGTTATACCAAGGTTTACAGGTTTTAGAGTACCGATAGATAAAGAAGAAAAAGAACTAACAATTCAAGAAATATATACTGAAATAGCTGCCAATGAAATACGGAATCAGCTTATTAAGGATGACGTTGTAAAAAGCTATGAAAACGGCAGGAACTCTCTCATTTTAACCGAAAGAACCGCCCATGTCGAACAGCTTGCGAAAAAGATTGGCGAGAAAATTCCCGGCGTGATAGCTTTAACGGGCAGCATGAGCGCCCAAGAAACAAAGAAGATATTGGCGAAAATATCCGAAACGCCTCCTGATGAGCAGTTGACCCTGATTTCTACCGGTAAATATATTGGAGAGGGTTTTGACGAGCCTCGCCTTGACACCTTGTTTTTAGCAATGCCTATTTCCTGGAAAGGTACATTACAGCAATACGCGGGCAGGCTTCACAGGTTATACGAGAGTAAAAATGAGGTTCAAATATATGATTATATCGATGTCCATGTAAGAATGCTTGAAAAAATGTATAATAAAAGACTTAGCGGTTATGCCGCAATTGGATATAAAACAAAAGGGGAAAGTATTGCTGCAGAATCCATAGATATAATCTTTGACAAGAACAGTTTCTTACCGGTTTATAGCAACGACATCGCGAATGCTGCAAGAGAGATTTTAATAGTCAGCCCATTTGTTACGAAAAAGCGGGCTGTGCAAATGCTCCAGTATCTGAGCACAGCAGTAAGTAAAGGGGTTAAAGTAAATGTAATAACGAGACCGGCTGAAGATTTTAAGAAGAAACCCGCTCTGGAGTTTACTTTTAGTATTTTAAAGGGCATAGGCATCAACGTGTTATTCAAATCAAATATACATCAGAAGTTTGCGGTTATTGATCAAAGGATAGTATGGTATGGGAGCATAAATCTTTTAAGCTTTGGGAATGCCGAAGAGAGCATTATGAGGCTTGAAAGTCCTAATATAGCAAATGAATTGATGAAAAGTTTGTGTCGACTTTTCCCTTCCTTGCAAGCCGGCGTAAATGAGGCATGTCACAGGCGGTTAAGATTATAGAATAGAAACGACTAACAACTCATGGAAAGGATGTGCCGGCAATTAGTAGGATCACGCGGTCCCTTCGACCGTGCCTGAAAACAAGCAACTGACCTTGGTAAAATCATCTATCGCGTTACAAAGCCAGGCGAAGTTTATCACCGCGCGCACCGGAGCACTGCTTTCCTGGGGGACAACGACGGTAAAGACTTTAAGATTTGGATATTAGCGCTTTTTGTTGTATTTCATTACCGACTTACAGAACTGTCCGAACTTTCTGTCCTTTTTGCGTTTTTCAGCGTAAGACGCCTGATAGTAGTCGGACTCTTTGACCAGCTTCGTGTAGTTGAGGTAACGCTCCCTGCTCAGTTCTCCATTCTCAAGGGCGGTCAGGACGGCGCAGCCGGTCTCGCAAGTATGAGTACAATCGGTGAAGCGACACCCCCTGGAAAGGTCCTTGATGTCGGAGAAACTGTCGTCTATTCCGCTATCCGCGCCGATATTGCCGAGTTCTCTCATTCCCGGAGTGTCGATCAACATCGCGCCCTGGTCGAGTAGTATCAACTGGCGGCGCGTTGTCGTATGTCTCCCCCTGCCGTCCTTTTCGCGGACGATGTTTGTCTTAAATGCATCCCGTCCGACAAGGTGATTCAGCAGCGTGGTTTTCCCTACGCCCGATGATCCGAGCAGGCAGTACGTTTTGCCGGCTTCCAACACCCGGCGGACATGGTCCGGTCCCGGGCTGGTTTTATTGCTGAATGCGATTGTTTTGTATTTAATATTCGCTTTCCTGATTTCTGAAACCCTCTGCGCCAACTCCTCTTCACTCACCAGGTCGCTCTTGCTTAAAATAATTATGGGTTCAATATGCCCCTCGTTCACCATTACCAGGTATCGTTCCAGCCTGCGAAGATTGAAATTGTAATCGCATGACTGAATAATTAAGGCCGCATCGATGTTCGACGCAATCATCTGATGATCGATTCGCTTGCCTGCCGCTTTCCGTTTCAAGACCGATTTTCTTGGAAAAAGTTCGTGAATAACGGCAAGCGTATTAGAGTTGTGGTATTGCACAAAGGCCCAATCTCCTACGGTGGGAAAGTCCGTGCTCGACTCGGCGGAGAAAATCAGCCTGCCTGAAAGTTCGGCTGGAACTTCGCCGTTTTCATTCCTCACGACGAAGCTGTCTCTGTCGACTGCGGTCACGCGAGCCGCGCTATAGCCGGGTTTCTGCAGCTCTTTCAGCTTTTCCTGAAACCATTGGTCAAACCCGAGATCTTTAAGCTCCATATGCCAATTATAGCCTTTGATTGAGTCAACGGCAAGTTGAACGCATCAGGTTTCCTGCCCGATGCCGTTATCTACTCGCGCCGGCAACGGCACGCAGCGAAAAACGGTCGGGTGCGGTATTTCTGTTCGGCTCAACCAAGGTAGTACCGTCTTTCCTGGTGGGACTAACGCCGGAAACCTTGCCGGATTCCGTTATTAATACAGGCCGAACAAATCAAATAATTTAAACACGGGGAAGAACAGCCAGTAATCGTCTATAGTCCGAAAACTGATCAGCCATAACCCGGCGCCGATGACACCGGCGATAACCGAATGGCGGATATTACTAATCCTCCCCAGGGCGTGCCCCAGCGCAATCAGAATAAAGACAAGGGAAAAACGAGGGTTAAAAGACCGATCGAGAAAGTTACACAAGGATATACCCACGGCTTTGACATGCTATAACCTTCTTTTACGTTACCTTTAAAACCATTGTTCGCCAAAGTTATCCATTTTCCTTTAGGTTTGAGCAGAAACTCAACAGGGAATAACCTTTACCAGCCGGCACCTAAATAATAATTCAAGTGCCTGGCACCAAGCGTGTGTTCCGAGCGTGTGTTTGTGCAACGCTAATGATTCTTATACTTGGAAGGAAATTATTTTGAGGGCTGCGGTTAGGATTATAGAATAGAAACAACAATACCGCTTGATCGGGGAAAAAGCGTGGCATTTCGGCTATTCCAGAAAGCGGCCCCGGGGCTGAGAAACCTATGGTTTCAGAAGAAGGAGGGGGATCATTTTGGGGGCTGAAAACAACGCATTGACCTTAGGTAAAATCATCTACACCCTGATCTACATCCTGATGTTTCCGGCACTGCTTCTTTTTCTTTCAGGTGACTGGTCCTGGGTGGAAGGCTGGATTTTCGGCATCTGGTTCACCGTACTGTGTTTCACGACCATCATTTATTTGTACCGCAAAGACCCCGCATTGCTTGCGGAAAGGTACAGAAAACCGGGGACCGGCGACCAGAAGGGATGGGACAGGTACGTCGTTTCCGGCCTTCTAATCGGCTTTATCGCCTGGATTGTCGTTATGCCGTTAGACGCGAAAAGATACGGATGGACCGCGTCCTTCCCTTTGTGGTTGAAAGCTTTGGGCGGAATCGCCTTGCTATTATCGTTCTTCTTTTTTTACCGGTCGTACGCGGACAACACTTTCGTGTCGCCCTTGGTCCGAATACAGTCGGAGCGAAAGCAGCAGGTCGTTTCAACGGGAGTTTACGGCTTTGTGAGGCATCCCATGTATCTTGGCGGGATTTTGCTCTTCATCGGGGCGCCGATGCTGCTTGGTTCCATATATGGTCTGGTCGTCGGTGTGGCACTTCTCTTTCTTTTGGCGGGAAGGATCATCGGTGAAGAAAAAATGCTGGCCGATGAACTGGAAGGGTATGCGGACTATAAAAAGAAAGTGAAATACAGGCTTATTCCCTACATCTGGTAAGTAATCCGGCCGCCAGCAATACGCGATGAACCATGCCCAGTCGCAGATAAAACGTGCCAAAACGATTCCGTTTTGGCTCTTTTCATGGTAATGGGAACAGGGGTGCCGGACTTCGAGCTTGTTGACTTTTGAGCTTTGATTTAAGAAGAATAGTTCCGATTCCTTGGCCGCTGGCGTTCGTCCCACCAAGAAGAGCTCTGCCGGAGGGCCGTTCACGCGGACACGGCGAAGGCTCGGCTAAGCGAATCCAGCACTCAGTTTGCTATGAATCATGAACGGGAGTGAGACAAAACGTTAATTCTCGTTTTTCTCTGTACCGTCAAATAGGGACAATAGGGTCAGGTCTTGAAAAGACAGTTTTACCTCCTTTGACCGATGCTGCTTTAAAAGAGATTATCTTATATTTCAAGACCTGACCCCGGAGTCTCGCTTTGACCCCGGAGTCTCGCTGACCCCGGAGTCTCGCTTAAGAGAGTGGTTGCGGAGCGGCAAACTTCAAGGTGTAAAGGCAGGGAGGCTTTGGCGAATCAGGGAGCGCGACCTGGAAGGCTTTTTAGAAAAGCGAGCGGTTGGGCAAGCTCAACCTTTAAGGGAATATACCCGCCGGGAAATTGAGGAGTTTCTAAAGGCCGATAGGATTGACCCGGAAACCGCCCGCAAGGTGGAGCGGCTGCTTAATTCATGAATAAAGGAAAGTTTAAGGTATTCCTTGACGCGAGCTGCTGGGTGGCGGCAGCCGGTTCTCCTACGGGGGGTTCGGCCTTAATCCTTAGGCTGGCCCGGGCCGGTTTTCTGAGAATTATGGCTACCAAAAGGGTGCTGAAAGAAGCTGAGCGCAACATAAGGGGCAAAATGGGCGAGAAAGTCTTGTTGCGCTATTACCAGGAGATAGGGGCCACAGAAATAGAGTTGGTAGATCCGTCCACGGTGGAAGAGGAAGCTAAGTGGCGGGACCTGGTGTCCGAGAAGGACTGCCACGTGCTGGCCGGTACCTATAAGGCCAAGGCGGCTGTTTTGGTGAGCCTGGATAAAAAGCACATCTTGACCGCGAGAGTGAAGAAGGATTTCCCCATACCCGTTAAGGATACGAAAAACTTCCTGCGGAACCTAACGGATACGAGCAGAAGGGGAGGATAAAATCAGGCGAAAAATAACGGCAAGGGATGCGTTTGCGAAAGCCTTGCCGTGTTTTGCTTCTAACTGGTGGGCCACGAGGGACTCGAACCCCCAACCAGACGATTAAGAGTCGCCTGCTCTACCATTGAGCTAGTGGCCCGTTTCGGATGTCGGATGCAAGAGGTCGGATGCCGGACCTCGTCGGGAATTGCCTTCGGCGATCTCCCTTTTAAATGGATTCGAATATCGATGCAGGAGGTCGTGCCGGAATTTCTTTTCTGACCACTGACTTCCTGCTTCTGAATTCTGTTATGGTGGAGGGGGCTGGATTCGAACCAGCGAAGGCGTCGCCAGCAGATTTACAGTCTGCCCCCTTTGGCCACTCGGGTACCCCTCCGTTTCGGATGTCGGATGCAAGAGGTCAGATGCCGGACCTCGTCGGGAATCGCCTTCGGCGATCTCCCTTTTTATTTGAACTCGGATGTCGGATGCGGACCTCGTCGGGAATCGCCTTCGGCGATCTCCCTTTTGTTTAAAACTCGGATGTCGGATGCAAGAGGTCGGATGCCGGACCTCTTTGGATGCCGTGCGGCTGTCAGATGCACGAGGTCTGATGCCGGATGATTTACATTACGCTGCTTTTTTTATGTTCCGACCTCTGACTTCCTGCCTCCGACCTCTGAAATGGTCGGGATGGGGGGATTTGAACCCCCGGCCTCGTGCTCCCAAGGCACGCGCGCTCACCAAGCTGCGCTACATCCCGGGGATTTGCCGCAGAATTTATTATAGCTAAGTCGGAGCGGTGCGTCAAGGGAAAAAAGCTCGACCGGACTTCTGATAATGACATCATTCATGGTCATGCGGCGTCCCGCTTTCAAATGTTTCGAGATTGATGTTCCTCTCACTTCCCACTTCCCAGATCCCAGGGGACCCAGGACATCCTTTCGCGGATTTCATCGCCGAATACTTCTTCCATGGTGCCCTCTTTAATTATACGCCCGCCGAGCATTACGGCCACACGTCGGGCAAGGTAAGGGATTTCCGTGTAATCGTGGGTGACGAAGAGCGTGGTGGTCCCGGTTTCCTTGAGCAGTTTGCCGAGTTCTTTCAAAAGCGCGTTGCGTGTGGGGTAATCCAGCGCCGCGAAAGGTTCGTCCAGGAAAAGCACCTCCGGTTCCAGAGCGAAGGCGCGGGCCAAGCTGACGCGCTGCGCCTCGCCCCCGGAAACGCGCCGGGCGGGGCAGCGGGCAAGGTGGGCGATGCCGAAGTACTCAAGCCACTTCAACGCCCGGGTTTCCGCTTCGCGGCGCGGCACACCCTTGATCCGCAGGGGGGTGGTGATGTTCCCCAGCACCGTGGTGTTCAGCAGCAAGGATTCCTGGAAAACCACCGCCGTCCGCCGGCGCAGGGCAAGATTGCTTCCGTTGCGCACGGTTTGGCCGTCGAACCTGATGGTCCCGGCCGTCGGCGGCTGGAGATGGGCGAGGGTCAGGAGCAGGCTGGTTTTGCCGGCGCCGTTCGGCCCGACAAGGGCCAGGACCTCACCCTCCATGAGGGTCAGGCTGTCGACCGCGAATATCTCGCGGCCCGAAATAGTCAGGCGCAGATTTTCGGCTTCAAGCAGCGCTTTCAAAGAATACCTCCGTAAGTTAAAGTCCGACGTCCGAAGTCCGACGTCCGAAGAAAAGCTGCTTATTTCGCAGCCCCTCTCTGCTGCAGAAAGGTCAGCGCTGCGGTAATGCTGAAAGAGAGAAGCAGCAGTATGATGCTGAGGGCGGTGGCCAGTTCGAAGTTCCCCTTGGAGACCTCGAGGACGGTGGCGGTCGTGAGCACGCGGGTCTGGCCGTGTATGTTTCCGCCCACCATCATGG
>JBFMBL010000058.1:0-13990 GCA_040755195.1 Bacillota bacterium
GTAAAGGCGCTATTGGAAGAAGGTTCGACAGGTTAACAGGTAGGTAAAATGAGGCAATAGTACCGTTTGTTTCATATTCGCCTGGGTGAAAAGATAAAAAACAATGGCTACTTGCCGGATTCAGGTTCAAGCTTCCACCCTTTTCCGCTTTAAATATCATTTACGTACCGTATCCGGTTATCTACCCTTCAAGCAATTACCCGGCTCACAATCGTCAGCCGCCGCTTCGCCTGCTTTCGCGCACGATATCACGTATAGGTTTCCCGTCGATGTACAGTTCCTCGAGCACGGCAAAACCATCTTTTACGCGTACCGTTATGTAGGCGTTGGAACGCTCCGGGTTCATGCTGTACCGGCGGTAGGCGCTTTCCGCGGCGGGTGCGGTCTTTTCTTCCATGTAGTACCGGTCGAACGGCAACCGGAAGTATACCTTTGATCCGGCAGGTTCGTTCATAACGAAATTCACCCTGGTTTGGATGTAAGCGTTTCCTTCAGGCCGGTTGGTGGTTACTTTGCTGAAGGAGGCAAATCCCTTTGCGTCAACTGTTATGTGAGCGTAAACTCTTTGCCCTGGTTTCAGCTCCCGGGATCCGGCGAATTCCTTTTGACCCGGTTTGAATTGAGGGGCACCGTAATCGATAGCAGCGTTATTTTCAATGCCGATGGCCACGTACCTGCCCCTGAAAGCGTCGTAGGGGTCAACGGGGGCGGTACGGAATTTGAACTGGCGTCCGGTTTTTAATGTTGTCTCCCGGTGAACAATCATCCAGACGGGTACCGCGATCTGGATGATCGCAAGGAGCGTGAAAAGCGCCAATATTAGCTTTTTGCCCTTCATACCGCACCCCCTTTGCCGCGTCGCAAAAGCACAAGGTTGGCCGCCAGGAACCCTACGCCCACGATTATAAAGACAATACCGCGAATCACAAACCCGATGTCACTGTCAAAGAAGCGTGCCAGGATCAGCGCCGCCAGCAAAAACATCCCGGCATTCACGGTTTCGAGACGCCCGCTCCGGATTCCAGAAACGGTTGTACTTACACCCAGTATAAAAAAGTACATGTTGAACAATACAGCAGGGATTATAACGTTTTCACGCATGGCGGTTTCGTTGGTGCCGGCGATTATATAACCAATGAGTACAAGGAACGGTACAATCCCAAGCAACACTCTTCCCGTTTGACACCGGCGCACGCAGGCGGCGACAAGGCACAAAGTAACAAGAACCACTGGAAGTCCCACAGTTAGCAATGGGTTTACGGCACCAACCTCGTTGATTCGATGCTGAAACCCGCCGATGTTTTCCCATATCCCCTGGTTGGTCAGCAGGAACGATATTACGGTAATGCCGGCTGCACCCACACCTACAAACGGCTGTTGCCGCCACCCCTGAGCCCTGTCGTACAAAAGGCTTCCGCCGAGATACAGTATCGCAAAAAAACCGCTATATACAAGAAAGCCAAAAGCGTCAAGAAACCCCTGCATGGTCGAGCCAACGGTCATACAGAGGGAAAGAGCAAGTACCCATGAAAGAACGACCAGCCGGTTCGAGAAGAGGTTTTCCCTCCTGAGAATCACGAAATGTGGAACTATCAACGCCGCCAGAGGCCAGTAGTAAAAAGCATGTCCCATACCGGCGCTGAAACTCCAGGCGGTTATCCCCGCTATATAAAAGATGGCCGGAAGGTTGGCGCGCATCAAGTAAATTAAAGGCACGCTCAGGAGCATCCAGGTTATCAAGAAGTTGTCAGCCCCGCCTGATATATGATAGGTCTGGCTGATCAGGGCGATGGATGCGCCGACGGTAAACATCTGGAAGGCGGCCGCCCCTTCCCTCCAAGCGGCGGATTCCGCCCGGCGCCGGATTACCCATCCGGCCAGGATTTGGGCGAGGACCAGCGGGATGAGAGCCAGAAAGGTCCTGAACGAACGCGAGAGGTAATCCCAGTTGTGCGCCAGTATAAGTATAATGCCGGCGCCGATTAAAGTAGCACCTATAATACCGAAGATGATAAAGGCGATTCGCCGTCCACTTCCTCCCTCGGCGTCGCCGTAATACCGGCGCAGTTTTTGCGCACTTTCCTGTGAGATGATATTTCTTTCGGTTAATACGGGCAACTCGCCGAAGAGCCATTTTACAGATCTTTTATCCATACGCTGCTCCTTGAAGTCGAAACGTTGCTAACGTAGGTAGGCCGAATATTATCCCAAAAAAGCGCTCACCGCGCGTCGTTATATAATGGATATTTTAATTCTACATAAAAATGGTCTCACCTCTCTTTCCAGTAAAGCACAGCAAAGAAAAAATCACTATCGTATTCTGACAATAGCGGGCAAGCTTAAAAAAGAAAGGCGGCTGGTAGGCAAATCCTACACCCGCCCTTAAGATGCTTCCGAAATTTATGAACCGGGGATACTCCATCGACTATACGTCAGGTTTCCTGCACTGGGCCTTTCCCCCGCATTCGAGCTCGCAGACGAGTTTTTCTATTTCACTCCGGTGTCCAAGCTCAAACTCTTTGGCGGGCGCGGGAAGCTCGGCCAGGAGTTCTTCCATCGCCTGGACGACTTTACGCGCGGTTTCTGATTTGATCACCTTCTGCTGGGCCAGGTCCATTACGGCGCGGACGATGATACTGCCGCAGCGGTGGGCGGACGGGTTGAACAGCTTCACACAAACCGTTTCCCCGCAACGTGCTTGTACTATCGCCGCGTCGGTAAAATGGTTGGCCATGTATTCAAACCCCGGTACCACGACGGTGAACCCCCAGACGCCTTTGACGTAATAACAACCGGGAGGCACCTCCACCTCCAGATGTCCGTATTGGGCGGGAAGGACCACGTACTTCTTGTTCCCCCACTGCAGAACGTTTCCGTTGCAATCATAGATTGTGATGTACCATCTTCTGTTGTCGACGCCGCACGGATCGTCGATCCCCGAAACCCAGATGCTCAGTTTCGCCAAATCCATTTTTTTCTACCTCCCCTTTTGAAATTGGACAACACATGAAAAATATATTCAGCCCCGGCGTTAAATTGTACCCGGCGAATCAAATTGATCCAACCTTGAGAGAATCGGGAAAGAGGCAGGCCTGAAAAAGCCGGGGGTTTGAGATAGTACTTCGTGACTAAGAAAGGTACTTCCAGGCGCAGAAGTGATGCTCCAGCCAATCTAAAACAACATAGATGAAAGAGCCAAGGAGGCCCATGGCGATGATCCCGGCGAACATCTCCCGATAGGCGTACCGTGTCCAGGCGTCGAGCAGGTAGTAGCCGAGACCTTCCTGGCAGGCGATTGTTTCGGCGAAGAAAAGCACCGCGATAGCCGTACCTGAAGCCACACGAAGCGCCGTTAATATCTCCGGGAGTACCGTGGGCCAGATCACGTGCCGGTACAATGCCATTTTCCCGGCCCCGAGGGAGACCACCGAATCGAGAAGTGCGCGCGGTACGTAGCGTGTGCTGTCTCGAACGGGTATCAAGACCTGAAAGAACAGCACCAGCGTAATCAAAAAGATTTTAGCGGCGTCGCCAAGGCCGAGAAGCAGCATCACTACCGGCAGTAATACGATCTTGGGCACCGGATAAACCGTATACACAAATGGGGCCGCAAAACGGTCCGCCCTTTGATTCCTGCCGAGATACAGACCCAGGGGCACCGCGGTCGCGAGCGCCAGTGCGATGCCCGCCAGAACACGGTAAGCGCTTACCAAAAGATGTTTCCAGAGCGGACCCGGCAGTTCCCGAAAGAAAACCTTAAAAGCAATAACCGGCGACGGCAGGGCCGGCTTGTTGACAATCAACGCCAACAGCGCCCACAGAAGGAGTAAAACCGCCGTTGACAACAGCGCATAAAACGTCCGGCGCATCAACCGATTCCACCCGCTAATTTTTCTCTTAAATGTGAACACACCTGGTGAAACTGCAGTTCATGCCGCCAGGATTTATTACCGGCGCCCGAGTTCATGTATATTGAAACAACACGGCCGGGACGCGGGGATAACACCACCACCTGCTGACCCAAAAAAGTGGCTTCTTCAATGCTATGAGTTACAAGCAGTATGGTGCATCTCGTACGGCGCCATATTTCCAGCAGAATATCCTGGAGCGACTCCCTTGTCAGAGCGTCGAGTGAGGAGAAGGGCTCGTCCATGAGCAAAAGGTCCGGGTCCAGCGCCAGTGCGCGCGCAATGGCCACTCTTTGGCGCTGGCCGCCGGAAAGCTGCCCCGGATAAAGGCTTCTTACCTCGTCAAGACCGAGATCGCGGAGGATACCCGCCACCTTTTGTTGCTGTTCTTCCCGGGTTATACCTCTCAGTTCAAGCCCCAGGGCGGCGTTTTCAAAAACGTTTTTCCACGGCAGCAGTCCGAAATCCTGAAGGATAAGCGCGGTTTTGCGACGGCCGGGCTTGACCGGGTTACCCGCAATCGTCACCTTACCGGTAAAATTCCGCTGCAGTCCCGAAAGCACGTAAAGTAACGTACTTTTCCCGCAACCCGAAGGCCCGATAACGGCGCACAGGTCTCCGGCGTTTATCCGAAAAGAAATACCGCCCAGCGCCTCAATGTCGGTGCCGGGCGTTTTAAAGGTAACCCTCAGATCATTAATCAGAACCATTAACCGCCGACAACCTGCTTATCCACGAGATCGGAGTAAGTAACGGGCTTTTCGAGAACCTTCTTTTCTTTGAGCCAGTCGATAACCGCCTGAACATCGTCAGGACGGGGAATTTCTGCCGGTGAAAAGATCACCTTCATCCCGTAACGTCCACCCGGCAGGACGGGTTCGGGCACACGCGCTTTTTCTTTAAGCAGGTTGCTCCATGCCTCCGGATTCTTCTGAATCTCGGTAACGGCGCGGTTATACGCGCTCATCAACCGTTTTAAACCATTAAGATTCTCAGTGATTGTATCTTCCCGCACAATGATTACCGTTTGCGTGATGTTTTGTTTGGTATCGTCGATTACCAGATGCGCCCCTTGGGACTCGGCTAACGCCGCGAGGGGGTCGGGTAGAACCGCGGCTTTTACGCTTCCGTTCAAGAGCGCTTCCATGCGCACCGGTATTTTGGGGATAACCACCGTTTTGATCTCTTCAGGTTTCAGACCGGCGCCGGTGAGCAGCCGGTCAAGTACGTATTCGTTAATCGTCTTCAACGAGCAGGCTACAGGAACGTTTTTCAACTGTTCCACCTTGACAATGTCCGAGCGGGGCGCCGACAGAATCGCGAAACGCCCTTCCTCCGGCCGCACACCCTGGCAGACGGCGATCGCTTTCACCTTGGTTCCTCCCTGCCACATCTGCGCAACGGCCAGCAAGTCACCCACGCCGACGTCTATCTGCCCGGCGGTGAAAGCCGTATCACGTTCCATGGCGCTCGGGAAGGATACAAATTTGACATCGATGCCCGCTTCCTTAAGATAACCCTTCTGTTCCGCGACCCAGAACGGAAGATTGTCGGTGATCGGCAGTACCCCTATGGTAATAGGCTTGTTTTGTTTACCGCACCCTGCCGCGAATAACAGCAGGAATAAGAAAGCAAAACTTAAGATTAGCCCCCTCCGTTTCAAAACACTTTCCCCTTTCCCTATCGTTTATACGCATATTTTCGCGCTCGGTTAATGAATTCCTTCAGTAATATTTCCCAAGTATTTTTGCCGGAGGGCGGCACAACCTAACAACAAGATTTAAAAATTCTCTTAAAGGAGGTTAATATATGTTCATTGCCAACGGGAAACATGTACTGGACCAGCGCGTCGACGTTTCACCGTCGCCGGCGATCAAAGGCAGAGACGTTTTTATCCGTTACGACGGCCTTCTCAAGAACAGCGGCGCCGACCGTGTCTTTTGCCACTACGGGTACGACGGATGGAAGAACACCAGCACCGCCGAGATGAGGCGCGAACACGACGGCAGTTTCGCGGTATCCCTGCCCGCACACGGCAATGCGGAAATGAATTTCTGTTTCAAAGACAGCGCAGCCAACTGGGATAATAACGCGGGCTGGAACTGGCTCACCGACATCAGGTATTAAGAGTCAATTTTAGCGCAAAGAGACACACACCCAGGCGTGTGTGTCTCTTTTTTTCAAAAACAACGGAAATTTATACTTAAATGTGCTTTAACTGTCAAGAGTCGTCCTTTTATTTCCGATAAATATATAGCGATCTCTAAATCATTAATTGGCTAAACAGCCAACCTTCTGGGGGGTGGAAGGGGCGGAATGTTAGTGAGTATAAGATGCTCCATCGACTTTTGAAAGGAGGGTGTCCGGCGGATGTTTAAAGTGAAAAGCGGCGTGCTGAAGCCGCTTGTGATCTTTCTTTTATCTCTGGCGTGCATGGCGGCTCCCGGCGCCGCTCTCGCAACATGGACGATTAGTTCCGGGACAACGGTAGGAGGAGTTACTTATTCAAAGAATTTAAGTAGTGTAACCGGTAATTTCGATTCCAGCGGCTCCTCCGTTTCTGTTGTTTACGGCACCGTTTACGAAGGAGGAACTGCCGTATCAGACTCGAAATGGGATGATTCGCTCAGTGCCGTCGGTTCGGTTTACGGCTGGACCTTGGACTTCTCCGGCACCTCCATAGGGAACAGTGTTTACTTATTGAATCTTTCAGCTTTCGATGCTTTTCCCGGGCCGCCGGTAGGCAGTTCAATCAGCACCTTCGTTTATGACACAACTCCGCCTACAATCGTCTCATGCCAGGCAAACCCGAACGTAAAGGTTAAAAACGCGCCGCCCGACAACAATGTGACTTTAGAGGTATATGCCAGCGATGAATTGAGCCCCATAAGGGACGACGATTTCGTTCTCAGCGGGATCAGCTACTCCTCCTCGACCGTGGTTACGGACGGTGACATCAAGGGCAAGATCTGGACCATTGATACGAGCGGAATTGCTCCCGGACAATACCCCGTCACGGTGACGGTTTACGATGCGGCGGGAAATTATGTGGAATCAAATCAAACCATAACCGTCCTGAGTGTAGCGCTTGGCGGCAACGGGGACACCGACGCCGATCACATCTATTATTATCGTTCCCCGGGTGTATCCGATACCCTATCCTTTACGGTGTACGGTCTGCCGGCCGGAAGTTACAGCGTGGCTTTCGGAAGGGAGGATTTCGGCAGTTTCACTACAAGCGATGTCGTATACGGCTGTGCAACCAATGCCTGGCGGCTTGCCGGAACCCCGAGCGGCGGCGGTATCGCTTTCACCACACCCATTATTAATACTGATCAAAACCGTGCGGGAGGCGGTCCATGCCCGGTAGCGGTTCAGGTTTATGATGACAGCGGACCAACAACTCTTGGGCAACCATTCCCACTTATCAGCGGATCGGGCGATTTGGACGTGGTTCTGGTAAACATGGATCTTGAACCGCCTGATGAAGAAAAAGCGGCATTCCCCGGAGGATGGCCTTTCCCGGGACCTCCGGTCAAATCGCGGCCAACCTTCGACACGCCGGGCATCAACATGAAACAGATGAACGCCGACGCACCGGTGGCGTTTATCATTTACAGGCCCGATGATCTTTCTACTGTAGAAGTGAATGAATACGCTGCCATAGGAGAGATTGAGTTCGGGCAATACGAAGCAGGTGTGCAGGATTGCATCGACTTCCTGGAAGGCGCCGGCCCGAACAGCGCGCCGAAGATATGCAGTGTTTTCAAGGCCATGGGTATGGCCTTCGCCTCGGGAGAACCATCAGTGAATGTTCACGTTTATACCGATCCGGCGCTCCAGGCCGAGGCGCAAGACTACCTGAGCGACAAGAAAGCAACGATCAGGTTGTTCAACATTAATGAAAAATTCGCCGAATGGGTGGCCAACTTCAGCGACGGCCAGTTGGCAGGGCCAATAACCCTGAATGAAACTATACTCAATGTTTCTTCTGTTTACGATGACGGCGTCACGGCAGCCCCTAACCTGGTTAACTGGGGAACAGCCACATTTGTATACAGTCAGAACAATGGCACCCTGACTCTTCCGGTGACGCACTTCACCCAGTACGAGATCGAACCTGACGTTTCCCTGAGCAACCTGACTATTAGTTCCGGTAGCTTGACTCCGGCTTTTGATCCCGACGTTACCAGTTACACCGCAGCAGTCGCTAACAGCGTGAGCACCCTAAACGTCACGCCGACAACGGCGGCCGGGAACCTGGCGATTACGGTAAATGGTACTGCTGTTGCAAGCGGTTCGGCACAAGAAGTCAGCCTGAATGTCGGCAGTAACACAATTACCGTGGTCGTGACAGGTGAAGGAGATTCCACCAAAACCTACACTCTGACCGTAACCAGAGCTTCTGCAGACAGCGGTGGCGGCGGCTCGAGTCCGACACAGCAAACCCAACCGACACCGACGACATCTACGGGAGTAGTTGCACCGACATTGAGCACAACGCCGGATGGTGACACCAACGCAAGTATACCCGATAGTTCCATAAGCGAACAGCTTGACGCCGGACAAACTGCGCTTACCGTAAATGTAAGCACGGTGGAAACCCCGATCAACATCAACCTGTCGGGAACGTCGGTGGACGCTCTAACGAGCGGGGGTGCCAGTCTTACCATCGACACCAAGTGGGCCGACCTAACCATCCCTGCAGGGACATTGCCTTCCGGTAAAGATGTCACGGTAAGCATTGAGCCCGTCTCCGCGCCGTCGAACCTGCCTTCCAACCTTCAGGTAATCGGTCAGGCGGTGGACTTGGAAGTGACGGCCGGCCAGGGAGAAGCGGCTCTCAGCAAACACGTAACTCTTGTTGTGGCTTATAACTCATCCGGCGTGACGGATGAGGCCGGTCTATTCGTCTACCGCATCAACGAAGACGGATCCCTTACCTGTCTGGGTGGCAATGTAACAGGCGGGAAGGCTACGGTGGATCTCGCCCATCTGAGCAAGTATGCGGTGATGCAGTACAAAAGCGGGTTTACCGACACGGCATCCCACTGGGCAAAACGCAGCATCACTTTCATGAACGCCCGGGGCGTAGTAAAGGGAGTTTCCAGTACCAGCTTCCAGCCGGAGCGCGCGGTGACCCGCGCCGAGTTTGCGGCGCTCATGCTGCGCTCTCTCGGTATCAGTGAAAGCCGGCCCGAAACACCGACCTTCGCCGATGCGCCTGCTGATAAATGGTACTACGGCGCGGTTGAAGCCGCTTACCAGGAAGGCCTGATCAAAGGCGTGGGCGATGGGAAATTCGCGCCCGAACGCACCATCACCCGTGAAGAGATGGCGGCGATAGTTCTGCGCGTGCTTGAAAAAGCAAACGCCGCCGTAGCTCTGGCGGATGGTGAGACCGGGCAATTGCTGGCACGCTTCACCGACCGTAATCAGATCGCATCCTGGGCGCAGACCAGTATAGCTGCGGTCGTGAAGGCGGGCATCATTGCCGGCAACCAGGACGGCAGCTTTGCCCCGCGGACCGATACCACACGCGCCGTTTCGGCGGTAATGGCCGAGCGAGTACTCAAAGCAACAGGCGCTATTAATTAAACAAGCGCATACGTGTAATAGGGGCGGGCGTGAAAACGCTCGCCTTTTTTCTTTAGCCGAAGCGGACTCCAGAAAGATTATCCGTTATAGTTGGTTCTGTTTATTGGGGAGGTTACCCGCTCGTGGTATAATAACTGTTACCGGAGGGGATTTAATGTTCGGATTTAATCCTTTCAGTGATGAAGGCGTGGATGCCGCCCGCCGCCGGATATCAAGACTGGAAAACGAATATCCGGATCTGGGCAAAGAAGAACTGGCGTGGGTTCTAATAAACGAAAAATGCTGGTGGTGCGCTCTTGCGGGATGCGTCACCGCTGTTCCGGCAATCATACCGGGCCTGGGAACGTTAATAGCCGTTTTGGGCGGTGCCGCAATAGATATCAGCATTCTTGGTTGGGCTATTACCCGACTGGTTCTTGAACTGGCAACCCTTTACGGCCGTGATACCGCGAGTTCGTCGGCGCAACGAGAGGCGCTCTTTGCCTTTACTCTCGCCGCAGGCATTCATGGTATCAACAAGCGGCTCAGCACGCTGGCCGCGGCACAATTCTCAAAACAGTTGACCGGTGAACTCCTTGAAAGGATCTTTATTAACCTGGGCTTGCGCGCCAGCCAGCGTCAATTAATCCCCCGGCTTCTGCCCCTTATAGGAGTGCTCGTTGCCGGCGCCATAAACTTTTGTTTTGCACGCGCAATCGGCACAAGATTGCTGCGGTACTATCAGAAGGGTGAGACCGCCTTTGCGGGACAAACAATTGATGCGGAGTTTACCGCAGGAAGAATCGAATAAGTATGGCGCCCGAGACAAAACCTCCAATGTGTGCCCACCACGCAACGGTTTCTCCGGGTATCGCGATGGAGGCCACCCCGTTTAGAAGCTGCATCCCAAACCAAAGAACAATAAAGAATGTAGCAGGTATTTCAACCAAAAATACAAAGAAAAAGGGCACCAGGGTTAACACCCTTGAACGCGGGAAGCTTACCAGGTACCCTCCCAAGACCCCGGCAATCGCCCCGCTGGCGCCGATCGTGGGCACGGCTGAACCGGGATTCGCGAATATATGGGCCACACTCCCGATTACACCGGTTAAAAGATAATAAATAATAAACCGCCCGCGTCCCATAGAGTCCTCGATATTATCTCCGAATACCCATAAATAAAGCATGTTTCCGAGAACGTGGAACCAACCGCCATGGAGAAACATTGCGGTGAAAAAAGGAATGTATGCTGTAAGATTAAGAGGATTGTGAAGAAGCGCGGTTAAATCACGGGCCGGTATCACTCCTAAACCTCCGGCCAGTTCTGCAAGCTCAGCCTGTGGAAGCGATGCCTCGTAAAAGAAAATTATAATATTTATAATAATGAGGCTAACCGTGACAATCGGGAAAGTCCTGGAGCGGATTGTATCCCGAAGTGGGATCATATTATCCTCCAAAATATTCTTTAAAAAATAATACACCCTGCGGCCCAAGGTGTTCCACACAAATTAAAAAGAGAGGAATATTAAAGATTCCTAATGCTTTGCCCCGGCGCGTTCAGGAGTGTTGTTCATGCCGCCGTAAACCTGTTCGGACGGACTATTATTTGTTTCATTTATAATATCCGCACCAAACGTAAATCTATGCTTTTCTGGTTCAATCGGGTCGTAAACCCCCTGGTTAACGTTTTCATGCGATGCCGATTCCGTTGTTTGAACCGTTTTGTTATTAATCTCCTCGGTCTGTGTTTCGGAGGAAGGCTTAATTCCGTCAGCCGCCGGTTTTAGGTATGCCCCGGCCTTGTTTGCGTCATTCCGATACCTTGCTTTTAAACCACTAGAATCCGTTGTCCTTTCCCCGCCTTTTGCGCCTGTCCTTCCCGATTTGCGTTCCACCGCGGTTTTGGGCTTCCCGGTCGGCGCCTGCTGTTGCTCGTCTTGCAAAGCTTTTAATTCCGTATCGGAACTTTTCTTCTTAATAACTTGCTTATTTTTTGTCCTGACAGGCATCACCACAATACCTTCCTGGTGGCCGGCTCGGAGCAACTGCTCGACGGATACCTTTTTAGTTGCTTCAAACTGTGCCAGGCCCTCGCTTTTTAGTTCTTGTACCGTCACCGCTCGTCCGGAATTATTTCCTCCAATTTTCAGAGCGTACCTGCCGGACGAGAGTCCTGCCCGGCGCGCCTCCGCGCGAATATCGGACTGCCCTGAGGAAACGACGACCTTTACAGGAAGATCCGCCTTTTGGATGTGCCTGGCGGCAACCTCAGCCAGTTCTTTCGTTCCGGGCACAGCAACATTCTTCTTAACCGGGACCAGGGTTACCATGACTACTCCTGACTTATTCTTGGCTAAATAATGCAGCTCTTCCGCTTTGTCGAGGAGTACATCAATGGCCTCCGTTACCGGCCGGCCGCGTAGATTAACCCCTTCGGCCATTTTACGGGCATCCTCGTTCAGAAGGTTGACTTTCAATACCCGGGCTTGACGGTCGATTCCCAGCTCCAGGCTGGGATTAATATCGAGGGCCACATAGGCGCAAGGCGTGGGAACCAGAAAACGGTAAAGTCCGAATCCGATGAAAAAGAAAGCTATTGCAGCGGCCATGGCGAGGGTCCTCCACCAGACGGGAAAACGGTATGTCACAGGAACTTCAGACCCGATCTGTGCCGCAGAGGCTGGAACGAAACAAAAATCACCCTCTGTGGTAAAGACTACGTCCGCGCCATTTTTTTCTAACAGGATGCCTTTTTCTTGCTCTTTCATTTCGTTTCCCTCTTGAAAAGTCATCACTCAACTGCCGTGGTAAGGAGCCGTTCCAGCAATAACAAGTTCCATGACACTTATCAACAATATTTAAGATGAGAGTATAAATAAGTAAAATCTTCTGGATATCCAAGAATAAGACTTACCGCTACGACGTAACGCCGGCCCCGCTCCAAAGTTTTTCTTGGCACGCCGGTAGCCAGGGACAACTCGTTAATGGGAAGCCGTTTTTTTTCAATCAACGCATCGAATAACGCCTCATTTTCCGCCATTGCCCGGGCTACACGCAAGAGGTTCATTCTCGTATCCCGGTGCTTTGGAGCCGCTTTGGCCAGTTCTTTAAAGCTTAAACCAAATTCGGACAGCAACTTTGCATAACGTTCGATTTCTTCCCGGCGTTCCTTTATTATTTCTTCTTCGGAAAAACATGTGTTTGCTGCTTGTATCGAAGAAACGCTGTTTGAATCTAACTCTTCCATACCACCTGCCGATTCCCGCGATTCCTTACGAAGGTGATCCGTAATACGACTTTTAATGACTATTCGAGCAAACGCGGGAAAGGGAACACCGCGACTGCTTTCGTAAGCGTCGATGGATTCGTCGAAGGCAATTAACGCGATACTTGCAATGTCGTCACTCCACGTTACACGATGTCTGCAACAGGCACACGCCGTACGGAGTACAAAATGTCGGTGGTGTCTTATTAGGTCCTCTCTTGCTTTCCGGTCACCGCGCTTTGCCCGTGACAGGAACTCCTCTCTGACCGCCTGGTCGTCCAACAGATTGCACCCCAATTTCCGCAAAAAAGTTATCTAAGTGTCCTTCTTTCTGCAGAAATCGCCCAAACTCCTTCCCTTAAAGTCAGGCGGCAGGCCATTTTCTTCAGACACCTTTCAGTCGGTTGATCAGCGCTTGACTTTCCTTAACTATCCTGAAAATATATCCGTAAAAGATGCGTTTTTTTAGAGGGTACCCTCAAAAGGCATCAAGATGAACCGGGTGAACGATTAAGCTTCACCCGGTTTTTTGTTTGATCGGGTGCGCCTACATATGATTTCGCCCATAACGAATGCGTAGCCGCACGTAAATAGCACGGCCAGGACGGCTATTGCTCGATCTTGAAAACGGTTTTTGAAAAAAGCTACCTCAGGCAGCCGGAGGATTTTATCAGCCTGCTCGAAACACCCGGAGTGGGCGCCCGCGGGATCCGGGCGCTCAGCCTTATTGCAGAGCTTTTATACGGCGCCGCACCGAGTTACCGTGATCCGGCCCGGTTTGCCTTCGCGCACGGAGGTAAAGACGGGACTCCTTTTCCTGTCGACCATGTCGCCTACGACCACAGCATCCTGTTTCTTAAGAAAGTTGTGGACCGCGCAAGAATCGGTCATAGTGATAAAAAAGCGGCGCTCATGTGCCTCGGACGTTTATTTCAGACTACCTAACCCGGACGAGCCGGAACCAAATATTTTACCACAGAGACACGGAGTTCACAGAGAATATCAATATCAAAACCAAAGAGAAGTTAAGAATCCCATATCTATATCTCTATTTTTCCCCTCTTCTTGTTCTCTGTGTCCTCTGTGCCTCCGTGGTGAATCTGACTTCTACAGCGCCTTACGCAGGATCTCCTGCAATTCATCCCGTGTTGCCCGGCGTGGGTTCATTTTCAAGGAACTTGCCGGTAAAGTGGCGTCAACCAGACTTTCAATATCCGCTTCCTTGATGCCCAGATCTCCT
>JBFMBL010000059.1:0-13860 GCA_040755195.1 Bacillota bacterium
AACGAGAAAAAGCGAATTACCGAAGAAAATGTACGATCAGTTATCGACAAATACCTGAAAAAGCGTAAGTTAGAAATAGACGAACTGAAACTGCGCCAGAACAAGACATACCGGGATGATTTGATAACAGGAAGACTCGGTGCCAGGAACTTAACTTGTTAACTTATTCAGGCTACATCTGATCCGGGACCAAGCTTTTTCTGCTCCCAGTCATAGCTCAGGCCTATGGAAACACGTTAGCACCGGACAGTGAGCTTGACAAAGCCGGACGACGTTTATCACTGCGCGACGAGCACTGCGACCCGAGGGACTAACTGCAGACAAGGCCGTTTTTTTATTGTAGCAACCATCACTGCGTATTCCGGACCAAATCGGCCACTCATTCCGGAGTAATCCGGCCACCCATTCCGGACCAAATCGGCCACCCGTTCCGAAATAAACCGGCCACCCATTCCGGAGTAACCGGCCACCCATTCCGGAGTAACCGGCCACCCATTCCGGAATAAAACCAGACAATAGATTAGCGAACAAAGCGGCGCTGGATAAACCTTGGCACATGCTCTACCATCGAGTCAAATCGACAAAGGACGTGGTGGTAGAGATGCCGAGAAAGGGGTTATCCATGCGCAAAATAAGAGAAATTCTACGTTTACACTTCGATGCGGGCGTGAGCGACCGCCAGATAGCCAAGAGTTGTGGCATCGCCCGCAGTACCGTCTATGAATACCTGCAGCGGGCTCAGGCCGCCGGCCTGAGTTGGCCTTTGGCGGCAGATATGGATGACGCTCGGCTCGAAGCAGTCTTGTTTAAGCAGCCGAATTACAAAACCTCGCGGCCGTTACCGGACATGCCATATTTGCACGCAGAGATGCGCAAGAAAGGCGTTACTCTGCAAATCTTATGGAACGAATACAAGGATGTTCATCACGACGGCTATCAGTACAGCCAGTTTTGCGAATACTACCGGCATTATCGTCGTAAGTTGGATATTGCCCTCCGGCAGGAGCACAAGGCCGGCGAGAAGATGTTTGTGGACTGGGCCGGCCAAACCGTCCCCATACAATCTTGTGGATCTGGATCTTGTATCAATGTGCGTTGAACGAACCGTCGGGGAAAACCAAAGCCATCTGGATAGTTGCAGTCGCGTTGACCCACTGGGTAGGAGCAATGGCCTACCTGACGTGGAAAATGCTGTCACGAAGAGGGAAATGGCTCTACAGGACCGAAAAGGATATCAGCTTTCGGGTCGCGCCTTTTGACAGGACGGCAAGATTGCTTTCCGGCCCAGTGACAGTTATCGCATTACTTGGCGGGCTCTGGTGGTGGGTTTTGGGTATTCTGTTTTCGCCCCGCCGTTACGTAGTTTCGCCGGAGGGAATAACCATCCGTGCTCCGGTAAGCTCCCACTTGATTTCCGCAAGCGAAATCAAGTCCGTGAAGACATCAGGATATGCTAAACCGGGAGTCGGGCTTACCTGGCTTGCAGGGTATTTTGGTTATGCCGGCCTTTTCGCTCTACCGGACGGCGGCACGGCGAAAGTCTACGCCACCCGCTGGGACCGGATGGTGCGGGTAGAGACTGCCGCTGGCGACCCTTACCTGCTCTCGCCAGCGGAGCCGGAAGCTTTCGTGGAAGCGGTAAACAGGATGGTTCTGGCAAAACCGGAGTTGCGGGGAGGGTAACGGAAAAGACGGGGAGTGCCGTCCGGGCCTGCGACCGGCCGGCAGCCCGGAAAGGAGCGTTTTGTAATAATTGGGGAAGAGAGAAGCCATGAGCGGTACCTGGAAAAGAATAGGTTTTTTGGCGGCTTTGGTTTTAGTCGTCGCAGCACCGGTGCTCGGCGTCCTGGCAGTGCGGTGGAGGATTTCCGAGTTCAGCGCAGGAAAGCTGCCCGGTGCCGGCAGGGTGGCCTGGGTGGCCGAGGGAAGGCTCTGGGTGAAAGATTTACCGGACGGGAAGGCGAGGCATCTGGCCGCCGGGGAGAACATTTTCCGCCCCGCCTGGTCGCCGACGGGCAGGTGGCTGCTCTTCCGCCGTGGCGAGGACCTGTGGCTGGCCGGGGTCGGCAGGAGTGAGGCCCGCCGCGTGGCGGAAGGCGTACGTGAGTTCGCCTGGTCCCCGGCGGCGGACGTCTTCGTCTACACCTCGGGCGGGGAACTCTGTGCGGGCAAGCCGGTAAAGGAGAGCCCCCGCGTACTGGTAAGGCGGGAGGCCGGGTTTGACCTCGGGCGCATCGCCTGGTCGCCGGACGGCAGGTGGGTGGCTTTTGAAAAGCAGAAGATAGAGCCGGGTGCGCCGGGTTACGCCGGCATCTGGAAGGCGGACGCCGCCTCGGGCGGTGTGAAGAGAGTGTACAGCGTGGGCCTCAGTCAGGACGAGGTGGAGAGTTCTTTCGGAATCGTGCCGCGGCTGGCCGGTTGGTCTCCCGATGGACAAATGGTTCTCTTTTGGCTGGGACCGCTGTCGGGTTCGCTCGCGGCCGACGGCCTTGCCCTTTACCTCGCTCCGGCGGGCGGCTGCGAGGAGCCGCGGCCCTTAGTCGGGAGTGAGCCTGATTCCGGGGAGAATGCCGTCCTGGTACAGCCGGATTCTTTTACGGCCGGCGCGGACCGGGACCGGCTGGCGGTTATTTGCGGGGGCTGGCGGGAGACGTGGACCAACAAGCGGCTCGCTGTGTACAACTTCCGGACCGGCAAGCTGACATACCTTACCAGAAAGGACCAGGCGGTGGTGAGCGCCGCCATTTCCCCGGACGGGAAGCTCCTGGTGTATAGCGCGGGGCCGGAAATCAAGGAAACTGAGATGGAAGCGTACGGGCGCTGGGCACGCCGGGCTCTGGCCGGGAGGCGCCTCTGGGCGGTGGACACAGACGGCGGGAAGCCGCGCCGGCTCACCAGCGACCCGGCGTACCGCGACGAGCGGCCGCTTTTCGCGGCCGACGGGAGATATATCCTTTTTGTGCGGCTGGACGGCGAGAACCGCGCCGGCCTATGGCTGGTCCAGCCCGACGGGAGCGGCCTGCGGCGGGTGGTAGAGAGCATCGGACCCCTGACCGAAGACTTTACCTTCGGTGATCACGGCGCCGTGGCGTGGGACGAGCTTCTTGCCTGCTGGCCCGGCTTTACAGACGCTGTGCTCATCAATGCGGCGAAGGGCACGCCGGAAGCGAAGAAGTTTCTGGCGAAGTACCCCTGGGCGCAGATCGTTGTTGACCGGAGCGGGAAGCCGGCGGTGGATTTCCGGGTGGATAAGCTTGATGGTGATGATAAGCCCGGGCCCTGCCTCAGGTTGCGGGTCCTCATCGACCTGGGCACCGTTGCTCCAGCCGGTCGGTTTCTCGACCTGAACGGCACGGTGGTCAGAAGGGACATTCTGCGCCGCCTTGACGAGGAGACGGTTTTTGGGTCAAAGATGCCCTACCTGAACCCGGCATACGGAGTGTACCTTGAATTCCCGCGGCATTGGCGGCCGCGCCCGGGTTACGGCGACGTTGCGGGTATCCCGGGAAGCTACGGCGGTGATGACGGCTTCTTCCTGGTAAGTGCGATGAACGGGGAGGGCTGGACGCCCGAGGAGGTGGCGCGGCACGAGGCTTCGCACAAGCTGAAGCCCTACGGCGAAAGGCCGCGGCTGGAGAAAACCACGGTCAGCGGCAGAGAAGGGTATTTCGTCTTCCCCTCGCCGGAACTGGGTGCGGGAGCCGGAGCCTGCTGCGTAGCGCCTTACCCGCGGCCCGTGGCGATCATGGGCGAGAAGTACCACTATTTCATCCTGTACGCGGACGCAAAACACATCCGGGATCTCGCCGCCTCACTGCGGTTTATCCATGGTAAGGGGCAAGGGTCGTAAGAAATGTTGCGACCGGTTTGCTGCTAATTTACTTGGAAGCAAATGGTTTGATCCTTGTCCCCTTTCGATATAAGCGAAATAGATATTTAATGTGGACAGTGTTTTTTATTTTTGCCTTAGGGAAATATTCATATGCTTATTAAATGCAAAAGAAGATTTTCAATGGGGATTTTTCGTTCTGGCCTTTACAGAAATATTATTTTCCGCAGCTTTAACTGCCGGTGTTGTCGGTATGTATAATGAATTGTCTAACAAATCGCTTCAGCCGACCACTTGCAGCGGGGCTGAGCTTTATCGTTAGACAGAGAGATCAGCGATGTGGTGGAAAGTCATTTTACTGTTAATCCTTGGGTCGGCCGTCGTTATCGCGGCTGCGATCATTTACGGTGAATCCCGTTGGGAATCCGGCACGAGAGAATTGCGTGGAAGGCTGGAAGCGACACGTTTGCATACCGCAATTAGAGCTTATAATCCAGGCGAGCTGGATAGCCTGCCCACGCCGGTGCAGCGTTACTTCCGCGCCGTGCTGAGGGACGGCCAGCCCATAGTCGCGGCCGTCAGCGTGGAGCACAGCGGCACCTTCAACATGAGCGAAACCGGCGAAAAATGGAAGCCGTTCATCTCGACCCAGCGTATCATCACCCAGCGGCCGGGCTTCGACTGGGACGGCCGCGTCGAGATGATGCCGGGCCTGACGGTGCGCGTGCATGACGCCTACATCGCCGGTGAAGGGATTCTTCATGCGACGCTGTTCGGGCTGGTGTCGCTGGTGAATCTGCGCGGAACGCCGGAGGTGGCGCAGGGTGAACTGATGCGCTTCTTTGCCGAAGCAGCCTGGTACCCGACGGCGCTGCTGCCAAGCCAGGGCATGCGCTGGGAAGCGGTGGACGATACCTCGGCCAAGGCAACGCTGAAGGACGGCGATACGACTGTGACGATGCTGTTCCGCTTCAACGAGGCTGGCCTGATCGAATCGGTGCGTGCCGAGGCGCGCGGGCGCACCGTCGGAGGCACGGTGATCCCCACGCCCTGGGAAGGCCGCTGGAGCCACTACGAGCTACGCTACGGGATGCGCATTCCGCTCGAAGGCGAGGTGGCATGGCTGCTTCCTGAGGGGCCGAAGCCTTACTGGCGTGGTCGCATAACCAGCTTGACCTACGAGTTTGTACGATGACTGAAGCCAACCGGCTAAGCGGTGACTGCCTGATAACCGGTTGCAGCGGACGGCGTAAACGCCGCTGCTAAGATTCGGTTGTTGGACTGATAGGAGGAAATAGATGAAGCAATTCATAATTACACCGGCGAGCGGAAAGAGGCTAATCGGCAGAGCATTAGCATCGCATCCTACGGTATTAGCCGCACTTGAGTTTGGGACAATCGTGATTGTGGCCGGCACTACCAATGGATATGTGGCTGAGGAGATACTTACTCGCATCGGTCAAGTGGAGGGCTTCACCCGAAAGCGTTTTTTTCGCGGGGTTATCCTGCCCCCCTCGATACCTATGACCGAAACGGGACGACTTCCTGATGAAACTGGATTTCCGGGCGACGTGATCATCGTCAACGGCCGTTGGCATAAGGGAAAAACGATTTTCGATGTGGTTGATAACCTGAAGGAAGGCGACATCATTCTGAAAGGTGCAAACGCCCTTGACTTGGCGCACCGACAAGCAGCAATCTACATTGGTCATCCGAAGGCCGGTACGATAGGCGCGGCGTTACAGGCCGTAGCGGGGCGACGTGTACGCCTAATTTTGCCTGTGGGATTGGAGAAGCGCATCAGGCGATCTGATGGACCTGGCATTCCGGTTGAATATCCCGGGAGCACAAGGACCGCGATTGTTGCCCGTACCAGGGCAAGTATTCACGGAAATCGAAGCTATTTCACTGTTAGCGGGTGCCACTGCCGAACTCGTCGCGGGTGGCGGAGTTTGCGGAGCAGAGGGCTGCGTCTGGCTTGCTGTCAGCGGAGAGACAAAGCAGATGAACGCCGCAGAAGCGCTTCTGAAGTCAGTTGCTTCAGAGCCGGCGTTTAAGCTGTGAGGCTGAAGATAATAGAAGAATAGAAATGAGAAAAAAATATCCAACTTCGGAAAATGGAACGTGAAGATGTACCGGAAGATAATAATGGAACCAATCGGGATTATCCATTCACCTTACAATACAAAAGACGAATGTCCGATTCAGCCGCTCTATGCTACTGGGGTCACGGGTCACATTGAGGTGTTTGCGGAATATGAAGCAGGGCTCAAGGACATCGAAACATTCTCACATATCTATCTGCTTTACCGATTCGATAGAGCCGGGGAAACCCAGATGATACGGGCAACATTTCTTGACGACGAGCCACACGGAATATTTGCCACGAGGCATCCGTGCAGGCCAAATGGCATCGGGATGTCGATTGTAAGGATGATCAGAAGAGACAAGAACATTCTGGAGGTAAAGGATATAGACATCCTTGACAAGACACCCCTACTTGATATTAAGCCTTACATACCAAGGTTTGACCGGATCGAAACAGCAAGTGAAGGCTGGATTGCCGGCAAGGAATGGCGTCCAAAACCACAGGATAGGGAATAGACAAGATATTGCCCAACAAAGCAATCCAGCCGGCTCGTTACACTCGCGGCTGATTTAGGCGTTCGGCCGCCTCACGTAGTAGAAAGTATGGGGTCAGGTTCTGGAAAGCAGCTTTAAGTCCCGGCTCTTCTTGCTCCGTGTCAGGGGTCGGTTTTCTGTCACGCTGTCTGTCACGCGATGAATCCGAATGTGTGAAGGAACCACCCCATGACACATTCCCGCATTGGAATAATGGAATAATAAAGATAATGAACGGCCACAAACTGACGCTCTGGGGAATTGCCGCAAGAACGGTCATAGTCCACACGATCACCTACTTTGCGGTAGGGATCGCTGCCTTCAATTTGTTTGACTACTCCACAAGGTTTGCCGAACCCCCCTTAGTTCTTTCATGAGGCAGACGGATGATCCGCTCGTCGTAGCAGGTGTCCTGTTCCAGCCTATCAGAGGGGCTCTCTTTGGTGTTGTATTCTATCTGCTCAGGGATGTCCTGTTCCGGCGGAAGAACGGTTGGCTGATCATGTGGACCGCCTTGGTCGTGATCGGTATTTTATCGACCTTCGGGCCCGCACCGGGTTCAATCGAGGGCCTGATCTACACGAAACTGCCCATTAAGGGTCTGTGGGGCGGACTGGCCGAGGTCCTGGCGCAATCGTTCCTTCTATCGGTCATCACCTATTACTGGGTCAATCACCCAGAGAAGAAATGGCTCACTTGGGTCCTCGGAACCTTTTTCGTGATTGTGCTTATTCTCCCTGTGATTGGCCTTTTGGCCCGTCATGCAGGTTTGTAGCCGATCCACTTGCAGTCATTTCACATTTTCGCTGCTGAGTTTAATGGTGTAAAAGAGAACTGAAAGGGACCCTGCTACGGGCTCTTTTTTATTCGCCGTGTGTCCCCTTATCCCGAGAGAACTTTAACAACCATAAAAGTGTTTTGATAAACTGAAAGCCGATGTTGACAAACATTTTAACTTACCGTAAACTATTCTTAACGAACGTTAGTTAAGACAGTAAACGGCTATCCTTCAGGGAGGTTGTGAACCAGAAATGATCCCGACCAAAGAAAGGATTAAGGAGGTGGCCTTCTCCCTTTTTGCTGAAAAAGGTTATGAGGCTACTTCGATAGCCGACATTGCAGCGGGGGTGGGGCTTACAAAACCGGCGCTTTACGCTCATTTCGGTGGGAAGGAAGATCTGTTCTTATCGATTCACGAAGATGTCGAGAACGACTACAACAGTTATATGCAAAAGGTTTTTCAAGAAGCCGGGCCCATGGAGGTTCCGCAGAAGCTCTTTTATCTGTTCGAACGGTATATAAAGTATTTCCTTAAAAACCCCGGGGGAAACGCGTTCTGGTACCGGGTCATGCTGTTCCCGCCCCAGGACCTCAAGGATAAGCTCGCCCGGAGAGTGTACGAAAATGAAAGGAAATTCTCCGAGCAGCTTGGCGAGATTATCAGGGAAGGTATGGCGCAAGGTGTTCTCCGGCAGGGTTCGGTGGAGACCGTAAGCTCTTCTTTTTACAGCATCAGGGAAGGGCTTTTGATTTTTATGTCTTACATCTCTTTGGGGAAAATAAAGGAGTTCGACGAGCAAAAAATGTCCGCCGGGATCAGGGCTGTCTGGGAAGACTACTGGCTCGGCATCAAGGGGACTGCGGCCGAGTTTGAAGTATAAGGCTGTTCAGCAAGGAGGATTAAGCGTGAAACAAGCCAAAGCCTTTAAAGTCGTCGAGTGCCGCGGCACCCCTTACGAAATCGGCAGGCAGTACGGCGAGGGCTGCAAAGAAAATATCCTCAAGTCGTTGGAGTATAATCTGAACTCAATAGCCTGGCTGCCTGTCGGTAAAGATGAGATCATCAACACCGCCCTGAAATTTCTCCCTTTAGCAAGGGGTTTCGACCCTGAATTGATTGATTTCTTAAAGGGGGAATCGGAGGGGGCCGGTATAACTTTTGAGGAAGCCTTTGCGCTTCGCTGCTGGTTTGAGGTGGCTTTCTTTTATAACAAATTGTCGGCGATGTGCACCTCATTCGCCGCCACCGGAAACGCTACTGTGGGCGGGAAGACAATCCTGGGACAGAACCTTGACTGGTTCGTCGGTTATCCGCTGGATCTCTTGAAGATCAAGTACACTGACGGTTTGGAGCAGCTCGCGCTTTCTTTCGGCGGCATTGTGGAGGTTTTCCTGAACTCTTACGGGATCGGGATGTGCGCCAACATGACTCTCCCCCCTATGATAGACAACTATCAGCTTACTGTCCCGTTCGGGTGCTACGTGCCCAAGGCTATGCGGCAGAAGACGATCGGCGACGCTCTGGGGGTGCTCTGCCAGGCGGCGCGCGGCATCCAGTACATTCACCTGGCGAGCGCGCAGGGAGACATGGTGGGCATAGAAAGCGTATTCGATGACTTTAACATCCTTCAGCCGAAGAGAGATATGCTGGTCCACAGTAACCACTATTTAACCGAGCGGTTTAAGAAGGGAGACTGGGGCTACTTCGTTGTTCCGGACAGCTACCTTCGCGTGCAGCGCATCAAAAGACTGATGGAACGTAATTACGGCGGCATCACCCCGCAGGTGATGATGGAAATACTCGCTGACCACAACAACTATCCCAACTCGATCTGCCGGCATGCGGACCAAGCAAAACAGCCCTGTTCCGAATCGGTCGCTTCCTTCATCATGGTCCCCGAGGAACGGAAGATGTATATCGCGTACGGACCTCCGTGCCGGTATGAGTACTTGGAGTACGGGCTGTAGCAGTCCTGAAATGCCTGGCGGTTGGGAACCAAGTAGGGCAGGGGAGTCCTCCTTTTACCCCGTTCGCGAAAATGTCTGGAGGTACGTGGCATGGTCAAAGCGGTGTGTATGATTTGCCGGAAGGAATTCGACGTTCAACAACACGATTTTCGCTACCATGAGTTGAAGCAGGGCGGCGGCAAAGGGGGTTGCATCTGCGACCGGTGCTCCTACTCAATCCAAAAAGAGGCCGTTTCGACATCCGGCATTAACCCGGACGAGGTCGACGTAATGGACCACTTTATCAGGGGAGGCAAGACTTTCAAATAAGAGCGGCAGAGAGGCCAACCTTGTTCAATTTGGCAAGAGGAAAACCTAACAAGCCCATGAAGCCGACACTGCAAAGCGGCGCGGCTTATGGGCCACTATTAGGCAAGAATAACGAAGGTGACGGTAATCTGTAGTTCGGGAGGGGAAACATGAAAAAGCTAATTGACATACAGGGATATTGTGATCGCCGTTTTATGGCAGTGAAAGACGCTTTCGCCGGGAACTTCGAAGCCGGCTTGGAGGTAGGCGCTTCATTTGCGGTTACGATTGACGGCGAATATGTCGTTGACCTTTGGGGCGGGTATGCGGACGCCGCTCAAACAACCCCGTGGGAGCGGGACACCATTACCAATGTTTACTCAACTACAAAGATTATGACAGCGCTATGCGCGCTGATTCTGGCCGACCGCGGGCAGCTCGACCTGAACGCACCTGTTGCCTACTACTGGCCGGAGTTTGCGCAGGCGGGAAAGGAGAAGATTATCGTCCGATGGCTGCTCAGCCACAGCGCAGGGCTCTCGGGCTTTAGCGAACCTCTTCCTTTAGAAGCATTATACGATTGGAACCGGATCACACAAATATTGGCACGTCAGGAGCCGTGGTGGGAACCCGGAACCCGAAGTGGTTATCATATGATTACGTTCGGATATCTTGTAGGCGAGTTGGTACGACGGATTTCCGGTAAAAGCCTCGGTACCTTTTTCCGTGATGAAGTGGCCGTTCCGTTAGCGACTGATTTCCACATAGGCTTAGCACAAGAACACGACGCTCGTGTTGCAGAGCTAATCCCCCCACCACCAATGGAGTTTCCTCCCATGGATCCCGGCTCAATCGCAGGAAGAACCTTAGTCAATCCGCCGATTATACCGGCCTATTCCGATAGAGCGTGGAGAGCCGCTGAAATCCCTTCCAGCAACGGGCATGGGAACGCTCGCTCAGCGGCGAAAGTCGGTTCACTTTTGGCTTGCGGAGGTGAATTGGACGGTCTGCGTCTCCTTTCAAGAGCCACGATTGATCGTGCAATTGAAGAACAGTTCAATGATATCGATCTTGTGATGGGTGTACCAATAAGATGGGGACTCGGCTTTGGGCTTGCGAACGAAAAGCTTCCCTATCTCAACCCGCGCGCTTTCTACTGGGGCGGTTATGGAGGCTCTTGGCTGGAAATGGATCCGGATGCTGGAATGTGCTTTGCTTACGTCATGAATAAACTTGAAGTTGATCCCGACGGAGACAAGCGCATGCTCGCATTAAGAAACGCCCTTCTTCCCTCCATGGAAAAGAGGAAATAAGAAGATGTGCCTAACAACCGCATCAAATCGCCTGGCAATTCCGCTGCGCTCGATTGCCGGCCGGTTATGTGGGTCGTTCGGCGAGAAGATAAGGGATCGCATAATGCCGTCTGACGTTGGGCAAGTCATCGGGTTCTTTATCGGCTTGTTTGCTGGTACAATTTGGCTAACTTTTCTGTATAACAGTACAAACGGTAGCACGTTAATGGTAGCCCTTTGGCATACGACCTGGAACATTGTAAATATCGTTGGTCTCGTTGTTTCGGTAGAAGTTGTCTCGCTGATGAGTGCAATGGTCATGGTGGCAGCGGTCTTCATTGTAATCGTGGGGAAACCCGCTCGACTTTCGCCCTATGGCAAACATAATCTCTGGGTTGTCTCATAAAGCGAAAGGCCGCTGCCTAACCGCAGGCCGTTATCCATAGGTAGAGGGGGTTTTCGGATGGAAGCGGACATGCCGGCGCAGACAACCGGCAGTAGAGGCTGTTTTTTTATGTCTCTTCATCGCCCCCGCCTCCCACACCCAAGCACCTAACGTCCAACTGGAAATAATTGTATGATGCTTTAGTTCATTATTTAAGAATGCTTGTACTTACACCAGTGAGCATTAGGACAGGCGAGATATTCGCCTTTTCTACCCCCTTCCTGTATGGCGAAAATGGTATGTTGCCTTGAAAAATATGCTGGTTGAGCATAGCCAAGGTGGACGTAGGCGGTTTGGCGGGGTAGAGAGCGGAATCGGTCCGGATGGCAGAAAACCCGGCGGCGCGGCGTGAAGGCGAAAACGGGCTAAGTACGGTGAGGGTGGGGCAAAGAGGGCGGTTGATGGATGTGATGGGTGTTTGACACCGGCAAAAACCCATAACACTGCATTCCTGGTTGTGCTTGAAACTACGACATAATTATGCTATAATTATGTCGTAGTCACGGTAAAGGAGTTGAGCGTATGCCACAAATAAGACCCATCGCTGAATTAAGGAATACAAGTAAAATTTCTGAACTCTGCCACAATCAATCGGAACCCGTGTTCATCACTAAAAACGGATATGGCGATTTGGTGATAATGAGCATGGAAACCTATGAAAGGCAGTTGGCGCTTGCGGAAGTTTATAAAAAGCTGGGAAAAGCCGAAAAGCAAATTGCGGACGGTGTTCCCTTGTTGGAGGGTGAGCAGGTGTTCAAGCGTTTAAGGGAAAGGTATGCAAAATAGCTACAAGCTAAAATTCACTCCCATTGCCGAGGATGATTTAGACGGGATATACCGGTATATTTCAGAACACCTCATTGCACCAAAAGCCGCCGCTGACCTGATGGACGATATTGAAGACTCCATCATGCGGCTCAAGGATTTTCCCTATTCGGGCAGCCCTGTTGCGGATGATATTCTTAGAGATCGGGGCTACCGCAAGCTGATTGTCAAGAACTATATTGTCTTTCACTTGATTGACGAGGCGGAAAAACAGGTTGTCATTATGCGTGTGCTTTATGGCACGCAGCAGTATGAAAAGCTACTGTAACAGATAGTCGGTTTGTTTGTTGCTGTACAAGGTGCGTCTTCCGGGATTAAAC
This sequence comes from Bacillota bacterium, assembly GCA_040755195.1. Classification (GTDB taxonomy): domain Bacteria; phylum Bacillota; class Desulfotomaculia; order Desulfotomaculales; family Ammonificaceae; genus SURF-55. Next base: position 12,370 of record JBFMBL010000059.1, read on the forward strand.
GGATACCGAATGTCACAGGCGAATGTCACAGGGACGGTTATTGTGACAACAAATGGTAGTGAGAATCCCGCAACCGCGGCCGTTTGTCTGCAAGGACGCTTTGCAAGAGGGATGCTTAGGCGGACACGGCGAAGGTTCGGCTAAGCGAACAGGTGCACGCATCGGCCGTACCGATTAAGTGCCGGAGAAGGAGATAATCAGATGACTAAAGGCTGCCTTTTCTTCAATTGCAGCCAATATTTTTGTAAGCCCAATTTTATGCAGCCATTTCCCTCTTTCCTTCGTATAGTCTCCGGTTTCCGTAAATAACGTTAAACGCTAAACGTTAAAGCGTTTACGTGCTGCAGATTTCAGAAAATATCTTTATTGTCAAATCGTCACATCGAGAATTAAGCATAATTGTGTGTGAGGGACCATGCCGGGTTGATATATGAACTGCAAAAAGAGCAAATGGTAATCCTGGTACTGAAGATTGCTTTACGAGGGGAGGTTTATCGATGAGCAAACGGGTTCAGATTATCCAACGAGATGGCAAACCCGAGTGGGCCGTAATTCCATATGATAGATATTTAAAACTGGTTGAAGAAGCAGAAATGCTGCAAGATATTCGCGACTTCGACCAGGTAAAGGCTGCCGTTGAGCGAGGGGAAGAGGATCTTATCCCCAGTGAAGTAACCTACGCCATTTTTAACGGTGCAAACCCCATAAGGGTATGGTGCGAGTACCTCGGGCTTACTCAACAGCAATTGGCAGAAACCGCCGGGATAAGTACGCCTTACCTGTCTCAGATCGAATCCGGCAAACGTAAGGGTAAGACCGAAGTGCTGATAGCGATTGCGAAGGCTTTAAACGTTACCTTGGATGACATAGGCAGCGGTGCCAGGCACCGAACTTATTAACTTACTTAACTTGAGGCTTCGCTTCGAATGATTTAGTTTTGAACTCCCCTCCGTTGCCGTTTATCTGCGAGGAACGCTCTGGGGGGGTGTCCAGGAGATTTTGATAATGAACCGAAGGGTTATTACAACCAGAATCTTTGTGGGGGATTATTTTGGCGAAGGGAATGAGCGGGCCGGAGAAGCTGGCGCAGGATTTGATTGAGAAACTTGGGCTTCCCGAGATATTTGTGTAGCAACCATCACTTCCTTGTCTTCAAAACCCTAACCTCAGGCAAACAGTCGCGTTCCCGATGTATCGTAGGGGACTCGATATATATTGATCCTTGAATATCGGCAAACACCACTACAGACTTAAATGTACGTCTAAGATCGCTCCTTCAGTGATTGCCTCTCTGCATAGCCAACGTGCCAAGCCCTTTCTTGCTGGATGCATGAGTGACTCACTTGATTTTCTCTCAAAATTACGCTATATTAAATGTACATATTTTGAGAGTTGGGAGGGGGGGGAGTTGTTATGCCGAAAATCCGGCCTATTTCAGATTTGAGAAACAACGCCAACGAGATTTCTGAGTTTTGTCACAGAGAGCGCGAA
>JBFMBL010000060.1:0-12935 GCA_040755195.1 Bacillota bacterium
CGAAAGTGTAAAACAAAGAGCGGTCTTCTATACGACAAACATGGTGATTTCGGAGACGTACACCTGGTTACGGTATCATGTTTCGCACACCGTTGCGGTTAAGTTCCTGGACGTTACGGAGGAAGCTACACTCATCGCACAGGAAGAACTTGGGCAGCACGCTCTAACTCGTAACCTTCCGGAGTGACGACCCGGAAGAGCATGAGTCTGGGCTCTGTTGTCTCGTCTACTTTCATACCGGCATCGACGTAGTTTATTCTTACTGTTTGATAACCTTGAAGTTGAGGTTCAACTACTACCAACCATTCGTTGTCCAATCGGTAGATCTCTTTAACCTTACGAGATAATAGCCATAGCTCGAAAGAACTTGATGAATTAAAGGAGCTACCAACCGGGTTTTGCCAGGATTCTGGAAATCCAAGGGTGTAATATAGTCCTGCCCCTTCAGAGAGACCCCCGGTATAAATGAAAAGGTTACGCTGGGCATAGCTTACAAGTCTCGTAACGTCACTGTACTTGCCGCCCATGAAGGTACTGTGCCACGCTTCGGAGTAAATAGGTCGGACCCAAGTATCATCTTCGCTAGTAATTTCAAAGGGGACTTTACGACCAAAAGACCGAATATCTTGGATGGAACGGATCTGATTCTGTTCTAAGAACTCTTTAACTCGTTCCCTGTTCAAGTCGCTCACTGTTGTTTTTGGCTGTTCTGGCTCGATGGCGCGGAGCCTCTGCAAGAGCTCAGCGGTTATTTTTACTGTGCCGCCTTCACTACTCTGTTCCCACTGAACATCGGCTCCCAAGGCTTCAGCGACCCACCTCACAGGAACCATAGTTCTTCCGTTAATAATTTGTGGTGGAACGTCTGGTTTGATTTCTTGGCCGTTAACAATGAGCTTGATAGGGTTAGCGGCGAAAGCTACGGTAGCAATGGTAGTGACCAGAATAACAACACCTATGACAGCTAACCACTTTTTCTTCATTGGAAAAACCTCCCATCAAAGTTTTATAAGGCAACTAACACGTTGGCTATTCCTTCAAGGATTTCAATATCTTTTCGTATTCGTCTCGTTTACCTTCATCATTCACGAGCATGTATCCTTGAGCGCTATTCCCATTTTTAGTAAACTCGTATTGACATCTGTATTTTGCCCAAGGGAAAACGTCGCTAATTTTACCTGGTGTTTCCAGACCGTCAGTAAAGATTATTTGTCCTTCCTGGTCTTTATCGGAGAGCTTCGACTGTGTTACTAGCAGTAGCTCAAAACTCTTTGAGTCAACCCACAACTGCTTTACCATTTTTTCAGTTGGTATTCCGGGATTATCCCGTATAAATATTCCGTAGTGTTGAAAGCGTTCTGGCAGATACTTCGGAGTCATAAGGGCAAAACCCAACTGCTTTTTTGCTTCCTCTATAGTTACCTGTTTATATCCTTCTAACAACTTGCTTTGTATGTCTCTCATCATAGCTTCTTTATTTTGGGAACCATCCTTCGATGTTGGCCGCGCTTCAGCTTCCTTTTTCTCAGATTCTCTGTTGAACGATTCTCTGTTGAACGGCTGTTGGCTCCATCCGAATAAAATAAATGGAAGTGTGGCGGCAATTAAAAGGAATAAGATGCTCCATTTAAGCCTATTTCTCACTGAAAAAAACCTCCCTCAAGATTTTTTCTCCGTAAGGTATAGACGTAGAAACCGGCTATTTCGTTCTGCTATCCGCAGAAAAATCTTCAACGACCCTGCCAGCGGCATCAACCTTTACCACCAGTCAAACGCGCTAATTTGCCTGTAACCAAGTACTAACTTGAGGCGGTAGCTCCATGACGGCTTGGATAGGCTACCGAGGTAACCTATTCCTAATACTTCCGGAGTAGCCAGCTAGACGTATCCAATACATTAGAGGCTTAAACTCTAATTATGGCTATCTATTGGCGGGAAACGCAGAAAATTGGTAAGGCCTACCTTAATTACTCCTTAGTCTAACCGCTTCTCTTTACACAACAGGATGAATATGGAGTACATGGACACCACTCCAAGAAAAATATGGGGAACTGACCACAGCCAGTGACCGACGGGCCCCACCGGACCATCGCTGATTACCCGTCCATGGAACAGAAGCCAGGCCAAGATGGCCGGTAGTTGTAGTAAGGCAACGACTCCCAGGTTTATAGACACGAAGAGTTTACAGAGTTTCTGATTTAGGTTGACCCCAAGCACAATCCACAGAAGAACGACTATACCGAGGGATACTGCGAAATATCCCCATGGCACTGTAGTCGGCGTAGCATCACCGGTTAGTCCAGGTAGGTTAAGGATATAGATCAGACCCACGGCCATTGACAAGACCCCAGAAAACATCAACGTACCGCTTGATATGTTAGGCACGCGCTTCTCACTGGTAAGTAGTTTTTTCATTTTTCATTACCTCCTCAGTATTACGGTAGACCTCAATGCGTCCCACATCTCACCGGTCACCAGACCCAACCGCCAGATGGCGATACCGTCAAGGCCGTATCGCTTGGCGATGCCCACCTTGGTTAGAATGCTTTCCGCCGTTTCTGTAGGAGCAGAAATTCCGAGTAGCAGTTTTTCCGGCGGGACAAGAGCCTTGGCCATCTCCACAGCTTGCGTGACAAGGGTTACCGGCTCCGGCGTGGAACCGTAGTCGTAGGCCATAATGATAATCCGGTCAGCAAGCTCTCCCAGCGCCTTGTAATCGTAACCCTGATAGGCGCTGTTGGGAGCGTGGAGAGTGAGGGTCAGTGTGAGGTTAGCGGTCCTCACCTGTTCCGCTAAGAGGCGGACAAACTTGGTAAAACCGTCCTGCACGGCCTTTAACTGCTCGCCGTCATCTCGGTAACCCAAACCCTCAAAGTCGAGGTTAATTCCTTGGTACAGCCTCGCTTCTCCCATTATACCATTAACCGCCCTGGTCATGGCAGCCTCATCCGTTAACAGGGAAGAAATGGTACCGTCACCGTCAGTCACGTGGACCACCATCTCGGTTTTCAGGTTGTACTCCCTAGCTGCTTCCAGCACCTTCTCCCATCTATCCGGCCTTTGCCAGCCTGTTCGGCTTTTGGTCAGGAGGTTGCCACCTTTGCCCAGACTGTACCAGCCCAGCGCCAGTTCAGATACTACATCGGTGTTTCCGCTGGCAGTTTCCGGGTACGGCTTCCTAAAGAGGTTAGTCCAACTGCTGGTCTTGCTGTCGCCCAGGGCGTAGAACCCGATTACTGCCATCTCTTTCGGTGGAGAGGTAATCCGGACCCCGTTAATCGAGTTGTCCCACTCAACCCTGCAATTGAAGGCTTCGCTGGAGAACCGCAGCGGTATCAGTGTTCTCCCGCCGAGAATCTGCGGAGGTACGTCCAGTGGTACAGGGCTTTCGTTGCGGTAGGCGGTCTTGTTGCCAATCTGGAGCCGGATAGAAGTTTTTCCGTCTGTAGCGTTTACCGATTGTGTGGTGCCGTCCCAGTTAACCTTCAAGTTCAACGCTTCCGCTATGGGCCGGAAGGGAACCAGAGTGCGCCCGTTCTGGATGACCGGCTGCACGTCGAAGTTAACAGGCAACCCGTCAATCACGACGGGAATTTCCTGCTGTTCTTGAGCGTAGGCCGGTAGCGCGAAACCGCCGGCCAGCATAATCACAGAAAAGAGAGTGATAGAGAGTAACCGTTTCATTTTCAACCTCCTGTAAGGGTAATATCGAATGTCAGTCGCATCAGCAGGGAATATGTAAATTTTTCGCCTTCAAGCTGGCAATTCCTCCCTCTCTTAAAGAATTTCATCGTCCAAGTCTTGAACCTCCTCAGGTTCAAAGCCGAGGGCTTCCAGGAGAGCGTGAAATTCTTCGCTATCAGGGTCAACTTCACGCCCGAGGAAGTCCTATAAATTCCTCCAGCAGTTCCCAGCCGGTCATTGTCAGTTCACCTCCTTAAGAACGGCCTGATGGAGAGGGTGACCCCTCTGGGTTTGAAAATCTGTCTCCGCTTTGCGTTTCAGGTAGTATCGCTGCACATCGGTCCGCAGCCTACCTAAGAGGAATTGAAACGGAGAAGGTATAAAGCGATTCGCGGAAGAATTTAGGAGGCGACGGCTTTGTTTGAGATGATATGATACGAAAGTGTAAAACAAAGAGCGGTCTTCTATACGACAAACATGGTGATTTCGGAGACGTACACCTGGTTACGGTATCAATTAAGCAGATAGCGCCGCAGATACTGCTACGGCGCTACGTATTGTTGGAACACTGAGAATATTAACGGAAGTCTAAGAAGTGAAGGCCTTTTCAAGCGGCGGCGCGACTTGTTTTTTCCGTGACATGCAGCCCTGAATCCACATGGAAGCACCCTCGGGCTTCTTCCCGAAAGCCTTTTCCATCATTGCCGCATCCCCGGCGAAGTAAAGCTCAGAACCTTCCTTAATAATGTCGGTGCCGATGAAAACGACCATTTCATAACCTTTGCTGGCTTTGAGCTCGTTAAGATACGCGGTTATCTCACCGGCTCTGTCGTAACACTCGTTGATGTCCACCAGTTCGGTCTGGCCGATGCCGACTTTCTTACCGCCGAAATTAAAGTCCTTGAAGTCAACGTGGATAACGTCGGCGATAGGTTTACCCTTGATGCTCGCTTTAGACTTTTTGATGTCGATGCCGAAGGTCATAATATCAGAGATTCCGGCGATTTTCGCCAGTTCGGCAGCTATCGCTTTGTCTTCATCCGTGGTGGTGGGGGACTTGAAGATGACGGTGTCGGAAAGAACCGCTGAAAGAAGTAATCCGGCAAGCTTTGCGTCACCTTTGATCTTGTCCATATGATGTTTCGCGATAACGGTGGCGGTGCTCCCTACCGGTTCCACGTGGACATAAATCGGTGTGTTGCAAACGAAGCTCATCTTGTGATGGTCAACCACTTCGATTATTTCGGCCTGATCACCGCCGTTTACCACCTGGGCGGGTTCGTTATGATCGACAAGGACGAGCTTTTTCCCGGCGGCATCCTCCAGAAGCATAGGCGCGGGAACCTTGAAGTAGTCAAGGACAAAAGCCGTCTCTTCGTTCAGTTCACCAGGTCTTGCGGCCGTATAACCCTTTATTGCCGCATAAACAATTGCGGAACAGACGGTATCCGTATCGGGGCTTTTATGCCCAATTACATAAACTTCGCTCACAATCCATACCTCCTAGGATTTTTGATAATTCCAACATTGAATTTCAATTCTATTTGCCCGCGATGGCATCTAAACCGCAAGCAATGATTTCAAAACAGTATTGTTGAATCCACCTCCTTTGTATCATTTCCTTGATACCTGAAGCGGTATTCCGATAAACTCTTTCTAAGGAGAAAGCATTTTCCGCTTCTCCTTCATCTTAGCAATTAGTGAATATTTTCGCGATGTCCCCTTCTTATTCCTTTTAAAATAATAAAAAATTTAGACAGTTTATTTTTTAGCAAGGTTTTGCCTCTTGTTTTTATTGAATACGGAAAATTATAATGGGCAAGGTGAGGGTTGTGGCAAACATAAGGAAGCTTTTGCGGACATTTGATTATACGCTGCTTGTAACGGCGATCTTGATCATCGTTTACGGTCTTGTGACCATTTCCAGCGCGACGCACGCCACCAACCCCGCGGGCGGGGATGCGTACGCATTCGTGAAGCGGCAGATAGTTGCGGTGGCAATTGGTCTTATGGTTGCCGTCTTTTTTATCTGCTGGCGGTACGAAGACCTTTCGCGCTGTGCTAAATGGCTGTATGCCGTCAACCTGGTGCTGCTGACGGCGGTAATGTTTATGGGACACAGCGCCCTCGGCGCCCAGCGATGGATCAAGCTCGGGCCGCTGCAGATCCAACCTTCGGAAATCGCCAAGTTTGTAATCATTGTTACCCTGGCTAATTTTCTTGCCCGTCATGAAGGAAAGCTGGACCGTTTTCGGGACCTTCTACCTGTGTTTTTGTACGTGGGTTTGCCGCTTTTGCTAATCATGAAACAGCCGGACCTCGGAACATCCCTGGTCTTTATTGCCGTCACCTTCGGCATGCTTTACATGGCCGGAGCCCGCCCGTCCTTGCTTCTGGCCATCGGAGGGACGGGGTTGTCCGCGGCTTTTCTCTGGATATGGGCACACCTGACACATAACGTCTGGATCCCTCTTCAAGAGTACCAACTCACCAGGTTGACGATATTTCTCAACCCGTGGAAAGACTGGCAAGGGGCCGGCTATCATATGATTCAGTCCCAGATAGCCCTTGGTTCCGGTGGATTGTGGGGGCGGGGGTTGTATAACGGCACCCAGAACCAATTAAATTTCCTTCCGGAGCAACACACAGACTTTATTTTTTCTGTTGTGGGTGAAGAGCTGGGATTCATCGGCGCCGTAGTGCTGTTGCTTTTGTACCTGGTGCTCGTGTTCCGGTGCATAAGAATTGCCACCGCCGCGAAGGACACCTTCGGTCGCTTGATAGCAACGGGTATTACGACGATGCTGGTCTTTCACCTGCTGGTTAACGTCGGGATGACAATGGGGATCATGCCGGTAACAGGAATCCCGCTGCCGTTTTTCAGTTACGGGGGAAACGCAATGCTGACGAACCTTGCAGCGATCGGGCTTTTAGAAAATATCTATTGCCGGAGACAGAAAATCCTGTTTTAAAATAACGGCGAGGGTTCCATGGCGCTTTTTGACGATTATGCCGAAGAGTATGAGTCGTGGTACGCCACCGCTAAAGGCAAGACGGCCTGGCGGTTGGAGCGGGAAGCCCTTTTGCGGTTATTGGAACCGCTTCCGGGGGAGCGAGTGCTGGAGATTGGCTGTGGTACGGGCATCCTATCCCGGGAAATGGCGGACCGGGGGCTGGAGGTAACCGGGATCGATATTTCCACAGCCATGCTCGATGTAGCCCGTAAAAATAACCGAAGTTCAAACATCACCTTTCTTTGCGCCGACGGCGCTAATCTTCCTTTTCCCGAAGCCGCGTACGACGTTGTGGTCTGTTTTACCGTACTTGAATTTGTCGCCCGGCCCGAAGACGTTATAACTGAGGCCTGGCGGGTGTTGAAACCCGGCGGGCGGCTGCTTATCGGTTTTCTCAACAGGTTGAGTCCTTGGGCTGTTGCACGGCGAGGGCGAGGGGTGTTTGCCCGGGCCAGGTTTTACACCCATTGGGAAATGCTGCGGTTGGCAGGAACGCTGCTTCAGGCTTCGCAAATAAAATGGACGGGGGTGATTTATTTCCCGCCACGGCTTGGGGGAAAAGGCCTTCGGTTCGCTGGAACCCTTGATTTTCTTGGACGTTATATTGCAAAACCTTTTGGCGCAATTATTATCCTCCGTATCCAAAAAAAATAATTTATTTTTTTATTGACCAACTGCACCTGATTTTTCTAAAATAAAAGGAGGATTTTCTCGAAACGTGACGATGCATGTCGTTACATGTCTGCGCCGAGAGGTTGTTCTCATTGAAAATACTCGATAAAGACAGCAGGTTTCAGTATCCGGCGGCTGTCACCGGAATTGTTTTTTTTGTGTTAGTGGTGGCGCTGATGGATTATTCCACGGAAGGCAAGCCCTTCCAAATCATTTTACCCTTATTCTATTTCCTTCCGGTTATCCTGTCTTTTCTGATTTCTCGCGTTACTTCAATCGCCATAGCTGCTTTCAGCGCCGTTTCCGCCGGCTTTGTCACCTTCCTGAAGGGAACGGTATTGTTTTCGGGGGGTGCTTTGAACATCGTCATCATGGTGGTTGCCGTTATATGTGCCGCAGCTCTTTACTTCGTCGTTGGGTCACTCAGCAACGCGGTCGCAAAAAGGCAGCAGGCGGAAGAACGGGCGCATCGTTTGCAAGAAGTGTTTTTGGGCGTTATCAGTTCCTTGAGCCGGGTACTTGACGCCCGGGACCCCCATACGGCCAGACATTCCCAGAGCGTGGCGGACTATGCCCTGGCTATCGCCAAAGAGATGGGACTGAGTGCTTCCCAGCGGGAAACCGTCTATTTCGCCGGGATACTGCACGACGTTGGAAAGATAGGAATATCGGAGCAGCCGCTCAGAAAACCGGGAAAACTTACGCCGGAAGAATGGGAAGAGATAAAGAAGCACCCCGTGTTAAGCTACAAGATTCTGCGCGATATCCCGGAGCTTGAAGAGATAGCCGTTATAACACTTTATCACCACGAGCGGTGGGACGGCGGGGGGTACCCGTACGGCGTGAAAGAAGAAAGCATCCCGCTCGGCGCCCGCATCTTATGTGTGGCCGATAGTTACGATGCGATGATTTCGGAGCGGGTTTATAAAAAAGCGATGCCTCAGGAAAGAGCGCTGAGCGAATTGAAACGATGTGCAGGAACGCAGTTTGACCCTGAGATTGTTGATGTGTTCTTGCGGTGTTTTGACGGGGGCGCTCCGAAAGAACGGCTCGGTTTTAACAACGAGGATTTGATGTGGTTGCCATCTAATCCGTAAGAAAAGCCCGAAAGGGCTTTTCTTTATTTTAAGGATGACATATTCCCCGTAAACGCTTCATAGGATTTCCTTGGAGACAGGCCTTATTTTGGAAGTGAGAAGGGGGATCCCTAATGGCGGGACTCGGGGACTGGCCTCAGGTGCAACCTCGCAGGGTTATAAAAGGGCGGCGGTATGCCGTTCAGGTAGCGGTGGCCTTTGTCGTCTTTATCCTGCTGCTTGGTTTGAAGGAAATGGGTGGCGGTTGGGGCGCCGGAGTCCAGAAAGACTTGCGTGCGATCCTGACCACGGAATGGAACTACCAGCCGGTTCTGGAAAGGGTGGTGCGCCACGGTCTGGAAGCGGTGGACGTTGACCTGCCCTTTCTTGGGGAACAGTCGAAGCCGGTCGGGGCCCCGGTGGAAAATCAGTTTTGTCTGCCCGTCTCGGGCCGCGTGGTGCGCCGGTTTGGGTGGAGCAAGGATCCGGTTGACGGGTTGGAGCGATTCCACACGGGAATAGATATTGAATCCTCATCGGGAGCGCCGGTAAAAGCGGCAGCCGGCGGTGAAGTCGTGAAGACCGCCACTGATCCGGTTCTCGGCAGTTATGTATTGCTCGACCACGGCAAAGGTACCGCTACCCTTTATGCCCAGCTCCAGCAGGTAAATGTGACGTTGGGCCAGCGGGTTGCGGCCGCGGAAGTCATCGGACTGGCGGGAACGAAGGGGGATATCACCGGGAGCGGTCTTCATTTTGAGTTCCGGGAAGGCGGGCGGCCGGTTGACCCCCTGGAGAGGATTTCTGCTTTCAAGACCGGGGATGGGCGGTAGTGGGGTTATCCCTCCGCGGTGTTACTGTCCGGGTTAATCCGTTTTTCCTTGCCGTTTGTCTGCTGTATTGCGCCGCCGGGGTGATTGACCGGGCGGTGATCGCGTTCGGCGCGATTCTGCTTCACGAAATGGGACATGTTGTGACGGCTTACGGTTTCGGGGTAAGGGTACAAAGCGTGGAGCTTTTCCCTTTTGGAGGGGTGGCGCGGCTCGAAGGGGCAGGCGCCTTGAGCCCTTTAAAAGAGATTGGTATTGCCCTGGGAGGGCCGTTGACAAGCTTCGCCTTATTCTGTTTCGGATTGGGATTGGCGCAGTCCGGGCATCTTACGGGTACCAGGGGACAGTTCTTCCTGGCGGCCAATTTGCTGATCGCCGCCTTTAATCTGTTGCCCGGTCTTCCACTAGACGGCGGACGAATAATGCGCGCACTGCTTTCAATGCGGAAGGGCTTGGGCTCCGCAACGCGGATTACCGCTATAACCGGGCAGATTATCGGGCTTGCGTTGACGGCGCTGGGGGTTGGGGGATTCGCTGTCCGGCGATGGGGGCTGGACGTGGCGGCCGCGGGTCTTTTCATCCTTTACGCGGCATCGCGGGAGAAAAGATACGCTCCTTATTTGTTTGCGCATCACCTCGCATCGAAAGAGCGGGAGCTTATCGAACGCCGGGTGCTTCCGGGGGCGTTGCTGGTAGCGGCCGAAGAAGCGCTTATAGTCGAGGTCTCGCGGTTTTTTAACCCGGGGCGTTTTCATTTTATAGCGGTTACGGACAAGGATGGGAGTGGAATAGGATTTCTCAGTGAAACGGAGGTGATTACGGCTCTCACCACATGCGGTTCGGGGACTAAAATAGGTGCTCTGTTAAAAGATTCCCATCGCTGCCGTTTTTCTTGAGATATAATAATTTAGTAAGAGAAAGATTAGGTTTGACTTGCAAAATAAAATATGGTATAAGTGTTTGAGTTTTCTGGAGGATGAATCGGTGCAGGATGTCGAGCGACTGCTTTCGCGGGTGGAAAAACCGGGGCGTTATGTGGGCGGTGAGTATAATTCGGTTCGGAAGAAGTGGGAGGAAGTACAGGTACGGGTGGCCTTTGCTTTCCCGGATGTATATGAAGTGGGAATGTCTCATCTGGGTCTGCAAATTCTCTACGCCATCGTTAACGATAGAGCGGATTCTCTGTTCGAGCGGGTTTTTGCCCCGTGGCCGGACATGGAAAGGTTGCTGAGAGAAAACAGTATTCCGCTTTTTACCCTCGAATCACGCCGCCCGGTGAAGGATTTTGATATCCTTGCCTTCACACTCCCGTACGAGTTGACTTATACCAACGTCCTGAACATTATGGAGCTTTCCGGGATTAACCCTGTTGCCGGAGCCCGGGAAGAGGGAGACCCCGTTGTTATTGCGGGTGGCCCCTGCGCTTTTAATCCGGAGCCGCTTGCTTCTTTTATCGATCTTTTTGCCGTTGGCGAAGGGGAGGAAGTAATCCATGAAATCCTTGACGCCTACATCCTTTCCCGGAAGGCGGGGGAAGGGCGCCGGGAATTCCTGCGCCGGGCGGCGGGTGTGCCCGGAGTTTACGTGCCTTCCTTATATGAAGTCGACTATGACCATGGCGGCAGGGTAACGGGGGTTCGGCCGCTTTACCCCGAGGTTTCGCCGCATATAGCAAAAAGGGTAATCAGGGATCTGGACGCCGTCTCCTTCCCGGTTCGCCCGGTGGTTCCTTTAGTTGAGGCCGTTCATGACCGTGGAATGCTCGAGATTTTTCGCGGGTGCACCCGGGGATGTCGCTTTTGTCAGGCCGGCGTCATTTACAGGCCGGTGCGTGAAAAGAAAAAGGAAACTTTGGTTTCCCAGGGGCGTGAGGTAGCGCGGAATACGGGTTATGACGAGATTTCATTAAGTTCATTGAGTTCCGTCGATTACTCGCACCTTTCTCCCTTGGTTGACAGGTTGCTGGAGGCTTTTAACACCGACCGGGTCAGCATCTCGCTTCCTTCCCTGCGGGCCGATGCCTTTTCCGTGGGGATTGCCCGGCGTCTGCAGGAGGTACGGAAAAGCGCGCTCACTTTCGCGCCCGAGGCCGGGACGCAGCGGTTGCGGGATGTAATCAACAAGAAGGTGACGCGCGAGGCGCTTTTAAGCGCTGCCGAAGCGGCCTTTACATCCGGCTGGTTGCGGTTAAAGCTTTATTTCATAATCGGTTTGCCCACGGAAACGGAAGAAGACCTTAACGGGATCGGCATTCTGGTCGATGATCTCCTGGCGGTCGGAGAACGGTGCGGTGTCCCGAGGGGGAGACTGCGGCTTACGGTGAGCGCGTCCTGCTTTGTTCCAAAGGCGCACACCCCGTTCCAGTGGGAGCCGATGGCTCATATAGAGATGTTGAACAGCAAGATAGCATTTCTGAAGAGCAGGCTTAAAGACCGGCGGGTCGATTTTGACTGGCATGATCCCGAGATGAGTTTTATGGAGGCTGTTTTTGCCCGCGGGGACCGGCGGCTGGGCGGCGCGCTGCTGGAAGCCGGAAGAAGCGGCTGCCGTTTTGACGGCTGGCGCGAATATTTTTCGTTCAAACGGTGGGAGGATGCCTTTGCCAGGGCCGGTCTGGACCCGGCGTTTTACGCTTACCGCCGATACAGTTACAACGATGTACTGCCGTGGGAGCATATTGAAACCGGTGTCAGCCGGGATTTCCTCATCGCGGAACACCAGCGGGCCTACCGGGCGGAAAGCACCGCGGACTGTCGCGAGGGTGAGTGTGCCGGTTGCGACGTTTGCGCGGTGCTTGATGTGGCGCCGGTTATTTCACAGTCAGGGGGTAGGATGTGTTCCGATACAGAGTAACTTTTAAAAAAGAAGGGCCGGTGCGCTGGATAGGCCATCTCGACGTTGCGCGCGCTTTCGAGCGGGCGTGCCGGAGAGCCGCACTGCCGCTGTGTTACTCTGAAGGGTTTAACCCCCGGCCGCGTATGGTTTTTGCAATGCCTTTGCCCGTGGGGGTATTCGGTCGGCGGGAATTGGTGGATCTGTATCTTAGGACGCCTGTCAGTCCCGAGGCTGTGAAGGCGCGTCTTCTTGATGCCCTCCCGGAAGGGCTGCGTGTAGATGTAGTGAAACGGGTGCCGCGGGACGCGCCTGCGCTTATGGCCGTGGTAAACCGTTCAACATACCGGATTGAAGGGGAGATGGATCGCGGAATAGTGCCGGAGGCGGTTGCAGCAGCGGTACAGGCGGTTTTAAAGGCAAAGGAAATCAAAAGCACGCGTTATGGGAAAAACAAGGTAAGAGAACGGGATATCCGGCCGGGGATTTTCTGTTTTGAAGCGCAATATAAGTCGGGAATGCTTACCGGGACCATGACGGTTCAAGCCGGTCAGCAAGGAAATGTCCGCCCGGAAGAGGTTGTAGCGGCTTTTATCCGGTTTGGAGGTTTCAAAGCAGACCCGCGTGATTTTACGTATTACCGTACCGGTCTTTTTACGGTAACGTCGGATCGCATGGTCAGTCTCGGATAAGAGTTTAGAAGGGTAACTATTCAGCCGCTTAGTGTTTCTCTGACGGAACGCGGCGAGATGCAAGCAGAGCGCGAAAGCCGGCCAATTGGGAAGTGAGACGTGGGAAGTTGGAAGTGGGATTCTCGAAGGAATTCG
>JBFMBL010000061.1:0-4321 GCA_040755195.1 Bacillota bacterium
CCCCTGACAGTCCGGCGTTGTTGGAACAAGAAGTTGTAGGTCGGGGAACCCCCTGCGTGAAGACCGAAGGATTCGTTGAAACAACCTTATTCCTCAGAAGTACCCGTTTTGACGACTTGACGCTAAAGCGTCAAAGGATAAGATTTTATTTGAGGTGAATGTGATGGCTCATGAAGTTAGCATCTATCTTGGCGATCCTGAATTGCGGCGGCGTCTAAAGATGGCTGCAGCCAGGCGCGATACCACCATAAGCGCCTTTTGCGAAGAGGCGATTCGTGAAAAACTCGCCCGGGAGGATTCAGACGTTTCAGGGACTGCCTGGGCGGCGGCCAGGCGGTTGGATGCCCGCCGGTTACGCATCGGGCCCATTAAAATAAGTACGGCGGACCTTGTTGAGGAAGGGCGTTACAGGTGAATGGGGCGGTAATCGACGCTTCGGTGGCCTTAAAATGGGCCCTGGATGATGAGGACGCTGTTGAACAGGCACTGGTTTTACGTGAAAGGTAACCTGGCTGATCCCCTGAACTTTCCTTTGCTGGCTCCAACCTTGTGGGTTTACGAGATTGTCAACGGACTCTGGGTGGCCGTACGACGGCAATGCCTGCCACAAGAAGAAATGCGCTCCACGTTGGACGACCTCCTGACTATAGGTGTTGGATTAATTACGCCTGATGTATACCTTCGGCGGTGGGACCGCGCTTGCGCTTTTTCTGGAACACAGGGAAAGCGCCGATGTTGATATTTTTCTTACGGATGCTCAGTTCGTGCAATAAATGCTGTCACGTAAGCTGTTTTATTTCGGCCGGTAAAGGAAAGAGTACATTTTACAGCCCAGGCAGTAACCGAACAGGGCTTCCAACGCCGCGCAAAACAAAAATAGAATCGCGAAGACGACGGCCGGGAGCATCCAGTTTACCAGAAAAAGAACGCTTATAATAACAGAAAAAACCAAGCCTATTTTTGCAGCGAATAGTTTCGGCCCTGCGTTTTCCATCCGCGGTTCGACTTTCGCGGTATGGAGTATAAACCTGCTGATGAAGGCGAACGGGCTGAATTTCGATCCTGCAATGCATCTTAACAAGAAGTCCGCGCACAAGATAAGAATAATCCATTTGACCGGTGTCAGTAAAAACATAAGCAACGTTAACGCAGTGAGAAATGCGGTAACGCGGGCTGCTTTTGCATTAATTGTAAACCCGGAGATCGGGCACAGTTCACCCATACTTCCACCTTCTTTTGTAGGCCGGCACGACCCCATTATATGTTACTTGACATATGTTTATTACCACAAATTATTAGAACCTGTCAAGATTTAATAATTGAAATAGACGGTTTCGTTTCAATTAGGCCTGCAGCCGTAAATGTTGTAGTGATAATCGGCAACATCCGAGATCAACAATTATTGACCCGGACATATGTCAGTAGAACCTTCCCGTAACCTATGAAACTCAGGGACCGGCCGTGCGGCCGGTCCCTACTCAATCGCGATCCTGATGTTTGCTTTAACTTGAAGTAACGGAACTGTTGTTGCTCAAGGAGCCGTACGGGCAACCCGGGCAGTTTCCGCAGAAACCGCTCTGGGTAGCGCCTCCGGAAGTACCCCGGCCCTGTCCACAGAATCCCCTGCCATGGCCCCAGAAACCTTTACCGCCGCCGAAAAAGCGCGGTACGACGTTCGGATTCTTCTCGATGTTTTGCTTGCATTGTTCGAGCCGGTCCTTGGCGGCCTTGGCCTGATCAGAGGTGATCAAGCCCGCCTCCAGGTACTTGTCAATCATTTGCGATTTAAGATCGAGCATCTTCTGGTGCAAGGCGTTTATCTCCTTGGCCTTTTCCGGTGCGATAGTGACGGTAGATTGTGAGTTTGTGTTTGGGTCTGACGGCGTGGTTGCGCCCTGGGCTATAGCCGGAATGGCAACAGCAAGGGCTAGAAGAAAGGCAAGGCCGATCATGAACCTCTTGTTTTTAAACATAGGTTCACCTCCTTCCTAATAATTTGCGCTGCCGACTTTAGAATACCCGGTAATTGTGGCTGAAATTTTAAGGAAGTGTTACAATTCTGTTAAACTCACTGGAGGCAGACGTTGTTAAGCAAGAAACTTTATGTAGAGCTTTCGCCGCCGCGTTTGGGGGATAACAGGGCGGATGTGGAACGGCTTCTGGCGGCCATTCCTGCGGATAGCGGCGCGGTAAGCGTGCCGCTGAATGTAATGCGGCGGACGTCCGGGATCTTGCGGGAGTCGGACTGGCGCGTGACGGTAACGCTTGGGCGGACCGGAGGGGGCTGGAGGCTTCTGGCGTTGGAGCCGGGAGATACGACGGGCAGACAGTACGGCCTGGCGGTCGACGCGGGAACGACGGCGATCGCCGCGGCGGTGATAGATCTGGTCTCGGGAAAGACCATGGCTGCTGCGGCCGGCGAGAACATGCAAACGCCGGCTGGGGAGGATATCCTCACAAGGATTCTTGCTGCTGAGGAGGCGGGATTGGCGGAACTGCAGGTCCCGCTCTTGGAAAGTATTAATCGGATAGCGGAAGAAGCTGCGGCCGATGCCGGCGTTTCTTTGACGGAGGTAACATCCGTGGCGGTGGGAGCCAATACCGCCATGATTCATTTTTTCCTGGGGCTGGATCCGTCGCGGATTTGCCGGGAGCCGTATATTCCGGTCGTGAACAACCCCGGATTTTTACGTGCGGGAGATTTATGGCTTGCGGTTCACCCGGAAGCGGTGGTTTACTGCCTGCCCGGTGTGGGCAGTTACGTCGGCGGCGATGCGGCCGCGGGGATCCTTGTGAGCGGGATGTGCCGGGAGAACGAAACGGCGCTGTTTATGGACATCGGAACCAACGGGGAGATGGTGATAGGCAACCGGGATTGGCTGGTCGCGGCGGCGGGGGCGGCGGGCCCGGCTTTAGAGAGCGGGGTGGTGCGTCAGGGGATGCGTGCAGGGCCGGGAGCGGTGGAACACGTATGCATCGACCCGCGTACAAAAGCTGTTGAATACCGCATAATGGACGGCGGCAGGGCGAAAGGGCTGTGCGGCTCGGCGGTGGTGGACGCTCTGGCCGGGATGCTTACGGCCGGGATTATTGACCGGGCAGGACGTTTTCGCGACGGGCGTGAAGCTTTTGTTATTGTACCCGCTAGTGAAACGGAGTCCGGCGCGGATATTGTGATTTCACAGCAGGATATAAAGAGCTTCCTTAAAACCAAAGGGGCGATGAACGCGGCGATGGAAACCCTACTGGCCGCCGTGGGCGTGGAACCTGCGGAAATCGGCCGGTTTTATGCCGCCGGCGCCTTCGGGGAAAACCTTGACGTGGAAGCCGCTGTTACCATCGGTCTTTATCCCGATCTTGCGCGTGAACGGATCGGGCTGCTTGGGAACACCTCGCTCGAAGGGGCAAGGCGGGCGCTTGTTTCGGAAGAGGCAAGGCGGGAACTGGAAGAGATCTGCCGGCGGGTAACGTACTTTGAGCTGAACGTAAACGCGGACTTCATGAACCGTTTTGCGGGAAGCCGCTTCTTTCCGCATACTGATATTTCGCTTTACCCTTCGGTCGAGAAGAAATTAAAGGAGGCGGGCCTGTTGTAAGTATTGGTGGCACACCCTACCCCGGGATTCTGCGGAACCCAATAGTTCAGCAGGAATCAGGCTTTGCAGCGACGAAAAAGGAAAAGACTGCGTTATGAGGACGTGTATGGAACGATGAGCCTGGTTCCGATTTTTTGCCGCCTGCGCTGTCCTGAGTGTAATACGACTTTTCCGGCGGAGATAATGAGGGGGACCGGCTCGGGCGGTTTCCTGGAGAGTGACTTGTGCTACCGGGCCGGCAGTATTTTTGTCTACCCTTTTTTTGTCGTGGTTTGCCCCGGTTGCCGCTTTGCCGCAAACTACGAAGAGTTTGACTATCTGGGGGAGTTCCCCCAGTATAGCGATTACCATCCCATCAAACGGGCGCTGGGGCAATTCCTCAGGGAGCAGCGGGCGCTTTTCCCGGGGAGCGAAAAATACCGCCTCGCCGTCATATCTTTGCGGCGTAAAAAAGCAGCGGTTTTGAGGCTCGCGCATCTCCACCTGCGCGGGTCCTGGTGTGCGCGCAATGAAGGCGACGGGAAGGCGGAGCGCTACCATCAGGAGCAGGCGGTCAGGCTTTTCCGGGATGGGCTTGCGCAGGGGTGCAGCGGTGTGGAAACGGCGATGCTGACCTACCTGGTAGGGGAACTATACCGCAGACTTGGACGGTTTGCCGAGGCCGAAGCTGTTTTCGAAGGCGTAAGAGAGGACTTGTTGCCGGACTGGCTGCGCCCGGGCTTCCG
>JBFMBL010000061.1:4421-12633 GCA_040755195.1 Bacillota bacterium
AAACGGCGATGCTGACCTACCTGGTAGGGGAACTATACCGCAGACTTGGACGGTTTGCCGAGGCCGAAGCTGTTTTCGAAGGCGTAAGAGAGGACTTGTTGCCGGACTGGCTGCGCCCGGGCTTCCGGGCGATGAGGAAACTGGTTGAGATCAAGGATGGTTCCTCGAAAACGCTTCCAAAGACGTAGCAAGAACCCAGTCGCCGATCCTTTCAAACCCTAAATCCCCGTACATTTTGGCCAGTGCGGCGTCGTCCGAATCGTAAAAGAGATAGACTTCTTTAAGTCTTTCCGTTAGGTCCCGGCAAAGGTTTAGCATGCAGTCCCGGGAAAACCCCTGCCTCCGGTATGCTTTCTTCGTGAAGATTCCTCCGGCCATGGATATTTCGGCGGTTTCGGTCGTCGTCAGGGCACACGACACGATATGATCATCCTTTTTGAGAAAACATCGCTCGAGCTTCACAGGCCGCTCTCCGAAAATAAATCTTACCGCCAAGACGCCAAGAACGCCATAAAGAGAGTAAATATATAATGTCGACTGAGGACTTGATTCGCGATTCGCGACCCGGGACTCACGACTGTTTATCTTATCCGCACACCCCAGATCTTTTGCCCCCTGGTGCCGACAACAACCATGTCGTCGTACACCGCCGGTGAACCTTCGACATTGGCGCCCAGGTTGACCTTATCACGGATTATGCCTTTTCTGCCGTCGATCAGAAACATGTTGCCGGCGGAGTCACAGAAGACGATATAACCCTTTCCGTCCGGGGTGTAAACATCGACCGGCGAACTCCAGGAGTAATAAGAAAGCGGTATTTCCCAGACGGTTTTGCCGTCGCGTTTGTCAAAGGCGACAAGCCTTCCTCCTTTTGGCCCGTTGCACCTGGCGATGCTGTAAACCACCAGGTTGCCGATATCGTGTTTTCCCAGGGCGGGGGTGCCGAGGATCCCGCCGTTTGTGTAAACATCATAGGAACATGAAAAGGACCTTTCCCACATAGTTTCGCCCGTTAAAGCGTTGATTTTGCGGACGTATGAAGAACCGCCCTTACCCTGTTTATCCACCTCGCAACCCGTATAAAGGAACACGCCTTCGCCGGTCTCTTCCAGGACCGTGGTGCTGTCGGTGTCGTCGGTTACACTCCGCGCCCATACGGGAATAAGGGTATTCAGATCCAGGCACTGGAGCACCCCGTCATTGTCCGCGAAATAGGCGAAGTGCTTATAAACGGCGATGGAGTTTTCTACACCGCTTTGTTTATTCAGGGAACAGCGATAACGGTACTTTACGACTTCCGGCCTGATTTGCAGAAGACCGCGTTCGGGGTTAAAGGTCGTGTTCAGCTTAACCGTATAAACCAAACCGTTTTCTCCGGCTTCTATGAGGGTGTCCGAGCCGGCATGAACCAGGCCGTTGGAGTCGAAGGCTCCCCATCCTTTCAACGCCGACTTATCGCGGCCGTTAATGAAAAACAGTCTCTTTTCGTCAAGAAGGCTGTAAACGCTGTATCCGATGGAAACCCGCTTTCCGTTCACGGTGTCTATCCCCTGGCCGATGTACATCAAGGGAATCCCTCTCGGATCTACGGAAATGCTTCCCTTGATCGGCCCCGGTATGTTAATCGAAGGGCGGGTTGGTTCGCCTGTTTCAAGATCAAGAAAATAGACCCTGCCGTCCAGCGCCCCGCAAATGACCTCTTTCAGTTCCTTCTTTTTTTTCGCGCGCTCGAACAGGTTCATTTTCTGCTTCAGACTCTCGTCCCATTTAATCACGGCCGGTTGTCCCGTCCAGCCCACGCCGGTCCATGAGTCTATTCTGCCTGTTCGGCGGTTCCATACCTTCTCCAGTTTTTCAAGAGATATGCGGGCGTAACCGTAGCTGGCGGAGTTCCGGTAATTGTTGCCCCTGAAACAAACCACGCCGTCAACCCGGGCGTAGTCTGAAGGGTCGCCGAAGGATATCGCGTCGGTCCTACTAAAGGATTGGGAGACTTTCTTGCCACTGAGAACCCACGTTTTAAATTTGAAAGCGTCAGGGAGGTTGGCAGGGGAAATTTTAGGGAAACCCGTATTGTCGCTTACATCACGATTATTTTTAATCTCCGTAGAAACAGAGGCAACCGGAAGGTTCTCTTCGTGTTGCGAAAAGCTTGACGTGGAAGAAAAAAATGCGCAAACAAGAAAAACCATGATGCCGGTTAAAACAAGAATTATCTTGAAAATTTTCACGGATAGAGCCTCATTTAGGAAAGTTTCTTAGGGGCCTGCGGGCATCAAACATTATGACAAATATATTGGTAATATGATACAGCGATTTTACGTCCAAAAGCAAGGAGGTTGGCGAAAAATCCTGCGGACGCTATGCTTACCTGCTATGCA
This sequence comes from Bacillota bacterium, assembly GCA_040755195.1. Lineage (GTDB taxonomy): Bacteria > Bacillota > Desulfotomaculia > Desulfotomaculales > Ammonificaceae > SURF-55. The sequence goes on from JBFMBL010000061.1 coordinate 6,803, forward strand.
CTATTTGCTCGAAAAATATTATATAATGCTAACTATTGTATAATTTTTCTTGACAGCCTTTTTCCTTACGGCTAAAATATTTCAAAGTCATGGTGAGTTAAAATATTCCACCGGTGGTGGTAATGGGAATGCAAATAACGCTCGGGGGCGATGCGAAACGGGTGCTCTTGTTCTTTCTTCTCTTGTACTTCACGCTGACAACCTTCATATGGACGCTTTCAATTTCCCCGGCTAATGCCTCCTCCGAAAATTTTATTGCCGCCCAGAGAACCACAAGTTCTTATGATAAGTACCGTCCTCAGTTGCAGGTTGTGGGTTCAAAAATTTATTACGTTTGGCAGGAGTATGACGGGAGCGGTTACTCCCAAATCTGTACCGCCGAGACGAACGTAGACGGTACAGGTTGGACGGCCGTCAAGAGGACAACGGGTTCCTACGGTAAGCTCTATCCCCAGTTCCAGGTGGTAAACGACAAGATTTATTACGTCTGGCAGCAATATGACGGGAACAGCTACCAGATCTGGACCGCCGGGATGAACGCGGACGGCACCGGCTGGACAGCCGCGCAAAGAACAACAAGCCCCTACGATAAATACCGTCCCCAGTTACAGGTTGCGGGCAACAGGGTCTACTACGTCTGGCAGGAACAGGATGCCGGGAACTACTACCAGATCTGGACCGCTGAGATGAACACGGACGGGACAGGCTTTGCAGCCACGCAAAGAACAACAGGCCGCTATAACAAATATCGCCCCCAGTTACAGGTTGCGGGCAATAAGGTTCATTATGTCTGGCAGGAGTATGACGGAAGCGGGTACTCTCAGATCTGCACCGCCGAGGCGAACACCGACGGATCAAATTGGGTGGCTACCAAGAGGACAACGGGTTCTTACGGTAAGCTGTATCCCCAGTTCCAGGTGGTAAACGACAAGATTTATTACATATGGCAGCAATACGACGGGAACAACTATCAGATATGGACCGCCGAAATGAACGAAGACGGCACGGGCTGGACAGCCACACAGAGAACAACAAGCCCCTACGATAAATACCGTCCCCAGTTACAGGTAGCAGAGAACAAGATTTATTACGTCTGGCAGGAGTACGACGGGAGTAGCTACCAGATCTGGACCGGCGAAATGAATGTAGATGGGACGGGCTGGGTAGCCACCCAGAGAACGACAAGCGCCTACGATAAATACCGTCCCCAGTTCCAGGTCGTAGACGACAAAGTTTATTATGTCTGGCAGGAACGGGATACCGGGAATCACTGGCAGATCTGGACCGCCGGATTTGATCTTGTTCCGTCAATACCGCCCATTTCCGGCTTCCTCGCGGCGGAAAGAATCGCCGGGGATGACCCCGACAGACGCCCGGGGTCTAAGGTTGCTGAGCCTGTGGATGCTGCTACAGGCGCCCACCTCCTTGACCGCACCCTTCTCACCGTTAACGGCGCACAAGAACTGTCGTTCGAGGCGAGTTACAACTCTCTGCTACTGAATGAAGGGCCGCTCGGCAAAGGCTGGGGGCACAATTTTGAGGCCCGCCTTGAAGAATTGGCCACCGGCGATATTAATATCTGGTGGACGGCCAACCGGGTGAACCGCTTTGTGTATAACGGTGTCACAGCCACTTACTACTCAACCGACATAGCCACGTGCTACGACACCCTGGTTAAAAACCTCGACGGCAGCTACACCCTGAAGCGCAAGGACCAGAGCGTATACCAGTTCAACGCCGCAGGGCGGCTGGTTGAGCTGAAAAACAAGTACGGGCAGGCTTTAGCCCTGAGTTATGATGCCGCCGGTCGGCTGCTGACAATAACCGAACCAATTTCGGGACGCTCCCTTACCGTGAGCTACAATGTCTACGGCCTGATCGAAACAGTGACCGATCCCCTAAACCGCCAGGTCGCTTTTGAATACGATGCCGGCCACAACCTGATTCGTATTACCGATGCCGCGGGATACAGCACCATTTACACCTATGACGCCAACGGGCGCGTGCTCACCGCCACCGACGCGGCGGGCGTGCAGATTTTCAGCGATACTTACGACGACCGGGGGCGCGTGGCCACACAGGACGATGGGGTGGCAACAAACCTGCCGACCCTCTTTTACTACGACGAGACCACTCAGCCCGGCACGGTGATCACCACCGTTTACGACCGCAACGGCAACACCAGGGTGTACACCCACGACAGCAGCTACCAACTGCTGAGTGTCCAGGACGAACTGGGCTACACTACCTCTTACACCTACGACGATGCCGGCAACAAAAAGACCGCCACCGACGCCAAAGGAAGAACGACAACCTATAGCTACGACGCCCGCGGCAACCTGCTCACCGTGACCGACCCCTTCGGGCGCACCACCACCATGACCTATGACGCCAACAACAACCTGACGTCACTGACAAATCCCGTAGGTGCAACCGTCTACTATTCTTACGACGATGTCAACTATCCGAATAACGTCACCAGGAAAACCGACCAGTTAGGTAACGAAACCAATTACGAATATTATCCCGAAAGCGGCCTCTTAAAGAAAGTGACATTGCCTCGTCTCGGGCAGACGCAGTACACCTATGTGGCCGGGCAGGTATATGAGGTCACCGATCCGGAAGGGAACACGACCATCTACGGGTACGATGCTACGGGCAGGCTAATAACAACCACCGACGGCGCAGGCAAAACAACTACCTACCAGTACGACGGCGCCGACAATCTGATAAGTGTCACTGACCCCTTGGGATACACGGCAACTTACACGTACGATTGCTACCATAACAAGCTAACCGAGACAGATGCCAAAGGCTACACCACCTACTACGAATACGACAACAACGGGAATCTGTCTAAGGTCAGAAACGTCGTAGGCGCGGTCTATTACGAGACAACCTACCAGTACGACGGCGAGGACCGCTTGAAGCACCTTACTGACGCCAACGGCAACACGACCACCTACAACTACGACGCCAAAGGAAGGCTTATACAGACTGTAGATCCGCTGGGCCATACCACCGCAATCGAATACGACGAACTCGACAGGATCACCGGCAAGACGGACGCCATGGGGAACAAGATACTGACCATCGCTTACGACGACGCCAACAACACGCAGACCGTGACAGATGCTCTCTACCGCAGCACCGTAAACGAATACGACCTTGTCGACCGCCTGTTCCGCTCAACCGATCCCATGGGGCGGGTTACCCAGTACAACTATGACGAACTGAACAGGTTGACCTCGGTCAATGACCCGCTGTCGGGACAGAGCAGCCAGCGCTTTGACGCCGACGGCAACCTTGAGGCGCTCGTAGACCCGAACAGCCACGAGACCGCTTTTGCCTCCGACCTGGCCGGAAGGCTCAGAAGCAAGACATTCTCTTCCGACGGGACGATAAACTACGAATACAATGCCAGGAACCTCGTCGAACGAATGACCAACGCGCGAGGTCAGACAACCGACTACGAGTATTACGACGACGTCCGGCTGAAAGGCTTTACCGACCCAACGGGAACCGTATCGTACCAGTACGACCCCAACGGCAACATCGAGACCGTAAGCGAAAGCGCCTACACGACCACCCGCGAGTACGACGAACTCGACCGTGTAATAAGATATACCGATTCACGGGGCAATACCATGCGGTACGAGTACGACCCGGTCGGCAACCTCAAAGTGCTGACCTATCCGGACGGCAAGCAGGTGAAGTACGAATATTACAACGACAACCGGCTGAAGACGGTTACCGACTGGGCTTATCGGGTGACTACTTACGAGTATTACCCCAACGGGCTGCTCTGGAAGACCATCCGGCCGAACAGCACGGTGCAGACCCTGGAGTACGATGCTGCCGGCCAGCTCACGCGGCTGCGGGACGTGGACGGCGGTGGCAGCGTGATCGTCCAGTATGACTATACATACCAGGACGACGGAAATGTCGCCGCCGAACAGAGTTCCGTTGAAGAAGTGGTTCCCGATATGCCGGATACGGTTATGACTTATACCTACGACAACCGCATCGCCACGTTTAACGGTCAATCGGTTGAATACGACGCCGACGGGAACATGACTTGCGGGCCGCTGAACGGTTCAATGGAGACTTATACTTACGACTCCCGTAACCGGCTTACAAGTGTAGGTGATACAAGCTATCTCTACGACGCCGAAAATAACCGGATCGGCGTGATCGAGGGTGTTTACCGGACGGACTACGTAATCAACCCTCACGCTCCGCTAAGTCAGGTCTTGGTCAAAACCGGCGCGGAAGGCAACCAGATATACTACATCTACGGCTTGGGCCTCATCGCGCAGGAAGAAAACGGCGCCTACCGGACATATCACTTCGACCTCCGCGGCAGCACCGTCGCGCTGACCGACGAAACAGGCGCCGTCACCGACCGCTTCTGGTACGGGCCTTACGGTGAGTTGATCCACCGTACCGGGACAACCTCTACCCCGTTCCTGTATAACGGCCGCGACGGCGTGATGACCGACCAAAACGGCCTGCTCTACATGCGCGCCCGGTACTACAACCCGGAAGTCAGGCGGTTTGTTAACCAGGACGTTCTATTAGGAAATATCTCCGATGGACAAAGTATGAACCGGTATGCTTACGTCAATGGAAATCCGATTTCATATGTTGACCCGTTCGGGTTGGGTCCATTAGATTGGTTTAGAGACATTGATAGGTACCTTTATCGAAAAACTATAATTGAACCGGATAGGGCCGTTTGGAAGAAAGGGATTGAATTTTATTTAGAGCCTAAAGGCTACAAATTAACGGCAGCTTTGCTCGAGAATTCACTACAGGACAATCCACCAGACCTGACCTTCTCGGGGAGCCATGAATTTGTAAGCCTGGTGAAATCATCTCCGGAGTACAACAGTTTGGTAAAACATGTCGTAGAAGAAGCTAATCGGTCCAGGACAAGGGCTATAAACTACCATGACTTGATTGAGTTTAAAGAGAATGACGATCTTTATACAGCTGTACATTGGACTAACATAAGTATTAAGGGCAAACTTACAGGAAAGAGATGGGATTTAGTAACCACAATAAGAGACCTTTATAACTTCGAGTTTCATATCAGAGATTTATACGGGCAGAATTGGTATAAATGGTTGGCTAATAACCTTGCTTGCATCGATCAGCGCTTGGGAGCAATTGTACCATATAGCGTTACCTTCACGGTTAGTGATACCCGCAAGAGTTGGAAGTAAAAGGAGCATTATTAAAAGTGAGAAAAACAATTTCAGCAATAATGGTGTTATTATTACTTGGCGTATGGTTATTTTTCCTTGTTGGATGTGAAGAGAAGAAGCATCCAAGCGGGAGAGATACAATCGAATCATTTGGTAACGGAAGATACCAAATTGTGGGAGTTGTTAACAAAAGAGTTTTGGTTGATTTAGATAGAAATATTAGACCCTCTGTAGAGGATAATGTATACAAATATAAGGTAAGAGGCGACCTCGTTTATGTAATTGGACAACGCGGCTATACCATTGTAAACTATAGAACTGGAGAGATAAACCAGTACAAAGAGATTAATAAGTTTACCTTAGGTGATAGAAAAATCTTCGAAGACATGCGATAAAAGATTATTCGGAAATCGAATGGTCTTTGACAACATTATATATATCCATCGAGCAGCAGGAGGTAGGTGAGTTAAATAATCCGGATTGGGACATTGTCGATGGCAGGTGGGATTATATAGGCGATGACGCCAGTCCCCGTTTCTTGAGAACAAGAAGTAGAAGCATAACCTATTTGAAGAGAGCCCTGAAGTAAAGTGCTTCCAAGAAATAATTCGGCAAAAACCT
>JBFMBL010000062.1:0-12282 GCA_040755195.1 Bacillota bacterium
CTTTAAAAACAGAAAAGCCACGGACATAAGACCCCCGTGGCCTTCTTTTAGACATGGTAAAACGCATACCAGACGCAAAAACCCGGCTGAACCCCCACCGCCGCAGCTTCATGCCGCAGCTTTGAATAAGATTGTAGCGGTGAACTGCAAGGCTGTCAATGAATGCACAAGCCAGTTACCGCCATTATTCAGATTCGGCTTGCTTGTGCGCCTGCGGGCCGGATTCCCGGTTATTGACCGCCGGTATCAACCTTTCCAAAACATATCCCGTAAGGATAACCAGAGGCAGTGTAAGCGCCAGGCGCAGGAGGGCGAAACTTAAACCCACAAATTTGATTTCCATCATGAGCATCGGGACCTTGACCGTAGCCCAGACACCTAAAAAAATCACGGCGTTTGACAGCCGGCAACCCTTCTTCAACAGGGCCTCCGCGACCGGAAAACCCGCATAAAGCGGCCCCGCAGCAGCAGTCGCCGCCAGGATGGAAATAATAACTCCGTTAAACCCCGAACCCGGACCGACGCGCTGCTCGACTATCTTTCTGGGAACCCAGACATCGAGAAGCCCTATAAGCACAAAGACAGGCGGTATTATCAGCAGCATCTCGATCAGATATTGAAGGGCGGCAGCCGCGGCGGCCTCCCCCCTGGCGGGGCTCGCAATGTAAAGGATAATGCCCGCCGCCGCCACGGAAAGAAAGAGAGCATACCGTTTCAAGCAGGCCGTCATCGCAGTACCGTTCCCATTACAAAACCGATAACCAGAGCCGTGACCAGGCCAAGCCCATTACGCAAAATGGTGAACTTCTTACCGAAATACCGTATCTCCAGCGGCGCGGTAAGGGTTCCCACCATTAAAAGCGTAGTAATGAAACAGGCTACGGCGGTGATGCCGGCCCCCGCATGAAGAAGTGAAGCCGCGAGAGGAAAAGCGATAAAAGCCGGCATCAAGGTAATCGCACCGACGGCCGAAATCAGCAGAATACCGGCCACACCGTTATTACCGAACAGGCTTTGAATAAACTCACTGGGTATCAGAGCCATCGCTAAACCAATCAGACTAATAATACCAAGCATACTCGGTAAAATGCTTCTGAACTGCTTAACGGTGATTCCAAGCGCCTTGCGGGTTTTTCCCTTATCCCTCCGGTATGAATAAAAAAGCGCGGCAATTGCGATCACAAACAGAGCGGAATTGAACATATCAAGTCTCCTTCAATTCCTCATAGCACGAAAGAAACTTCTCCATCCGGGCCTTGTTTCCCGCGATGGTCTGCGCCCAGGCGGCCAAAACCTCTTCCCCCTCTTGAGTCAGCCGGTACAGCCTCTTGGCCGGCCCCGATCCCTGGATCTGCCACTCCGAGGATACAAGTCCGTCCTCTTCAAGCCTTCGCAGGTGGCGGTATACCGAACCCGGATCCATTTCGCCTTCAATGAAGCCGAATTCCGACAGGCTCTGGATCAATTCATACCCGTGCGTTGATCGACGCAACAGTAGAAGCAATAGACAGGGTTGCATAAAGCGCTCCATAGGTGCACTAACACAGCGGCAACGACCGTGGTCGCGTCCTGAATAACCACACATTTTAATCCCCTTATATGAATAGTGCCTATATGTGAAATATATCTATGAAAATAAATATCATATGTAGGCAGCTTATGCAATAGAAAATTTTTAACTATCCAGCCTCAAAATATGCTATATTTATTACAATAATATATGCATCATGCAAATAGGAGCTCTGCATGCCTGAAAAGAATTCACCGGACAGCGAACCCTCGGAATATGCCGTTTACCTTCGTGGGGAACAACTGTTGCAGCCCGGATTGCTTCTGCTTCTTGCCCGGCAGCCCATGCACGGCTACGAACTCATTCAATCTTTGAGCGGGCTTTCATTCAATCAGGAAGAATGCGACCCCGCGACGGTCTACCGCAACCTGCGGCGGATGGAGGATGACGGTCTGGTACGATCGGAATGGCAAACCGGACTATCCGGCCCCGCGCGGCGCGTTTACCATTTAACTACCGAAGGGGAGCGCCTCCTGGAAATGATGGCAACCAATGCGCGGCGCCGCCGTGAACAGCTTGAGGCTTTTCTTACTATGTTTACAAACACCCGCCTGAGAGGCGGCGGGGTTCCCTTAAAAGAACTCCCGTTACGGGAGGAGGAAGAAGAAAAAACATGAGAGAAGCAACTTTGCGCATCCTGCACGCCGGGGCGCTGCGCGGGCCTCTCAAGGAATGCGCCCTGGTGTTCCAGGAAACCCATCCCGGAATAGTAGTAAGTTTGGAAGCGGCGGGTTCCCGGGAATGCGCCCATCGCCTGCTCCGAGGAGAAGAAGCCGACGTCGTCGCTCTGGCCGATCCGGCCGTTTTCGCCGAACTTTTGGAGCCGGAATTTGTGGCCCGTTATTTTATCTTTGCCACAGATCGTATTGTTATCGCCTTTGATGAGTATTCCCGGGGCCAAAACGAGATTAACCGACAAAACTGGATGGACATTCTTCTTGCTGATCAGACGACCTACGCCCGTTCCGACGAAAATCTTGACCCTTGCGGGTACAGGACGCTCATGGCCTGGCAACTGGGTGAAGAGTTTTACTGCCGGCCCGGTCTTTACAACCGCCTCCGCAACGGGTGCCCGTCCGGCGCCATAACACCGAAATCAATCGACCTCGTGGAACTGATCGCCCAAGGTAGAGTTGACTACGCTTTTGTTTATTCATCAGTGGCGGTGCAGTTCAACTTACGACACATCACCCTTCCCCGGGAAATCGACCTTTCCAGCCCGGTATTCGCTGACCGGTACGCGACGGCAACCGTTGCGGTCAGGGGGCGGCAATTCGGCAACACCGTATTGCTCAAGGGAGCACCGATCGAGTTCGCCATCGGTATTCACCGCCAAACCGGCCATTCCGACCTGGCCAAGTCCTTTCTTGACTTCGTACACGGCCGCGCCGGCCAGGCAATCCTGGAAAACCACGGATTAATCGCCTGCTGAGAAAGGAGCGAGTGGGATGCATTTTCCGGTCTCGGGCGTCGATGTCTTTCCACTGATCCCCCCGCTGGTGGCCTTTGTGGTCTCTTCATTGACCGCTTCGGCCGGAGTCTCGGGCGCTTTTCTCCTTCTGCCCTTCCAGGTAAGTGTTCTCGGCTTCGTCAGCCCGGCGGTAAGCCCGACAAACCTTATTTACAACATTGTTGCCATACCGGGCGGGCTTTACCGGTATATCAAGGAAGGACGCATGGCCTGGCCGCTGACCTGGGTGGTGATCATCGGCACCCTCCCGGGGGTTTTCGCCGGGGCGCTGATCCGTATCCGGTATCTTCCCGACCCGCGGGCTTTCAAACTCTTCGTAGGTTTAGTCCTCCTCTACCTCGGCGGGCGGCTGCTATACGAGGCGACCGGGCGCTACCGCAAGGGGCGGCAGCAGCAGCGCGCCCTGGAAAAAAAGTTCCGGGAGCGCGTTCAGCAGCAAAAAGAAACGACGAAAAGCCGCGTCGCTGCAGGGCTGCCGGCGGAGGCGGTAGTACGTACAAAGTCCGTGTCCCTTAAGCGAATCGAGTACGAATTCTGGGGCGAAACCTTCTCTTTCAGCACCTTAACCATTTTCGTGCTCGCTCTTGCAGTCGGGCTGATCGGCGGCATCTACGGTATCGGCGGGGGCGCCATCATCGCCCCCTTCGTGGTGGCGGTCCTCGGCCTGCCGGTGTACACCGTAGCCGGCGCCGCGCTGGCCGGAACCTTCTTGACGTCCATCGCCGGGGTGGGTTTCTTTGAAATCCTGGCGGCGACCTCCTTCGGCGCCGGAAATATGATCCGGCCCGACTGGGCCCTCGGGGCTCTCTTCGGCGTAGGAGGGCTGGCGGGCACCTACGTCGGCGCCCGCTTCCAGAAGTACCTGCCGGAAAAGTGGATCCGGGTATTGCTGGGTCTACTGATTATCATCCTGGCGGTACGTTATATAACGGAATTCTTTGGTTAAGACCGGCGCAGCAATTTAAAAGTGCCCGTGAAAAAAGGATTGCGTATAGCTTCCGGCAAATCCTTCAACTGCGAGAAATCTTAAGTCATACAGGGAGGTTACTATGTTTCAAATTGATATCCCGGGGTTCGGGCCGGTCAGGCTTGAAAATTTGGTATCGGACTTTACCGGAACGCTGTCGGTGGACGGCCGTCTTTTGCCCGGTGTGAGGGAACGGTTGAATATGATAGCAAAATCCCTTAAGGTTCACGTATTGACCGCCGACACCTTCGGCAAGGCAAAGGTCGAGCTTGAAGGCGTAAACTGCCAAATACACATCCTTGAGGGCGAAAATCACGACGTCCAAAAGGAGGAATACGTGAAGAAACTCGGCGCTGAGAGTGTCGTCGCCCTGGGCAACGGAAACAACGACAGGAGGATGCTCAAAAGCGCCCGAATCGGCATAGCGGTTTGCCTCGGCGAGGGATGCGCGGTGGACGCCGTTAAATCCGCAGACATCATAACAAGTTCGGCATTAGATGCCCTCGACCTGCTGCTGAACCATAAAAGGTTAAAAGCCACCTTAAGGTTCTGATGCCGGAAACATTCTACTGCTGCAACTAAAAAAGAAGTCTTACCTTTATTGCGAAGTTACCAAGAGAAACGGCTGGTGTTGATTACCAATATATTTTTTTTAATAAACCCAGTGCCTGCATTATCTCGACGGCGTAAAAGGTATAAATTACCGTTGAAATGGCGCACGGACTTGGCGAGCGTGCAAAGCCGCCCCTGGTGCGTTCGCAACCGAGGGTGAAATCAACTACTTTTTTAAAAAAACGGGGGGTTTTGCCGAGATGCCTATAAATCGCCGTTACATAGTACCAGTGCTCAAGAAAACCAGCCTCCCCGGACACATTTTCTAAATATGGCAGGATAATGTCTGTTTCTACCGGAAACGGTTGTTCTAACAGTGTAAGAATCTCTATGCCGTAGTAAACCGTTGCAAGGGAATCCAGCTCCCCGGTTGCTAAAACAGAGTTCAGTTCCCGCGCAACGAGACGGGCGCATTCTTCCCTTCTGAAAGGCATGTTCAGCCGGGTGAGCGCTCCTACCGCGTAGTAGGTGTTTGTCAGCCGCGAAGCAGCCTCCACCCAAAGGTACTTGGGTATCCAGAAGCCCCCTTCCGGGTCCTGGATTCGCTGCAGCTTTTTCCCCAGGACGGACCATTTCGAGTCGAGCCGTCCCAAAAGCGCCAGGGAGGAAACTGTAAAGAAAACGGCCGCCGGAGTTTGAAGCGCCTCACGACGGAGAAGGCCCTGAAAAAACTCCACCACCCCGTCCGGTTTTACCGGCCCGACTCCTAAGAGCTGTAAAGCCGCGACCGCATAGAAAGTATCGTGCGGGCTTCCCGGGGTAATGCGCGCGAAGTAATAGCCGCCGTCCGCCACCCGGCAGCTTTCGAGATACCTGACGGTCCGTTCGGCCAACTTCCCCCATTCCGAATGATTGATTGCATTATCCACAGGCAGGTAACCGCTTATCGGCATAATACACCTCCATTCAATTGATTTACCCGCCGGCCGGTAGAGATTGTCTCCTGTGGGGTTTTAGCACTACCCAAAGTCCTATGGCGGTGAGGATACCGATTACGCCGCCGAAATAAAACGGAGCGGCGGGGCTGACCGTTTTCCAGAGCAGACCGGCCAGGAGCGACGCAGGAAAAAGCCCGATGCCGACCAGGGTCGCATGCAGCCCGATGAGCGTGGCCCGTTGTTTTTGAGGAGCGATTTCCGCCACCAGCGCCTTCTCCACTCCCTCGGTTAAGGCGGAGTAAAGACCATAAGCGGCAAAGAGCGGCCACAACGTTCCGGGTAGGCGGACCAAAGCAAAGCCGAGGTAGACTATCCCATAGGTGACGTATCCCCAAACAAGCAGGCTCCGGCGGCCGACGCGATCGGAAAGGCGGCCCGCCGGGTAAGCGCCCAGCCCGTAAACCGACACGTAAACCAGGTAGAGCAGGAGCACGTCCTGAGCGCTGAAGCCTATATTCTGGGCGCGCAGCAGCAGGAACTGGTTGGAAGAGTTACCGAGGGTAAAAAGGAAAGCTATTACCAGAAACGCCTTGAGCCGGGGGTCGAGCTCCCGCCAGCCGAGACTGAAGCGTCGGGTGGTTGCGGGTCTTTTATTTTTCTTTTCCCGGACAAAAAAGAGCAGGAACACGCCCAGCGCCGCCGGAACCATCGCGTAAAGAAATATCGTGCGGAAATCAATGTGCGAATTCCGGAGAAGCAAGTAAGCGAGAACAACACCCACGACAGCGCCGAAGGTATCCATCGCCCGGTGCAGGCCGAACGAAAGACCGTAGGCGCCCGGGGCGCTTGAGTCGGCGATTAAAGCGTCCCGGGGCGCGGTGCGTACGCCCTTACCGAAACGGTCGACCACTCTGCCGCCCAAAACCCAGCCCCAGGATGCGGCTAGATACAAAAGGATCTTACTTAGAGCGGAGGTTGCGTAGCCGGCGATGGCCAAAGGTTTGCGCCGTCCAGACCGGTCTGACCAGTAACCGAAAAAAACCTTTAAGAGGCTCGCGGTGCTTTCGGCCAACCCCTCGATCACCCCTATCACGGCGGGGCCGGCGCCAAGCTGAAGGGTAAGAAATAGCGGGATCAAGGGGTAAACCATCTCCGAGCTTACGTCGGTAAGGAAGCTCACCAGACCAACCAGGATGATGTTAAACATTTTCCCTCCTTACAGGACTCACCGTAAATATTTTTCGGCCGCCCGCCGGACCGGAGCAAACCGGTGCTTCAGGGCATTGCGGACCGCCGCCCGGGCTTCGGGGTTCTCGATGCCTGCCAGGGCCTCACAGGCGGTTGCGGCGAGGTAGGGATCCTCGCTGCTTTCAAGCTTGGCTATCAGAGCCGGCACTGCGGCCACCGCCCCTAGTTTCCCAAGAATATAGGCTGCGCGCACGGCGGTTGCGGCTTCGGGACAGTCGAGCGCTTTTACGAGCTTCTCCTCGTAGCCCGACTCCAAATCTTGCCTTGCCCCACAGTGCGGGCAAGACTTATCCTCGGCTGGAATCTCCCGCCAGCAGTTTTGACAGAAGTAAGTAAGCGGCATAATCCTCCTAACCCGGACAAGCCGGAACCACCCAGCACTCAACGACACGTTAAAACTACTTTGTAACATCGTACATAATACAAACTTAGAACGCCACGTCTTAAGATCAGCAAGTTGAGTGCTGGGTTACCACAGAGACACAGAGAACACGGAGGAAACAAAATTTGTAACTATTCAGGCACGCTTTTCAGGTCCGAATTTAGAAGTCAGTAGCCAGAATCCAGAATAGAGATGGATTGCCGAGATGTAGACCTGCCTTAGATTTCTGAGAATGAAAAGCTGATACTTGGTTGTATGCGATAGACTATCCTTATCCTAAGTTTTCTTTTATTCTGACTTCTGAATACTGTCCAGCACTCAAACCGGTATTCGCCAAGATGCCGTTTGGCAGTATCTTTACCTTCGAAAAAACGTTGTCCTATATATCAGAGTTGAGTGCTGGATGAATTCTGACCCTGAATAGATACCAAGATTCTATTTTGTTATCCCGTTTAGTTCTATCTCTGTGTTCTCTGTGCCTCCGTGGTGAATCTGTGTCCAATTTTTTCTTGTGTTTGCAGTAACTTTATTTCCCCGCCGGCGCCTTGCCGCGGATAACCAGCACCGGGCAGGTAGCGTTATTTACCAGGTAATTCGAGACGCTTCCCAGTAAATAACGCCTCAGGCCGCTCAGCCCCCGCGCTCCTGTGACAATCAAATCAATCCCTTCCCGGAAAGCATACTCCACAAGGCGCTCCCCGGCGTGCCCGTAAAGCACCTCCGACTTGAGTTCCACGCCTTTTTCCGTCGCTAAAAACGCGGCCTGCTGCAACGGTTTCTCATAGTATTGCCGCGCCCGCTGGATATTTTCATCAACCTCATCAAGGGTACCGGCGTATTCCGGAAGGTGAACCACGGAAACACATACCAAAGCGCTATGGTACTTTTCGGCAAGGTCCAGTGCGGCGCGGAGCGCTTCGAAAGACGGTGGTGAACCGTCGAAGGCGACCATGATCTTTGTAAACAAGTTTATTGTCCTCCTTTACTTGGCTGCGGTAAAAGGGTTTCTTCTACGGAAATAACATCCGCCCCCGGTATAGGTTCGACCGTCTCGCCGCGCGGCTTGTAGAACGCCTGGGCGATAACCGCCGGGATAACGCCGCTCAGGATTACCACCGTGACCAGGATGGAGTACTGGGATTGATTGATGTAGCCGTGGGTCAAGCCGAACAGCGACGAGATGGTGCCGAAGGTAAGCCCGGTCGACATCAAGAGGGTGGTGTATATCCCGTCGTTTTTCCCAAAGCGGAAGGCGGCGGTAAGCGGCCAGACGCCGATAAGTTTCGCCGCCATTTTTACGGCGAGCAGGATCGCTATCAAACCGATTCCACCGAAAAGGGCCTTAAAAGAAACAAACATCCCCGCTTTCAGGAAATAAAAAGGTGTAAAAAAAGCGAAGGCCAGTCCCCTTAACCGCCTCACAAACCGGCGCTGCTCCGCGAACACCGTTGCGACGGAGAGTCCGACAAGGTAGGCCGGGAGGACCGCTTCACTGTTGGCCTTAACCGCCAGAGCCCCCAGACCGAAGAGCACGAGGAAGAAGAACTTGCTTTCCGGTTCACTCACCCGGTCGGCGCAGGTATCAAAAACCTTACGGCTGGTCGCGGGGAGAAACGGTAGAACGGCAGCCATTGCGGCGACAAACAGCAGCAGCCACAAGTTATAGTTCGCAAAAAGCACTCCGAGCGCCACCACCGTTCCCAGGTCGGTAACAAAACAAGCGGCCAGGATGATCTTGCCTATTTCCGTTTTGTTGAGACCGGTCTCTACCATAACAGCGTAAACGATAGCCACCGAAGTGGTGGAAAGGGCGATACCGGCGATTTTAGCCCCCGCCAGGCTCCAGCCGGCTATATAATAAGCATAAGCCATGGCCGCCAGAAAAGGAAAAAGGAATGAGACAAAGCCGATGGAAAGGCTCTCCTTCCAACGTTCTCGAAGCACCTTAGGGTCTACCTCGGTGCCGGCCAGAAATGTCAGGAGCACACTGCCGATACCGGCCAGGGCATTTACCCAGGGCGTCGTCTCAATCCCGAGGAAGTTTCCGCCCAGTGCGCCGACAAATATTTCAATCATCGCCACAGAGATACCAAGGCGGATGGAGATAAGCGACGCCAGCAAGGCCAACCCCACCCACATTGCTGCCTGAAACCAAAAGTCCATTTTTCTCCCTCCTGTAAAAAACAATAGCCCCTGACCCAAGCCAGGAGCCATTAAACAAAACAGCCCCCGACAGCGTTATCAGGAGCTATTAGCATCACTGCGTTAGGCGAGCCCCATCGCCGAAAATGCGCTGTTGCTATTTTAAAGGAAGTCGTTTGTCCAAGTCAATAGGATTGCGCAAAATTCCGGACGATTTGCCTTTCTTACTTTTTTATAATCCCTACTTTTTATAATTTTTTATAATTTCCGGATTGTCTTTTCAGAGGCTACATGCTAATATTGTTATATAGTAATAGATTTAAGTGGCAAGGGGAAGATAGTTATGGCACGGAAAGCTGAATTAGAACTTACCGGAGAATTATTCCGCGCATTAGGACACCCGCTGCGCATCAAGATAATCGACTTTTTGCGGGCGGGAGAACGGTGCGTCTGCGAGATTATCCCGGCCGTCGGCGCAGGACAACCGGTGGTGTCAAAACACCTTTCCCTTCTGCGGCAAGCCGGTATCCTTGAGTGCCGGAAAGAAGGGCTGCGGGTGATTTACAGGGTGCGGGATCCGGCGGTGTTCGAGGTGATTGAGCTATCACGGGGGTTTATTTTCCGGCGGCTTGCGGAGTTGGTGACGCTGGCGGCGGATTTTCAGGCAGCACAAGAAAGGTCGGGTTAAAAATAAAAAAGGCATCTTTCATCTGGATGGCGCTGGTCGGGGCAGTATTCAAGCTATACCAGCACGTGGTGGATATCCCGACAGCCATCAGTCTGGGAATCGGCGCCGTTATCGGGGCGCTTTACGGGGCGAAGCTGGTAGCCCGCGTGAAGACGGCGACGCTGAAGGCGCTCTCGGCGCGATCTTCATCTACGTGGCGGTCAAGTACATCCTGATTTACTTCGGCATCGCCATTTAGCGGCACAGGGGGCGAGGCTATGTTCAACAGTTATACCGTTAAAATGGTGCGCCCTATTTGCGCCCTTAACCAGCCGGTGGTAGGAGCGTTGGTACATATAGACGCCGATATCCGAGAGGTTTTTCCTTATTTAAACGCTGAGCTGGGCAACTGTTTTTACAATCCTGAAATGCCGTTCCTCCGCTTTATCTGGTCGGGAAAAGGCATCATCCTTTACCCTGGAGCGATCGGTATCACCGGTCTTAGCGACGAGGAAGAGGCGCACCGGATGGTTGAGGCGCTGCGACAATTGCTGGCGGAGACCTGGGCGCGGCGGACAGAGATCGAACCCAGCTACCGCCGCGGTTCTGAAGTAAAGGTATTTGACGTGTATAAACTATTACCGAAGACCAATTGCGGCCGCTGCGGGGAACGCACCTGCCTCGCCTTCGCCGCGCGGCTCTTGAAGCAGGAATCGACCTTGGCCGACTGCACACCGCTTGCCGAAGACGAACATCGGTCAGCACGGGAGAAACTGGTACGACTGCTTTTGGCCGGAGGTTATCCGGTACGGTGAGAAGTGTTAACTACAACTCGGGGGTGGTATAAAGGTGTCCGGTGTCGAAAAGAAAAAACCCTTGGTCGTTGACAAAGAGCCGCCGGAAAGCGGGGGAAGCTTTAAAGCGGCTCAAGAAAGCAATAGCAAAGGCGTTACCGGGGCACAACCGGTAACACGGAGGCTTTCTTTTCTGGACCGGTACTTGACCCTGTGGATATTTCTGGCGATGGCCGCCGGCCTGGGCGCGGGTTACATATATCCGCAAATCGCCGGTTTCTGGGGCAAGTTCCAGGTGGGAACCACGAATATACCCATCGCCGCCGGCCTTATTTTGATGATGTACCCGCCGCTGGCCAAGGTGCGCTACGAGGAACTGCCCACCGTCTTCAGGGACGGAAAGCTTTTAGCCCTTTCCCTGATTCAAAACTGGATAGTGGGACCGGTAGTCATGTTCGTCCTTGCCGTGCTGCTTCTTCCGGACAAACCGGAACTGATGACCGGGGTCATCCTGGTGGGTCTAGCCCGCTGCATCGCCATGGTGCTGGTGTGGAACGACCTGGCGGGCGGCAATCCGGAATACGTGACCGGGCTCGTGGCCTTTAACGCCGTCTTTCAGGTGCTCACCTATTCGATTTACGCATATTTGTTCCTGACGGTTATTCCGTCCTGGCTGGGCATGTCCGGCGTGGTGGTCAACGTATCCATGGGGGATATCGCCAAGAGCGTCTTTATTTATCTGGGTATTCCTTTCATCGCCGGTTATATCACCCGCGCGGTGCTGGTTAAGTCGCAGGGACGCGACTGGTACGAGAAAAACTTTATTCCCCGGATCAGCAAGCTCACGTTGATCGCCCTGCTTTTCACCATCCTGGTGATGTTTTCCCTTAAGGGCAAGGTCATTGTAACATTGCCCTTAGACGTGTTGCGGGTGGTTATTCCCCTGACCATATACTTTGTGTTCATGTGGCTGGTCACCTTTTTCCTCGGCAAGTGGATCGGGGCCGACTACGGAAGGACCACCACCATCGCCTTTACCTCCGCCAGCAACGACTTCGAGTTGGCCATCGCCGTTGCCGTGGCCGTCTTCGGCATTCATTCCGCCCAGGCTTTTGCAACGGTTGTCGGCCCGCTGGTGGAGGTGCCGGTGCTGATCAGCCTGGTCAACGTGGCCCTGTATTTCAGGCGGAGGTATTTCGGACACGAATCCTACCGCCATTAACGGCGAACCGCGGTTCTGCGGGGGGATAGTGTTTAAAACTATAGCGGAGGCGATTGAAGGGCTGTTCGCCGTTTAAAGAGCAGACTATGAGACTTAACTATTCAGGCACGGGTTTCAGGTCCGAATTCAGAAGTCAGTAGCCAGAATCCAGAATAGAGACGGGTTAACCGAAATGTAAACCTGCTTTGGATTCCTGAGAATCAAAAGCCTGATACTTGGTAGTATGCGATAGACTATCTGCTAAGACGTTCCAGAGTTTTTCTTTTATTCTGACTACTGAATACTGTCCAGCACTCAAACCGGTATTCGCCAAGATGCCGTTTGGCAGT
>JBFMBL010000063.1:0-12089 GCA_040755195.1 Bacillota bacterium
GAATTGTTAGGAAAACAGACTCAATTCCGATTTACCGTAGTCTATGACCATAATGTGTTAGGGGTGAATGTCCTATGGATTTTATACAAGGTGTTTACATCCGTGGATTTTTATGTATGGAACCAATCTTATACCTGACCAAGTTCCAATAAATACTTTTTTCTGTTCCTCGTTTAAAGCCGAATTCATTGTTGAAATGAGTCTCGACCTTCTTAAGGAAGGCAGGCGCTGGTTGAAACGTATTTACAGGTTTATCCTGATTATACGGACTTGATGTATCTTAAGGGCTTATTGTATTTAGAGGAAGGCAAGTACCCAGAGGCGCTGGACTGTCTGAACCGGTGCCTTGAAATGGGCCCTCCGCCGGACCGGTACTTTTCGATCTGTGGGATTGCGGATGAAAAGCCCCGCAAGCTTTTGAAAGTGGTGACGGACAGCCTGATCCGGCACGGCACGGATTTTTTCCGGCATGGCTTGAGGCCTGAGTCTTTCTCCATTCTGGAAACTGCTTTTGGGCAGCTTAAAAAGACCCCGGATCAAGAATCGTATACTAAGCTCATTGAGACAATGCTCGCAATGGCGGAAGCGGTTTAAGGTTTAAGGTAGTCAGGAGTCAGAAGTCTAGAAGACTGCTGCACGACTACGCCCGTCTAATTTGGAGGTGAGAAGCAAGATGTTAGAGGTAATCGGCACCTGAAGGGTACAGTGGTTCTAAATGAACCGCCAAGGCGCCAAGAACGCCATAAAGAAAAGAGCTACAAATAATCCTTAAATCATTTTCCTGGCGTCTTGGCGGTTTCTATTGTAACTAAGGGGAATCACCGGACGCTTGTGTCGTATGCCCGCCTGTGCCGGCGCCATATAACCCTTGCGGCAAAAACCAGCAAACAGAAAGCGAGAAGCCCTAAGATAATGAGCAGGCGGAAGTGGCTGTGGTAGTTGCGGTACGCGCCGAGCAAGCGCGATGTAACCTCAAGCAGAAAGACATTGAAAAGAAGAGAGCCCACCAGCGTCGAGAAGAAAAAGGTGATGAATCTCACCCTGGCGAAGCCCGCCACGAACGACGACCAGGGGCGCACGTAACCGACGAAACGCATGCCGAAAACCGTCAACGCTCCGTACCTGGTATACCACCGGTGCAACCAATCGTGGACCTTAATAAAATCCGTCCGGCGGTCAAAGCGGCGCATCAGGAAAGGTTCACACCATAAACCCAGGAGATAAGCCGCCGTCCCCCCAAAAAGGTGCCCCGCTGTGAGCACCGAGAGCATTAAGGGGTAGGAGTAACCTTTTTGAATCAGGATGCAGGCTAATATGTAACTTCCTTCGATTGGGAAAGGTATCCCTAAGTTTTCAATCGCAATGCTCAGAAAGATCCCGATAAGACCCATTTGCGTCCAAATGTCCACCACCACCTCAAAAGTACTCTGTCCTATGTCCTACGTCCTAAGTCCTAAGTCGTGAGTCGGGAATCAGTTGAAATGGTAGGCAAAGCCTACCCTTCTGATTCAATATATACGTTATTTTTCATTGGACGTTGCACGTTGATCTTGAACGGACCTTAAAATCCATTTGAGCATTAACTCCGAACTGTTTGACGTCGGACGTTGGACGTCGCACATCGGACATCGGGCGTTGTTACTATGGCACCCGGCGGGCCATGATTTCATTATCCCGGTTAAGACCCAAAAGAAGCGGCCGTAAAAAGGGGTTGCGAAGTTGAGTCCGGTATTCTTTTATAGCCGCGCGCTTAACACTCATCGCCGCCGGAGACAGGCAGAATTTCTGCCACTGCTGGTCAAAGCTAAGAATAGCGACCGGCGGCAGCAGCTTATCCCGCCGGGCAAACAAGCCATGCTGCGGATAACGGTTGTGGTGCACAAGATAACGGTACGCAATAACCGGTGAACCACTGTTAACCGGTCCGGGAACCACTTCTTCGAGTACCTTCCCAAGTATGGCATGGTCGGGATGGTGGTCCGCCGGGTGGGGGTAAAACACAACGGTTGGACGAAAATCATTCCACTCTCCTTCCACCCGCTCTACCAGTGCCTTTGAGTGCAATCTCAGCTTTCCGTCAGGATATCCCCAGAAACGAAGTTCGCCGGGACTAACCCCGAGTAGCGCGGTCGCCCGGTGAAACTCCTGGTAGCGTCTGTCCCTGAGACCGTGTTTGTTCCCGTCGGTGACCAGGACAATCCGCACCACAGCCCCCGCCCGGCAAGCGCTGTAAATGTATCCGCCAACGGCGATGGTTTCATCATCCGGATGCGGACAAAAGACCAAAATCCGGTCTGCGGTCTGCGGAACCGGAACATCTTTTAAAAGGTAAAAAGCCGCCTGCGGCAGCACGCCTGAATTGTAACTATACAGCATATAACTGGTTAGCACCGCCAGTCCAGCGATCAGAAAAAGTATTCTACACCGGCGCATTTCCTGTTACCTGGTAATAAATCTCTTCGATCTTCTGCAGGCTGCCGTTAAGCTCGTGCTTTATCACCTTTTCGAGACTACGCTGTCCCATCCGCCGGCACAGGTCACGATCCACGAGCAGTCGGTTGACTTTTTCCGCCAACACCACTGCATCACCCGGAGGGAAAAGAAAACCGTTATCGCCGTCGGCGACCAACTCCGGTAAAGCTCCCGCTGAAGGCGCCACCACCGGCAACCCCGACGCCATCGCCTCGAGCGTCACTATGCTTTGTGATTCTATCGCGGAAGGAATCACGAAACAGGTCGCCAGTTGATACACCCGGGGCAAATCCGGGCTGAGGTAGCCGAAAGGGCCCAAAAAGGAGACGTATTCTTCGAGTCCCTTCTCTTTGACCAGGTTCTTAAGAGATACCAACAGGTTGCCGCCGCCGCAGAGAACAAAGTGCGCCTTGCTCCTGGCAAGCACGAGGGGTACGGCATCAAGGAACGTTTCAAGACCTTTATCCGGGTCCAAACGCCCCACATAAAGAACAACCGGCTTATCCGGCAAGCGGGAGTCGGAGCGAACGCTTGGCGGCAGTTCGTAAGCGAAAAAGCGGTTGAGGTTGACACCGTTGGAGACAGCAGTTAAGGAAGTTGTTAGCCCCGCCTGTAGAAGGTCATTCTTTACCGTTTCACTTGGACAAATAACGTGCGCGCAAGAATTATAAAAATTGATCATTGCTCTGGTTATCCGCCTCCGGAGGTAAGAGTGAAACGGCTTAAGCAAACGCAGGTAAGTCAATATGTAATCAAGCGTAAAATGATGACTTATAACTACCGGTATATGCCTGGCTTTAGCTTCCCGCGACAGGACGCAACCAATCGAGGTGGGATCCTGCAAGTGAATAACATCCGGAAGCCACGCCGCAAGCGCCGCGCGCACCTGCCGCAGGGGGTAAACCGTAACCCGAAAGTCTTTGCGAAAAGGGTTTGAAACCGACCCGATGCGCCAGACGGTAAACCCATTGGCGAACTCTTCGCGGTAACTGCCATGGTGCTGCGACGGCGCAACAACGGCCACCTCGTGTCCTCTACCGGCTAAGTACGAAGCAAGGTTAAATGTGGTTACGGAGACCCCCGAGACATTCGGGTAGAAAGACTCCGAACCAATGACTATACGCATATTTACTTTCGTCCTTTGTCACAACCGTAACAAAGTGATTGTGCCATGTCGTCCCTTGAATTGCAATAATTAATTACAACCCTTGACCACCATCGCATGAAAGAGGAAGACCGTGAAAGATGGAGGGTGGGCTTGACGGCGCCTGGCGGACTGGTGTTAACGGGTGGCGTTAAGGCGTTTACCCCTGCGTATTACCTGCTGCTTAACCTTTCAAGACCGCCGCTTGCCTTGAGAACCAAATTTTTGCTGCCGCCGATGATCTCCACGGTCGAGTTGCCGGTATTAATGAAGGCACGGTAGAATGCGCTGCCGTTATATTTAATTTCGTTGAGCCGGGCTGTTTTACCGCCGACCTTTACCCGTGTCACCCTGCCGGCAGGGGATAAAACCGACGAGACCAAGGAAGCCTTTAATGCCGGCCGGATTGTGAGGCGAAGTTCGTTTGAATGATCCGGAGTGGTGTAATCGACCATCACCCGGCTGGCGGGCACGCCGTTGAGCCTGCTCCGGCGACCCTGTTTCGCGTAAACGACAGAACCCAGTCTCAACCCTTCAAACGAACGTCCTAAATAGTAAAGGTCATACTCTTTAAACCCTCTTGCTTCATCATAGGTAAGAGTCCGGGTCACGTTTTTCTCGTCCCCTGCAGGCGCCTGGAGAGCAAAGAAGCTTTCACCGAGCGCGTGCGGATTCACCAGCCGGACGTCTCCGAACGTCGCTGTTTCCGATTTGAGCTTCGTGCTTTCCTGTTCCCGGCCGTCCCAGACCTCATATATAACTTTTAAGGGCCGGTAATTGTCCTTTCTTATGTTAATTATCTCAACCTCAGAACCACTTCCTGCAGATTCCGGTTGTTTGAGAAGCGCTTTCAACTTGTATGTTTCAACGCTCCCGACCCTTTCCTCGCTCAAAAGCCGCACCCGCCCCTTGCCAAGCAACTCGTGGTACTGTGTGACGGCATCGAGGACGCGGTTGCCCAGCGGAAGCGGCGCGTCTCCCACAAACACGCTTTGATACGTGCGGCCGGGTCCGCCGCCGTTGACGTTTGAACCGGGTTTAAGGTGTGTGACGGCGGTCAACTCTCTTATTTCGCGGGCTGAACGCCGGACCGATTTGACAATCCCCCGGCGGTAATCGATCCAGTACCTCGCCTCCCATGAAAAAGCCCCGGTGTGAGGAACGTCACCCAGGCGGCCGGAAACCTTGTAGTATGTTATATTGCCCGGCCGTTCCACCGCCGCGAGGGCTTTTTTCACGATTAGCGCCTCAGGGTGAAAGCGTTGATACAACAATCCGGCGAAAAGCCATACGGGGATCATACCGGCAACCAGTAAAATCCTGCGCGGGATCGAAAAGTTTCTTAAAGCAAACGCCAGGTTCCGGTTGACCCGTAGCAGGAGGGAACGCAGGTGAAACAAGAATCCCGGGAGTTCGTGACGGATTTCGGCAGCAAGATCGCGGAGGGCCCAAAGGTTTTGTTTAACCGCTAACATAATGCTGTTAAATGGCTTCCCTGTCCACGGTTCCGCACCAAATGCGTATTTTATCTTTCTTGCGACTGAATTAAGGCCTTCAAGCGCCCGCGCCCCCGTACCTTTCTTTGCCTCGTGATTCTGCACATTGTTCACATCCTTATTATTAGTCTTCCCCTTCATTTCTAACTCGAAGCCATGACTTAGAATCGACCACCTTTATAATGGTGATAGAAATGAAAAACGGCCGACGGATAATCCCAAGTATTATAAGGAATTATCCTGAACCGACCGTTTCTCAGTAAGCGATCAACCAGCCGCAACGGCGGAAAGCCCGATTATTGGTATATTTTATTCAAGGATGGCGTTGTGATTCTGAATCTTACTTGGGCTTAAAGGTGTGGCAGCAGGTACCTGCCGACGATTCAACCTTTGTGTCGCCGCTCGACCGGACCTCGATACCGTCGGCATGGCACTCGTGATTCCTGTTGTGGTGACACTCCTCGCACATACACCGCATTACTCTGGACATGTAACCTTTCCTCCCTGCGAATATTTAGAACTATACTTCTATTCTGCCCAAGGCCCGGAAACAAATTCGCAGTAAGTATTCACTTCATCCTTCATCCTTCATCCTCATCTTCCCCCTTATCCCCCGCCTCTCACTTCGCCGTTAACGCCTATCGTCACCGATTCGAAAGGAATCCCCCTCCCGCCGGCGGTCAGCGCCTCCCGTGCAATGCGCACCAGGCCGGAGCAGCAGGGAACCTCCATGTGCAGTACCTTTATGCTTTTGACACCTGACTGTTTTATGATCTGCGCCAATTTGTTTTCATGAGCGGCAATATCATCGAATTTGGGGCAGCCGGTGGCGATGGCTCTGCCTTCGAGAAAGTTGCCGTGCATGTCGGCGTAAGTAAAGGGAACACAATCCGCCACCAGCGCCAGGTCCGCGTCTTGGAAAAACGGCGCGTCGGGCGGGACAAGCTGCAGCTTTATCGGCCACTGGCGCAGCCGGCTTTTATCCCCATGCAGCACTTGGACCGAAGCGCAGGGCAGAGCCCCGTGCCCTGCACGCGGCCGCTCCGGTTCGATACCCTGTTCTTTCATGTGCCGCAGGTGTCTTTCGAGAAGCTCCGGCGATTCTTTTTTAAGTCGCTCGATAACCCCATCGAAATCGTACCCTTCCGCTTCCCTTTCCACAATCCTGAGCGCACCCCGGGGGCACTCGCCGAGGCAGGCCCCCAACCCGTCGCAGAAGCTTTCTTTCACAAGCCTTGCCTTTCCGTCAATGATCCGGAGCGCCCCTTCCGGGCAACCGGTTATACAGAGTCCGCAGCCGTCGCACTTCTCTTCATCTATACTGATGATATTCCGATTCGTTTTTGTCATTTTAATACGACCCCCTTTACAAGACGTTCAAGGTTCAAGGTTCAACGTTCAACGTTGAAGGTTTTCTATGTTCGTCGCAGTCGGCATCAGTCTTCAACCCGCCGGTCAAGTTCTGTTTTTAGTCTTTCATACTCTTCTTCGCCGAAACACAACTTTGCGTGCCTGCACCACTGGATGCAAGACTGAAGGTTGCTGTATACGACAAGGCCGCACCCGTCACACTTGACCCCAGCATCGTTAGAAAAAATCTCAACCTCTGAACCGCACCGCGGACATTTCTTGATCTCCAATGTGGGTGTGCGGATGGCGCTGCCGCCCGGACAATGGTCAAGCATTTTAGTCCCCTCCAAGCAAGTTACGGGTTACGGGTTGCGAGCAAGTCCCACGTCGACAGTCCTCATTCAAAGTTGTGAAAGTCACGAGTCGCGAGTCACCGTCACGACGATGAGCAAAAACGGGGCAGTCCCCTTTTTGTTAATGCAACCTCGCACCTCTCATTTCTCCCGTTGGGTGGGCTGTGCCAACCGTTTCTTCAGGACTCGGGACTGAGGACTAAGGACTTCTAGTGATCTCCCTACCCCAGCATCGCAGTCAGGTCTTCCGCCGGAGTACTGATCAGCCTTAAGTCAAAGCCATCCTGCAGAACCTTCAACACGCCCGGTGTAACGAAGGCCGGCGGCCGCGGGCCAACGTAGATCTTTTTTACACCTAGATGGAGCAGAGTCAGCAGGATCGCAACAGCCTTTTGCTCAAACCAGCTTAACACAAGGGAAAGCGGTAACTCGTTTACAGACGTGTCAAAGGCCCCGGCCAGCGCAGACGCGATTTGTATCGCAGAGTAGGAATCGTTGCACTGCCCGATGTCGAGCAGGCGCGGGATACCGTCAATTTCGCCGAAATCAAGGTCGTTGAAACGGTACTTGCCGCAGCCCAACGTCAATATAACGCAGTCTTCGGGCACCATCTGGACGAAATCGCGGTAGTACGGCATGGTCTTGTAAGGTCCGTCGCACCCGCCGACCAGGAAGAAGTGGCGTATCTTACCCGCCTTAATCGCGCCGACAACCTTATCCGCAAGCCCGAGCACGGCCTTATGGTGGAATCCGGTGGTAAGAGTTATCCCCTCTTTTTCGGGCAACTCCGGGGTGGACAGCGCCTTCTCAATTACCGGCGTGAAGTCGCGGTTCTCGATGTGGGAAACCCCTTCCACACCGGCGATGCCGCAGGTGAACAGCCGGTCTCTATACGATTCCTTCGGAATCAGCACGCAGTTGGTGGTAGCCAGGACCGCGCCGGGGAAAGCCGCGAATTCCTCTTTCTGCCTGCGCCACGAACCTCCCCAGTTCCCCGCCAGGTGCCCGAACCGTTTCAAGACGGGGTAGGCGTGTGCGGGAAGCATCTCCCCGTGGGTGTAAACGTTTATCCCCTTGCCCTCACTTTGCTTGAGGAGTTCGTAAAGGTCGAGAAGATCGTGCCCGGTAACCAGGATGCCGTGCCCTTTCCTGGTGCCGGTGAAGACCGCGGTCGGCCCCGGATCGCCGAACCTTTCCGTGTTTGCCCTGTCCAGCATGGCCATGGCTTTGAGGTTCATCCCGCCGCACTTGAGAGCCATCCTCACCATCCGCTGCAGGTCAAAATCCACGTTGGTCAGCGTGGAAAAGAGCGCCTCGTGCATAAAACCGTCCACCTCGGGATCGGTGTAACCCAGTTCCCTGGCGTGGTACGCGTAGGCGGCTATGCCCTTCAAGCCAAAGATTAGAGTGTCCTGAAGACTGGCCAGGTCCTCGTTTTTACCGCAAACACCGACCTTTGTGCATCCCGTTTCGGGAGTCTGCGAGCACTGGTAACAAAACATGGTTTTAACCTCCTCTTTAGTCAGTTCTAAGTTTTAAGTTCTAAGTTTTAATAAATTGCAAAATCCGTGCCAACAAACAAACAGCCTTCCGGAAGTTGCGCCAAAGCATTGCGGGAACCGGCCCCTGGCTTTTTCCCTGCGTTAACATGCATTGTCTCATAAGGCCAAGTGTGATACAATATTGCACGAGACAATGATACATTTTGAGACATTGAGACATCAAGAGGGGTTCGGATGGAGAAAAAACTTTTATTCGTCGGAGAACGCAACTCTTGCCGCAGTCAGATGGCGGAAGGCTTCGGAAAGCTTCTCGCCCCGCCCGGGGTAAGAGTGCTGAGTGCGGGCCTGATCGCAGGAGAAATCGATCCTCTCGCGGTAAAAACCATGATGGAAGCAGGCATCGATTTAACCGGACAGGCGCCGAAACGAATCGAGGATCTGGGCGTCCAGCTCTTCGACGTAGTGATTGTTTTAAGCGCGCGGGTAAAGGAGAAGTACCCCGTTCTTCAAGGCATTCACGGTATGGTTTACTGGAACCTAGCCGACCCGCCGGGAAGGGAAGGCGGCAACGGCGAGATCTTTTACCGCTCGCTTCGAGACGAAATAAAGCGACGGGTTACGGACTTTTTCCAAAACGGATACTATCTGTCACTGGTTACCCTCAAGGATAACGCCGAGCGCATCCTTGACAACCTCAAGGAGGGCATCGTGGCGCACGATGTCTACCGCCGGATATTTTACTTTAACAGCGCGGCTGAAGAAATCACCGGCTACCGCCGGGAAGAGGTCCTCGGCCGGGACTGCCACCGGGTGTTTCCTTACGGTTTTTGCGGGGGGAAGTGCAGCTTTCAGGAAAAAGGCGTCTGCGTTGTCGACAGCCCGGTATTTTATCCGCTGAGCATAACCACCAGGGACGGTGAAAAAAGGCACCTGGAGATGTCCGTGGTGCCCATGAAGGACAGCGCGGGCCGGTCCATAGGCATACTGGCGTCTTACCGCGACCAGACACGGGTTCTGGAACTCGAGCACAGACTGGGTGAGGTGCAGCAGTTCTCCGGCATTATCGGCCGGGATCACAAGATGCTCGAAGTTTTTGAAACCATCCGTGATGTCGCCGGAACCGGTGTACCTGTGCTAATCCAGGGCGAAACGGGCACGGGAAAGGAACTGGTGGCGGCGGCGATTCACGCCGAAAGCCCGCGGGCGGCCAAGCCTTTCGTGGCGGTAAACTGCGGCGCCCTTCCCGAGGGAACGTTGGAAAGCGAACTCTTTGGCCACGTAAAAGGCGCGTTCACAGGGGCGATCCGGGACAAGAAGGGCCGCTTCGAATTGGCCAATGGCGGAACAATTTTCTTAGACGAGGTGGGAGAGCTTTCGCCCGCCACCCAGGTGAAGCTTTTGCGCGTACTGCAGGAAGGATCCTTTGAGCGCGTAGGGGACGAGAAAACGGTCAGGGTTGATCTGCGCGTGATCAGCGCCACAAACCGCAACCTTAAAGAGATGGTTGTTCAGGGAAAGTTCAGGGAAGATCTATACTACCGCCTTTGCGTGGTGCCGATAACACTTCCTCCTCTGCGGGAGAGGCGAAACGACATCCCCCTGCTGGCCCGGCACTTCTTGAACCAAAACACAGTCCAAACCGTCGGCCGGCAAATAGTCCTGTCCGACCGGGCGCTGTCCGCCATGATGGATTATGACTGGCCGGGAAACATCCGCCAGTTGCAAAACGCCATCCAGTTCGCGCTGGTAAAATGCCGGCGCGACGTTATCGACCTGGAACACCTTCCGCCTGAAATAACGGAAAAGTACGGGTATTCGTTTGCGGCAGCCGTCCACAGGGAGGGAGCTCCCGAAGACGTGCGAACACCCAGGACAAAGCTCCGGACGCAGGACGTGGAAAGGGCCTTACGGGAAACCCGAGGAAACAAGTTGAAAGCGGCTAAAATCCTGGGCGTGGGCAGGGCAACGCTCTATCGTTTTCTGGCAAAAAACGATTATAAACAGGTTTAAACCGCCAGGACACAAAGGACGCGTTCGACGTTCTGCGTTCTGCGTTCTGCGTTCTGCGTTCTGCGTTCTGCGTTCTGCGTTCTCCGTTCTGCGTTCTGCGTTCTGCGTTCTACGTTCTGCGTTCTACGTTCTGCCTTCCGCCTTCCGCCTTCCGCCTTCCGCCTTCCGCCTTCCGCCTCCCGCTCCCGCTCCTGACTACTGACTACTGACTACTGTCTACTGTCTACTGTCTACTGCCATCTAAACCGGTCGAACGTATTTCAAACGGAGGTAATTAATATGTATACTTTACAGAGGATGTTATTCCCGGCGGTGCTCTTGCCGGCGTTTACAAGTGCCGGATGCGGCGGCGCCCGGCAGTAGGGAGAGACGATAGAATTGACCAAAATAAGGAAACTAATCCTGCGCGGGCAGAAACCGGACTCCGGCTCGGCCGGGCAGAAAAGCGCGACCCCATCTGAAACAATTACGAGGCGGCAGACCGGTGCGCGCCTGGCCGTACCGGTTTCTTCCGGGCCGAAACCAGGCGCTCCGGGTGCAAGGAATTCCCGGTTCGCCCTCGACCCGAGGATAGCAACCGCAAACACAAGGTTCGCCTTCAAGCTGTTCTCGGGGATCGTGGAGCAGGACTCAGGAAAGAATGTCTTCATCTCACCGCAAAGCGTCGCCGTCGCCCTGGCCACGGCCTGCAACGGCGCCCATGGCGAAACCCGGGAGGCAATGGCCAAAACGCTTGAACTGCAAGGAATCAGCATGGAGGATATCAACCGGGGAAACGCCGCGCTGGAGGCGGCGCTTGAAAGCCTCGACCCGAAAATCCGGTTGAACATCGCGAATTCGCTGTGGGCGCGGAAGGGCCTGCCCTTCGAGCAGGATTTCATCGAGGCTAACGAAAAGTTCTACGGGGCGAAGGTTGAAAATCTCGACTTTACCGATCCCGGCGCACCCCGGTACATCAACGCTTGGGTCAAAAACAAAACGGAAGGCAAAATCGAAAAGATCGTCGATAAAATCAACCCCGATACCATACTGTTCCTGATAAACGCGATCTATTTTAAAGGGTCGTGGAGCAAGGGGTTTGACCCGGAGAAAACGGCGGAAGGCGTTTTTAACCTTCCCGGGGGCAGGCAAAAGAAACATCCGATGATGTCCCGGTCGGGTAAGTACAGTTACCTTCAGGAACCCGGCTTCCAGGCGGTAAGCCTCCCCTACGGCAGCGGCGCGGTAAGCATGTATGTCTTTCTACCGGACCAAGGGTCCAGCCTCACAGAGTTCCACAGGTCGTTAAACGCGAGAAACTGGGAGGGTTGGATGTCGCGGTTCAGTGAAACCAACGGCAACGTAGTCCTGCCGCGCTTTAAATCCGAGTATGAGTTGTGTCTCAACGACGCCCTCAAGAGCCTGGGCATGGACATAGCGTTCGACCGGAAAAGGGCCGACTTTCGCAATATCATAAACGTCAACGGCAACGCTTACATTGACAGCGTAATGCACAAAACCTTCGTGGAGGTAAACGAGGAGGGTACCGAGTCCGCCGCTGTCACTTCCGTTGTATTCGGAATAACATGCGTGCGGGACGAATTTAACATGGTCGTCGACCGTCCTTTCTTCTTTGCGATCAGGGACAATCAAACCGGTCGAGTAGGTTATGCCCTCGCGGGCATAACCCCTCTCAGAACCGTGCTTGCGCTATTTACGCACACGGCTCTTCATAACAGCATTCACTTTAAATAACCAAGCAGTTCCGGTTTTATGTCATAGA
>JBFMBL010000064.1:0-12070 GCA_040755195.1 Bacillota bacterium
TGATTAAATCGCGAATTTTGCTTTGTTTTTTGTTTGTTTTGGCATTGGGCGTGCTGCTGCTCCCGGGAGTCGCTGCGGCCGGCGTTTATATCGGTGACGGTTACTATTCAACTATTCAGTCGGCGGTCGATGCGGCATATGACGGCGACACGCTGCTGATTGAGGAAGGGTCCTATGCTGAGGACGTGGTGATAACCGGCAAGAGCATCACCCTCGATGTCTATAACCCGGGCGACGAGGTTACTATCACCGGAGACGGAACCAACGACGCATTGATTTCAATAATTGGTACCCTCACAGGAGCAGTTACCATCAACAATTTGACGCTTGACGGCGCCGGCAGCTACCAGGACGGGGTTAACATCGACCTCGATGCGGCGGGAAGTGTTACCCTTGTAGGGAACACAATTAAAAACTGCTATGCGGGCGTTTACATCGACGACACTTCACTGGTCGGCCTGACGATGAGCAACAACACCTTCGAAGGCAACCGCGTACCCGTGGATCCGCTGATCACCGATCCAGGCACCAACACCCTGAACGGCAGGGTTGACATGTTCGACGCCGGCGGCAATCCCGCGGGCATCACCCAGGCGATTCAGGAAGCGGTAAACAGGGCGGCCGATAACAGCACTTTGAAGGTTTACCCCTGGACCTATAAGGAACAGGTTGTGATCGGAAAACCGCTCTCGCTGATCAGTATGGGTAACCGGGATAACACCATCATCGACTCGACGACGGTTTCCGAAGCACTGCCGGCAAGCGCTTTGCGGGCTGCGGCCCCCGCCGCGCCGGAGAGGGTCAAGCCGCCCGGCGTGGAAAAGACGCAGCGCGAAGCGCCGGCTTTGCCGGACGGCGTGCAGCCGCAGCACCCGCTCCGCGAGCGTCCGCAGCGCGATGAAGGCGACGCGGCGGTGCCGGCGGTGTGGGTCTACGGCTACCCGGTGACGATCCAGGGCTTTGAGATCACCGGCCTCCAGATGTATTACGCCGACGGCTCCACCATCAAGGACAACCGGTTTACACGGTGTGATTGGGACGGAGCCTACCTTTGGGATACCGACGCGTTGCGGGAATATAACCCCGCAACCGAAAAGTACGAAATCGTCCAGCCGGTGGTTATCGAGAACAACATCTTCACCGGCAACGACTGTGACGGTCTTTACCTCGATTATTCGTACGAGGTGGCGGTAAGGAACAACGAGTTCAGCGGCAACGGCTGGGAAGGTCTCTACACTTGTGACGCCGACGGCTTGATCTTAACCGGCAACACCTTCACCGGCAACCAGGGCTGCGGCGCGTACCTGTACGACACCGACAACTGGGAAGACTGGGGCGACCAGCGCGCCGAGGTGACCGGCAATACTTTCACCGGCAACGCCTACGAGGGGTTGATCGTCGATTACTGCTACTACCTGCCGGTCGAGGACAACACGATCAGCGGCAACCACGTGGACGGTCTCTGGCTGGGCGACGACTCGGAGTACGTTGACGTTACCGGCAACACGATCACCGGCAACGCCTGGGACGGTATTTACGCCTGGGATATGTATGGATGCCGAATCAAGGGCAATACAGTTCAGGGCAACGGTACCGGCGATTTCCCCGAGGGGTACGGTGACGTGTACACCGAGTGGGTTTTCGCGGGCATCGAGGTCTACGAATGCTGGGATAACTACATTGAAGGAAACACCATCGACGGCAACAAGGACGCCGGTCTTTACCTGGAGTGGAGCGGTTACAACCGGATCGCCAAGAACCAGATCACGAACAACGGCCACGCGGACAACGCCGAGTTCGGCAAGGGGTACGGCGGCATCCTGGCCGGGGACAGATACGAGTACGGGGATTATTACTGGGAGTACAACCAGGTCCAGTTCAACAACATCACCGGCAACACCCCCTACGGCCTCTACATTACCGGTTACGATGAAGGCTACTGGACTTCGCCTCCTTCCGCCGAGCCGCCGGCGTTCCTCAGCGACAGCGCGGTCGGAAAGGAAGTGGCCGCCCGGATCGCGGGCTACGGCTACTGGGCGCCTTTCGTCCTGAACTGGTGGGGTGACGCGAGCGGTCCCGCCGACGAGAATCAGGGGTACTACGTAAGCGACCGGAAGGGGAACCTTCTCGGTGAGGGCCAGGCGGTAGTGGCGGATCTCTGGTGCTATGACCCGTGGCTTTCAAAGCCTTTCGACGCGGCGGATCCGGGCCCGGTGCTGGCGCTGCCGGTCACTTCCGGATGGCACCTGCTCTCTACCCCCAATACCCTGGGCCTCAACTCCTGGCAGGACGTCGTAGATCTCGGCATTGACCTTAATGCATCTGTTATCCTGCGTTACAACAGCGCGACCAAGGCGTGGGAGAACTGCGTGGAAGGGGCGACCTTCGACCCGCAGGACGCCTACTTTGTTAAGCTTAACTCGGGCGACCTGCTGCCCCTGGCGATTGAAGGCAACTTCACCTCTCCGCCGACGCGCACGCTGCAGCAGGGCTGGAACCTGGTAAGCCTGGCGACCGACGAGTGGGGCATGAGCGTCAAGGACGCGCTTGTTTCGGCCGAGCAGACGCCGGACGGCAAGCGCGGTTATACGCAGGTCGTGAAGCCGCCCTTCCCGGGAATCTGGGACGAAAGCGGCTACTGGAGCTGTACGGTGAATAATGCGGATTGTTA
This sequence comes from Bacillota bacterium, assembly GCA_040755195.1. Taxonomy (GTDB): domain Bacteria; phylum Bacillota; class Desulfotomaculia; order Desulfotomaculales; family Ammonificaceae; genus SURF-55. The sequence continues at coordinate 2,672 of JBFMBL010000064.1, forward strand.
TTGGATGTATCCGTTTGAAGGTTACTGGGCATACATGGAGAACGCGGACGAACTGGCCGGCTTCTCCACCACCGCCCCGCTCTGGCAAGCGGATGAGGATTGGTACTGGTGGTACGACATGGTTTCCAGGGTCTTAAAGAAGGACTAACGTTTTCGGGCGGGGGCGGTCAACCCGCCCCCGCAACCATTTTTCCGGGGCGGGAGGATTCCAGGCAAGGAGGAAATAGGCATGTTGCGACGGATTGCTTGTGTTTTAATTTTTGTTATGCTTTTCCCGGTTTACGCTCTGGCGGCGGATGATATACCTGCGCTTCCCCATTGTTTTTACGGTTCTTTAACCGTATTCAACGCCGACGGCACACAGTCGGTGGGAGCACCCGCCGGTACCGAGGTCAGCGCCAGAATAGCCGGTAGTAATGTAACAGAAGATACTTTGATAACCACCGAGACAGGTCGGTACGGAGGGGCCGGCGCCACCGACGCCAAGCTCTTGGTCGGAAAGAGAGGCGGGGTGCCGGCGAACGCCGTGGTGCAGTTTTTCGCCAACGGCGTAAAGACCCTCGAAGAGGGTGTCTTTGTAAGCGGCGCGGTGACGGAGTTGTCCCTTACGGCAAGGGACGTGGAAGGGCCTGCTTTTGAAAACCTTTCACCGGCAGACGGCAGCAGCATCACCAACAGCAAACCGACAATCGGCGCAACTCCTGTAGACAACCTGGCGGGGCCTGACCTGTCAACCGTCAGTCTGTCGGTTGACGGTAAAGCTGTAACGCCGCAGATCAACGCGGGACGGGTGGAGTATACGCCTTCAGACGCGTTGGCGCTTGGAAACCACACGGTTCAAATTGCGGTTGACGACGTTTTCGGTAACAAAGGTTCAAGAACCTGGAGCTTTACCATTGTGTCCGGCGGCGGCGGGCCCGGTGGCGGCGGCGGTGGCGGCGGTGCCGATCTCACTCCGCCCACCGTGGATAAGACGGACCCGCCGGACGGGGCGAAAAACGTGCCGGTAAACAAGAAAATCATGATCAATTTCAGTGAAAGAATCAAAGAAGGAACGGCTTTCAACGGAATTACCCTGAAGAGCGAGGCCGGAGCAAGCGTTTCCATAACCGGCAAGAAGATCGAAGGCCAGTCGCTTACGCTGGATCACGATAATCTGGCCAACAGCACTACTTACGCGGTGCACCTTCCGGCGGGCGCGGTGCAGGACCTGGCGGGCAACGCGCTGAAAGACGCTTATGATTTCAAATTCAGCACGCAGGAGATCAGGCCGGCCCCCGTTGCTTTCAGCGATATAGGAAGCCACTGGGCGAGCGAGTGTATTACGGATCTTGCCGGACGGGGCGCCATCGGCGGCTACCCGGACGGAACGTTTAAGCCCGACAAGAAGATTACCCGCCTGGAAGCGGCTTGCATCCTGACAAAGGCGCTGCAGCTTTCCCCGGGCACAGACAATGATCTGGCCAAGTTCAGCGACCGGGAGACAATCCCCGCCTGGGGTCGCGAGGCGGCGGGCGCGGCGACCAGGGAAAGACTGATGAACGGTTACCCCCATCCTGACGGAACGCTGACTTTCGAGCCGTTTAAATTAATCAGCCGGGCAGAGGAAGCGGCGTTACTGGCGCGCGTTATCGAAAGCAAGCTCGGAACACAAACACCGGCACCGCTGACCTTCAGTGACAGCGGTGCGATACCGGAATGGGCCAAGGGGGTGGTCGGCGTGGCTTTTGGCAAGAAGATTGTTGGCGGCTATCCCGATAACACCTTCCGGCCGCGGAATGATGTTACCCGGGGAGAAGTGGCCTGCATGATCGTTCGGCTGTTGAAGAGTATAGAGCAGTCTTGAGCCGGGTGTTTCGCGCAAGGATAATCGAAAAGGATCGGGAAGTGAACAAAAAATTGAACTTGGCCAAGAGACGCACTTTAATCCTTACACTGATACCGCTGTTGACAGCGCTGTTTTTCATTTTCGACGGGGTGGCGCAGGCAATGCCTGCCCATCCCGTCCTGGAACAGCGGCTTAAAAAAGACGGCGGATGGGATGCCGTCGTGGATAAGCTGACTCAACTAAGAGAGATTAACGGGATAGACAGGCCGGCAAAGGCCAGGCGGGCGCATTTTCCTAGGGGGTTGCGGGCGCAGCAGGCCGGCCCGGGGACAGACGGAGCAGGCGTTGCTTCCCAGGCGGTTCCAACGGCGGTCGCCCCGGCGGCGCGGACGCTGGTGGTTATGGTAGACTTTTCCGATAAACCCGGCAGTTTCGGCAGGGCGGATTTTCAAAACCTGTTTTTCGGTTCTACGAGCGGCACGGCGCGGGATTATTTCATTGCGAATTCTTACGGTGCGTTTGATTTACAGGGGGATGTTGCGGGCGGACCGGAAGGCGGGCAACCGGCTGCGGTTTGGCTGCGACTGCCCAGCACTTTGGACTATTACGCGGGAGACAGTTACGGCTACGGCGGTTACCCCCAAAACAGTCAAAAGCTTGCCGAAGACGCGGTAGGCCTTCTTAAAGCAAATGATTTCGATTGGACGCCTTACAGGGCTTCCGACGGCACGGTTCCTTACCTGGTTATGTTGCACGCCGGGCAGGGGGCGGAGGTAACCGGGCGTTCCGGTGACCTGTGGTCGCTGTCCTGGAGCCTCAGCAATCCGGTAACCGTCGGGGAAACCACAATAAATAATTTTATCCTGGTCCCGGAACAGGGGGTCGATCCCGGGATACTTACCACCATCGGCGTTTTCTGCCACGAGTACGGTCATGCCCTCGGCCTTCCCGATCTTTACGATACAGTCGGCCGTACTGAAGGCGGTGTGGGAAACTGGAGCCTTATGGCCGCAGGCGGCTGGTTGGGGCCGGATAACGACGGTTCCGTCCCGGCGAGCCTGGACGCCTTTTGCCGGAGTTATTTCGGTTGGAGCGTCCCCGAAACCCCTGTCACTGGGGGATTGGGAGTCAGCATGATCCCGGTGACGACCGGTTCTTTTGTCTATGCTTTATACCCGGATGGTAACACAGCGGACAGTGAATATTTCCTGGTTGAAAACCGCCAGAACACGGGCTATGACACCTATCTGCCCGGAAAAGGACTACTTATCTGGCACGTCGACCACGACATTATGAATCCCGGCAGTTCTTACTGGCAGAACAACACTGTAAATGTCTCCGGTGTAAACGGCCTCCAGGTCGAGGAGGCCGACAACGAGTGGGAAATGGTTGCCACGGTAGGGAAAAACCGGGGAGATGCGGGCGATCCGTTTCCGGGAGCGACGGGCAATATCGCCTTCACCCCTTTCTCCGCGCCTGACAGCAACGAGCGGGACGGCAACCCCACGGGAATATCATTTTACAACATTGCGGCCGACGGCGACAACATGACGGGGAACATTTCCCTGGGGACGGTGGAGACGGCGCCGGCCCCCGTTTATGAGGGTTATGCCGGCCCTGTGGCCGTGGCGGTTTACGGTTCGGGCACTCAATGGTCGTCGGTATCCGCACCGGAGGTGACCCTTTATAACAAGCGGGGCGACGATATAACCGCCAGTTATATAGTTGACGGAAGCGTTACCGTGGTGAGCAACGTCTGTCTGACCTTTTATCTTGCGGAGGGCTTAACCGCAGGTGACTACCTGCTCCAGGTCTGCGATCCGATCGACGGTCCGCAAGTCGCCAAGTTTACGGTGGCGGTTCCCGAACCTTCGTGTATCGAAAACCCGGGGGTTACCTTGAGTTCACATGCGGCGGGAGCGGCTCGCGTGACCTATACCATAAACTTTAACACCAGTTTCCAGGGCGGTCTTGAAGCAGGCGAAGAGATCCGGGTGGTTTTCCCGGGTGAGGTTTATGTTCCCAGTTCCATTGATCCCGTGAACGTGTTGGTAAACGGCGCGCCGTCCCAGTCGGTCAGCGTGTCGGCGAGCGGGGTAAAAACGGTTATTGTAAGGATAAACAATGACATTCCCGCGGAGAGTCCGGTGGAGGTAAAGTTTTTATCGGGGGCAAAGATTTCAAACCCGACGCGCGCCGGTTCCTATACCATGCAGCTCAGCACCACGGCGGACACCGTCGTGGCCTCCGCCGCATTTGAAATCATTGCGGCCACATGCACTGCTTTTACACTTACCGGACCCACCACTGCAACCGCGGAGCAGGAAGTCTCTTTCAGTGTGACGGCGAAAGACTCATACAACAACGTGGTTACCATATATTCCGGACCGGTTTTGGTGACCTCTACGGATTCGCTGGCCGTACTTCCGGAAACGGTTAGCTTTTCGAACGGTACGGCCGTTTTTCCGGTAACCTTTAGGTCTGCCGGCACGCAACAACTTACCGTGACGGACAGCGTCCGCACCACGGTCTATAAGACCGCAACCGTAGAGGTAACGGGCGGTTCTCCGCTCGTTACCGGTACCGACCCGGCGGACGGCGCCACCGGGGTGTCGGTCGGCAAGATCGTTACTGCTACCTTTAACGAAACGGTGGTCTTAGGCGACAACGCGGGCGGAATCGTTTTGAAGCAGGGCGGAAGCGTGGTGGCGATTACGTACAACGTCAGCGGGAACGTACTGACTATCGACCCGGTAAGCGACCTGGATCCCAGTACCAATTACGCCGTATATGTTCCTGCCGGCGCGGTGCGGAGCGGCAGTTACCCCCTTGAGAGTGATTATAGCTTCGGTTTTAAAACCGAGATAAAAGCGATTTCAACCGAACCGGCTGATGGGGCAACTGGCGTACCGGTCAATATAATCATAACGGTTACCTTCAGTGATACCGTGGGGTCTGGCGATAACTACGGTCAAATTGACCTTAAAGACCAAAGCGGCACCAGTGTGTCGATTAACAAAAGTCTCAGCGGCGTGATGCTTACCATCGACCCGACCGAGAACCTGAAAGACAGCGTAACCTATACTGTTTATATCCCTGCCGGCGCGGTAAAGGACCAGGCGAACAACGCCCTGGCGAATGATTATATTTTCAGCTTTAAAACACAGGACGCATCGCCGCCTCCCAGCAACAATAGCGGCGGAGGAGGAGGCGGCGGCGGCGGCGGCGTTAGTGACACTAAACCGCCGGCGGTCGTTAACTCTGTGCCGGTAGAAGGCGCGGCAGGAGTTTCTGTCGATCAGATCGTTACCGTCAACTTTGACGAGGACGTCAAAAAAGGCGGTGCTTTTGAGAGTATTACGTTGAAGGACGCCAAGGGCAACTCTGTAGGCATAACCAAGGAACTCAGCGGGAAGACATTGACTTTAAAGCCGGCGGTCGGACTCGGATTTGGCACTAAATACACCGTTCTTATCCCGGCGGGAGCGGTGGAGGACCAGAAAGGTAACGCCCTTGCCAAAGATTACACACTGTCCTTCACTACGGCGGAGGCACCCCCGAAGCCGGCGCCGGTGCCGGCGCCGGCAAGTTTTAGCGACATAGAGGGTCACTGGGCGGCTGATACCATTGCAAGGCTGGCCGACATGAGTGTTATCGGCGGTTTTCCTGACGGAACGTTCGGGCCGGATAAACAAATCACCCGTGTGGAAATAACGGCCATTCTGGTACGGGCTCTGAACTTGAATCCCAGCAGCGAACAGGCCCTCAATTTCAGCGACAACGCGAGGATACCTTCCTGGGCGCGCGGCGCGATAGCGGCAGCGGCAAAAGAGGGTCTTGTGAAAGGCTGCCCGCAACCCGGCGGCGGCATTAGCTTTGAGGCGGACCGGCCTGTCAGCCGGGCCGAGCTTGCGGCCATGTTGGCGCGAGTCCTGGAAAAGAGGCTCGGTACGGTAACCCCGGGAGCTTTGAGTTTCGCCGACACGGACCGGATTTCCGGTTGGGCGAGAAACGCCGTGGCTGTTGCGTATACCAAGGGTATTATCGGCGGATATTCCGACAATACCTTCCGGCCGGATAACACCGCCACCAGGGCGGAAGCCGCCTCCATGGTTCTAAGGTTGCTGGATATGCTGAAGTAACACTGGGTTAGATGTAACGGAATATGTAATAGGGCTTCCCCCGTTCGGGAAGCCTTTTCTATTATATAGCCGGGGTGGAAACGGGTTCGGACCAAAAGCGGCGTTTACCCTTGTAGAATTTTTAAGGTTGTGGTAATATAGGAAACAAGAAAGATGCCCTGCGATGACCGTGAACATCTTGAAGTTTTGAGCCAACACTTACACCTTGGGAGCCTGGGCTCTGGCTGCAGCTTGCAGGCCTTGTACACAAGGAAGCGAAAATCAGTCAGGAGGGCACCCACCTGTCTGAGACGGGTTCAAGGGAAACTTTGAGACGATTACGGCATCTGCGGGGTTATTTTATTCGTATCTATTCAGGTGTCCCGTCGTCGGGCGCGGCGATAAGCTGCGTATAGCTTTGTCAGCCGGTCAGGGGCAGTGCTCACGTACCTCTGTGTACGCTCCGCGCTGCCCCTGACCGACTTTCGTGCTCTGCTTGCTTCTCGCCGCGTTCCGTCAGCGAAACACTAAGCGGCTGAATGGTTATTTTATTCCCGGCGAAGAGGGTTATCTGGGCTCCAGATACTGCGCCGGGATTCTTTTTTAGAGGAAAAGTGTTTACTACCGTGGAACAGGTCGGATGACGGTTTGTTGACCGTTCGAGGCGGCGTGTGATATCTTTAAGGCTAAAAATGAGGTTATAAGGGTATTTTCCGGAAGGGGCGCCATAAGGCAAGATGGAAAGAGTGTATTTCGACCATGCCGCCACCACCCCCGTGGCCCCGGAGGTCCTGGAGGTTATTCTCCCTTATTTAAAAGAGCGCTTCGGGAACCCCTCCAGCGTTCACTCATTCGGCGCGGAGGCGCGCGAGGCCGTAGAAAAGGCGCGGCGCCAGGTTGCCGAAAGCCTGCAAGCCGAACCGGGGGAGATTTATTTCACGAGCGGGGGGACGGAGGCCGACGTCCTGGCGCTGCGCGGGGTTGCCTGCGCCTGCCGAAAAAAGGGCGACCACATCATCATTTCGGCCGTTGAGCACCACGCGGTGCTTGAAACCAGCCTGGCGCTTGACACCGAAGGCTTCAGGGTAACGCTGCTTCCCGTGGACGAATACGGAAGGGTGCGTCCCGGCGATCTCGAGGCGGCCGTAACCGATAAGACGATACTTGTGTCGATTATGCATGCCAACAACGAGGTGGGAACGGTTCAGCCGGTTAAAGAGATCTGCGGCATCGCCCACCGGCGGGGTGTGCCGGTACACACAGACGCGGTGCAGAGCTTCGGTAAGGTTCCTGTAAGCGTGCGCGACCTCGGCGTCGATCTCCTCTCGATCTCCGGACACAAGATATACGGCCCGAAAGGAATCGGCGCGCTTTACATCCGCGAGGGAACGCCTTATGAGCCGGTCTTCCAGGCAGGCGGGCAGGAGCGGGGGCGCCGCCCGGGGACGGAAAACGTCCCGGGAATCGCCGGCCTGGGGAAAGCGGCAGCGATGGCCGCAGCCGGCCTGGAAACTGAGATGGAGCGCCTTCGCGGGCTTCGTGTCCGCCTTGTGGACGGGCTTCGGGCGTGTCTTGACGGTGTCGTTTTCAACGGGCATCCGACTCAGCACCTTCCGGGAACGGTTCACTTCAGTATCGCCGGGATCGAGGGCGGGACGCTGCTGCGCGAGCTGGACCGGCAGGGGATCGCGGTTTCCTGCGGCGCGGCATGCACCGCGGGCCATGCCTGCGTTTCGCACGTGCTGTCGGCGATGGGCGTTTCTACGGAAACGGCGATAAGTTCGATCCGGGTAAGCCTGGGAAGGAGCAACACCACCGCGCATGTCGACCGTTTGATCGAGGTTCTTGCGGCAACGGTGGCACGGCTACGCTCCGGGTAGGAATGAAAACAGGTCCGGCGTCCGACGTCCGAGGTCCGGCGTTGGGAAAACCAAAATTAAAGAAAGATGAGCAAAGCCCGCCCTGCAACCTAACCGCCAAGACGCCAGGAACGCCAAAAAAATTTATTATTTTTCTAAGAAGGTGAAAAAAGCGTTGTACCGGGTTGCCGTGGCGTTGAGCGGCGGGGTGGACAGCGCCGCCGCCGCCGTCATCCTCCAGGATCAGGGATACCGGGTGTTCGGCGTCACGATGCGGGTGGCCGATGTTCCGGTCGTGCCTGCCATCAAGGTGGCCGCGGCCCTGGGACTACAACACCATGTCTTTGACCTGCGGGAGATGTTCCGGGGCGTGGTGATCGACGCTTTCGTAGCCGCGTACCTCGCGGGCCGCACCCCGAACCCCTGCGTGGTCTGCAACCCCCGGATAAAGTTCGGGGCGCTTATGCAAAAGGCGCTCGAGCTTGGCGCGGAGCGTTTCGCCACCGGCCATTACGCCCGGGTTCTCCACGACGACGCCGGCGGGCGGTACCTTCTCGCGCGTAGCCTCAATCCAAAAAAAGACCAGAGCTATGCCCTGTATGCGCTTAAACAGGAGCAGCTAAAAAGGCTCCTACTGCCGCTTGGGACGAAAACAAAGGACGAGGCGCGGGAGATCGTACGGCGGCGGGGCGTGGAAATCGCCGGCAAGGAGAGCCAGGAGATCTGTTTTATCCCAGACGGGGATTACCGCAGTTTTCTTCAGCGTGAGACAGGAGGTATCGAACCCGGCCATATAATCGACCACCAGGGCCATATAATCGGCCGGCACAGGGGGCTGGCCTGTTACACGATAGGTCAGCGCCGGGGGTTGGGCGTAGCGGCGGGGTACCCGCTTTACGTGACGGCGCTGGATACGGCCCGCAACGCGCTGGTTGTCGGTCCGGAGGAGATGCTCTTCAGCGACGGTTGTATGGTAGGGGGAGTAAATTTTATCCCCTTTGACCGTTTAAAGGGAGACCTTCCGGTTTCCGTGAAGGTTCGCTACGCCGCGCAGGCTAAGCCCGCCGAGATAAGTCCCGCGGGGGAGGACCGTATAGCGGTGAGGTTTAAAGCGCCGGAGCGTGCTGTAACGCCGGGGCAGGCGGCGGTTTTCTACGACGGGGATATAGTGGTCGGCGGGGGAACGATTCTTTGAAGGATGAAGGAAAATTAGTCACGAGTCAGGGGTGCGACGTCCGAGGTGCGACGTCCGAGGTCCGAGGTTAAGAGTCAGAACTTTGAACTTTGAACAACCCGCAACTCGTATTGGTTTTAAAGGCCGCGTGTGGTATAGTTTAACCGGAAAAATAACAGAACACAGAATTTAGAATACAGAATACAGAATTTAGAATGAAGACGACTTCTGACTTCTGACTTCTGACTTCTTACTACTGTCTACTAACTACTTACTACTGACTACTAATTTAAGGGGGCCGGTCGATGCTCCAGGAGGTTCGGGTCGGGCTTCTTCCCGCCATTCAGGACGCGCGGGGAGAAGAGGTGCTTTACGAAATTCGCAACGCTCTGAAAATCAACAGCGTGGACGCTGTAC
>JBFMBL010000065.1:0-11493 GCA_040755195.1 Bacillota bacterium
AATTATACAAATTCAATTGCGCCTTGTAGTCAGATTTGATATACTAGTTAGAAAATTAGGAATATTCAAGAAAAGGAGGTCGAAGGATGAGCGTTACCGTGTACCTTGCCTGGGTTTCAGTTATCATTTTTTTCATTATGGCTCTGTACAGGTTCAAACAGTATTCTTCCTACCCGCTGTTTCTCCGGTGGGAGCTTTATCCTGTGCCCACAGAGCCGAGGCATCATTACGGCGGCTCCTATATGGAAGAAGTGGATTACAACAAGAAACCTAGGCACCACCAACGTATCGGCGGGCTTCTGGATATGGGGTCGGAGGTTTTTTTATTAAAGAAAGTGAAAGAACACAACAGGTTTGGGTTGTGGCCGTTTTCCTTCAGCATGCACTGGGGGCTTTACTTGCTTGCCGTATGGGTGGTTTTGTTACTGGTCGAGGCGATTTTCAAGCTTGAGTTTCTCGCACCGATTACCAACTTCATAGGACCGCTGTCATTTATCTTAGGCGCTTTTGGATCTGTAGGGCTCTTCTTTAAGAGGGTCGGGACGCAGAATCTGGCCGCCTACACTACTCCCGAGGACTACTTCAACCTTCTCTTTATCTTTGCCATCTTCCTTACCGGAATTATTTCCTGGTCCGGCGACACAGCATTTGTATATACCAAGGCCTATATCAATGAAGTGATATCGTTCAAACCCGTCCCGGAACCCATTCCGTTCATTGTTCTCTTGAACTTTACGCTCTTCTGGCTTTTTGTGATTTACATGCCGTTCTGCAAGCTGTTCCATTACCTGGCCAAATACTTTACCTTTGACAAGATCTTCTGGGACGACGGCTTCCTGGTGAAGGGTTCCGCGAATGATCAGAAGGTGCTGAAGCAGTTAGGGTACACCTGCAACTGGGAAGGGCCGCATGTAGTCCCCGGTAAGACCTGGCTGGAAAATGCCATGATTGTCGAGAGAAGTGAGGCGAAATAATGGCGAAAAATATTACTTTTAAAGACATGGCTTTGCCGTCATTCGAGGCGATAAATCCCCTGAAGGTCGAAGAACTTATGCCCGTCCCGAATCTGGGGGAAGAGCCTCCGTTCGAGCCGCCTCCGGATAAGTGGAAAGAAAAATACGACCTTTCGCTTGACTGGCATTCGCCGATCGCTCTTCCCAAGCCCGATGCAGCGGAACAAGAAAGGATATTAAAGGCGTTTCTTAAGGGGTTGGAAAGGCTTTTTAGTCCCCAGGACAACTGGACCTTTCTAAAGATCCTCCGGCTTACAACCGATTATTGCATGCGCTGTCAGACTTGCTCCGACGCCTGCCACGTATACATCGGCAGCGGGGAGCAGGAGGTCTACAGGCCGACGTTCAGGGCGGAAATCCTCCGGCGGCTTTACAAGCGCTATTTTACGTCAAGCGGTAAACTCTTGCGGTCTCTGGTGGGTGCGGACTTGGAGGCGAATTATCACCTGGCGATGCGGCTTGTCGAATCCGCATACCGCTGTAACGTATGCAGAAGGTGCGCACAGGTCTGCCCTGTCGGTGTGGATAACGCCCTAATAAGCAGGGAGATCAGGAAGGTCTTCACCCAGGAGCTTGGCATTGCGCCGAAGGAATTGTTTGTAAAGGGCACAAGGCAGCATCTTCTGGTTGGTTCGTCGACGGGCATGCAGCCGGGAGGGTTCAAGGAATCAATAGAGTTCATCGAAGACGACATGGGGGAAAGAACCGGCAAGAAGATAAAGATCCCCATCGACCAGAAAGGCGCCGATATTCTTCTTATCCACAACGCCGGCGAGTATCTTTCCTGGCCGGAAAACCCCGGGGCGTTTGGAGTCCTTTTCCAGTTGGCGGGCATCAGCTACACGCTCAGCAGTGATTTGGTGGGTTACGACGGCGTTAACTACGGCCTCTTCTGTGATGACCTTGAACTGGCGCGGATAGGCCTGAGGCATGTTCAAATCGCTAAGAAACTGGGATGCAAGAAGATCGTCGTGGGTGAGTGCGGTCACGCCACGAAGACTCTGTGCGTAATCACAGACAGAGTTCTTCCGGGTGACATGGCCACGTCGGAGATGCCGCGCGAGAGCTGTCTGCCGCTGTTCTGGGAGATTTATAAAAGCGGCGTGTTAAAGTTCGATCCGTCGAGGAACAATTTCCCGACCACCCTGCATGACTCCTGCAACATCGCGCGACTTATGGGCATCGTTATGCCGCAACGCAAGGTGACCAGAGCGATCTGCCCGCAGTTCAGGGAGATGACGCCGAACGGGGCGCGCAATTACTGCTGCGGCGGCGGCAGCGGGTTTGCCATCATGAACGAGCTGAACTTCCCGCAGTGGCGGAAAAAGGTCAGCGAACGGATGAAAACAAAACAGATCCTTGAGGCGTTCAAGGACTGCCTGGATCCAAGCATTCAGAAGTATGTCATCGCCGCGTGCTCGAACTGCAAGGGAGCGATGCGCGACCTTATAGCGCACTACAAGCTTTGGGATAAATACAGCATCACATACGGCGGTCTGGTGGAGCTTATGGTCAACGCCATAGTGGATCTGCCGCCGTTTATGGAACTTGAGTTCTTCAGTCCGGATTAGGTTTAGTTGTCAGTAGGTTTTATAATTAACCGTTTACTGAGCGGTTTTAGCGATTAAGAGGTAAGGTTTCAAAACCGTATATATTTAAAGATCTACGCAGTTCAGTCTGGTAGTTGTTTTAAGTGCCAGTCGGATCTGAAGGTAGGTCTTTTTTCTTTTTATGGATTAATAGAGCTATTCTAATTTTCCCTTAGCTTTTATGGCCTTTGTGGGGATAATTTGGCTTATTGAACGTATGCCAATTAATACAGTCATTTTTAAGCTTTTGTTCATTACAGCCCGCCGTGGTATACTTTAGCCAATTATTGAAAAAAGGGAGGTAGAAAGATGGGGATTCCGGTGTATCTTGCCTGGCTTTCGGTAGTTGTTTTCCTTGTCATGATCGTTTACAGGTTTTCCAAGTTTAACTCCATGCCGCTTCACCTCAGGTGGGAGCTTTACCCGCTGCCCCTGGAACCGAAGCATCATTACGGCGGCTCCTACATGGAGGAGCTGGACTACGTTCCAAAACCGCGGCATCACATTCGCATCAATGGTATCCTGGACATGGCTTCGGAGGTGTTCTTGTTAAAGAAGGTTAAAGAGTACAATATTTACGGCATGTGGCCTTTTTCTTTTTCAATGCACTGGGGAATTTATTTATTGTTTGTGTGGATTGCGCTTATGCTTGTGGAGAAGATCTTTGGTTTTGACGCTATTGTGCCCGTCACCAATATTTGCGGTGGGGTTGCCTTGATAGTGGGTGCTTTCGGTTCCCTGGGACTCCTCTTGAAAAGGATCTCCAACTCAGAGCTTGCGTCTTATACCCTGCCCGTTGATTACTTCAACCTTCTTTTTATGTTATCGATTTTTACAACCGGTATTATCGCATGGATTACCGATCCTTACTTTTTTGATAAAGCGAGAGCTTTTATCGCGGGAGTCCTTTCCTTCCAGCCTGCTCAGGTCTCATCATCATGGCTCGTAGCCCATTTTACACTTTTTGAACTATTCCTTATTTACATGCCTTTCTCCAAAATGTTTCACTATATCGCGAAGTATTTCACTATTGACAAGGTGTTCTGGGATGACATTTTGAACCTTAAAGGTTCATCAGTAGACAAGAAGATAACCTCCCAGCTTTCGGGCAAGCTTACGTGGTCTGCGCCGCACATAGTAAACGGGAAGAACTGGGTAGAACAGGTAGGAATTATTGATGGGAGGGACGTTTAGTAATGCCTAAGCCGAGTGTTGCTATCAAGGATATTTCAAGGCCGGGGGACCAGCCGCTTGTTTTCATGAACATGCACGAACTCATGCCGGTTCCGAATCTCGGCGAGGAGCCTCCCATCGAACCGACACCGCAAAAGTTTATAGATAAGTACGAGATGAGCCTCGACGGACACTGCAGCATCGGTATCCCAAAACCGAAGACCAAAGAAGAGGAGGATCATCTGGTCCGGAGGTTCCTAAGCGGTCTGGAAAAGCTTTTTAACTCTGAAGAAAGCTGGACTTTCAAGCAGGCGCTGAGGCTTTCTTTCGATTATTGCGTTAAGTGCCAGACCTGTTCGGAGGCCTGCCATGCCTATCTTGCCAGCGGCAGGCAGGAGATTTACCGTCCGACGTACAGGTCGGAGATTCTGAGACGAATCTGGAAAAAGTACTTCACGCCGGAAGGTAAACTTCTCGGAAGATTTGTGGGTGCCGATGTTGATGTTAACTGGCAAACGGTGACGCGGCTCGCGGAGCTCGGCCACCGGTGCACCCTGTGCCGGCGTTGCGCGCAGCGGTGTCCCATGGCGGTCGATAACGCCCTCATCGCGAGGGAACTCCGGAAGCTATTCAGCCAGGAACTTGGTATCGCTCCCTTAGAAATCCTTGAAAAGGGTTGCGTGCAGCACCTGCGTGTCGGCTCTTCCACCGGCATGAATCCGCCTGGATTAAAGGATACCGTGGCGTTTATGGAGGAAGATATCGGCGACCGGATCGGCAAGAAGATAAAGATTCCGGTAGATAAAAAGGGCGCCGATATACTTCTTATTCACAATGCGGGCGAGTTCCTGTCCTGGCCGGAGAACCCGGAAGCCTTCGCAATTCTTTTTGAAGCGGCCGGCATAAGCTGGACGCTTTCAAGCGAGCCTGTGGCGTACGACGCGGTTAACTACGGCCTCTGGAACGACGACGTGGAGCTTGCCAGAGTGGCGGCCAGGCATACCTTGGCCGCAAAAAAATTGGGCTGCAAAAAGGTGATGATCGGCGAGTGCGGCCATGCCACCAAGGCTTACGTGGTCATAGCCGACAGGGTGCTCACCGGCGACCTGTCTAGTTCGGAGATACAACGGGAAAGCTGCTTGCCTTTGCTCTGGGAGATTATCAGAAGCGGCGCCATTAAATTTGACCCGAGCCGGAACAACTTCCCGGTAACGCTTCACGATCCCTGCAACATGGTACGTGCGATGGGTATCGTCAAACCTCAGCGGCTGGCGTTGAAAGCGATTGCCCCGCAGTTCCGGGAGATGACCCCGAACGGCGTTTACAACTACTGCTGCGGCGGCGGCTCCGGGTACGCCATCATCCAGTCCTTTAACTTCCCGCAATGGCGGAATAAAGTCGGCGCGAGAATGAAGATGCACCAGACGCTGCAAGCCTTCAAGAACGAACTGGATCCCAACAAGGTCCCGTTTAAATACCTGTGCGCTCCCTGTTCCAACTGCAAGGGAACAATCCGCGACTCCATCACCCATTACGGGCTGTGGGACAAATACAACCTGAATTACGGCGGCCTCGTGGAACTGATGGTTAACGCTATGGTGGATATCGACCGACCGTTCATCGAATACGAAGATTTCCATTAGATTATATATAAAAACCTAAAGATCGTTCTAAACCTCCCTGGCCGGGAGGTTTTTTGTTTTCCCGGGTAAACGTCCATCCTGAACCATGAGCAAGTGATCAAAAACCATGTGTAGCGCGTTTTCTGACGACCTAGGAGAGTGTTGCAAAACAAATAAATTCGGTAGAAAAACCACCTAACGGCTTTCGGCGGGTGTAAATAAGTAAGTGCCCCGGAGGCCGCGAAAAACAAGCATGGCGCGGAAGGCGAAGACATCCGGCGCGGAGCGTACATGGAGGTACGTGAGCACCGGATGGCGAGCCTGACAAAGCCAGGCGCCGTTTTGCAACGGCCTCCTAGAAAATAACCTTTATGAACTTATGTAAAAATATTGACTTGGTGCGCAAGAGTGATATAATGGGCATATGTAAAATAAAAAAGGGAGAGGGAGGGAAGCAATATGGGAGTTGCCGCAGTTAAGAAGGGGATAAGACTGAGGGATATCTCCAGACCGGGCGACGAACCTCTCGTTTCTTTGACGGTGGATGACTTAATGGATGTTCCGAATCTCGGTGCGGAAGATCCCATGAAAGCACCGCCGGACAGGTGGTGGGACGAATATGATTTGAGCTTCGACGGGCATACCGATATGGGTCTCCCCAAACCGAAAAACAAGCAGGAAGAAGACGCTCTCGTCAACAAGTTCTTGAGCGGGCTGCAGAAACTATTTGATCCTCAAGAAAGCTGGACCTTTGTTCAAACCCTGCGCCTTTCCATGGACTACTGCGTTAAGTGCCAGACCTGTTCCGATGCCTGTCACGCCTATATCGGGAGCGGCAGGCAGGAGATATACCGTCCCACTTACCGTTCTGAGATTCTACGGAGGATTTGGAAGAGATACTTCACCCCTGAGGGAAAACTCCTCGGCCGTTTTGTCGGAGCCGACATAGATCTTAACTGGAGAACGGTCTTGCGGCTTGCCGAGTCGTGCCACAGGTGCACCATATGCAGGAGGTGCGCCCAGAGATGTCCTATGGGGATCGATAACGGCGCAATCAACAGGGAACTCAGGAAGCTGTTCAGTCAGGAGTTTTATATCGCCCCCATCGAGATTCTGGACAAAGGTTGTGTACAGCACTTGCGGGTTGGGTCCTCAACCGGCATGAGCCCTTCGGGTTTTAAGGAAACCGTTGCCTTCATGGAGGAAGATATCGGTGACAGGATCGGTAAAACAGTAAAGATTCCGGTGGATAAGAAAGGCGCGGATATACTTTTGATCCACAATGCCGGTGAGTACCTGTCCTGGCCGGAGAATCCCGAGGCGTTTGCCATCCTCTTTGAAGCCGCAGGGATCAGTTGGACACTGTCAAGCGAGGCGGTGGCTTACGACGCTGTGAATTACGGCCTTTGGAACGACGATGTTGAGCTGGCGCGGGTGGCGACAAGGCACACCAAAACCGCCAAACAACTCGGGGTCAAAAAGGTGGTAATCGGGGAATGCGGGCATGCCACCAAGGCTTACGTTGTAGTCGCAGACAGGGTGCTGGCCGGCGACCTTTCCAGTTCGGAGATGCCGCGGGAAAGCTGCTTGCCGCTGCTGTGGGAGATTATAAGAAGCGGCGCCATAAAGTTCGATCCCAGCAGGAATGACTTCCCGGTAACGTTACACGACCCGTGCAACATGGTGCGCATGATGGGGATTGTAAGACCTCAGCGTCTGGCTTTAAAGGCCATAGCTCCCAAGTTCAGAGAAATGGCGCCGAACGGCGTATTCAATTATTGCTGCGGCGGGGGCGGAGGCCTGGCTATAATGCAGTCATATAATTTCCCGCAGTGGCGTAACAAGGTTTCCACGCGGGTAAAAATGCACCAGACAATCCAGGCTTTTAAGAACGAACTCGATCCGAACAAACACCCCTATAAATACCTGTGCGCTCCTTGTTCCAACTGCAAAGGAGCGATCAGGGATGCCATCGACCACTACAAGCTATGGAATAAGTACAACATCAATTACGGGGGTCTTGTAGAACTGATGGTAAATTCCATGGTTGGTATTGACCGGCCGTTCCTTGAACCCGATGACTTCCATTAAACTTTTTGAGAAAAGAAATGACTCCGGCCTCCCCAAAGGGGAGGTTTTTTTTAGCCTTATGGTGAAACCAGGGGGCAAGCCTTTTTTATTGACTATTCAATTAGACAATGATATAGTGAAAAAAATATTTATAAGCGTTTTGAGAGCGCATTTTGCTCATTTCAAGACCACTGCCTGACTTCGCCTAAGCTGATTTAGAAGTGAAAGGAACGTAGCAAGAAGCGGGGAGCCCTTTGCATATGTTTGCTGCCTGATCCCCGGCTTCAGGTCTGCGGCTTTTAAAGTTGGCTTTTGGCTTTTTGGGCGTTGGTTTCTGGTAAATGTGTGCTTTTGTCGCGACCGGTTTAATTTTTTCTGACACCTTTCCTAAGGGGAAACGAAAGTTTAATCGCAAACTCTCTTCGAAGATTATAGAAGGGGGGTGTTCAGGGTTGAAGAAAATCTCGCGCAGGGAGTTTTTTAAGAGCCTTGGTGGGTTAACGGCGGTTTCCGGGGAGCGGAAGCAGAATACTCATGAATCCGGAACGGATACAGATTGGGAAAAGCCGCATTTTTTTAAAGGGAAAGAGGTAACCACCGTTTGCACCGGATGCGACCGCGGTTGCGGCATTATAATGACGGTACGTGACGGCAAGGTAACCCGTTTCGAAGGCGACCCTGATCACCCGGCAAACGAAGGGTTTTTGTGTGAAGATGCAGAGACCCTTTTTGCACTCTACACCTCGAACGAATTGCACAATGGAGAATGGATGCCGGAACTGTTACATCGTCCGGCAGCAACGGATGCCTGGGAGATCAGTGACTGGAGCCGGACGCTGCGTTCCATAGCCCGGCGGATAAAAGAAACCAGAGATGCCTCTATCAGTCATGAACTAAGACAGGCACAGGGCATAGGTTGTATCCTGAACCATGCTTTACTCAACAATGAGGAGACGTATCTGCTGTATAAATTATTCAAAGCACTTGGGGTCGTAGCCGACCAAACCGGCAGCGAGAGATCAGGTGCTTTATCTTTTATTTTGCAGGAAAGCATTGTTAAAGGATTGTTTGTCTGGGGAGGTGGTTTTTTACCTGATGAACCGGCAGGAAAGGTGCTTCGTTTTATCGGTAACCTTGATTGGCTGGTTTATGTCAACTGGTTTAAATCAGAAGAGGAGTTTTTAAAGGAACGTGAGAAAATCGCTAAGGCCTGCCCCCGATCCGAGGTGTTCATTCTTCCGGCGGCGGCGCCCTGGGAGAAAACCGGTTCGTTGGTCAGTGCCGGCCGTTGGGTACAGTGGTGTACCAAAGCGATGGAACCTCGTGGACAGGCAAGGATACCTCTCTGGATACTGGACCGGATTTACAAGGAGTTGTGTGAACAGTATCGTGGGGACGGTCTTTACCCGGAGCCTATCCTGAACTTGAAGTGGGATTATGCGGGGGATACCTTGCCGGACGTAAAAATGGTCGCTGCTGAGATTAACGGGGACTCTTCGAATGACAATCACTTTTTTGGCGGGCTGACGGTACCTTCGTTTGTGGGTTACTGGGCGGAAAAAGAAGTTCCTTCAATGCGCCGGGGTTTCGGCGGGGAGTGGGGTTTTAAAGTAACTGTTCAGCCGCTTAGTGTTTCTCTGACGGAACGCGGCGAGATGCAAGCAGAGCGCGAAAGCCGGCCTGGGGTAGCGCGGAGCGTACACAGAAGTACGTGAGCACTGCCCCTGGCCGGCTGACAAAGCTATGCGCAGCATATCGCCGCGCCTGACGACCAGGACACCTGAGTAGTGGGGTTTTAAATTGCTCCGGTGAACCGTAATTATTCTTGGAAGGCGGCTTGGATTTCACTTAACAGATACGCCGCCGGTGAGCGTTCTACAATTGGAGGTGTGATTAGTGGGTTATGGACTCTTATTTGATGTGACCAAGTGCATAGGGTGCCGCGCCTGCCAGGCGGCCTGCAAGCAATACAACAACCTGCCACTGGACAGCGATTTGGACAGGAGACACGAGAGCACCAACTGGGATACACCGGCGCCTCTTACCGGCAACACGTTGCTCAGAATGAACTACCATATAGTTACGGATAAAAGAGGCAGGGTCGCGTGGCGGTTTGTGCGGCGTTCCTGTTTTCATTGCGAGCGGCCTACCTGTGAGTCGGTTTGTTTTGCGCACGCCTTTTATAAGACACCGGAGGGCCCCGTTCTTTACCGCCGCTCCCGGTGTGTTGGTTGCCGTTATTGCATGATGGGTTGCCCCTTCAGCATTCCTAAATACCAATGGAATGAACTTTTCCCCGAGGTAATGAAGTGTCGTATGTGCGCTCCGGAACGGGCGAATATAGGCGCTCCTCCGGCCTGCGTCGCCGCCTGTCCCACACAGGCGGTAATATTCGGTTACCGTGATGATCTACTGAAAGAGGCGCACAAAAGAATCCGTAATAAGAGTAATGATTTAGTGCATCATGTTGATTATATCAATTACGTCTATGGAGAGCACGAGGTGGGCGGAACCTCGCTGCTTTACATTTCCGACGTGCCGTTTGAGGAGCTTGGGATGAAGACGGTACGCAGCGGCAAGATTACCGACAAACCTGTGCCGGGTTATACCGATACCGCGTTGAAGTGGACGGTGGGAATAGCCGCGGTATGGGGTGCGGCGCTGACCACGCTTTACGTCGCAACAAAGAAGCAGGACGAGCAGGAATCAGGACATTAAAGGCTTATGGAAGAGGTTAAGAAGATAGGAGGCGAAAGTTCGGATGGCGAATGTTGACACATCCACCTTTGACAGCGAATATTTCAAGAGTTACGACTCGCTTTTTGGTGGTAGATGGCATTTTCGGTGGTCGGCGTGGCGGGCGCTGGCGTTAGGTCTGGTGGGCCTTTTGGTTTTCGCTATTTTCTACCGGCTGATCCTCGGTCTCGGCCCGGCTACCAACCTTAACGACCACTGGCCCTGGGGTTTGTGGATCGCTTTCGACGATTTAAGCGGTATTGCCCTTGCGGCCGGCGGTTTTCTGACCACTTTTTTGGCGCATATCTTGAATATCAAAAAGTATAAGAACATTGCCCGGGCGGCGCTTATAACATCGCTTTTCGGCTACCTTATCGTAAGCATCGGCGTTCTGATGGATCTCGGTCGCTGGTACAACTTCTGGCGCCCGCTGGTATTCTGGGGTTATCATTCCTGGCTTTTCGTGGTCTTATGGTGCGTGATATTATACCTGAATGTACAGATACTGCAAATGGGACATATCGTGTTTGAACGTGTTAATGCCCCCAAACTCAAAAAGATCTTCGACGGTATACTTCCGGTTCTTTTTGTGGTAGGTATCATGATAGCGTGTGTCCACCAGTCCGCACTGGGTGCGCTTTATATTGCGATGATTGACCGTCAGAATCCGCTGTGGTGGTCGATGCTTCTTCCGCTGTTCTTTGTCCTTTCCGCCTTTTTTGTAGGGGCTGCCATGTGTGTTGTTGAGGGTTCTATTGCTTCCAAGGCGTATAAGATGGACTTCCGGCATGAGATGCCGCTCGTCGTTCCCGTAATGAAAATCGGTATGTGGGCGATGATCGTTTATTTTGTTTTGAGAATGGTAGACCTGCTGTATAGGGGACATTTCATGGATATGTTCAAGTTTGACCTTGAGTCGAACCTGTTCCTGCTTGAAATTGTGCTGGGTGTTATCGTACCGATCATTCTCATATCCAAACCCAATATCAGAAACAGCGTACCGGGTATAGTTACCGCCGCGGTGCTCGTGGTGGGCGGTGTCATATTGAACAGGATGAATGTTGTTTTCACCAGCATGGGTGACGCGATGTTGGGGCACTATTTCCCGTACTGGGTTGAGTTTGCAATCAGTATCGGTCTTGTGTCCTTCCTCTTATTGGCGTATTGTTTCATCGTGGAGAACTTTAAAATCTTCCCCGACGAACACGAGCACGGTCATGGACACGGGCACGACCCCGGGCCGGATATCGGGGATGCGCACGAGGTCGTTCATGGGCACGGACACTAAGG
>JBFMBL010000066.1:0-10967 GCA_040755195.1 Bacillota bacterium
CTATGACATAAAACCGGAACTGCTTGGTTATTTAAAGTGAATGCTGTTATGAAGAGCCGTGTGCGTAAATAGCGCAAGCACGGTTCTGAGAGGGGTTATGCCCGCGAGGGCATAACCTACTCGACCCGTCGGACGTAGGACGTCGCACGTAGGACTTATTTGAAGGAGCATAAACAGTTTGTTGCGGATATTGA
The DNA here is from genome assembly GCA_040755195.1 of Bacillota bacterium. GTDB lineage: Bacteria > Bacillota > Desulfotomaculia > Desulfotomaculales > Ammonificaceae > SURF-55. The sequence goes on from JBFMBL010000066.1 coordinate 195, forward strand.
ATTACAACGACCCGGAGACAGAGCGGCTCCTTGACCGGGAGTTTTCTTTCCCGGATGAGGCGGCGCGGGCTGTGGAGGCAATTCTCGCCCGGGTTCACGCGGAAGGTGATGCCGCTTTATGCGCCCTCACCACCGAGTTCGATGGGGTAGAGTTGTCTCCCGAAGGGTTGGCGGTAAAGGAAAAGGAGATCGAAGCCGCATACGGGGCGGTCAGCGAGCGGTTTGTCGAGGCTGTCCGGCTGGCGCGCGAACGCATAGCCGGGTTTCATTCGCGGAAGCTCCCCGCAACCTGGGTGGAAACAGCGCCGGACGGGACCAGACTGGGCCAGCTGATCCGGCCGGTAGGCGGCGCGGGTGTTTACGTCCCCGGCGGGCGGGCGCGGTATCCGTCTTCGGTGCTGATGAACGTTGTGCCCGCGCGGGTGGCGGGTGTTCCCAGGGTGGTCATGACCACGCCCCCGGGGCCGGGAGGAAAGATCGACCCTCACGTGCTGGTGGCGGCAAATGAGGCGGGAGTGAATGAGGTTTTCCGGGTGGGCGGCGCCCAGGCGGTGGCCGCGCTGGCTTACGGAACGGAGCGAATTTCCCGGGTAGATAAGATAGTCGGGCCCGGTAATATATACGTTACCCTGGCAAAACGGGCGGTTTTCGGGTTGGTGGGGATAGACAGCCTGGCGGGGCCGAGCGAGGTGCTGGTGGTTGCGGATGAGACCGCCGACCCCCGGTATGTGGCGGCGGACCTCCTTGCCCAGGCGGAACACGACCCGCTGGCCCGGGTGCTTTTGATAACCACGAGCCGGGCGCTTGCTCTTCGGGTGAGCGAGGCCCTGAAAGAGGAGTTTGCTGCCCTGGGTGGGCCGGAAACCGTAAAAAGGGCACTGACATTGAGCGCTGCGGTAATCGCACCGGATGTCGGCGCCGCGGTGGATTACGCCAACCGGTTCGCGCCGGAGCATCTGGAGCTTATGGTCGCCGATCCTCTGTCCGTGCTTGAGAAGGTGGACAACGCGGGCGGTGTCTTCATCGGGCCCTTTTCGCCGGTGCCCATGGGTGATTATATCGCCGGTCCGAACCATGTTCTGCCCACCGGCGGCACGGCGCGATTCTTCTCGCCGCTCGGAGTGGAAGACTTCTTGAAACGGATCAACGTTGTCGGCCTTTCACCGGAGGCGTTCAAGGAGCTGGCTCCACCGGCTGCTTTGCTGGCTTCCGTTGAGGGGTTGCCGGCGCATGGAAGGGCTATCAAGATCCGGGAGGAGACGTAATGTGAATGACGAAGTGCTAAAACTGATGCGCCCTGATTTACGCGATCTGATTCCTTACGCCGTGCTGCATTATCCCGGGTTCATCAAGCTCGACGCCAACGAAAACCCTTATGATTTCGCACCGGAGGTAATGTCCGAGATATTCAGGCGGGTAGGCGGACAGACTTTTGTCCGTTACCCGGACCCTCTGGCGGCGGAATTGCGGGAAGCTTTGGCGAAGTATACCGGTCTGGCCCCGGAGAACATCCTTGCGGGTAACGGCTCGGACGAGTTGATCCTTACACTGCTACTGACCTTCGGCAGCGGCGGGCGGGTGATTATAACCCCTCCCACCTTTTCGATGTATGGGATTCACGCGCGTATCGCCGGGGCGGTCCCGGTCGATGTGTCGAGGCTGCCGGACTACACCCTTGACCTGCCGGCGTTATTGCGGGAAGCGGCGGTACCGGGCACCAGGATGATGATCATTTGTTCTCCGAATAACCCGACCGGGAACACCGTTGCCCGTGCGGCTGTTGAAAATCTTCTCGAAGGGACGGAAGGGCTGGTTTTGCTTGACGAGGCCTACGTGGAGTTTGCCGGGGAAAGCTGCACGGAGCTTGTGCTGCGTTACCCGCGCCTTGCGGTCTTGAGGACCTTTTCAAAGGCTTTCGGCCTTGCCGGGTTGCGGGTCGGGTACCTGGCGGCGGGCTCAGAGGTGATAAAGGCGGTTCTTAAAGTAAAGCAGCCTTTTAACCTTAATGCCTTCTCTCAGCTGGCCGCCCGGACCGTTTTGGAGTACCTGCCGGCATTCAAGGGACGTATAGATGCGATAATTACCGGCCGGGAAGAACTTCTACGCAAGATGCGTGAAATTCCCGGCGTTGAAGCCTTCCCCTCCCAGGCGAACTTCGTGCTTTTCCGCACGGCTTTTCCTGCGGCGGCGGTTTATGAGGGGCTTTTGGAACACAGGATTCTGATCCGTAACGTTGAAAGTCCGGGACTTGAAGGGTGTTTGCGCGTAAACGTCGGTGCGCCGGCGGAAAACCGTGCGTTTCTTGACGCTCTGCGAGCGGTTGTCCGTTAAATCAACGGGAGGTGGTTAAATGTCGGAACGAAAAGCGAGTGTTACCCGTCAAACGTCGGAAACAGCGGTCAAAGTAACGCTGAACCTCGACGGAGACGGCCGGAGCAACGTTGAAACCGGGGTCGGTTTTTTTGAGCACATGCTGAACCTTTTCTCCCGCTTCAGTCTCTGGGATCTTGATGTTGCGGCTGAAGGCGATCTGGCGGTCGATGCGCATCACACGGTCGAAGACGTGGGCATCGCCCTGGGACAGGCTTTCAGTGAGGCCATCGGGACCAAAGAGGGGATTCGCCGTTTCGGGTACGCCGTGGTACCGATGGATGAAGCGCTGGCCCTGGTGGCCGTGGACATAAGCGGCAGGGCTCACGTTGCTTTGAACGCCGACTTTCCCGCAACCCGGGTAGGCGACTTCGACACCGAGCTGGTGTTGGAGTTCTTCAGGGCATTTGCATACAACGCCGGAATCACGATACACCTCAACGTCCTTGCCGGGCGGAACACGCACCACATCATCGAGGCGCTTTTCAAGGCCTCGGGGCGTGCATTGGGCGATGCGGCGTCTTTCGATCCGCGTGTGAAAGGAATTCCGTCGACGAAGGGAACGCTGTAAAGAAAAGAATTTCCTGAATTCTGACCCTGAATGCTTGCGGAGGAGTTAATTGTGATAGCGATTATTGACTACGGGATGGGTAATCTCCGTAGCGTGGAGAAAGGGTTTGAGAAAGCGGGATTTGAGGCCGTGGTGGTACGGGAACCGGAGGCGGTCGCCGCCGCACGGGGGGTTGTCTTGCCCGGTGTCGGCGCATTTGCTGACGCCATGGCCAATTTGAGCTCGCTCGGCCTGCTGACCACTGTAGAGCAAGTGCTTACCTCCGGAAAACCCTTTTTGGGTATTTGCCTCGGTCTGCAACTGCTTTTTGAGGCAAGCGAGGAGTGGGGGGAGACAAAGGGGCTCGGGTACTTCCGGGGACGTGTGAGGCGCCTGCCGGAAGGGGTGAAAGTACCGCATATGGGGTGGAATGAAGCTGAATTCGTCCGGCCCACGCCATTGTTCAACGGCATCCCGGACCGAACCCGCTTCTACTTCGTTCATTCTTACTACGTTGATCCGGAAGAACGTGATATCGTGATCGCAGAGACGGAGTACGGCAAGCGGTTTACTTCGGCGGTGGGTAGGGGGAATGTTTTTGGAATCCAGTTTCACCCCGAGAAGTCGAGTACCTGGGGATTGAAAATCCTAACGAACTTTGGAAAGCTGGTGACAGAGTGCTTGTGATTCCGGCGATCGACCTTCGGAGCGGGAAATGCGTCCGCCTGGTCGAAGGTAAAAAAGATAAAGAGACCGTTTATTCCGGTGATCCGGTGTCGGTGGCGCTTAAATGGCAGGCGGCGGGGGCGCGGTGGCTCCACGTGGTGGACCTCGACGGCGCCTTTTCCGGGCATCCGGTTCACCTTTCCGTTATCCGGGAAATTGCCGGGGCTGTGACGATGCCGGTGCAGGTCGGCGGCGGCATCAGAGAACGGCGGGCGGTGGAAGAGATTCTTGGTTGCGGCGCCGCAAGGGTGATCCTGGGTACGGCGGCGGTTTATAACCATGAGCTTATGTTAGAGCTTGTGAGGGATTTCGGTTCCCGTATCGTGGTCAGCGTGGATTGTCGGGATGGCGTGGTGGCCGTATCCGGCTGGGAGAGCCTTGCCGGGGTGAAGGCGGTCGCTTTTGGTAAGCAGCTTAAAAAAATGGGCGTGGAACGGGTGGTCTTCACCGACATAGCGCGTGACGGCAAGCTGGAGGGACCCAACATATCCGCGGTTGCCGACTTCGCCCGCGAAACGGGGTTAAAGGTGATCGCTTCCGGCGGGGTTTCGCGGGTTGATGACGTAAAAAACCTGCGTGAGGCAGAAAAGCTTGGGGTTGACTCGGTAATCATCGGGAAAGCGCTCTATGACGGGCGTCTCAGCCTTGGGGAAGCAATAGCCGCGGCGGAGGGGGAGGCGCTTGTTAGCTAAGAGGATTATTCCCTGTCTCGATGTCGACAGAGGCCGTGTGGTTAAAGGGGTCAACTTCATCAACCTGCGTGATGCCGGCGATCCCGTGGAACTTGCGGCTTTTTACGACCGGGAGGGCGCGGACGAACTGGTTTTCCTCGACATTACGGCTTCAGCCGAAGAACGTGACATCATGCTCGAAGTCGCCCGCCGGACCGCTGAAGAAGTATTCATACCGTTTACGGTAGGCGGAGGGCTACGGAACCTTGATGACATCCGGAAGATGCTGGCGGCGGGGGCGGATAAGGTTTCGCTTAATACCGCCGCGGTGCAAAACCCCGGACTCGTGAAAGAGGCTGCTTCCCGTTTCGGAAGCCAGTGCGTTGTGGTGGCGATCGACGCCCGCCGGGTCGGGGAAGGGCGTTGGGAGGTTTACATCCACGGCGGGCGGACACCTACCGGGATTGACGCGTTATCCTGGGGGCGTGAAGTTGAAGCCCTTGGCGCAGGGGAGATTCTCCTTACCAGTATGGACAGGGACGGTACGAAGGATGGCTACGATATTCCGTTGACCAAAGCGTTTGCAACTGCGCTCAGAATCCCGGTAATAGCTTCGGGAGGTGTCGGGACGCTCGAGCACGTCGCCGAAGGCCTGGTTGCGGGTGGGGCGGATGCGGCTTTAGCGGCTTCGATTTTTCATTTCGGGGAGTATTCCATCCGGGAGACCAAAAAATATCTTGTATCACACGGGGTTCCCGTCCGGCTTTAAAGAACGGCGCGGGTAAAGCCGAAATAAGGGATAACGGGATTTTTGCCATGCCGAGGGGGGAAGGTTTTGCGTTTTAATCTGGATCGATTCAAGTTCAACAACGAGGATCTGATTCCGGTAATAGTGCAGGACATCAGAACAAACGAGGTCCTCATGCTGGCTTACATGAACCGGGAGGCGATCACCAAGACTTTCAGCAGCGGGCAGACATGGTTTTTCAGCCGGAGCCGGAATACACTCTGGCATAAGGGTGAGACCTCAGGAAATGTCCAGCACGTTGAGGAGGTCTATTTCGACTGTGACGCCGACACATTGCTGGTTAAGGTACGGCAGCAAGGAGCGGCCTGCCATGAAGGGTACAAGAGTTGTTTTCACTACCGAATTGAACCGGAGGGGAAAGTGGCCCTGGTTGGCGAGCTGGTTTTCAACCCGGCGGAGGTGTACGACGACAAGGCGTCGCCCGGCAGGTCGCGGCCGCAGGCCAAGGAAACCACCCGCCCGGTTTGTATCTGCGGCAGCACCATTCTGGAAGAGGTTTACGATGTGATTCTCGATCGGAAGCATAACCGCATTCAAGGCGCGTATACCAGTTATTTATTTGACAAAGGAATAGACTCAATCCTGAGGAAAATCGGTGAAGAGGCAACAGAAGTCATCGTAGCCGCCAAAAACAATAAAAGGGATGAACTCATTGCGGAAGCCGCCGATGTGATATATCACCTGATGGTGCTCCTGGCCGCCGAAGGAGTGGATGTACGCGAGGTGTTCGGGGAACTTTCCTCCAGAAAGAAATGATCATCGGGTGTATTTAAGTCAGTTTTTGTTTAGGTAAAACACCCCGATCTATATTTCATTTTCTCTATCCATAAATTAAAAATATTTTTGGCCGGATCATCCTGCCACCCGCAACGCGGCGATAACCTTCCGGTTATTCTATTCCCTTGCCCTGACTTACCCTCCGGGGTTACCCTCCGGGGTTATTGACATATGCTCATTACTAGCATATAATGTTGACATAAGCCCCGGGTCATATAAGCCTTCTTTAAAGAGCATATGCTGTATTTGGTGGCACCGCATTAGTATGAAGATAAGCATGGAAAGTCGCGGGTTGCGCGCAGTAGTATGGTGTGGGATTGGCCACTCTTTTTACGACCGCGGCTCTGAGACCGAAGACTTGGGGCTATTCTCAGAAGGGGAGTGGTAGGGATTAAGATCGCCGTTTCTGCCATGGGACCGGACCCGGAAGCGTTCGTCGCCCCCTATTTTGCTCGTTGCGCTTGTTTTGTGGTGTATGACTCCGTTAATAAGCTTTATTCCATAATGAAGGTTTCCAGCCGGCGCCGGGTCAGTGCCGGTATTCATACTGCGCGGTCTGTTGTCGGCGGCAACGTGGAAGCGATCATTACCGGTAACATTGGGCCCCATGCGTTAAGGGTGTTACGAGAAGCCGGGGTAAGGTGCTACTTTAAAATGACGGGCACAGTCAGGGATTGCCTGAAGGCTTATGAGAATGGAGATTTGGAAGAAATAGAAGCGGCTACGGTACCGCCATACAACGGTGTGGATAAGGACGGCTTGGGGGATAGTTTTATATAGCGATTTAATCAGGGTTTTGTGTTCGACGCGTTGCGGCGCAACGAACGATGAAAATGAGAACCTTTAAGCTGGTTAATTTAGAAGCAGTAGTGAACATTAACGGAGCGCGTGTAGAAGTGATGCAGTGCAAGGACGAACGGGAGAGACGAAACGGAGCGTACTGTATTCGGATGTCAGAAGCCGGAAATCAGAGGTCAGATTCAAAGTGGGAATTCGCTATAGCGAATTCCTTCGAGAATTCTGACTTCCGACATCTTGCATCTGACTTCTGAAACAATGCATTACTTATCGATGCGCCCATCGAAAGAAGTAATATTTATATTTTAGGAGATTTGGGTTCATGAAGGTTGCTATTTCTGCTTCAGCTACAGGCGCAAATGCGGAGCTTGATCCGCACTTTGGGCGTTGCGCCTACTTTGTGCTTTATGATAGCGATAACGGTCGGTATGAGAGTATTCCCAATCCGGCCAGGACGGAGGGCAGTGGTGCCGGGATCCGGGCGGCTCAAACGGTGATTGACCAGGGTGTAGGCGTGGTAATAACCGGAAGTCTTGGCCCGAATGCATCTAAGGTCTTAGAGGCGGCGGGGATTGAGTGTTATGCGGGAACCGGGAATGTGGTTAAGGAGTCGGTGTCAGCATTTGAAAATGGGCTGTTGGCGAAGGCCGGTGTGTCTCCCGCAAGGCGATAAAAACTGCGGGGGATACAATAAAAGGAGTCTCACATGTTACAGCCGCGGTATCACGAACGATGACAATAAAGGACCCTTAAGCAGGTCACTTGAAAGCAGTAGCGTAACAAAGGCGGAACGTGGCCAGAAGTGATGCAGTGCAAGGAAGACGGTTGTGACGAACCGGAGAATACGTGAGGATTCGGCTCTGCCGGGCTGACGCGGCAACGCATTACTTAATCGCGGTGCCCATCGAAAGAAGTACTATCTAATTTATCAAGGAGGAGATAAGTTTGAAAATCGCAGTAGCAACAGACGGAAATTATGTAGCAGGGCATTTCGGACACTGTCCCGGGTTCACTATCGCTGAAGTGGCTGACGGTAAAATTCGGCGTAAGGAAGCGATCGCTAATCCGGGACACAAACCGGGCTTTCTTCCCGGGTATCTTGCAGACTTGGGGGTAACGCACATCATCGCCGGCGGCATGGGAGTAAGTGCGCAGGAGTTGTTTACCGCGCGCGGGGTTGTCCCCATAGTCGGCGTACAGGGTGTGGTTGAGGAAGTTATTAAGGCTTTTCTTGAGAACAACCTTGTAATGGGTCCGTCGCTTTGTAACCACGGTGCGGAAGGACACGGTCATGGACATTCTTGCGGCGACGGCGGTTGCGGGGCGTAGGACCGGTGATTGTAGCCGTAGCGAGCGGTAAGGGCGGTACGGGGAAGACAACGGTGGCAACGGGGTTGGCGCTTTCTCTTGAGAAGGAGATGTGCTTTCTGGATTGCGATGTGGAAGAGCCCAACGCGCACCTGCTGTTGCACCCGGTAATTGCTTCAGCCGAACCGGTGTACCTTCCCGTGCCGGTTTTCGTTCCCGACCGGTGCTCCGGGTGCGGTTATTGTCTGGATGTTTGTAATTATAACGCTTTGGCTTTAATCGCGGATAAGGTCATAGTTTTCGAACAGATGTGCCATGGTTGTGGCGGGTGTATCGGTTTGTGCCCGACTGGTACATTTGAAGAAGGACGTAGAGCGATCGGTGTGGTGGAGGAAGGGCGGACCGGTAAGATTTTTTTCGCGCATGGTAAGCTTAACGTCGGGGAGGCGCTGGTTCCGCCGATTATTAAAAACCTCCGGCAACGATTAGATACCGTAATGCCTACCGTTATCGACTGTCCGCCCGGGGCTTCTTGCCCGGTTGTTCAGTCGGTGCGCGGGGTTGATTTTTGTCTTGCCGTTACGGAGCCTACTCCTTTCGGGAGGCATGATCTTGAAGCGGTGGTTGAGATGCTGAAAATCTTGGGAGTGCCCTGCGGCGTTGTTATCAACCGGGCTGACTTGGGAGATGCCGGTGTGAAAGATTTTTGCAACGAAAAGGGTATCCCGGTGTTGGCGGAGATCCCTTTCGACGAGGAGGTCGTTCGGAGTGCCGCGGCCGGTGTCGCGGTTACGGAACGCAATCCATCCTGGCGTCGTGTTTTTCGCGGTTTATGGGGCGAGATCGAAAGGTTGACGAATTATGCGTGAGATCGTTGTCCTCAGCGGTAAGGGTGGAACCGGTAAAACCACCATGGTGGGGGTTTTTGCGACGCTGGCGGAGGATGCGGTTTTCGCCGATACCGACGTTGATGCCGCCAACCTGCATGTCATTTTCAACCCTGAGGTTGTAAACAAAGAGCCTTTTTTTGGCTCGCAACTCCCGGTGGTCGATCAGGAGGAGTGTATCCGGTGTGGCGTTTGTACCGACATGTGCCGTTTCGACGCCGTTCATTACGGTGAAGTAGATGAGTATAACTGTGAGGGCTGCGGGGTTTGTTTGCATGTTTGTTCCGTGGGCGCGATTACGTTAAAAGATGTGCTTAGCGGCTACGTCTATGATTCCAAAACACCATACGGCCCTTTTTTTTATGCTGAACTGGGTGTCGCGCAGGAGAGTTCAGGGAAGCTGGTGGTACGGGTTAAGGAAAAGGCGCGACAAGCGGCGAAAAAGGAAAATAAGGCTTTTCTGGTGGTAGACGGGCCGCCCGGAATTGGTTGTCCGGCCATCGCCGCCATGTCCGGCGCGGATCTGATCCTTGCGGTGACTGAGCCAACTGCGGCGGGCTTGCATGATCTCGCCCGGGTGGTGGGTTTGGCGCGGCATTTCGGTACTACGGTTGCGGTTTGTGTTAATAAGGCCGACCTTGACGAATCGATGGCTTCGGCGATTGAAAACTACTGCCGTGACGAGGGCCTGGTGTTTCTGGGCCGCATTCCGTTCGCGAAGGGTGTGGTTAAGGCTCAGCTCAAGCGCGCGCCGGGGATGGAGCAGGACGCAAGACCGGTGGAAGAGGCGATGAAGCGGGTATGGCGGCGGGCGTTGTGCCTGTAACGATGGTATTTTGCTCTCGAACGCGGGCAATATCATATAAAAAGAAGAAGGGGACGCATTCGGCGGTCCCCTTCTTCTTAGCTACCTTTCCAAGCCTTTCTCTAACCCTTGAAGACGCTTTTCGATGACGCCGAGTTGTTGGCGCAAGAAATCGGCTTCTTTTCTCAAAAGGCTGACTTTTTCCGATTCTTCGGCCTTTGCTGGTTGGACGACGTCTCTGCTGATACCGAGCGCCCGCCAGCGCCGCGGTAGAGACGGGTGGCGCCGGCACATTGCGTTCTGATTTTCAGGCTGATTTTCGGAGTACCTTCGGCAATAGCCCTGACCTTGACCTCGTGGCATAATGTCACCTCCTTTGAAAACAGTATTTCTTTCGGTAGGCGCGGCGATAAGCAACGCATTGTTGCGTCAGCCTTGCAGAACCGAATCCTCACCCAGCACACAGTTCCACTTATAAAAGTGCTGATGGACCACTTAAAGTCTGAGTGCCTGGGCTCCGGTTCGTTTCTGCCGTTCTTCTTGCGCTTACCGCTTTTGAGGGGATCAACTTTCGGGCCCACTTTCATTTAGGCGTTAGAGTAAGATGCGCAAAGAAACCGAGACGTAATGAACATATGCTCACTATTATTTTATGATTATTTGCGGTAAGAGTCAACCTGCCATTAATATAAAGGTAGCTTTCAAGGTGAAATGCTACGTTTTTGCGGAACGCGGTGATAAGCTGTGCAGGGCAAGGAAGCGATTCGGCGGCCGAAAGGTACGTGAGGGTTCGGACCGCAGAGACTGACGCTGCTATGTGCGGTTTATCCGTTCGCCTGAATAGTTAATTCTTTTATGTGTTTGGAGGTGGAAGGCGCCCGGACGGCGAACTAAGAGTTGTTTCAAGGGAAGGGGATTCTTTCAAGTGGAGAGTTTTTTACAAGAGCTTAACTCGAGCCAAAGGGAGGCGGTGGCGCACACCGCCGGGCCGCTTCTGGTTCTGGCCGGTGCCGGCAGCGGCAAGACGCGGGTGCTGACCTACCGGATAGCCTACCTTATCCGTGAAGCCGGTG
>JBFMBL010000067.1:0-9663 GCA_040755195.1 Bacillota bacterium
GAGGCGATGGCCTCGATCACCGGATAGGGAATCTGCACCCAGTCCGCGGTCATGCCGTCGCGGCTGTCCACCGCCCGCACGGCGATTGTGTGCGCGTAAGTGCGCGCGTCACCCATCACGCCCACGCTGCGGATGTCGGGCAGGACGGCAAAGTACTGCCAGATCTCGCGGTCCAGCCCCGCCTTTTTTATCTCGCCGGTGACTATCGCGTCCGCCTCGCGCAGGAGCTGCAGCTTGTCCTCCGTCACCGGTCCCAGGATACGGACCGCCAGCCCCGGGCCGGGGAACGGCTGCCGCCAGATGATCTCTTCGGGAAGGCCGAGTTCCTTGCCGAGCTCGCGCACCTCGTCCTTGAAAAGCCACCGGAGCGGTTCCACCAGCTTGAGCCGGAGGTCTTTTGGAAGCCCGCCGACGTTGTGGTGCGATTTTATCGTAGCCGCCGTGGCCGTGCCGCTTTCCACCACATCCGGGTAAAGCGTTCCCTGCACCAGAAAATCAACCTCTCCAAGCCTGTGCGCTTCCTCCTCGAAAACCCGGATGAACTCCTCCCCAATAATCTTTCGCTTCGCCTCCGGATCGCCCACCCCCGAAAGCTTCTTGAGGAAACGGGCGCCGGCGTCGACGTAAACGAGCGAAATCCCCAGTTGACTGAATGCCTGCCGGACAGATTCCGGTTCTCCCTTGCGCAGCAGGCCGTGATTGACAAAAACACACGTCAGCGCATCCCCGATGGCCCTGTGTACCAGCGCAGCAGCCACCGAAGAGTCCACCCCGCCGCTCAAAGCGCAAATGGCTTTGCCGCCGCCCACGGTCCGCTGTACTCCGGCCACGGCGGACTCGAGGAAGGAGCCCATCGTCCAGTTCCCGCCGCACCCGCAGATACCGTAAAGGAAATTCTCCAGAATCCGTTTGCCCTGCGGTGTATGCACGACCTCCGGGTGGAACTGCACGGCGTAAAGTCTGCGGTCCTGGTCCTCCATCGCCGCCACCGGAGCCGCTTCTGTCCGTGCCGTTGCTTTGAAGCCCGGCGGCACGTCTTCCACCCGGTCTCCGTGGCTCATCCAGCACCGGGTTTGCCTATCTATCCCTGCAAACAGTCCTTTTTCGTCCGAAATATCGAGAACCGTCTTCCCGTATTCCCGGTACTCAGCCGGAACCACCTTCCCGCCAAGAAGGTGTCCCATCAATTGCATCCCGTAGCATATCCCTAAAACCGGCACGCCCAACTTAAAGAACGGTTCCGGCAGCACCGGCGCGTTATGCTCGTAAACACTCGACGGCCCGCCTGAAAGGATGATTCCGCGGGGACGCCGCCGGGCAATTTCCTCCGGGGGGGTGAAATACGGCCATATTTCGCAGTAAACCCGGCACTCCCTAACGCGCCGGGCAATCAGCTGGGTATACTGGCCCCCGAAATCCAGGATGATTACAAGTTCCGCAGTCAGATCCAACTATCAGCCACCCCCATACACTTCTCTTCGCAAAATACAGACATCCGGCAGATTCCGATAACGCCCCGTAAAATCCAAACCGTATCCCACCATAAACTCATCCGGAACGGAAAAACCCAGATAGTCAATCTGCACACCAACTTTCCGCCGGGACGGCTTATCGAGCAGGGCGCAGACCCTGACCCCCGCCGGTTGCTGGGAGTTCAGGTGTTCGGTGATGTACTTCAGGGTCAAGCCGGTATCGACGATGTCTTCGACCAGGAGGACCTCCCGCCCTTTTACGGTCCGGTCCAGGTCTTTTAATATCCTGACTATACCGGTGGATTTACTCGCCGCACCGTAACTCGAAACAGCAATAAAATCGAGTTCCACAGGAACCGTCAAAACGCGTAAAAGGTCGGCTAAAAACACCACCGACCCTTTAAGTACTCCTACGGCAAGCAACTCCTTACCCTGATAATCCTTTGAGATCTCCTTTCCAAGAACGGCTACCCGTTCCTGAATCTCTTGCCGCGTAAGAAGAACCCTTTCAATGTCAGGATGCAATGCCATACCTCCCGGTAAATTCTTCCCGGTACTGCTAATATAAAAAAACTCGAAAGTTGGTCCATTATACCAGAAAAAAGGCGGTATCGTCAATCCGTATGCCTTTAATACGCCGTATTCAGAAGCCCGGGTTTCCCCTTCCCGAAGAAAGAAGCAACCCGCTCGGGGGTTGCTTTTAAACTACGCGTATCTATTCAGGGTTAGAATCCAGAATAACCCGTCTCTATTCTGGATTCTGGCTACTGACTTCTGAATTCGGACCTGAAACCCGTGCCTGAATAGTTACGTTTTTTTTAACCAACGGCAGGAGCAGACAGTAACTGCTGGTTTCACCCATCGTCCCCTCGACCCAAAAACGACCTCCATGCGCCTTGCTTAATTCCCGCGCTTGCATTAATATCTTTTCAGTCCTGGAGATATCCTCGTCCAATCTCACTCCGGCCTGCCAACCGGGCGAAAACGTGCGCCAGACCGAAAATAAAACCATTTCCCCGCTAAGCGAACAGCGTAACCCCACCTTTCCACCCGCGGCCGTGTTCTTTATGGCCACGAGGAGAAGCCCGCTCACCGTTTCCTCCAAAAGATATTTAGGAACCTGAGCCGCAACTGCTTCCGGCGCAACATCAACCGCCAGTTTCACCTGCGTCGATTCCACTTCTTTCTCGACCAGTTTGGAGCAGGCATCGGCCAACGCGTCCACAGAGATTACAGGCTGATCGAGGTTTCGTGGATACCCGCCGAGCACTTCCTCCAAAAGCCGTTCCAGCCTTAATCCCGTTTCCCTTATATAACGCAAGTACTGGAGGTTTTCAGCCGGAATGTCCCTCCGTTGCTTACGGATAAGCAGCTCGGAAAAACCTATTATATTCGCTAAGAGAGCCCATACTTTAGGGTTTAAGTCTTGGGCGTCTATGTATGCCCTGTTGTCAAAGAAACCAGCGATAGTGTCTTTATCATCCGGCAAAACGGCTTCAAGGCTTTCTGTCAGAGTCATCTTTGTCTGTCCCTTCCCCCGCAATTTACGGATATTCCCTACAATACCATGGGGTTGCCTAATTTGTCAATATACCCATATTAACCATTAATTGGCGTTTTGCATTGAAATTTGTCGCATAAAAATTCCACGGTTTCACTTTTCGCCCTAATGTGGCATATAGTGGGATAAGGCGGCAGCGTAACTATACAGGCACCCAGTTTGGGCGCGGCGATAGGCTGCGCATAGCTTTGTCGGCCGCCACCGGCCGGATGCTCACCCAGCACTCAAAGCAGTTTTTGAGCTTCGAAGCAACCTTCGGTAGCCTAAGAAAGAATGGTTGCTTTCCAAAGCGCAATATATTGAGTGCTGGGCTCCGCTCCGTCCGGTATCGGTCCTTCGCGCTTTGCTTGCCTCTCACCGCGTTCCGTTAGTGTAATATAGGCTGATTACGCGGCAGCCTTAGAATTTGCTGAATACTATAACCTAAGGAGGGTCTACTGTGAATTTTAAGTTGCCCGGACTCAAAGAAATTAAGGAAAAAGCTAGGAACATAACGGGTGTCATGGAACCCGGATACCACAAAAAAGTCAGACTCACCACAGCCTACGTACCGCCCCAGTGCTACGGAACACAGTTTCCGCCGGACGAAGCGTTGAAGAAAGGCACCCTCTGGCCGGACCTTTATTCCCCGTACCACTGTCCGGAATGTCCACCTTTCCCAAATTAGACTTTAAAGGGAGGTTATCGACATGCATTACGAAAAAACCGCGCTTTTGAAAAAGATACAGACTCTTGAATTTTGCGCCTTTGAGATAGCGCTGTTTCTCGACACTCACCCGTGTAATACCGAAGCGTTGAAGGATCACAAGTCTTTCTCTCAAGAGCTGGCGGAACTAAAGAAGCTCTATTCCGAAAGATACGGGCCTCTAACGCACGAAAGTCATAAAAGGGAAGACTGCTGGCTATGGGCTGAAGAACCCTGGCCCTGGGAAATTGAATACGAAGGGGGAAATTAGAAATGTGGATGTACGAAAAAAAGCTTGAGTACCCGGTGCGCGTGTATTCCTGTGATCTTAAGATGGCAAAATACCTCACGGCGCAATACGGCGGGCCGGATTCAGAATTGTCGGCCGGAATCCGCTACCTCACCCAGCGGTACTCCATGCCGACCCCCCGGACCAAAGGGTTGTTGACCGATATCGGGACGGAAGAACTGGCGCACTGGGAAATAATTGCGACCTTGATTTACAAGCTTACCAAAGGCGCCACGGCAGAACAGATGAAACGGGCGGGGCTCGGCGGATACTACGCGGAGCACGACAAAGCCGTCTATCCCGCAGACGCAAACGGGGTCCCCTGGACCGCCGGTTATATTCAAGCGATCGGCGATCCTGTAGCGGATCTTCACGAGGATCTCGCCGCCGAACAGAAGGCCCGCGTCACATACGAGCACCTCATCAATCTTTCCGACGATCCCGGCGTCACGGATACCCTGAGGTTCCTCCGGGAAAGGGAGGTAGTCCACTTCCAGCGCTTCGGCGAAGCGCTCGACCACGTGCAGGGCTATATGAACGGCAAAAAGATGTATTGATTTACCCGACGAAGCTGAATAAAGTCAAAGGATAAATTGGAAGGTTCCGACTCCAAGTTGTGCGTAAAAAGAAGAAAGAAAACCCCTTAAAAGGGGCTCTCTTTCGATATATCGCTTTATTTATCGTTTAATGTCAGTTTTATGACGGAGGTATCTCGCTTGTCCGCGGCTTGTTGTCCTGGCCGCCCTTGAAAATGTAAGGCTGGTCCACGATACCGTCACCGTCGGCATCGGGCGTGATCCAGTCGCTCCAGTAGTTGCCGCCGGCCGCATCGTTGAAAGTGTTCGTGAACCAGGTGCAGGCCTGTTTGCCGTTGTTTATATTATTAACGAAGTTGTTGCCGATGACGGTGTTGTCGCCGCACCACAGGTACAACCCCCACCCGGCGCTGTTTTTAACGGTGTTGCCGGTAATGGTGTTGGCGCCCGAATTGCCGGCTATATTGAAGCCGCTTCCGCCGCTCGCGCTCACGGTGTTCCCGGTGATGGTGTTGCTTCCTGCAAGAGCGGTAAGGTTAACGCCGTCCATAATATTGCCGTTTATGGTATTGCCGGATATGGTGTTCCCGCCGGAATTGTTGGTGATGCAGATTCCATGCGCGTGGTTTGCTTCAATGGTGTTGCCTGTCATGGTGTTGCCGCCCGCGGAACCGAATATCCTAATCCCGCAACCGGCATTTTCTGTTATGCCGCTGCCGCTGATCGTATTGTTGTTGGAACAGTTCTGAATCTGAACCCCGTTCCCGTTCGCGCTGCCGCTTATTTCACCACCGAGTACCCGGTTTGAGTCGCTGTTGTACATCTTGACGCCTTCCCATGCGCTGTCCAGTATCCTGTTGTTTTGGATGATGTTGTTGTTGGACGCCAGCATGTTGATCCCGTATACATTCGTTTCAACGGTGTTGCTTTCGAGGGTGTTGCCCGCAGCCGCCTGCATCCAGATGCCGTTGCCGGTGTTCGAGGTTACGGTATTGTACGTTATCTGATTTGTACCGGCGCCTTGGAGATGGATTCCGTTGCCGCGGTTCGAATCACTGGTATTGTGATCCACCGTGTTATAGCTGCTGCCCTGAATGTGGATCCCGTTGAAGGTGCTGTTCGTTACTGTATTATCTAAAATCCTATTACCGTTTTCAAGGGTGGTACCGCTGCTGCCGAGCAGATAAATGCCATATTGGTTACCGTCCAGGGTATTGTTTTGAATGGTATTGTCCGATGCTCCCTGTACGTGAATCCCGTTAGTGAATCCTTTAACGGTAAGATTCTTAATGATGTCACCCGATTTTGCCGTAATGACGACACCGTTTCCTGTCCCTGTTGTTCCTGTCAACGTTTTGCGGTTGCCGTCAAGGGTAATGTCGTCGCCGTTTATTACGATTGTTGTATCGGTAAGATCTTTCGTTAAGGTGCCGGTTTTGATGCTCGAATCCCACGTTCCAACGGACCCGTCGCTCCAACCACTGCTGCTGAGATATACGGTTGTTAGCGCCGCCTGGGTTGTGAAGCCGAAACTGTAATCTGCGGCAAGACCGTTACCCGCGGCATCCTTTACCGCGCCTACCGGAATATATACCGCATATGCAGTGCTGTTGTTGAGGTTTTGCGCCGGATCGATGGTAAGAACAGAACCGTAAACGCTGTAAGCCGTCGATATTACCGTTTCACCGGCCTTGACCGCTATATCGCCGGAGTTCGGCCCGGGCTGTATATCCTTATTAAATGTAACGTATACCGTCTTATCCACCGGAACGTCCGCGGCGCCGTTTGCGGGGTCGGTGTATACCACGGACAATAACGATTGGGTGGTGAACGTTAAAGTATATTCGCTAACTGAATTGTTACCGGAAAGGTCTTTCACGGCGCCCGCGGGAATGTATACCGCATAAGTGGTGCTGCTGTCGAGGTTGTCCACCGGATTAATTGTAAGGAGGGAGTTATTCAAGCTGTAAGCGGCAGTTACCACCGTACCGCCGGTCTTCATGACTATGCCGGTGTAGTTATCTCCGGGTTGGACGTCTTCGCTGAAGGTGATGTACACGTTTTGGTCCACCGGGACGTAAACCGCGCCGTTCACTGGGTCTGTACCGTAAACGTAGGGCGGGACCGTAACGCGGCTTGTTCCCGGATCGTAGCTTAAGTTGACTTTCAGGCCGAAGTCATAAGAGACGGAAGTCAGCCGGCCCGATCTGTCGTAGTTGTAAGTAATAGCGTAAGCCGGCAGACTTAAAGAAAGTATAAGCATAAGAATAAGTGCGATTTTGAAAAACCCTTTTGGTTTCAGGACAACCCCCTCCTTTGGATCGAAGCTATTAAAATGTGCAAAATAACTATATCTGTTGCGTTTCTGCTATCAGGCTGAAATCTCTCCCAATACTCTAAAGTTAAGTACTAGGCATCGGAATATCCCCTGGAGTTTTTCCCGCCCGTAACATCAGGACTAACATGATTTCGCCAGTTCTATACCCGTGCAATTTGCAGCTATAATAGCATCCCGTACTTCTGTTGATACAAACCAGGGAGAACAACCGCCAATATATGTAAAGACTTTATGATTACCAATGGCTGTAATATTTAGGCAGGGCCTAACCACTATGGCAAGGTCGTTCGGGTTAAAGATCGTTTTTTTCTTATCCAAGATATCCAGCGGCAAAGGTTCGGAAAAGTAAAGGATATAATAATCTCGCATCTCGCCGTTTTCAGCAACAACGATAGCATCCAACCACTTTAATTTATCTTGTTCATCAGCATGGGCTTCGATTATATGTCTCAGTTTTTCAGAACACAAACGCCACCCCAGATCATTGCCCTGATAGTCGGCATACGGCCCATCCTTAAGGACAAACCTAACTTTCGACCAATCAGTGATTTGCTCACCATCCCATACCATTAAATGATCTGCCTCTAAAGGTGCATATGCTACTCCAAGGGGATCATCCTGCTTATATCCAGATACAACCCTATAAAACCCATGTATTGAAGTCAAAGACTACCACCCACTCTTCCTTAGCAACTCTGGATTTTGCTGTATTGGTTCCCTTACATACTTTTTGTATAATTTAAGGAATTTAGCCTTATCGCCTCTCGCCTCTCGATCTGCTCGGCGCATGCCCTCCAACACAAACTCGTGGTACTGGTTAGGGTGCCTTCCTAAATGTGGTAATAACTCCTTATTCCACTCTTCATCCAAATTCAATCCATATTTCTTCGCAATACGCTCCAATTGTGGTGTAAATACTTTATGCTTATTAGTAGCATAATGATGAACTTGTCTAGGGAGCTTACTTTTGACCACGTCCCATAGTTTAGACGCTTTCCGTGAAACCCAACGACCTCCTACTTTAATACCAGCCTCGGCTTCTTTGGCACCTGCCCTTGTTGCCGCAGCCGAAACCGCTGGAATGCCAGCTCCTACTGCATCGCCTACTACAGCTACATAATCTCCTTCAGCCCAATCCATTGCAAGCAATTGTGTGTCCATTGTCGTATCCGGAGACGCCGCCACAGCTCCTGCGTAGGCCACCACCACTTGAACAAAGTTTCCGCTCGGATCCACACCGTTCACCGGATCGTTCTCGCAATAACTGTGCGCGTCGATCGACTTCGGATTGACTATGCTTCCCGTGACCGGGTCTCTGCTTACAAACCGTCCGATTTCCGGGTTAAAGTAACGCGCGCGCATGTAAAGCAGACCGTTGGCGTCGGTCATCACGCCGTCGCGGCCGTTGAACAAAAACGGCGTTGAGGTGGAGCCGGTGCGGTATACGAGTTCGCCGTAGAAAGAATACTGGAACCGGTCGGTGACGGCGCCGGTCGTGTCCGTCAACGCTACCGTGCTGCCTCTGAGGTCGTAATGATAAGTTCGGTAAGCGCCGTTTTCTTCCTGCCCGATCAGGCCCAAGCCATATACGTAATAAGTCTGGTTGCCCGAAGCATCAATCTTTATTAGCACTTGGCTCAAATCTGCGTTGGGGTCGACTACGAAACTGTTCTGGGAACCGCCTTCGGTGATGCCGATCCGGTTTCCTTCCGCGTCGTAGGTATAGCTTAGACCCCCGGCGGCAGTAAGCCGGTCCCGGGCGTCGAAGGTGAAGTCGGCCATTGTTCCGTTTAAGGGGCCGTGGGTCATATTCCCGTCTTCGTAGTGTTCCACCGGTGACTATTATATTTGGCGGTGTGAGTTATTGGTTTTCAAAGAACATGGGAACGAAAAATTAAACTGTCTTTTTCACTGCCGGAACCAGGTCATAGGTTGCCAGGCACCGGAGCCTCCCTATGCCTTATCCGTCCTCAACCTGCGGCTTCACGTTTTTGATACTATCAGACAGCCTAACCGCTGGGCCGTAAGTTGGATTTCTTTCCAGAACTTTTTTTAACATGGAGACTGCTTGACTACATTGCCCTCGTTCCATTAATAATCTAATGTACTCGACAGCTACTTTGTCATTCCTGTTGTTCATTTCAAAAGCCTTCTCAAGACAGTCAAAGGCTTCCTGGTTTCTACCTATTCTTTTGTAACACTCATAAAGTCTCTCGTAGGTCTTGAAATGAGGCATTAAAGACAATGAAAACTGGAATTGTACTAAAGCTTCTTCTACCTCACCTTTCTCTAAATGTTCAAGTCCTATTCCATAGTAGTAGTTGCTGTCTTCAACCACATTCTCACCTCATTTAAGGTTTTTCTGTACATATGTAACTAATCGGTTTATTTCATTACGCACAGTCTTATCAAGCTCCGAAGGCTTCTGCAATATTCTTCCTCCATGCGATGTTGCATATCCGCCTCTACCATTCACCTTCGCCACTTCTACACCGTTTCGATAAATATGAATGTGAAATCCACCCTCTCCTGGAGCCACTTTGTTGGTATCTATTCTGTACGTATAATTTCCATTGGAGAACTTACCTTCCACGCCCTTTGCCGACCTAATTGTTTTAGGCAAAATAAACTTAGCATTACCTGTCCCCCTTGCGGCTTTAGTGGAGATCCTTTCCCCACTCCTTAACAGTGTTACGCCTTCATCCGTGTACTTTAAAGTGCCAACTACCGGTAATAAAGCAACTACGTCTCCGCCGGTCTGTAATCCATGCTTCCAGGACCA
>JBFMBL010000068.1:0-9524 GCA_040755195.1 Bacillota bacterium
CCGGTCCCTTTTAAAAGCTCGCACTTCCCTCCCCGGACAATGACCGCCCACTGGTGTCTTTGAATGATGTCGATTGCCTCCGACGCCCCGCACTCTCCGAGGCGGTACGCGCAGGCCGCAATCATCTGGTGTTCGGTGATGAGCCTGTTGACGCTGTGTTCGTAAGCACAAAAATGAGCCCAGTGATCCTTTTTAAATAAGGTGCCGTCGCCAGCGGCTCTCAGCCCTTTAAATCCGCCGGCGACAGCCCAATTATGCTTTTCTACCCACGCTTCCAACATTTTCTCCGCGTTTAACGCACCGTCTTTCAGGTACCACCCGGTGTCTTGTAGAATCTCCATCTTCCCCGGATATCGCTCAAACTCGGGTAAAACCTCTTTCATCGCCTCTTCGGCCTCTTGAACCGACAGGGGCTTCGAAACAACCCAGATGCAAAACTCTCCGCCTTCCAACCCCTCCTTGAAGAAGGGCGCCAGGGAATCAATCAAATCCTGCTTTTCCCTGTAAAAAAGGCAAAAGTGACTGCCCCATGGGATGTCACCTAAAACACCGATGCCGGTTTTTCTTTTCTCCCCCACAAACTTTACCCCTTAAACTGCGATTGTTTTAACCTCTTTTAATAAAACCTCAATTCCGTTAAGATCCAAGTCAAAAAAACAAAAAAAGCATGTACAATCCTTGATGAACATAAAAATATAACATTTAACATCAAGAATATTAATGATATACTACCCTTCCCCCACCCAGATAACCATTACTCGAACTATCAGCCACATGTTAAATGCTGTGTAATTAATAATTACGCTTTATTAATCTGATTATAATGGGGTATCTATATAAGGGCATCCCTGATTTTGAGCTTCAAAATTCCTGATATTTTCATGTAAAGGTAGAGGTCAAAGGAGGGCTGGTGTGCGGGAAATATCGGTTTTACTCAGTCAGTGTTAACCTTATTGGTCAACCGACTTTACCTTGTTTAAATACCTTTCGGATTCGCCCGCAGGTATCGAAGGCACGCTTCTATAACGCATTCCACGAACTTCGTTTCTTCCGGAGTCAATAACCTTATCATTTCTAGGAGTGAGCGGTTGCCATACTGGTAAGGTCCGCCCGATGGTAATTGAAGAAGCAGTTCGGGACCGAGACCAAGACCGTTGGCGATGCGGGTTAAGGTAGGCAAGGAAGGGCTTCTTATTCCTTTCTCGATATAGGCGATGTAGGAAGGGCTCACCCCTGCGTACAACGCAAGCTGCTTCTGGCTCAACTGCCTCTTTACCCGAAAAAACTTGATGTTTTCGCCTATGTTTTTTGTTTCTAAGTTCCCGGCTTTTTTCCGCCTGTCCGGCACCATAATCACCTCCCGCCGTTAAAAATATTATAAGCGATAAGGAGAAAATTGTTAATATGCTGTGTAATTATAAGCATTAGAATTCTGAGTTTAGAACATAGCAATTTTTGTCCGTATATCAACACATAGTCAGCTAAAATTGATTTGCGTGACAGGCGAAAGGCACTCAACAGGTATGGCAGACAGGAAGAAAACGAAGTTGATCATGTGTCAACTTGAATCCAACCTTTGTCGACATATTTAAACAATTAGTCTAAAGTGAAAACAAAAAAAACCGAATTAGCATGGAAGGAGTTGTATATTTTTTTCCTGCAACGGATAGTGGCATAATTCAGAAACTTAACAAAGGCGGGATTTTCGCAGTGTCGTTAGTCTTAGAAACGCAAAGATGAAAGAAACAACACGCTATCCGGATAAACCCCTCATTCTGGTCGTAGACGACGACCAGACAATGAGGCTCATGTTGCGTAGCACCCTCGAGCGGGAGGGCTACGCGGTGGTTGAAGCGGGTGACGGCGCGCAGGCTCTGTCTACGTATGAAAGCATGCGACCCGACCTGGTTCTAATGGACGCCCTGCTACCGGTAATGGATGGGTTTACCGCTTGTACCCGTTTGAAGGCGCTTCCGGGCGCCGAAAGGACGCCGGTGCTGATACTGACCGGCCTTGACGACGACAAGTCGGTCGACATGGCCTTTGATTCCGGCGCCACCGACTTCATCAGTAAACCCGTCCAGTGGGCGGTCTTGCGACATCGCGTGCGCCGCTTGATACATGCCCAAAAAACCGAGGCGTTGCTGGAACGAAGCGAAGCGGGCGCTAAGGCCGTGATTAATCAAGCGCTTGACGGTATTATTACGGTTGACGAAAAGGGCCTCATCCAATCCTTCAACCCTTCAGCGGAACACATTTTCGGTTTTAATGCCGGAGAAGTAATCGGTCAACACATCAAGATATTAATGCCGGGCGCGTACCGTGAGCACGAAATCTATCTGTCAGAAGAACGACGCTCCACCAAAAACAGAATCAGGAGCGTTATCCGGGAGATCTCGGGACGGCGCAAAGATGGTTCCGTTTTTCCGGTACAGCTTACAATCAGCGGGTTTTGTGCCGGGGAGCAACGGTTGTTTACCGTGCGTGACATTACGAAACGCAAGCAGACCGAAAGCAAGCTTCTTATGGCTTCAAAGGTGTTTGAAAACATCGCCGAAGGAATCATGGTCACCGACGATCAGGGTATTATCCAATTTGTCAACCCCGCATTCTCAGCAATAACTGGTTACGACGAAGAAGAGATAATCGGGAAGCACCCAAAGATTCTTATACCAGAAGAACGCAAAACAGAATTTTATCGAGAAATGATAGAGCCCCTGCAAGAAAATGGACGATGGCAGGGAGAACTATGGATAAAACGCAAAGACGGAGAGCTTCTGCCGGTTTTATTATCCAGCAGCGCCATCAGAAATAAAGACGGACAATCTGTGCAGTATATCGACGTTCTTGCCGATATCACGGAGCAGTTAAGGATCCGGAAAGAACGCCTGCGCCTTCAGGAACGGACGGCGCGCATCGAAAGGCTTTCCTCCCTCGGAACCATGTCCGCCGGCATCTGCCACGAAATAAACCAGCCGTTGAACGCGATTAAGGTGCTTGCAGACGGTATGTTATACTGGCACCAAAAAAACCGTCCCCTCGAGCCGACCAAGATCGTAGAAAACCTGCACAAGATATCCGCGCAGGCCGGGCGTATCGGCGAAATAATAAAGCATGTCCGTTCCTTCGCTAACTTGGGGCATATCACGGAACTCTCACCCTGCAGCCTTAACGACGCGGTCGGGGTCGCTCTGGATATGCTCGGACGCCAGTTATCCGCCCACGGAATACTCCTACACACAAGTCTGGCGGACAACCTGCCGCCGATATCCGCCAACAACAACAGGCTCGCCGAGGTGGTGGTTAATCTTCTGGTCAACGCCATGCAGGCGCTTGACGGAAAAAAAGACGTCGGAAAAGAGATCTCATGCGCCACGGACCTCACGGCTGAGAAGAAGGTCTTATTGGAGGTCAGCGACAACGCGACCGGTATTGACCCGAAAATCATGGAGCATATTTTCGAACCCTTTTTTACCACTAAAAACTCGGGAGAAGGCATGGGGCTTGGGCTGTCAATCGTCCATTCGATTGTAACCGGTTTCAACGGCCAAATATCTGTCTGCAACAACGAAAGGGGCGGCGCCACCTTCAGGGTGGAGTTTCCCGCGATTACATAATAGATCCGTTTAAAGCCTGTGTAGAAACGCTGAACTCAGTCCCTCATGATAGAATGCTGACTTGTTTCCAATTCCTGAACCGAACTCGTGACTCGTATTCCGGTTTCACTACCTAATCTTGGACTGAGGACTTTCGACTAAGGACTAAGGACTGAGGACTTAACCCGTAACTCGCAACTTATTATCAGGTTAGCCCTGTCGGAGGTGAAACAGTGAATATCCTACTGGTAGACGACGAGCACGAAAGCAGGAGGTGCGTGGCTGATTTCCTCAAGGAGCTCGGACACGAGGTAACGGAATGCGCTGACGGCAACACCGCGCTTCAGGCTTTCCAAATCAAGAGCTTTCATCTCGTGCTCACGGACATCAGGATGCCGGGAATGTCCGGCTTAGAACTGCTAAGCAGGATCCGCGGTTTACCGAACGACTTGAACACACAAACGGTGGTGTTCACCGGCTACGGCGATCTTCAGACCGCCGTCGATGCCTTGCGCGCCGGCGCCTACGATTACCTTCTCAAACCGATAAATGTCGAAGAACTGGTTCAGGTCACCGACCGTGTGGCCGAGCTGCAGGCGTTAAAAAGCGAGAATCAAATGCTCAGTACGAGGTTCGCGGATGCCGTCAACGCGGCCACGGAGGAAACCAGGCAAGAGTTATACCGGTTTAAAGAAGCTTATTACCAGACTGTGGGACCGGGCCGTACCGGGATATTCTCGGAAACGATGAAAAACATTTTTGAACAGGCCGTGAAGATTCATGCCGACCGATCCCTTGCAGTCTTGATAGAAGGAGAGACTGGAACCGGGAAAGAAGCGGTTGCCAGATGCATTCATTATGGCAAGGACGTAGTCACAACACCATTTGTCGACCTTAATTGCGCGGCTATCGCGTCCAACATGTTTGAAAGCGAACTCTTCGGTTACGAAGCAGGCGCTTTCACCGGCGGACTCCCCAAGGGAAAAAAAGGGAAACTCGACCTTGCCACGGGAGGCACACTTTTTCTTGACGAGGTGACCGAAATCCCGGTGGATCTGCAGGCCAAACTGCTGCGCGTCATTCAGGAAAAAGAATTTTACAGGGTTGGCGGCCTGAAAAAAATTAAGCTTGACGTGCGATTTATCTGCGCCACCAACGCAAATATTGAAGAAAAGGTTTCCCGGGGAGAGTTCCGTGAGGATCTTTACTACCGTCTGAGTACCGGCCGGATTTACCTACCCCCCCTAAGAGATCGCCGCGAGGAAATACTGCCGCTGGCGGAGATGTTCCTGACCGACTTCTGCCGGGAAAAGGGTAAGGAGCTTAAAACAATCGGTAAAGAAGCCGCTGATGTTTTGATATCTTATGATTGGCCGGGAAATGTAAGGGAATTAAAGAACCTGATGGAATGGCTGGTGTTGATGTCTGATAACCGGCAGATAAGACCCTCGCACATCCATTCCCTGCAAAAGACCAGGGTTAATAAGCCAAATGGAGAGATGACCCCGAACTTCATAGACTGTGATAATTTCTCCCTGCCTCCCGGCGGCCTCCCGATCGAGCAATACGTCAACAATATCATCCGGAAGGCCCTTGAGATGCACCGCGGCAACAAAACGGAAACGGCAAAGTATCTAGGCATGTCACGGCGCTCCCTTTACTCCCGCTTGAAGAACATTTGAACCGCGCCGGAACTTTCTGGTACTGCACAGGGTGGTCAGGTTTGCGGCTTTAGAACTCTACGTCCCAGCAATTCGCTGCAAGATGCCTCCGTATACCCAAACAGTCCAGGGTGTTCAATTCGGTACACCGATGAGTTAGCATAAGGCGATGTTGCGTTTTGCTTTTTTCCCGTTTTACGGCATATTTTCGTTTAAAACCAAACTGGCATACTTCTTGCTTAGTATTATTTATCAGTCCCTGCGCTTTCGCTTATAACAACGAATGGAAACGTGTTAGGGCCAGCCAAATGTTGCCACAGGAGGTTTTAGGTCTTGGACCATCAGGCAACCATTAGGGAAGAAATGCGCTACGTTAAACCACACGACCACATTTGCCTGATTTATGAAACGCAGGAAGAATGGCTGGCAACCATCATCTCCTTTCTCGTAATCGGCCTGGAGCAGAAAGAAAAGTGTATCTATACGGCCGACGCGCATACTCCTGAAGAGGTGCGCAAGCACCTGCACGCGGCAGGCGTTGACATAGCGGCGTGCGAAGCAATGGGCCAACTCGTCATTAGACCTGAAGCCGAGACCCCGGCGAGAAACGGTTGTCTTGATCCAGACCGGATGATCGCCCTCTTGATCGCCGAAACCGAAAAAGCCGTCGCCGCCGGTTATCCCCTCCTGCGCATAACCTGTGAGATGGGCCGGGTGGCCCGTGAACTTTCGGATCCGGTAAAACTCTTAGAATACGAGGCAAAACTAAATCGTGACTTCTTCCCCAACTACCCCTGCATCGCCATTTGCCAGTACGATCACCGGAAGTTTGATTCCAGACTGATATCGGGCTTGGTTATGAACCATCCGATACTGGTAAGGGATAATTGTGTTTACCACAATTTTTGCTACATCCCCCCTGAGGTATTTCTTGGCGGCCGGTATGCCGAACGTGTCTTGGCGCGAAGCTTTAATGATGCCCGGTATCAGTCTGAAAACCTCGAGCGCGTGAGACTTCTCGCTGATGTGCTTGAGAATTCTTCGCAGGCTTTTTATGCCGGTCACCCAGACGGCCGCGTAATGGCCTGGAACCGTTCCTTCAGTGAGCTGACAGGCTATTCCAACGAAGAACTGCAACTGATCAAGTGGAATATGGACCTCACGGCCCCAGAGTGGAACGCCCGCGAAGCGCACATAATTGAAGAGCTTCGTTTCACCGGCAAACCGCAGCGCTACAAGTGTGAATATTGCCGAAAGGACGGGGTGCGGGTTCCGGTGGAAGTGTTCGCCCACGTGGTCCATGACGACGAAGGGAAAGTCATTTATTACTACTCGTTTGTTATTGACATGACGGAACCGAAAAAAACTGAGAAGTTATTACGCGAAAGTGAGTTGCGTTTTAGGACTTTAATAGAAAACGCGACGGATTTGATAATGTTACTCAACGCTGAAGGTGAAATTGTATACCTGAGCCCGTCGGCAGAACGCATTATCGGGTTCAAACCGGAGGATTTGACCGGCGCCAGGATCTTTGACTCCTTCCACCCGGACGATTATAAGGATGCGTCAACATCTTTCGCAAATGCCGTCAAAATACCTGGTCCGGCAACTCGCGCTTTATTCCGGTTGCGTCATCGCGATGGATCTTTCCGCTATCTTGAAGGTATTTACAACAATCTTCTCGACGACCCAATCATTAATGCGGTTGTAGTAAATGCGCGTGACGTGACGGACGCAAGACTTACCGAAGGAGAACTTAAACAAAGCTCCGAACGGTTGCGCAAGGCCACGGAGGGAACCATCGAAACTCTGGCAAGGTTGATCGAGGCAAGGGATCCTTACACTTCCGGACATCAGCGGCGGGTGGCCGGGCTCGCCGGCGCGATAGCAAAGGAGATGGGCCTGTCCGAGGCCCAAATCGAGGGTATTCGTTTCGCCGCACTCATCCACGACGTAGGGAAGACAGTCATTCCATCCGGTATTCTTAACAAACCCGCTCCATTATCCGATATCGAATTCAGCCTGGTAAAAACTCACCCCAAAATCGGTTACGACATTTTGAGGAGTATCGACTTCCCGTGGCCCGTTGCCGAAATTGTACTGCAACATCACGAAAGACTTAACGGCTCGGGATATCCCGGAGGACTTTCAGGCTGCAAGATCATCCTTGAAGCACGGATTCTGGGTGTCGCCGACGTGGTGGAGGCCATGGCTTCCCACCGGCCCTACCGGCCGGCCCACGGCCTGAACAAGGCCATGGAAGAAATTGCGTCCCACAGGGGTATCCTTTACGATGTCGGCGTGGTGGATGCCTGTATAGAAGTCATCACCAGGAAGGGTTTCACCTTTGACAAGTAACCGAATTAAAAGCAGGAATACCGGACCAACAGAAAATGATGGATTGCTTTGCAGCGGACTTAACTTCCGGCACATCGCCATTTACCTCCTAACATCACATCTTTAAACACCGGACTTATATTAGGGCGGAGAGGCTTTTGGGGCTCTCCCTCGAATTGTCGCAGCGTTTGCTCTTGTCGTACTGTACCGAATAATACAGATGTTTCGTTTGGTGTACCAATCGGTTCAAAAAAGAGGACGTCATTCATCCGCTTTTTTATTTTTTCTCCCATTTTTAGCCGAAGACCATGTTGGCACATTTCTTGCTGCAAATCCTTTATATACCTTTTAGGGCACAAACCTACACTCACATTTTTGGACACAGTATTGATCGCGGAAAAACCTAAAGGAGGCAGATGATTTGAACATCCTGTTAGTTGATGATGAAGCCGGGGTTTTGGAAAGCCTGCACTCCGCCCTGGAACCGGCCGGGTACGACTGCAACATGTTTACCATGCCCGAAAAGGCGTTAGAGGCATATCGCAAGCGGAAATATGATGTCGTCATCACGGATGTAATGATGCGTGAGATGAACGGGATAGAGGTTCTAAAACGGATTCGCACCTTAAATCCTGAAGCCAGGGTTATTATCCTTACGGCATACGTAGATGCAGAAACGGCCATAGCCGCCGTAAACTGCGGGGCTTACGCCTTTTTTGACAAGCCTGTGGAATTCAACAGGCTGATGTCGATACTGGAAAAGATACAGTGCGAAAGCAAGGAAAAGGAAAACGAGAGGGACGAACACCGCAGATTGGCCGCTGAAATACGAGCGCCTAAAAAAGGCGCATGAGGCTTTAAGGTCATTTTTGACAACCAAGACGATAAAACAAAAAGATTCCGGGATCTGAAACCTCGTTGCGTAAGCCCAGAGCGACGAAAACAGGCAGAAATTGAGTTTTAGGAGGTCGAAAAGAAACTTAATAAAAAATGAATCCGTCAGGCGCATAAGCACGAAATCTTGTTTCTGCGTCAGTGCTTACAACATGCCAAAGGGGTGAAAACGGGGTGAACGAAAAAACAAGCATTGCAGATGAGTTCTTTGAAGAAAAGGGATTTGATAACACCCAGGAGGACAAGTTCCTGACCTTTTTCCTCGGCGGGGGAGAGTACGGGATTGAAATTCAGCACGTAACTGAGATCATCGGAATTCAGCAGATTACCGATGTGCCGGACATGCCCCCTTACATAAAGGGAGTAATAAACCTGCGGGGGAAAGTGGTTCCGGTCCTTGATGTCCGCCTTCGTTTCGGGCCAGCGGCGTGGCCCGGGCGACAGCGGGAGCAAAACTAAACGAATACCTTAACTCGGAAAAGGGCGTAATCGGAGCGATGACCGATGCCGGAAAGGCTGTTGTCACGCGGCAGCAGCAGCGCCTTGATTCGGGCAGCAAGGAAAACACCGCCTCGGTGAGTAAAACCGTGCTGTTTTCGACGGTGATTGCCGTTGTTGTGCTTCTATTAGGCTTTACCATTACATTCCTGATTTCCCGCATCATCAGCAGGCCCCTCGGCAAGCTTGCCGAAGCCGCAGAGAAACTTTTAAACGGCGATGTGAACATTACGGTGGTTCGCTGAATATTGCTCAGATCGGAGGGCAAGGGCGTAAACCTGCCGGCCAAACCTGGAGTCCGGGCGCCAGAGAGACCGCGGCGTCTTCCGAAAAGGGGCTTGCGGCAAGCGACGGAGCGCCGGATGCGGTTATTTCCCTCGACGACAAGGATTTCGGCAAATTCTGAACCTGGCCCGTGAAAGGAGAACTGAATATTGGGTATCCCTTTACGTTTACTAATCGTTGGAGATTCTGAAGACGACACCGTTTTATTGATTCATGAGCTTAAGCGCGGAGGGTACGACCCGGTTTTCGAACG
>JBFMBL010000069.1:0-8664 GCA_040755195.1 Bacillota bacterium
CCAGACCTCGTTTACACTGTTCTATTTGCTTGAGGAGATACTGCTTGTCGTAATCGTTTTCAAAGATGTACTCCCTGTTATTTCCCCGTTGGATGACGTGGTATACGGCATCTTCATATTCTATCCTATCCTCGGCTTCCTACCCATAAGAAAAAACCTCCCATGCCATTGTAACAGGAGGTTCTCATGATTTTCAAGATATAAGTTAATATGTTAAGTGCCTGGCACCACCGCCACCCACTAACAAGAAACCACCCCACCGGTGTGGTTTTAACTTATCAGACGTTTTTCGAATTAAATTCTATTTACTATTGCTTAATGGATGTAACCGGATGCCCCGTAAGGTAGCGCCAGGTCGCCAGGAGGGAAGCGTGCTGGCACTTCATGCTCTCCAGGCTTGCCTGGACATCAGCCAGCGCCGCCTCGGCCTCGCGCACTTTGTCACGGGCAACTAAACCAACCTTATGCTGTGCTTGCACTATCCGCAACGCATCCGATGCCGTCTTAACTGATGCGGCAAGCGCCGCCTCCTGTTGTTCCAAAGCCCGGATATCGTGGTAGGTGGTGCGCACACGTTCGCGCAAGGCGTCACGCGCTGAAGCAACGTTTATGTCGCTGATATCCACCTCGTACTCTTGAACGTTATAGTCGCGGTAAACCGCATTGCCGTATGCATCAACGGCTATAGGGTAGTTAAGGTCCCATTCCGCCATATCTTTCAACATCTGGAGTTTAAAAACATCCACCGAGGAGTTTACCGCCTTTTCCACCTCGACCTCCAGGCTGTCAACCTTCAATGGGCTAATAACCGGTTCGTCGATTAATTCCGGCCGGTCTTCCGGAAGAAGCCCGACGAGGCGGTTAAATGATACATATGCCTTATCCAGAGATTCTTGTGCCGCCAAAAGACCTTTTTCGGCACCCTCAGCCTTGGCCTGAGCCGCCTCATACTGAGTCCGCGTGCCGCAACCGGTTTGGTAAACCGCCCATGCGGTTTGCAGCCCAAACCGGTCCCGTGCCACAGCCGCCTTCGCTTTAGCAACACCCGCTTCAGCGGAGAGTACGGCAAAATACTTCTGGTAGACATCGAAGGCTACGCTTTCCCACTTGTTTTCCAGGTCCCGTTTTGCTATCCTTTCATTAGCGCTCGCCTTTAGTAGCCCTACCCACGCAACATCGGCAGTAGGGCTTTGATTATATCCCGGCGCAGGAATAAAACTACCCGCGTGTTCACCCGCGTCCTCGCGCTGTTCGGTGGATTTATCAAGGGTTACCTGTGCCAGTCTTAATACGTCGCTCACCTTCCACGCCTGAATCACCGCCGCCTCAAGCGAAAGTTGTACAGGCCCTCCTGCGTTTGCAGCCGGTATCCCCAAAACAACCGTCACCAAAAGGGATAAAATTAAAACCAGATAAATAGTGCGTCGCAACTTTGAACCCCGCTTTCCCCTGAAGGGTAAAATAGTTAACTAACTTAAATATAACATTACCGGACATCATTTTACAATATCACAAACAACTTTATTTGACTGCCAACCCATTAGTACGCGATCTCGACCTGGGACCATTGGTAGTCGTTCGCTTCCTCCACTTTCAGACTTGTATAACTTGCCGTTATCTTCGCTCCTGAAACCATTGTTTCCTTGCCGGTATAACACTTATTGCAGCTTATCTCGCCGTTTGCCAGAATAATGGGGCGTTTTATGTCAAACGGCCATTTTTGGGTGAACCGCACCTTAACCTGCGCACCGTCAAATCCCTTTTTTCCGGGGATATTGGAGGTATTGACATCAGCCCCGATAACCAGCCGGTATGAGCGCAAGCCATCCGCGTACAGCTTAACGGAAGCCGCCTTGGACAGCGCGCCGGGTTCCAGGACAACTTGAAAATCAACTTTCGGGCTGATTTGCGCGTTAAGTTCGAGGCGCGTTCCTGGAGTAAAGTAGCCTTCCGCCTTCGGACTCTCCGTCGTTGTTGGTTGCACCGACTGAGTCGAGATGCTCACCGTCTGGTGCTCCCCATCCCAGCTTACAGACGTGCCCAGCGCTTCACTCACAAACCGCAGCGGCACCATGGTCCTGCCGCTGATTATCATCGCCGGTACATCAAGGGTTATTCTTTCGGTGCCCTTTAAGGCCTCGCGCTGTCCAACACGCAATACTATCGTCGTGCCGCCTTTTGTACCGACTACCGTCCTGGTGGATTCCTGCCACTCCACCTGCGCCCCGAGCGCCTCAAAAATTGCCCGCAGGGGAACCAGCGTGCGACCTTGAACTATCTGCGGGGACGCATCCACGCCGAAGCTCAAAGGCTGACCGTCAATTGTCACCACGATTGCCGCATTCGCCGGAAAGACCCCTGCCGCCAGCACCAGTACGGATAACAAAGATAAGAGAATTAGACCTTTCAATCTGTGCGACACGATAATACCCTCCTGCTAAAACTACTTTTATCGGTTACCTAATTTTAACCTCAGATACCTGTTGCTTTCAAGACAAAAAGAAACCCGGAGCGTTTCCGCCCCGGGTTTCTCAGGGTCGACTTAAAGAAGTTGCTTATTGAACGGTTACGGTCTGGGCCGTTTCATCGTATGTCACGGAGCAGCCGAGCGCCTGGGCAACCCAGCGCACCGGCAGCATGGTCCGCCCGCTCTTCACAACAGCCGGAACGTCCATGGTGATCGAGATGCCGTTGATGACCATCGTGGTGGAACCGATGGTGAGCTGAATGACCTTGTCGCCCTTGATGATGGTGACCTTGCCGTTGGCGTACAGGATGTTCTCAGCGGAGACACCCGCAGCGTAGGCCACATACCGGAGCGGCACAAAGGTCCGGCCGTTCTCAACGTATGCCGCAGCGTCCATCGTCGTTTCCACGCCGTTCATGGTGTACTTCGCGTCGCCGATCTTGAAGACTGCGGTTCCTTTGGTCTCCGTCGGCGCCGGGGTGACGCAGTTGGCTACCTTGACCTTCGCGACTGTTGTCGCATCCGGCCAGTCGGCAGTGGTGTCGTTGATGCCGGCACCCTGAATCTTGAGCTCAACCGCGCCTACCGGGACGGTGCGGTCCACGGTCAGCTTGACGTTCGAGAACTTCAGCGTACTGGGCTTGCTGCCTACGGTCTTGAGATCGATGCTGACCGTACCGCCGCTCTTGGAAACGGTGTCGATCTGCAGGTCGCCCTCGTAAACCGCTACCGTCGGCGTTACCGCCCATTCAATACCGCTCGGGGCAACAACCTTCAGGTCAGTTTCGCCGGTGATCTTCTTAATCGCTTCTGCCTTGGCCTCGGTGATGGTGAACTCGCCGGCAGTCTGGTCCTGCTGGCCGATGATCACGTCGGGCGTGCTGGCCGCAGCGCCGGTTACCCGCGGTTTCACGGTGGCGACCGTCACCTCGCCGGATACGCCGGCGGTCCCGCCGACCGTCACCTTGAGGTCGCCGCTCATCGCAGCCGAGGTCTTAACCGTGAAGTTCTTGAACTCAACCTTGGCCGCCGAAGTGGTCGCAGGGCTCACGGTGTACTCGAGGGTCTTCCCGTCCGTGGTAATAGACGCAGAACCTAAGAAGCCGCTGGTGCCTTCCGCGTAGTTCGGCGTCGGGTAATCGACCCACTTGGCGTCCCCGTTAAGGGTCAGCTTAAGGGTGCGGCCGTTGATGATGCTGCCCGCCAATGCTTCCTTGATCGTAATCTTGGCTATCTTCTGGTCGGCCGCCTTGGCGGCGAGGATCTCCGTAGCCGTGTCCGCGGTCACCGTCGCGCCATAGTCGCCGTAAGTGCCGAGCTTAACGTCCGCCGAGGTAACGCCGGGGTTGGTCCCGCCGACGCTGAAGGTGATATCGCCCATTGTCGCCTCGCTGGAGTCAATCGAAACCACGGGGGCGAACTGGATCATGCCCGGGTAAGTGGTACTCTTTTTCTCAACCTTAATGTAAGCGTAACGATCATTCGGGCTGCTGAGCGCAACATCAACCACATACGTGCCGGTAGGGAAGCCGGTGTAAGTAAGCCCGCTGACGGAGGTAATCTTGAAGCCGACCGGGGCCGTTATTTTGATCGTATTCGAACTTGTCGACGCAATTTCCAAAGCGCCTACCGAGTTCTCCTGTATCCGCAAGGTTCCAAGGGTCTTGCCGGTACCCGAACCGACGGTCTTGGTGCTGATCGCGCTGGCTGTGGTGCCTGCGCCCACCGCATGCGCCACTACCACTGAACCTTCGCTGAAGCCGGTGGACGGCGCAGCGATATCAACACTGACATCTCCGGAATTGGAAACGTCTACCGATTGCTTGAAGTACACGCGGAGGATACCTTTATCGTTGGCCGAATTAATCGCGTTAACCTTAACGGTAGCCGAATACTCGTTTGAACTTACCAGCACCAGATCTGTAATTCTGTTGCTGTCGTCGCCTACCGCATCCGGGGCGTACACGAACGCACCGGTGGTGGTGCCGGCCGGGTTAAAACCGGTGTCGTAAACCTGCCAGGACACGCCGCTTGTCAGCTTAGCGCCGTTCAGCAGGGTCAACGTAAACACCTGCCCTTCCTCTATGGAGCCAGGCGTACTTTCAACAATGGACATGGTGCCCAGGGTTTTCGCTGTACCGGTAGAGATGTTGGGAACGGTCAGCGCCGTGTTGCTTGTCGACGCGCTCGCCGGTCCCGCCAGCGGGAGCAGCAGCGTCGACAGCATCGCCAGCGTCAGCAGAATGCTGAGCCATTTTCTGCGAATTTTGATCAAGCTTTTTCCCTCCTGAAATTAGTGTTGATAATGATCTCTGGTTAACCGGTTATAAAAGAGCTTCTTCTGAGGTATTCAGGGACCTAGGCCGGGCTTTGCCCGCCTTTTCCCTCGCTCCGGCCCGGCGGCCGAAAAGCTTCCTGGTCATCCCTCCTTTGTCGGAGGTGACCCAGCACTCAATTCACCGTTAAGGATCATAAAGCTTTTAACAACCTTTCACTCCGATCCCGAGTTTATTCCACAGATGATTGGTTGAGTGCTGGGTCGCCTCTAAAATTTAAAGACTTTTGGTAACCGAATGAGGATTATTCTTCTTTTTTTGCTGAATTCCTTCTACAGATGGTGCGTTTTCCTCCGGTTACTTGACTGGTTAGACACCGTCGGGACAAAAAAAGTTCCGGGGAAAGAAAAAATTTTTTTGTACTATCAGGTACGAGTTCCGGGTCCGAATTCAGAAGTCATCCAGCACTCAACTCTGATATAAAGATACGTTTCTTTTCCGAACGCGAAGAAACCGTTTACCGGCATCTTGCCGAATGACGGATTGAGTGCTGGACAGAATCCAGAATGGAGACGGATTATCCGAAATGTAGACCTGCCTTATGGTATAATGATACTATCAATACGCTAAGGTGAGTTTATGCGTCGCATAAGGTATTCCGAGCATGCAAGTACAAAGATCATCCTTTTGAAACGTCACGGGTTCCACGTAGACCATACTTTCATCGAAGAATGCATTAAGTCACCCGATAAAGTTGAATCAGGATACAGACAGCGCAAAATCGCCCAGAAGGCTTACGACGAAAGCCATGTGTTGCGGGCGGTTTACGAAGAAAGAAGCGGTGAAATACTGGTAATAACAGTCTATCCCGGAAGGAGGTCAAGGTATGAAAGGAATTAAGTACAGCCGGGACGTGGACGCGCTTTTAATAGAACTTTCGGACAAACCGATCGATTACGCCGAAGAGGCCGGACAAATCATTATGCACTTTGCAGCGGACGGAGAACCGGTTCTTCTGGAGATTTTCGACGCAAAGGATTTTCTTCTACGTTCTTTCTCTACCGTAGTGAATGATAAGGAAGCGGTTTCATCCTAATTACGTAAAAAGCCAGGAGGTGCACAATGGCTTCCTTTATCCTAACCGACTATATTGAGCAGGGCATGGCGCAAGCCGTTTATGATAAGCTGGATGACGGGACCTTCGCCGGGCGCATCCAGTCTTGCCCGGGCGTTATAGCCCTTGGTAATACGTTACGGGAATGTGAAAGGGAATTACGTTCCACCTTAGAGGAGTGATTCTTTTGGGACTGAAACTTAAA
The DNA here is from genome assembly GCA_040755195.1 of Bacillota bacterium. Classification (GTDB taxonomy): domain Bacteria; phylum Bacillota; class Desulfotomaculia; order Desulfotomaculales; family Ammonificaceae; genus SURF-55. The sequence goes on from JBFMBL010000069.1 coordinate 6,063, forward strand.
CACCCTCTGCCGGTAATAGGAGGGGAAAATTAATCCTTGAACAATCAGGACTTGCTCCGCAGGATAACGGTTAACCCAGCTATCTTCGGCGGCAAACCGATCATCCGCGGGATGCGCATTAAGGTGGAAAACATCCTGGGCCTTTTAGAGCAAGGGGTAACGACCCAAGAAATACTGGCAGACTACCCCGACCTTGAACCGGAGGATATAAAAGCCTGCCTTGCTTATGCCCGCATCCCGGCTATTTAGTCCAACAGATCGAGGATTTCAAAATAGCGTTCCCTGCTCATGCCGGCCGTAACCATATTAGTGCGGATATGCGTTACGGGCACGAGCCGTGGACTGGTCTTAATGACAAGGGGGCGTTTAGCGCCGGGTTTGGTTAGTTTACGCCGAAACAGTGAGCCTATCTTTGGCTATAGCTTCACGAGGTAGCCATGCTTCGCCCCTTTGAAGGAATCCCGCTTCTTCAAGAACCTCCTCAAGCGTGCCCATCGCTTTGCACCCTTCCAAAAAAGCCGCAACCGCTTCGACCAATGATTTTTTAGCCTTATCAACCGAGTCGCCGAAACTCGAAACGTTCAGTTCCGGACACAGGGCAACGTATACCTCGTCTTCCCTAAAGATTTCGGCCGTGAATTCAACTTTGCCGCACACGCGAAACCCTCCCTAATAGTTTTCGTCAAGCTCATGCTTTATTTCAATAAATCCTCCAATTCTTTCACCGTCAATCCAGCCTGCCGTAAAATAGAGCGGAGCATACCGAAGGCAAGCTCATTATGCAGGGGAACATAGAACGGGCAATTGGCTCATAAAGCAATCTCTACTTCTAAAGGCGCTATAATCGGTGTTTCTGTCGCCACCGGTTCCTCGGCATCCTCAAAGTAAAGTTCCAGTGCTTCCTTTAGGTTGGCCAAAGCATCCTCCAACGTTTCCCCCTGTGACTGCCTTATTTGAGTTTTATTATACCATACCCCGTCCGGACGGGATACAACGCCAGAAAAGCCGGCCCAAGTTACCCCGGCAAACCACCATTAAAAAATGTATTCACGCCTCGAAAAGCGCCACCGCAGCCAGGGCTAAGTATTGACATTATATTTACAAACCCTTAAAATCTTCTTAAGGTGATGCGCAATGAACTTCTTTATCCGGGACTTCGAATGGGACCCGGAAGAGCAACCGAACGGAAACGTGCAGCACATTATGAAACATAACGTATCCCCGGAAGAAGTGGAAGAGATCTTTGGGTTCCCAGAGGAGGTATTGATCCGCAAAACGTGCCAGGGTTACCGTTTGGCTTACGGACGGACGGTTGCCGGAAGGTATCTTTTGGTTGTATTCATTCTTAAAAAAAGGGGCTTCGCCCGCGTAATTACCGCGCGGGATATGAATCAGGCCGAGCGGCGTCATTACCGCTCTCAAATCATATTCTAAAATACAGGGGTGAAATAACGTGGCCGAAAAAAGACGGATTCCAGAACTCAAAGACGAGGAAGAGGCACGTGCTTTCTTCGATACGCACGACACGGTGGAGCTGTTGGAGGAAACCGAACCCGAGGAACTCGTGCTCGCTCCGGAACTCGCGGAAAAGCTGCGCCGGCGCCGCGAGCGCAAGGAAGTGATCACCATCCGCATCTCCGCGCCTCACCTGGCGAAGATCAGACGGGTCGCGCAAAGGAAAGGAATCCCATACCAGACGCTGATTCAACTCTGGCTCGCCGAGGCGCTGGAGAAGGAATATAGAACCAGTTGAAGAAGCGGTTTCATCTTGTTTTAAATCGGTTTCATCTTGTCCTACCGGGGCTTAAATCAAGCACCCTCTGCCGGTGATGGGCGATATTGACATCAATCGGAGTTTTTGTGCTCTTCAGGGATAAAAGCACGGAGGGGATATAATTCCGGGCACACCAGGCTTCCCACGGGAATGTCTTCATCAAGATCATCCCAGCGAATACCGATTCCCCGGCCGATAAACCTCCAGTTTGCCCGCTCCTTCGCGGTAGTATTTTTCAGCCGGGGAAACCATTCGACCGGCACACCTATTTCTCTTCCGTCACTCAACCTTACACAGAGCAGGTCGTTTTCAAACCAGACATCGAGAGCAACCAATGGCGCCTGCTGATTATTTAAAGTATTCATCCCAAGCCCTCCTGAAGAGATCACATTTTTCCTCCACAATTTTACCAATTTTCCTTAATTCATGCGCCTTAAACCCAAAAGAAGATGCAACCGAAACAGGATCCAGCCAAAATTTTACATAATTATCTCCGGCTTCTATGTGAATATGCGGCGGTTCTAATGTTTCCCTGCTAAAGAAAAAGAACCTGTACGGCCCTTGCCTCAAAATTGTCGGCATATTAAAACCAACCTGTATTTTTGCTAAAATTATATCACAACAGCCACAGATGTTAATATCACTTCAACAGGCCGCCGTTAAAAAACATATTTGTGACCGTTCACTGGTACTGAAACCGCTTGCGGAAGAAAATGAAACCGAAACTCTCCTGGAGTTTTGCAAACAAAGCGTTGCCGGAGCCGATTTGGAGGAAGCCCGCCGCATAATGTCACGGGTACCCGCTGCTATGCATAAAAGAGTGCGCCA
>JBFMBL010000070.1:0-8205 GCA_040755195.1 Bacillota bacterium
TGGTTCCCTACCGTGCAGGATGTTTTGCACGCCGATTGGCAGGAGGCCTGGCACTCGCCGCAACCACCCGTACGTGGTTTTCTCCCCTTCACTACCGTTTTGATATGCTTTCCCATGCTCCCCCCCCTAACTCATAGATATCACTTTATAGCCCATTTTTTCAAGCTCCGCCCCCAGCACCTGCGCATCCGGAACCCCCAGCCTGAAGGTCAGGTGGTAGACCCCGGGTTCGCGCTCAAAGGTTGCCAGGCTGCGGATGTTGATCCCTCTTTCGTTGCACAACTCGGTAATCTCGTGCAGAACCCCGATTCTGTCAACGGCCTCGACCACGATCCTTGAACCCGCCTTGCGCAACCCGAAAAGCCGGACCAAAGTCTCGACCATATCGGTTTGGGTAATAATGCCGACCAGTTTACTTCCTTCCACCACCGGCAGGCACCCCACCTTACGGTCACGCATCAAAAGCGCCGCTTCTTCTATGGGGAGATCGGGAGCTACGACAATGGGGTTTTTTATTAACGCCTCAGCCACCGTTACCTTAGTAAGGATATAATTTAGTTCATATACGCTGAGAGTCGTTGCCGGTGAAGGAGAAACCCGGAGGAGCCCCCTTTCGGTAACCAGGCCGATGAGCTTTGCGTCCTTGACGACGGGAAGGTGGCGTATATTCTGGTTGCGAATAATCTCGAGCGCCTGGAAAATGGGTGTATCCTTCGAGATGGTAATCGGGTTGGCGGTCATGCAGTCGCGAACGAACAAGGCTCTCTCCTCCTTAAGTACCCCGGTCTGTTATTTTAGGATACCGCGCCGCTAAAGGGTTTTCCCGGCTTGCAACATGAGGGAATAGAATCCCCCGCCATTCAGGTCCTAGTTATTACACCGTCCTCCAAAGACACCGGTGCTGTTAAAAAGATTATAGACGATACAAATACTGCAAAACAATACTCCCGTCGTTCATTAGTATTCCATTCCATCAGGCTGTCACAATCCGAGGATAAACAATTCCTGTCCGCCGGCTTGAGCCACAACGGCACTTAAAGTAAGGAAACCCCGGCCGCAAAACCGAGACTTTCGTGAATGGGGCGAATATCACTTTATCGGTTCTTAAGACGGCTGCAGACTTCTCTTATCATCCCAGACTCTCCGTCCACGACACGCCTGCTTCTCGCAGGCCTAAAATAAGTAAAGTTAGTACAGTTAATACAGTTAGTACAAATGGTTGTTGTTAAAAAACACCGGTTCTTGAACCAAGCGCGGCTAGGGTGTGTCTTTTTCTCCTCGCCGCTTATCCCGCTCTGTTACCACAGTAACAGCATGACTATCATAATTTCGATCCTTACAGCACTTTGGCGTGAACGGTGAGGCAGTTAGATTTTGATACTTTAAACACCCTTTGCCATGCCCTTAACTGTCAGTCAGGTGACTTGACGGTATATATCCCGGATGACGAAAAGAAGAAAGGTTAAGGCTCCGCTCCAGGATTGGCTGGAAGCGGCTTCTAATTAAAAGGACGTGTCTTTCATCGTCCGGAATGTTTTAAGCGGCCTGTAGGCGATTGTGGAAGGGTTGGGTCTCAGCCGGGGGGTATCTTGGTTTGCATACACCTTAAGAAACGAAAGTCAAAAATAGTTTTTTAAAAAAATTAATTTAAATTCTATGGTTTTATACCTTAGATTGCATTATTGCCTTCATGAAGAGGAAAGTGATAGTTACATGCTTAATCGCATTTAGGGGGAGAAAATAAAAAGCCCTTCGGATAATTATGAAGGAGCAGTGAAATCACTTTTGTAGTTAACCCTAAAACCCTTACTAAACCTGGAGCGGGCGACGGGGCTCGAACCCGCAACCCCCAGCTTGGGAAGCTGGTGCTCTACCGTTGAGCTACACCCGCAAATCAGGATGTGGGAGGTGGGATGTTGGAAGTTAGAATGTTTGCAGGAATTCACTTTGGCGAATTCCGTCTTCTGTTCCAACCTCGCACCTCTCACTTCACATTTCTCATTTGGTGACCCCACCGGGATTCGAACCCGGGTTACCGGCTTGAAAGACCGGTGTCTTAGTCCACTTGACCATGGGGCCGTATAGCATCCACGAGATTTATTTTACCTAACGCCCGAAGCGCTGTCAACACTAAAGAAAACGGCTCCGGCGCGCACCGCTGCTAGTCACTTTGCCCGTTAATACGGATGGGACTTATATGTATAGAAGGGCACCTCCCGTTTGTTTCCGGTATATTCCTGCTTGTTAATATCATCGAACATTGGTCATAAAAACTTGAACGTTAGCCTTTTGACCGCGATGTTAAAAAACATCCTTGCAGACGATCGTCTGTTCCCGGCGCGTGCCCACACCAACCATTGCAACAGGCACGCCGCTGAGCGCCGACAGTCTTTCAAGGTAGTTGCGTGCTTCTTTCGGCAGGTCATCCAACCTTCTCGCTCCGCCGAGGTCCTCTTTCCAGCCCGGCAGCTCCTCATAGACCGGCTCGCATTCGCTTAAAAAGTTAAGGCTGGCGGGGAATTCGTTTATCTCTCTTCCCTTGTAGCTATACCCGCGGCAGATCTTAAGCGTCGGAATGCCGGTAAGGACGTCCAGTTTGGTTATGCAAAGATAATCGAGCCCGTTTACCCGGGTCGCATAGCGTGAAATCACCGCGTCGAACCAGCCGCAGCGTCTCGGTCTTCCTGTTGTAGTGCCGAACTCCCTGCCCTTCTGCCGTATTTCTTCGCCGAGACTATCATAAAGCTCGGTCGGGAATGGCCCTTCGCCAACCCTCGTCGTATAAGCCTTGGCGATACCGATCACCGTATTTATCGCCCGGGGGCCGATCCCGGAACCGGAACAGGCCCCCCCGGCCGTGGGGTTCGAGGAGGTGACAAAGGGATAGGTGCCGTGGTCTATGTCTAGAAGCGTGCCTTGAGCTCCCTCGAACAAAACGTTTTGCCCGGAGGAAATCGCCTGGTGGATCATCAAGGCCGTATCCGCGACATACTTACCAAGGATTGCCGCATATTCCTCGAAATCAGCCAGAATATCCGAGTATGATACCCCTTTGGCTTTGTATACCTGCTCGAAGAAGGCGTTCTTATGCTCGATGTTTTTCTTTAACAATGCACTGAAGGCTTCCCGGTCGATCAGGTCCACCATCCGGATTCCCGTCCGCGCCGCTTTATCCGTATATGCAGGCCCTATCCCCCGCCCGGTGGTCCCGATCCGCGCCTTCCCTTTGCGCTCCTCTTCAACCACGTCCCAGCGCCGGTGGTAGGGAAAGATGAGGTGGGCGCGCTCGCTGATGTAAAGACTTGCCATCCTCACCCCCCGCTCCTCAAGCGCTCTGATTTCCCCGACCAGAACAGCCGGATCAATCACCACGCCGTTTCCGATGATGCAGGTTTTTTCCGGGTAAAGAATCCCGGAGGGAATAAGGTGCAGTTTAAACTCTTCTTCCCCCACAACCACGGTATGGCCGGCGTTGTTACCTCCCTGATACCGGACGATGAGATCCGCCTGAGCCGCGAGAAAGTCGGTCACTTTTCCCTTACCTTCGTCACCCCACTGAGCACCGACCAACAAAACCGTTGCCACTTTTATTTACCCCCAAGTCGCCTTAAAATTTCCTGCGCCACAACCACCCCGGAAGCCGATGCCTGAACCAGCCCCCTTGTTACTCCGGCACCGTCGCCGGCGGCAAAAAGGTTTTGGATCTCGCTTTCCAGTACGGCATTCAGCTTCAGCCGCGAGGAATAAAACTTCACCTCCGCGCCGTATAACAGCGTATGCCGCGAGTACACTCCCGGAGCCACCCTGTCTAAAGCCTGCAGCATCTCGACGATACCCACGAGGTGCCGGTATGGGAAAACAAGGCTGAGGTCACCGGGCGTGGCCTCGGCGAGGGTAGGCCTTACCAGTCCCCGAGCAAGCCGTTCCACATTCGAACGGTGCCCGGCCATAAGGTCCCCGAGACGCTGCACAATAACACCATTACTAAGAAGGTTGGCCAGGCTGGCGATGTGCCGCCCGTACGCGATCGGTTCCCGGAAAGGCTCGGTGAAAGTCTTGCTGACCAGCACCGCGAAGTTGGTGTTGCCGGTCTTCCTGTATGCGTGGGTGTGCCCGTTAACCGTGATCACACCGTCGCTGTTTTCCATTACGACCTCGCCGCTGGGATTCATACAGAAGGTGCGCACCTTGTCTTCAAAGGTTTTGGAATAATAGACGCATTTGAATTCATAGAAGAGCGCCGTAATTCTTTCCATTACCGCGGCGGGCACTTCCACCCTGACGCCGATATCCACAGGGTTAACCGCCATTTCCAGCCGGAGGCGTTTGGCCTCCCGCCGCAGCCAGGCCGCCCCTTCGCGCCCTGGAGCGACAACCACGTATTTACCGGTCAAGACTTCGCCGGAGGTGGTTTTAATACCCTGGACCCGGCCTTTGGCCGAGAGCACGGTATTTACCGGATACTCCATCCTGATCTCAACCCGCGGCGCCAGATATTCCTTCATTTGCGCAAGGATTTCGGCACAGCGTCCCGTTCCGAGGTGTCTTATCGGCACCGGTATTACCCTTAAACCGGCCAGTACGGCCTTCCGCAGTATTTCCTCGTATTCCTCTTCCCTTCCGGTTCCATAAACCTCGGGGGGCGCGCCGAACTCCTTATAAACGCCGTCAACGTAGTTAATCAGATCCTCAAGGTATTCCGCGCTGATATACTCCCCGAGGGTTCCTCCGACCTCGGGGGAAAGAGTGAGTTTCCCGTCGCTGAAAGCGCCGGCTCCTCCCCAGCCGCAAACGGTGGCGCAGGGAGCGCAGTGCCGGCAAAGACCGCCATCTTCCTTGGAAATGCAAAGACGATCCTTTATATCCCGGCCTTTATCGAGGATCAACACCTTAAGCTCCGGTGCGCGCCTGACGATTTCGAGCGCGGTAAAGATTCCGGACGGACCGGCCCCTACGATGATTACGTCGTATGCTTTTTCGCCCAAAGCTTACCCCTCTATAAATCTGAAATTCAGAAGAACTTAAACCGTTTCAACCGGCATCCCGGACGTCCATAAAGCCCAACAGAGTATATTAAAAAACCCGGGTGATGTCAACCATAGCCAGTTCTAACGAACTCCTACTTAACCGGCTGATCAACGAAGACTAAAACTCCCAGGCAAGATTGACAAAACAGGCGAAGTCTTTCAGAAAAGCAAGTTCAACTGAGCCCACCGGTCCGTTTCTTTGCTTGGCAACGATAACCTCGGCGATTCCCTTTTTCTCGGTTTCCTTACGATAATACTCCTCACGGTAGATGAACATAATTACGTCGGCATCCTGCTCGAGAGACCCGCTTTCCCGCAGGTCGGACATCACGGGCCTCTTTTCCTGGCGCTGCTCCACCGCCCGGCTGAGCTGGGAAAGCGCCAGCACCGGGACGTCAAGCTCCTTGGCCAGGCCTTTAAGAGACCTCGATATATCCGCTATCTCCTGTTGCCGGTTTTCCGTCCGTCTCGCGGACTGCATCAGCTGAAGATAATCAATCACGATCAGTCCAAGTCCGCGTTCGGCTTTTAACCGTTTTGCCCGCGCCCGTATCTCCCGGGCGCTCAACGCCGGGGTATCGTCGATGTAGACGGGCGCCGCGGAAATCCTGTCTGCCGCCTCGGTGAGTTTCTGCCAGTCTTCATCCTCCAACTGAGCCGTTCTAAGCCGTTTATGGTCGACTTTGGCTTCGGCCGCCAGCAAGCGCTGCACGAGTTGTTCCTTTGACATTTCCAGGCTGAAAAACCCCACCGGCACCTCGCTTTTTGCCACGTTGAGGGCGATGGACAACGCGAGAGAGGTTTTCCCCATGCTCGGCCTGGAAGCCAAAATGATCAGGTCTTGCGGCCACAGGCCGCTGAGAAGCCTGTCGAGTTCGGTGAATTTGGTGGATTGGCCGAGCATCTGTCCCTGAGTCTTGTAAACGTCTTCAATATGCTTGAGCGCCGCCTCGAGAATGCTTTTGATAGAAGCGAAGGACGACATGCCTTTAGCCTGGGCCAGGCCTAGAATCAGGCGCTCCGCCTCGTTCAGCAGGTGGTTGGGGTCCGCCTCGGCCTCATATCCAAGATCCCGTATGCGCGTAGACACCTGAATTAGTGTACGCAAAAGAGCCTTTTCCGCTACAAGGCGGGCATAGTGTTCCGTGTGCGCGGTCGTAGGAACCACGTCCGCCAGGGCGGCAATGTAGCTTGCTCCCCCCGCGCGCTCCAGGTGCCCTTTCTGTCGCAACCCTTCCACGAGTGTGATGATGTCTATGGGCGTGCCGGCATCGTCTAGATCAAGCATCGTTTCGAAAATAAGCCGGTGCGACTCCTGGTAAAACTCTTCCGGACGCACCAGATCCACTACCCGGTGTATCACTTCCGGATCCAAAATAACCGCCCCGAGGACCGCCTGCTCGGCATCGATATTCTGGGGTGTTTGCCGCGCCGGCGTTTCCGTCGCGAGACTCACTGCAACCCCTCCTATTCAGGAACGACTTGAACCTTGAATTCCGCGGTTACCCCGGGCGCAATCCTTGCCGTAATGTTGTAAGAACCGATTTCCTTAAGAGGCGTTTCAAGTACTATCTGTTTCTTGTCAAGTTTTAAACCGAAAGAATTGTCCAGAACGGCGGCGATGTCCTTTGCGGTCACCGCCCCGAAGAGCCGTCCCCCTCCCCCAACCTTTACCGGAATCGAAACGCTCAACCCCCTGAGACGCGAAGCTGTCTGTTCCGCGCGATTAGCCATAACCACGGCTTTCTTTTCCCGCTGCCGGCGAATCCGTCCTAATTCCGCCAGCCTTTTTTCCGATGCCGGTTCGGCTAATTTCCTCGGGATCAAATAGTTTCGGGCATACCCCTCCGCCACCATGACCACATCGCCTGCCTTGCCCAGAGACGGAACATCCTTTAGCAGAATAACCTGCATCAAACCCCTCCTAAAAGACCAAACTCGACCCTACTCTGAATATTTTCGCCAAATGCGGCATTGTTACCTTCTCGTTTACATCGATCTCTCCGAAAGACAAAAAGGCCCGGCACTCCCCTTCAGGTCGCCAGGCCTCGCTTACGACGTAATATCAACCGTCTTCTAATCGGTTACAAAAGGCAATAAAGCCATAATCCTGGCGCGCTTTATCGCCAGGGTCAAGGTCCGCTGGTGGCGGGCACAATTCCCGGAAATACGGCGGGGCAAAACCTTCCCCCGTTCGGTTACGTATTTTTTGAGTCGTGTGATGTCTTTATAATCTGCTTCCGCTATTTTTTCCACACAGAAGCTGCAGATTTTTTTCTTTCGCCGGCCACGGTTGCGTTCGCGCTTCAACTCGCAACCTCCTTTCCCCAAAATGCTCGTAGTGAAGTCTTAAATCCTCTTAAAAGGGGATGTCGTCCTCAGAAAAGTCAACCGCCTGCCCGAACGGCTCCTGGTAATCATCGTCCATTTTGCCGCGGGGCTCGGCGTCCGGGGGGCGTTCCCCTTCCCGCGGACGGTCGAGGAACCGCACCGCGTCCGCAACCACCTCTGCAGCCTTGCGCCGAACGCCCTGGCTGTCGGCGTAAGAGCGGATCTGAAGCCGTCCCTCGATGGCAACCAGGCGCCCTTTAGTCAGGTTGCGGTGGCAGATCTCGGCCTGTTTCTGCCATACAACTATGTCAATAAAATCGGTCTGCCTTTCCCCTTGTTTCCCTAAAAAAGGGCGATCAACAGCAAGTGTAAAACTTGCCACCGCGGCCCCGCCGGGTGTGTAACGCAGTTCCGGGTCGCGCACCAGACGCCCGATCAGAATTATGCGGTTCAGCATACCCCCGCCTCCCTAATCTCTGCGGATGATGATATGGCGGAGTACATCTCCCGAGATTTTAAACATCCGGTCGAGTTCTTTTACCGCCGGGGCCTCCGCTTTAAGGTGCATCAACACGTACTGGCCTTCCCGTTCCTTATCGATGTCGTATGCCAGCCGGCGCTTCCCCCACCGATCGATGCGGTCAACGGCGCCGCCTTGTTCCTCGACAACCGCTTTAAACCGTTCCACCGTCTCGGTCAAAGCCTCTTCCTCGATTCCCGGACGCAAGATGTACATCGTCTCATACTGACGCATTAAACTCACACCTCCCTTCGGTCTTAAGCGGCCCCACTGAGGGGCAGGGAGTAACACCAGCCGCCGTTCACCGGCCTGGTAGACCGCTGCAAA
>JBFMBL010000071.1:0-8170 GCA_040755195.1 Bacillota bacterium
CAGTTCCTACAGGAGCACCTGCAATTGGCAGAAGCGGAGATCCGCAAGCTGATCGACTACTTGATCAGCGGTCTGCCTTCATTTTTCAAGGAACGGCTGGCTGTTTGTTACTGCGAAAGTTGAGTTAATAAGAAATACAAAAGGATAGGGCATGTATTTCAAGACCGGTACCGGATCGAAAGTGTTGAAGACGACGCCTATTTAATTGGGGTTATTCGGTACGTTCATCAAAATCCGGAGAAGGCAGGCATAAGCAGCGCAGAATCATATCCATGGAGCAGTTACAATGAATATTTTAAAGCCCGATGACAACCCGATGACAACCCCGAGTGGGTGAACAAACGCAAGATTCGCGCAAAGGATGCCGTCAATACCATCTGGTGGTTCTCTAAGACGGACTTTCCCAAAGCTGATATCAGAAAGGTCTTGGTACCCTATTCTGAGTGAATGAAACTTCTACTTCAGAATAGCGAGAAATATTATTCGCCCAAGAAGAGACCGTCTGGACACGACATCAGCAACCGATTTGCAGAGGATAAGGGTGGGGCAATTCCACCAAACTTGCTCCAAATTCCGAACACTGAGAGCAACTCGCAGTATCTCAGATGCTGCCAAATTGTTGGTGTCGCTGGTCACCCAGCCAGGTTTCCTGAGAGGCTGCCTGAGTTTTTCATCCATTTTCTTAGTGATGTAGGGGATACTGTTTTAGACATTTTTGCTGGTTCCAACACTACAGGTGCAGTGGCAGAGGCTTGGGGGCGAAGATGGATTGCTTTTGAAATTGATCAGTCTTACCTTGCTGCTTCAGCGTTCCGCTTTCTTAGCGGGGCCGAGGAGGATATTGCGAAGTTTTTGTATAGCAAGCTTATTGCTGAAGGCGCAAAGGGAGTGATTATCCCCCAAGTGGCAGTACAGCAACATCTTTTGGAAGAGACAGGTGAATATAAGCCATCGTAGAAATGACCATGTAACAGTGCATAACGCAAATAGGGCAGGCTAACAATTCGATGGAGCCGACCGCGCTGTGACAGGGGACTGTCCCCTGTCACGCACGTCTACCCCGCCCGCTGGCGGCCGTGCCACGACTACGGCCGCGCGGGCGGAGTTTCCCTGCGTTATGAAGGCGAGGACGGTTTCTTCATGGTGAACGCGATGAACGGCAAAGGCTGGTCGCTGGAGAAGCGGCCAGGAACGAGGCTTTCCACAAGCTTATGCCGTACGGGAAGAATCCCGGGCTGGAGAAGGTGCTGCTGTACGACGGGCCAGGTTATTTTGTTTTCCCCTCGCCCGACCAACTGCCGGAAATGAAGAGGCAGGCCTGCCTGGTGGTGAAATACCCGCGACGGGTGACCATCGGGCGGGAAAGGTACGACTATTTTATCCTTTACGCCGACAAATACCATATCAGGGAGATCGCCGCTTCACTGCGGTTCCTGTAGGACCCGGCGGTTTTAAGAAAAGCCCGCCGGGGGCAGCGGGGGCGGGGCGAGGGGATTACATGTGGGGGCGTGAGGAAAATCGGTTGAGCAGCACGGGGAAGGAGTTGAAACGTGACGGAATTCTGCAAGTCTCAATGGGCGAAGGCCGCGTTCTCGCAGGAATACGTAGAGAATGCGGATGTTTATGTTGTAGAACGAAGGAGAATGTTTGCGATATTAAGGTCCTTCTACAAACACTTTCTGGACGGCAAGCCGGGGTGCAACGTTCTTGACCTCGGGTGCGGCGACGGGGTTGTTATCCACGAGTTGCTGAAAATTGACGGCGCTATAGTAGCGACGCTGGTGGATGGTTCTGGGGACATGTTAAATAGAGCCAGGGAGCGGCTGAAAGGTTTCAAAAACGTCTGTTCTATTAAGGCAAGCTTTCAGGAGATTCTTAATAAAGACATCCTGAACCAGAGTTTTGATTTTATCGTCTCCTCGCTGGCGATACATCATTTAACCATGAATGAGAAAACCGCTCTGTTCAGGAGCGTGTATCATCATCTAAACTCCGGCGGGTACTTCTTAAATATCGATGTTATCCTTGCGCCGGCGGAGGTTCTTGAACAATGGTATCTTTCGCTGTGGAGAGAATGGATTGAAGAAAGAAAAATCCTTTTGGGCATCGAAGGCGACTATTACGATGACATCATCCGAAGGTACAAAAATGATGCGGATAATAAACCGGATACTTTGGACAGCCAGTTGAACGCCTTGAAATCCACCGGTTTTAAAGAGGTTGACTGTTTTTACAAGTACGGGGTGTTCACGATATACGGCGGCAGGAGATAGGACGCGCGTCTGAACGAGGCTCCTGTTGTTTTAGTAATTATCGTACTTACCGCGGCTAACTTGGTGCCGATGATAGCGTGGCCGCTCACCGGCAGGGCAAGCAACTGGTAAGCGGCGCCGAGTATCAGGGCGGACACCTGCAGTCAATGCCTGCATATTAAGAAACCAAAATTTCAAAAGGAATTCGGTAGGGGAGGACGCCCCGTTGTCGAACTTTAAATTTAAATGGCCAAAGGGTATCCTGAGAACGGGCGGGCTAAATTGCAGCTTTGATCCGCGCGCCCGGGCGACGTTTTAATCCGTCTATTTTTGCTATCCGGGAAAGACGATATTGAAAGTTATGCAAATTGTGGAGGGGAAATAATACATGTACCTTCGGTATATCACAGAACATTCAAACCAGTTACACCAGTTGCTGGTTTCGGTGTCCAGGCATTTTTACGTCTTGAAAAACGGAATGTTACATTATCAAGAGAAACCCATCGAAGTAAACATTGGTAATTATCAGAGAACCAAAAAGGAACATCTGGTCTATTACATACTGCGCGATCATTTCAGCGGCAGCTTTGTATTTGAGGTTGCCACCACCAACTCGCTGGTACCCCTGGCAGACTTTTTGTATTACGGATGGAGTAAAGGGGAGGAGGAGAAATATATCTGGGGAATGCCCGATGCCGTATATATTCCACAGCGTATCTCCTCTCCCGGACTGTTTGAAGGATTAATAAAACTCGGTGTTGAACCGCTGAACCCGCCCAGCGGCTTTGCCTCGGGAATACGGATCGTCAGAGACCTTGAAGAACATATCAACTACATCCTTCGGGATATAGTCGACCATCGACCAGAAAACATCAAAATGCTCAAAAAAACCATTTATGAATACCTTCTGCACCCGAATTACGAAGATGGCAAGTTTAAAAAATGGAAGGACAACCTGCCTTCAAATCATCCGAAGGAAGCGCCGGGATACCAAGAATTTATTCAATGTTTTAATGTATCGGATAAAACAGGGCCGGGCCTGGTCCTGGTAAGTCCGTTATCCGGCGCGGAAGCCGTCGGATTAACGCGCCGGGCCCCGGCTTCCGTCAATGGCGCCGTTTGCATCAAGGACCATAAGTTTTCGGCCGAGAAGCTCAATCGCGCTGAGGATCTGGTCTATGATGCCTGGGAAGCCGGCAGCAGAGAAAAACGTCTAAACCTTGCCCGGCAGGCGCTGAAGATTTCGCCGTACTGCGCCGATGCCTACGTACTGCTGGCCGAGGAAAGCAGGAATCTGCAGGAAGCTTTGAGGTTGTACGAACAGGGTGTCATGGCCGGCAGGCTGGCGCTCGGGGATTTATTTTTCAAAAGATACGCCGGCGAGTTCTGGAGCATTCTTGAAACAAGACCGTATATGAGGGCGCTGGCCGGATTGGCCGGATGCCTCTGGAAAACAGGTCAGAGGCGGGAGGCCATAAGTTATAACAAAGAGATGCTGCGCCTGAACCCCGACGACCACCAGGGGATTCGCTACGTTTTGGCGAACCGTCTGTTGGAAGAGGGAATGGACGAGGATCTGGGGAAACTCCTGGCCGAAAACGAAGATGACCCCTCATGCTGCATGCTTTATAACCGGGCGCTCTGGTCCTTCCGCACGTCCGGGGGAGGTAACGAAAAATCGGAATTATATTTAAAGGAAGCCGTCGAGTCAAACGCGCATGTTTCCCCCTACCTGCTGGGCAAGAAGAACGTTCCTTACCGTTTGCCTGCGTACTGGAGTTTGGGCGGTGAGGAAGAGGCGATTTTGTACGCCCAAGCAGCCAAGAAGGCCTGGCAGGATACCCCGGGCGCGCTTGAATGGTTGGCCCGGTGTCTTCAGAAACGCCCGTTCCCCGCGGAGTTATAGTTGTTATCAACGAGCCGGATTTTAAAAACCTTGAGATTCCCTCAGTAACGGCCAGCAGAAACCGACCGCCTTAGCTTGATTCGGGTAAATCACCTGCAACCTCCTATCGAAAATAAATCAACCGCCAAGACGCCAAGAACGCCATGAATCAAGACAATAAATACCGGATAACAGGCAAATGCCATTCCAACGCCAATTTTCATTCCTCGTTGTGCCGCCGTAGGCGGCATGGGCGACTCCCTTGAATTTAAGGCCATGCTCAATTCGGCGCACTCGCCCAGAATGGCGGCGAGCCCGAAAATTTCACCCTGCAAGTGAACCTTTTTCGCGGCCGCCGTCTCTTTTATAGTAAAGGGAGCTCCCGAGGTGAAAAGGAGGTGTGGGTTTGGATGAAATCAGTTTGGTAAAACGATGCCAGCAGGGCGACCTGGACGCTTTCAGGATCCTGGTGGAGCGTTTGAGTACCAAAGCCCTGCGCACGTCTTATCTGATCGTGGGCCGGAAGGATATCGCGGAGGATGTCGTCCAGGAAGCGTTCATCCAGTGCCACAGGGAAATCAAGAGATTACGCACTCCGGAAACCTTTGAAACATGGTTTTACCGGATGCTGGTCAGGTTGAGCTGGCGCATGGCGTCGAAAGAAAAGGGGCGGCTCCCCCTCGAACCGCTCGATAACGCGAAGGGGATCTCAACCGGTGACGATGACGTAACAGATACCGTGGAAACAAAAGAGAGGCAACAGGCTGTGCAGCAAGCTGTCAGAAGGTTGAGCGCCCCTTTAAGAACAACGATCGTTTTGCGTTACTTCAACGGGCTGTCGGTCAAAGAAATAGCGCGGGTGCTCAACTGCCGGGTCGGGACGGTCAAGTCGCGTTTGCATAACGCCGCCAAGCGGTTGGCGGTTGAACTCAAGCAGAACGGCTGGGAACCTTCTCTCGGGGGAGAAGAGAACCCCCCCGATAAACAAAACGTTGAGCGAGAAATAAAGGAGTGTGAAATAGGTGCGTAAACAAGCGCAGTTTGAGGAATGGCTGCAAGCGTCTTTGGCCTGCAAGGCTGAGGAAATCGAACCCGCAGCGGATATGTGGGAGCGCGTAAGGTGCAGAATTTCAACAATGGAGAGGGGGAAAGGAATCATGATTTTGGCAAAAAAGCTGGGTAACTACCTGTTCTTCTGGCAACCGGCCTGGAAAAAGACAATGGCTATAGCCCTCTGCGGCCTGCTCCTCGTGGGAGGTTCGGTTTTCGGCATCTCGCCCCAAGCCCGGGCATGGGCCACGGATACGTTTGGCTTCATTGTCTTCAAGGTAATAAGAACCGGGGACGGATACTCGCTGGTCAAACTATCTTCGGAACAAGCTGCTCCCGAAGGAGGCGCATCTTTCGGTTTCGGTAAGATTGGAAACGCGGGCGAGATACCAGCTTGCGAGATACCGGCTAAGGTACCGGTTAGGATAAAGGGAACCAGCGGGGGGAAAGGCACACCCCGGTACGCCACAGCCGCCGAAGCAAAGGCAAAGGTGGGCTTCCCGGTGCACCTGCCTGAGTACCTGCCCGCAGGATACAAGTTGGAGTTCATCGCCGCCGACAAATGGGAAAAAACCGGTAAGGGCTTCGTGAACGTCATGTACCGTGTTCCGGGAGAGCACATGAAAACCGTAGACCTGATGCTTACCGACGAGCAAGGTTTCCTCAAAGGTGGTGACGCGGTGCGGAAGGTCAAGGTGAAGGGTGAGACCGCGTACTGGTGCGAGTACCCGATAGCGACCGTCACCGCCGGCGATACCGGACCCAAGGTAAAGGCGGGACACATGCTCAAGTGGGAAGACAAGGGCTTAGCTTACACGTTGCGAGACAGTGGCGACCTGTCTTTGGAGGAGATGGTCAGGATAGCGGAATCGATTTAAATACTGGGATTGAATACACTCTTTATCAGAAGGCGCTTCGGCGCCTTCTGTGTTTCGAATGCTGCCATTCATCAAGGAATAGACTGAACGAGGGACCTGGGGCTTGCTCTATCCGATCTTGTGGTGGGTAAGGGCGAGGTGTGACGGGTCGGGGTCGAAATAGTCACGGCTGAACTTCTTTACAAAACGGTCGCCTTCGATGTAGCTGGCGTCCCACGTGGCGTCGATGGTGACCCAGCGGTTGTTGACGAAGGCCTCGTTCCAGGCGTGGGTGGGCTTAGCCGGCCAGGGTTCGCCTTCCCGGCGGGCGTATCCCCGGACAACAACCGCCGGAATCCCGTTGGCACGACAGAGGGCGGCAAGCAGGCGGCTGAAGTGTTCGCAAACACCGCTTTTGGATTGGAGGACCGCCGAGGCTCGCTTCTGGGGGACGTTTTGCTGCCGGGAGGCTGCGATATCATAGTCCACATTCTGGGCCACCCAGTCGTGGATAGCGGCTACCGTGGCCATCTGGTCTTCCCCGGCGAGTTGCCCGGGCGAGGTCCAGGACATTGGGATGGTTCCAGTCGATCCAGTCGATTGGCGCAAGGTTACGGACGTCCTGCCTGCCGGTGTTGTAACTGTCGAGGGGACGGTTCTATTGACAACATTAAACATTGCAATAGAAACAGAAACCGATGATAGTAGGAGGTAACGATGCGGCATGCAACGATGCCAGATGGACTGGTGCTAGAGATTGCAACGGTTTAAGGTGCCTAACTTTTTAACAATAACTGTGTAACTCCCGTATCTTTCAAGGCCGCTGTTGTTTGTCTGCAAGGTGGACTCTGCAGAAGACCGGAATTTGTGAAGTGAGATGTGGAATGTTGGAAGTGAGATTGTTGAAGGAGTCGGCCTCCAGTCGACTCCAAAAGAATTCACACCTCTAACCTCACACATCCCACCTCTCAAAACGTCGTTCGCTCTGCGGCAAGACGATGTCGCGTCGGGCTGGAGCAAAGCCTCGCCGGTGGACAAACGGCAGGTAAGAGCTCAGGCCCTTACCACGAAGACACGGTGCTTACCGGGACTGCCGTTTAATCTCAAGAAATCATCTTTCGTCTAATACAGTGTCGGTATATACCTGTCTCTACCTCGGGGAAATAAACTCAGTACTATAAGGTGGAATCCAGATGGCTAAGAAAGGTTTTCATGGCATGCTGCCACCTACAGATCCACCAGAAGAGAATATTGAAGCGTGGCTCAATTATTTTGCTCAGTATAAGGGGCGATTTCGACGCTGGACAGACCCTTTTTCAAAGAAAGTTCAAATAATTATAAGACGTAGTGATAAAGAATTAGGAGGTGGGGGAAAACACCTCCTTGGAAGTCTTACCCGGGCGGGAATTATCGATGTATTTCTAAAGAAGTATGGAACAATTGATGCTGTTAATTCTGCAATAAAAAGCCGAGAGTAATCTTGAGAACCGCGGCATTGCTTAGCCTCAGCCGCTACGTAGACACTATACGAAAAAGACGAGGACAACATGAACCATAAAACCGAAATCAGGTTTCACTCAACGGCCGCTTTTGTAAAGAATATCGAGGCCGCAAAAAGGTTTTACACGGAAACGCTGGAACAAGTGATTGAATTGGATTTCGGCAAGAATGTTATCTTAAAAGGCGGGATAACGCTCTGGGAGATCGACCCCGATCATATAATTCCTAAGAAGCTGGGGTTGGGTCCGGTTATTGACGAAAGAATCAACCGGTTTGAATTCTACTTCGAAACCGAGGATATTGACGGGGTAATTGAAAAGTTAAAAGAAAACGGTGTGGAGTTTCTCCACTTACTTCACGAAGAACCGTGGGGTCAGAGAACCGTGAGGTTTTTCGATCTTGACAGGCATCTTATTGAAGTTGGAGAAACTTTAGAGACGTTTGTTAAACGGCTCTATGAAGAAGGCATGACACCCGAACAAGTATCCGAAAAGACATCAGTTCCCTTGGAAACGGTTAGAGAATTGATAAATTGATACCACACTAGCAATCGGTTCACCTGAACGCTATTCCGCTGTCTCTCCAGGTGAGCTTGATCGTTGGGTGGCGACGCCGATCTCTTCTAG
>JBFMBL010000072.1:0-7984 GCA_040755195.1 Bacillota bacterium
CTAGAGTTGCCTTCTTACATGTTCCACGGCCTTTGGGATGGCTGCTTCAACTAAAGGGGTGCACTCTTTGCCGAAGGTTGTGACATCCTTTACCTCAACGGCGACGATTTTAATCTTTTTCGGCATCTCATCAGCAAATAGCCGGTAGCCGATGTTGAGGGTTGTTGAGAGGCCGATGTTATGCGTGCCGGAAAACGTTGTGGTAAACAACAGATCTTCCGCATCGAATTCCAACACCGTGCCGGGCGCGTTCCCCAGCCGCACCCCGTCAACGATGATCGCCTTGTCGTACCCCAGTATCTTATCGAGCACCTTGAAGTCGGTGGTCATAAGGATCTCGGTGTCCACAACACCTTCAAAATGCTGAGCGACTTTGATACCAACGGAGTCATCGCTCAAGACGGGATTTCCGATGCCGACCACGATTGTTTGCATTATACCAACCTCTGTGTTTGGAGGGCGGGAGGCCGGCCGTTGACTCGCTTCCCGCCGCTAAGCTTTTACCCGGTTTAAAAGTTTCTAAGGCTCTTGCAAAGTTCGCCTCCATGACCATAAACGTCCACCTGAATCGGCAGCCGTCCCGGAAGCGTATGGGTGGCGCAGGCCAGACAGATATCATACGGCCTGTAGGCCATTTCCACAAGGTTAAGAATGCCTTCGTCCACCTTGCCGTCTTTGATGAAGTGCCGGGCAGCCCGTTTGACCGCCATGTTGATGGGGCCGTTGTTGTGGGTTGTGGCTACGATCAGGTTGGCTTCCCGGATGATACCGCGGTCGTCTGTCTTGTAGTGGTGGATGAGCACGCCGCGGACCGCCTCGATGACACCCACGCCCTCATCCGGTTTTCCGAGCTCAGCCCTGATGTCGGGGCCTGTAATGCTTTCATCCGAAGCAAGCTGCCGGACCTTTTCCGCCGCGTTCAAAAGCTCGATCACACGTGCCCAGTGGTACGCCAGGATGTTGTGAACCGGCTTGATGCCGAAAGCGGCGTACATCTTCTCGTAAGCCTCCTGGGCCAGCGGGGTATCCATACCGTCCGCCGCGTTAAGTCTTGCGAGCGGCCCGACACTGTACAGACTGGTGCCGTCGCCGTCGGTGATGCCCTTCCAGCCGAGTTTCTTTAAGTAAGGCACCTTGAGATAACTCCAGGGCAGTACTCTTTCGGCGATGTGGTCCAGATAACCTCTGCCCGTAAAACGTCCGATTTCTTTTCCGGAAGTGTCCACGATCCGCTGGACCCCGTCATAAAACTGCACCCGGTTCTTTTCGTCCACGGTGCCCATATAGTTACAAACGACCTTATAAGCTTCGCCGGTGACAAGGTCCATGTAATACTTGTTTTGCAGGACAACGTCGTCAAAGATCTTGAGTGTCAGCTGACCCAGCTCGACCATTTCTTCTGAAAGCGCGAGGATTTCTTTCCTTTCTTCCTCCGTAACCCTCTTGGACCAGCCGCCCGGAAGCGCGGTCACAGGGTGAATGGGTTTACCGCCCAAAATCTCAATCACCTTGACTGCGGCGTATCTTTTTTTAAAAACCAGCCTGGCCGCATCCGCGCCTACGGCCTGGATAAGACCGATAAGGTTGCGGGCGGCGGCGTCGGCGGTCGGGCCGACCACGAAGTCCGGGAAACCAAGAGCATAAAGGATTGCTGTATGGTCTTCGACGTAATGGGCGTTTAAGAGCAGTTCACGGATCTTCCTGACCGTCGGGGTCGGCTCCGTGTGGTAAACGGCGTCTGCCGCTTTCACTGAAGCGATGAAGTGCGCGCAGCGGCACACCCCGCAGATCGTGGATACCGTCCGCGGCACTTCCTCTATAGGCATGCCGGTTAAAAACCGCTCGTAGCCTCTCAATTCGACGGTTTGAAAGAAGACGTTGTCGACGTTTCCCCGCTCATCGAGGAAAACGGAGATCTTGCCATGGCCCTCGATCCTCGTCATAGGGTTGATTTCTATCTTTTTCAGGGTGATACCGCATCCCTCACTTTATCTTACCGCCAAGCATCGACGCCGGCAGCGAGTAGCGGAAAAAGAGCTTCACCGGGCTGGGTATTTGGCCGACCAGTTCTTCGCTTTCGAGAGAGGCCGCGATGGCGGCGATCGCCCGCAGGCCGAAGTCCTTGACACCGGGGATCGGCCCGCCGCAGCCCCGGCAGGGTATGTTCACCTTCGGGCAAAGAGACCCGCAGTCGCCCTGGGTCAGCGCACCGAGGCAAAGGTATCCCTGCTGCAGCAGGCACCTTCCTTCTTCCGGGGCGCCGTCGGAAGTCCGCTTGACTGTTTTGATAAGCTCCCTTTCTTCGCCCTTAACGGCGGGGTTCCGGTCGCAAACGTCACAGACGGCCTTGCCGTTTGTGATCCAGGACCGGGGCGGGGGCAACTTGCCCTCCAGGATGGCAAGAACCGCCTGCCCCACTAAAGCATGGTGGGGAGGGCAGCCGCCGATGAAGTAATCGACGTCCACCACGTGCTCCAGCGGCCTTACGTGACCGTAAAAATCGGCCAGGCTAAGCTCGAACTTCCCGTCCACGACGCATCGTGTTTGCGGGACTATGCCGTCCGGGTTATCCGTGCTCAACGTGTCGAAATAAACGGTTTGGAGGATCTCTTCTTTTGTGTGCATATTCGCCATGCCGGGTATCCCGCCGAGCGCCGCGCACGCGCCGTAGGCGATAAGAACCTTGCATTTTTCGCGCATCACCCGGGCGACGTGTTCCTGCTCGCTCAGCCGAACCATACCGGAGTACAGGCCGACGTCAATCGACTTGTCCGCCATGGCCTCAAGATCTTTGTATTTAACGTCGGCCACCGTCGGTGCCCAGAAGACCACGTCAAGGCGGGGGAGAACATCGACCAGGGTCTCCGAGAGGTCTATGATCGCCATGTCACAGCCGCCGCACCCACCGGAGAGAAAATAGGCCAGTTTAACCTTGTCCTTCATTGTATTTCCTCCTGATTGGGTTTGGCCCGATTCTCTCAATGGCCGTGCAAAACTCCGCCATAATTTCAGCAAATCGCTTTCCTTCCGAGGCGGATATCCACTCCATTCGTACCCGTTCCGCCTCGATGCCCATCCCGGTGAGCACAGTTTTCAGCAGCTTGAATATCCTGCCGGCTTTGTGGTTGCCTTCTTTGTAACGGCACTCGCCCGGGTGGCAGCCGCCTACAAAAACACCGTCGGCGCCGTTTTTCAGGGCCGCGACAATGAACTCCGGTTCCACCCGTCCGGCGCACGGCACCCGGATGATGTTTACGGCCGAGGGGTAAACATAGCGAAGGCTGCCCGCAAGGTCGGCCCCTTGATAAGTACACCAGTTACAGGCAAAAACAACTATGTTGGGCTTCCAATCTCTCATCTTCATTCCTCTAAAACCGGATTCACCAACCGGGGTGTTAAAAATAACCCCCGGCTTCTTTTCCGGGATTTAAGACACTCGCCACGCCTCCGGTGCCGGCGGTCAAGGCTTCGATCTGCGCCTCGATCTGCTCGGTGGTGAATCCGTGCAGTTTAATGGCCCTGGAGGGGCATGCCGCGGTGCATACGCCGCACCCGGCGCAAAGCGCCTCATCGATCTTTGCCCGGGGTTTCCCAGCGGCAGAAGCCATACTTATGGCAGTATACGGGCAGAGCGGTACACAAATACCGCAACCGCTGCATTTTTCCTGGTCAACCTCGGAGATCAGCGGTTCCACTATAACCTTACCCTGGGTAAGCGGTACAGCCGCCGCCGAAGAAGCCGCCCGGGCCTGCGATATCGACTCCGGGATATCCTTCGGCCCCTGTGCGCAGCCGGCTATGTAAATACCCTTTACTGAGGTTTCAACAGGATAGAGCTTGGTGTGAACTTCTTTCAGGAATCCTTCCGGGCCGCAGGTTATACCGAGTCTGCGCGTCAGCTCCCCGAGACCCGGCGGGGGCTCGATGGCTGTAGCCAGGACCACAAGATCCGCTTCGAGCTCTACGGGGTTGCCCATGTCTACATCGTAGGCGCGCACCCTCAAACGATCTTCCGACAGTTCGTCGACCGCGCCGACCCGGCCCCTGATCACCCTTATACCAAGGTCACGGCAGTAGTTGTAGTGCTCCTCGAAGTCCTTGCCGCCTGTTCTGACGTCCATAAAGAAGATGAAAACGTTTGTATCCGGATATTTCTCCTTGATTAACCGGGCTTCTTTGAGCATGTACATGCAGCAAACCTTTGAGCAGTATGTATGATGGTGCTTGTCCCTGCTTCCCACGCAGGAAATGAAGGCCACTGTGTTTGGCTTCGCCCCGTCCGATAACCGCTTCAGCCTGCCTTCCGTGGGGCCCGTAGCGGAGAGCAGCCGTTCAAGTTCCAAAGAGGTAATAACGTTTGGCGATTCCGGCGAATACTCCTTGAAGGGATGTTTATCCATGGCCTTGAAGCCGGTGGCCGTAATAATGGTTCCGACCTCAAGTTCAACCGTTTCACCTTCGGGTTTGTATGTCACCGACCTGTCGCAGGCGCCGGTCTTGCACACCTTTTCACACGGCGCCAGAACTGGCTCGCCGGTCTTGGAGTTAAGGCGCGGTTTGGTGCCGAAGTCCCGCTTGTAACAGTTAATGCAGTTTGCCGCGTCGACTACGGCTTTCTTTGGCACCGCCTGGGGGAACTCAATGTAAACCGCTTTGCGGTAGTTTATACCCTGGTTAAATTCATTGGGAACCTTGTGCGGACACGCTTCGACGCAGTCACCGCATCCCGTGCACTTGTTCCAGTCCACGAAAGTCTGTTTCTTCCTGACCCTGACCTTGAAATTCCCGATGGAACCGCTTACGGACTCAACCTCGGAGTAGGTTAGAAGCTCGATGTTGGGGTGGTTTCCAACCCGAACCATAACCGGAGTAAGGATGCAGGCCGAGCAGTCGTTCGTGGGGAAGGTCTTGTCAAGCTTGGCCATGTTGCCGCCGACCGATGGTCTTCTTTCCACCAGATAAACCTTGTAACCCATATTAGCCAGATCAAGTGAGGCGAACATCCCGGCCACGCCTGCGCCGATCACAAGAGAGGCTTTGGTTACCGCCACGAACCTGTCCTGCAAGGGTTCCAGCCGGGCTGCCTTGGCCACGGCGCTGCCGATCAAATTTTTCGCCTTCAGGGTGGCCCCTTCCTTGTCGCGCCAGTGGACCCAGCTGTCCTGGTCCCGGATGTTGGCCATTTCAAATAAGTACTTGTTAAGCCCGCCGTCTTCCAACGTCTTTCGAAAAACCGGCTCATGCGTGTGCGGCGTGCAGGCCGCCACGACAACCCGGTCCACAACACCTTCCTTTATATCCTGCTTTATCAGTTCCTGTCCGGGGTCCGAGCACATAAAGAGATAATCCTTTACGACCTTTACGCCCGGGAGACCCGCAGCGTACGCTCTTACTCCTTCGATGTTTATTGCACCGGCGATATTCTCGCCGCAGTGACAGATATAAACACCGATCTTGGGCACAGTATCCCTCCTAATACAACTGGTGTCCAACCTGGGAGAATGGTTCGCCGGTTCGTTAATGCCTCATTTTCGGTTGAGCTGCAAGCTGTGAAACCTGTACCCGAAAAACAGACCATCGGTGTCATAATAAGGAAGGCCATAATCGACATGATTTATCAACTTTCTTGTTTCGGTGACATATTTCCAAATTCCTGCTTATTCTTGTTATAATCGGAAGGTAATAATTACCGGGAGGCGGCAAGAAAGCAATTAACCACAGAGGACACAGAGATATTTCTATTCTCTGTGAACTCTGTGCCTCTGTGGTAACCCAGCACTCAACTTGCTGATCTAAAGACGCGGCGTTCTAAGTCGCATTGTGTACAATGATGCAAAGTAGTTTTACCTACCGTTGAGTGCTGGGTGGTTCCGGCTTGTCCGGGTTTTAAGGGAAGACTAAATTGACGGCGCGAAGGGGGCGTTTTATAATAACCTTAGACCGGTATAATGCGGGTGTGGCGGAATGGCAGACGCGCCAGACTTAGGATCTGGTGGGCATCGCTCGTGGAGGTTCAAATCCTCTCACCCGCACCAGGTACAAACCCTGTTGACGCTGCCGACCAGTTTACCGGCGGACGGTTGTACCGCGGGGTTCGGCCCTTCCGGAGAACCCGGTTTGACAGCGGCGGCAGGCTCGACGGACTTCGAGGAAACCACATAATACGTTATTCCGTCGGCGAGTATGACAACCGTTCCGTCGAGGTCAGTGCGGTAGACGGCGGCGCCGGCGTCCGAGAGACGATTTAATGTCGAAGCCGCCGGGTGGCCGTACTTATTGTTAGCGCCGACACTAATAACCGCGGTTTCCGGCCGCACCTTTTTCAAAAAAGCCTCCGACGTGCTGGTTGCGCTCCCGTGGTAACCCACCTTGAGCACGTCGACATCGGCCAGCTTACCAAGGATGTCAGATTCGGCTGCGGCCTCCATGTCGCCGGTAAAAAGGATTTTCACGTCGCCGTACTCCAGTAGAGCTACGATCGAGTTGTCGTTCACACCGGTGTAAGCGCGAACCGGCCCGATGATCGAGAGCTTTGCCTTCCCGTAAGTCCACTTCTGACCTGCCGCCTTTGCGTACTTACACTTTTCGGCCTTCACTGCGTCCCGGTAGTTCCGATATACGGCGGTGTCAACGGCCATACCGTTGTCCATCACGGTTTCTACCTTGAAGGACGCCAGCACATCGTTAAGCCCGCCGATATGGTCCGTGTGGGGGTGGGTGGCGATAAGAAGCTCGATATCGTCAACATACTCACCTTTCAAATAGTCAACCACCGCGGGCCCGTGGGCGTCATCCCCGCCGTCGATGAGGATGTCATTGTCATTCGGAAAGGAGATGTAGACCGCGTCACCCTGGCCGACGTCAATGAAGTGGACCTCTATGTCCTCCATAGCGGAGGTTATGGTCACCGTCCGTGTCGTCCCGTCCCAGGAGACTTGCGCATCAAAGGCGTCGGAAACGAAACGCAGTGGAACCAGGGTACGGCCGTTGGTGATTTTGGCGGGAACGTCAAGGAAGCCGGGCGAACCGTTCAAGGATACCAGGCGGGAGCCGACGGTCAGGCTCACGGTGGTTTCACCCTTTGTCGCCGTAACGGTCTGAGTAAGACTGTCCCACACTATTTCGGCGCCCAGGGCTTCAAAGATGGCCCGCATGGGCACCAGCACCCGGCCCTGGTCGATGACCGGCGGCACATCGAAGGAAAGCGCTGAACCGTCAAGCACGACCTTCGGCGCTGCATGGGCGGGTGAGGCGAAGAAGAGGAAGAAAGCGATTAGTACGGGGATGATGCCTGTGTGCTTTGTTAATAACATTGCCTGTCTCCCTCTTTGGAAGAAGTCTGTCCGAATATTAATACATTCGAGATTATAGTGAGAAACCCTGCGTTTTTAATCCCTCAAATACCTTTAGGTTTGTAAAACGTCAGGCCGTACCGGTAAAAATCGTGTATCCGTCCAACCGTAGGAAATCAAAGTGGTTCTGAACCCGTCGATATCAAGCAACTGCGAGTTTATTTGCTTTCCCCCGAGGGATTCATAAAAACGGCGGTAAGGGTTGGCCGCGAGAACCCATACCAGCATAGATAAAACATCTGATCGTTCAAATTCCTCAACCACCGATTGAACCAGGAGCCGGCCGATACCCCGACGCTGGTATTCTTTAAGCACGTAAATCGCATATATCTCCCCGCGGTAAACCGGGTCACCGGTGCGTTCCGGTCCCGCCGCTGCAAAGCCGACGATCTCTCCCTCCTCGTTTAACGCTGCGTAGATGAACACCCTGTTTCCCGGCAAAAAGAGTTCCCGGATGCTTTTTTCCCTTTCGCAGCAGGACAGCTTATCAAGGTGCTCGTCGGGGATGATTCCCCGGTATGCGGTCTGCCAGGTGTCGACGTTTACCCGGGCGATGGCCGGCGCGTCGGCCACGGTTGCTCTTCGAATAATCATCTGTATCTCCTTAAATTCTTTATAGAAAAAGGGTTAAC
>JBFMBL010000073.1:0-7373 GCA_040755195.1 Bacillota bacterium
GTCTTCAATAAAGGGTCTTCCTACTTCATACGTGTGTCTGGCTTTTACTCTAAGAAATCTCGTAGAGCCTTGCTCCTTCACTTACCACTGTTCAGTTTTCAAAGACCGGTTGAATCACGACTTTTTCATTTTATTATTTTTGCGCCCGAGAGTCAAGACCCAGTTTTTGTTTTTCGTCTGTAATCTTATCCGTTGTCCGACCGGGTATAAACCCTGTATTGGCTTACCCGATAGGGCGCAATTAAGAATATAGCATAGACCCCTATCCCCTGTCAACGCCCTAAAAACATACTTTTATAACACTTCTTAATAGCTCGTAAAGGATTCTTTATGCGAGTCTTTTAAGAGTTTCTCCGTGATAAGCATGCGAGATCTTTAAGGTTTTGGCGGTGTAAACGTCAATCCCCCCGGAATGCTGACAAAAGTGCTCGGTACGGTGCCTACGATAATGTTTTCTACCAGAGGCACATCGGTTGCGACACGCGCTTCCTTGTGGTGCAGTGGAACGGCGATACGCACGTTCGTGTCGAGGTGAAGGGAAAAGCGGTGCCGCGTCTGGTTGATTCCGGCCGATTCAAACTTGTCAAGCATTACGACTTTCACCGATCCCACCGGAATTATCTGCACCTTTACCCGGGGTCCGTAGTTCGCAAGAAACTGGCTGCCCAAAATCTGACCCATTGGCACTTCGAACTCTTTCTGCTGCAAGTTCCCAAGCGCTTTTTCAACTGCTATAGCCACACTCGCGGCCATGTCATTTACCTTGACCGTGTCCGCTTGAACCATCACGATGTGGCCCTCGTCATCCTTATGAATCGCCACAAGATCTTCATAACGTAGCTGCCGGCTGAGTATATCGGATCTGATGGCTCCGTTTACGGTTTCTACCGCCATCTGGACCGCTTCGGGTTCTGCAAAGGCGAGAACGGTAGGAAATAGCTTTCGCTCTAAGCAAAATAAGAAAAAACCGCCGATAGAACCGACCAGCAATAACACCCAGATGATGGGGGTGACTAGCGGTCTGCGAAACAAAAGCTTCCCCCCGTTAAAACCTTCCTTCATCAAAATTAATATATGACTAAATGGAGGGAAAGCGTGTCGGGATTTTACCTGGTTAGATCAGGCGGGCAAATTTTCTGCGGCCGATCCGGATGATTGTGCCAGCCACGGGTGGGATGGCAGTATTGGGATCTGCAACTTTAATATCGTTAACCCGCACACCCCCTTGTGTAATAAGGCGGCGTGCTTCGCTGGTGCTCGACGCCAAACCCGTGCTTACCAAAAGCCGCGGCAGGTAAACCAAGCCGTCCGTAACCGCCTCCGGTGGAACCGCAAATTCAGGGATATCAGTGGGCAGTTCCCGCTCCTGGAAGACCTTGACGAACTCGGCCTCGGCTTTTCCCGCCGCTTCAGGACCGTGATACTGGTGTACTACTTCACGGGCCAAACGCATTTTTGCGTCGCGCGGATGCAGACTACCCGCTTTAAGCCCCGATGCTATAACCTGTATCTCGTCGCTCGGAACGGATGTAACCAGTTCAAGGTAGCGAACTATTAATTCGTCCGGCAAAGACATAACCTTACCATACATTTCCTCGGGCGGGTCGGTGATTCCGATATAATTCCCGAGGCTCTTGGACATTTTGTGCACGCCGTCGAGCCCCTCGAGGATGGGCATGGTAACGGCCACCTGAGGCTCTTGCCCGTACGCCGCCTGAAGGGTCCGCCCCATTAAGAGGTTGAACCGCTGGTCGGTACCACCCATTTCTATGTCCGCATGCAGGGCGACCGAGTCGTATCCCTGCATCAGCGGGTAGAAAAATTCGTGGATCGATATGGGCATGTTGCCTTTGAATCGCTTGCTGAAGTCCTCCCGTTCCAACATCCGGGCCACGGTATAATTTGCCGCAAGCTGGATGACGTCGGCAAAGGTCAAGGAAGCAAGCCAGGAGCTATTGAAGACGATCTCTGTCTTATCCGGGTCCAGGATCTTAAATATCTGTTCCTTATAAGTCTGAGCGTTGGCCAGGACCTCTGCCTCGCTCAACTGCTTTCGGGTCTCCGTCTTTCCACTGGGATCGCCTATACGTCCCGTAAAATCGCCGATTATGATTATGATTTGGTGCCCGAGTTCCTGAAACTGCCGCATCTTTTGAAGCACTACTGTGTGCCCCAGGTGAATATCCGGCGCCGTGGGGTCAAGCCCGAGCTTTACCCTGAGCGGTTGTCCGGTTGTAATGGCACGGCTGAGCTTTTTTTCAAGCTCTTCTTCGATGATTATTTCCGCAATGCCTCTGCGGATGATTTTCATCTGCTCGGATACAGTCTTCAATCCTAATCCTCTCCCGCCGTAAAAATCATTAACATTATAGCAAAGCCGTTGCACATATTACAACAAATGCTAGTCGATCGACATGTTTAAGAGGATTGTGAAATGTGCTATAATTTTGGCGTTAACGGTGCTTAAAGTGAGGCGGCATAATATGATTAATCGAACCAGGAAAAAAAAGAAACGTTTGAACCCGTGGCGGCTTCTGATCTTGGTTGTCCTTTTGATGTTGTTTTCGCTAGGAGTCGGCGCGGCAGGAGTCTTTGTGTACAGCCTCAAGGGGATGCCGACATTCGACCCGAACCGGCTGGAAGGATCGCTTTCAACGACACTTTACGATAAGAACGGTGACCCTATAACCTCAATCGGCACCCAGAACCGGGTACCGGTTAAACTGAGCGCTGTTCCTATCGAGGTCCAGGATGCTTTTCTTGCTACTGAAGATGTGCGCTTTTACGACCACATCGGGGTCGATCCCCGCGCCATTTTTCGCGCTTTATACCGGGACCTGGTAGGCGGGGGAATACGCGAAGGCGGCAGTACCATAACGCAGCAGCTCGCAAGAACTTGCTTTCTGTCCCAGGAACAAACACTAAAGCGCAAAATCCAGGAGGCCATCCTTGCGCTTCAAATCGAGCGGCACTTCCAAAAGCAGGAGATACTCCAGCTTTACCTCAACAATATCTATTTTGGAGAAGGAGCTTACGGGATTCAGGCTGCTTCAAATACCTATTTCAATAAGGATGTGAGCCAACTTACGATCGCGGAAGGGGCTCTGCTGGCGGCTGTCCTCAAAGGACCGTCGCTTTATTCTCCTTTCCGTGACCCGCAAGCGGCCCTCACGCGCCGGAATGCCGTTCTCGATAACATGGCTCGCTATAACTTTATTTCTGCGGAAAAAGCCGAAAGCGCCAAAAACGAGCCTTTCAAACTCAATACCGGTACCAGCGCCGGCAAGGGCTACCCGTATCCTTTCTTTGTCGATTATGTCACTGACCAGTTGGTGGCGAAATACGGTGTAAGTCAGGTTTTTCGGGCCGGGCTGAAGGTTTATACCACGCTCGATCCCAAGATCCAGGAAATTGCCGAAAAGGCGGTGCAAAACCCCAAGAATTTCCCTCCTTCCCGCCGGGACAGCGAGGGCAGACTCGAGCCGCAGGGGGCAGTGGTTGTACTTGACCCGCATAACGGCCAGATCAAGGCGTTCGTTGGAGGCCGTGAATACACGCACCAGCGGGGTCTAAACCGCGCAACCGATATCTACCGCCAGCCGGGTTCTGCTTTTAAACCGATCATAGCCTACGGGCCGGCGATCGAAGAGCTTGGTTACGGGCCGGCCACTGTGATTGATGACATACCGGTACAGTTTGGTAATTACACACCGAAGAATTACGATGGGAAGTACCGCGGGCTCATCACTATGCGCACTGCCGTTACCGATTCTATTAACGTCCCCGCCGTCCGGGTGTTGCAAAAGGTAGGACTTGCAAAGGCGGAAGAATTCGCCTCCCGCCTGGGAATCGAGTTTTCCCCGGGTCAGGAAGGTCTAAGCCTTGCACTGGGAGGGCTTTACAAGGGAGTCACTCCCCTTATGATGGCGCAGGCTTATGGCGCTTTTGCCAACCAGGGAGTCTATGTGCCCCCGACCGCGATTACAAAGGTCACAACGAGAAGCGGCGCTGTCCTTGACGAGTTTACACCTAAAAGAGTCCGCGTTATGAAGGCCACCACCGCATACCTGGTGACAGACATGCTCCAGTCGGTCGTGGAGCGGGGAACTGGACGCAGGGCGCGTCTTGGTGCACACCCTGTGGCGGGCAAAACCGGTACAACCGACGAAAGCAAGGACGTCTGGTTCTGCGGTTATACTCCCGAGCTTGTCGCTGTGGTCTGGATCGGTCACGATAATCCGAAGGCTATGCCCCGGGAGTATGGGGGAAGTTATCCGGCAATAATCTGGCGGGAGATCATGTCTGAAGCACTCAAGGACGCACCGTCGCAAAACTTTGTACGCCCGCCGGGAATTACCGCAGCCACCGTAGACAGTAAATCCGGTCTTCTGCCGGGGCCGCTGACACCGCCGGAACACCAGGTGACCGATCTTTTTGCGCAGGGGACCATCCCCACGTCGGTTGACAACACCCACGTACTCGTTGACGTGTGCGCGACGTCGGGCCTCCTGGCGACGGAATACTGCCCGGAAAGGTTGTCCAAGGTTCTGGTCAAATTACCGTACTCGGTACCTTCCTATGTCAATGATGCCGCGGAACGGGTGCCGACGGAAAAATGCAACGTCCATGGCGGCTTATTTCCCGGAGATGGGGGCGACAGCGGCAATGGCCAGCCGCCGGGCGGCCCGGAATCGCCGCCTGTTACGTCTCCGGATCCGGAGACGGGAGAGTTGCCGTTGATCCCTACATTCCAATGAGCGAGGGAGAGAGAAAGATTTCCTTAGATATAGACGGCATCGACGGCGTTTTATTTACCCGGATACTAAAAGGTGCGCTTCAGCTGCTTGGCCGGCACCGCCAGGAAGTCGATGCGCTGAACGTGTTTCCGGTGCCCGACGGCGACACAGGTTCGAACATGCAGGCAACCCTTGAAGCCGCCGTGGAAGCGATCAGTGACCCGCCGCCCCGGAAGATCGCGGCGGCGGCCGAATCTGCCGCCCGTGGCGCTCTGTTGGGCGCGCGCGGCAATTCCGGGGTGATACTGTCCCAGATCATCCAGGGATTCGCCGTCGCCCTCAAGGGAATTGAGAAAGCAAGCGTACAGGATATAGCAGACGCCCTCGTTTCCGGAACGGAACTTGCATACCGCGCGGTCAGCGACCCTGTTGAGGGAACGATCCTCACCGTTCTCAGGGACACGGCGCAGGAAGCGTGCGCCACAGCGAACCGGAGCCAGAACCCCCTGCGGTTGATCACCTACATTCTAAAGGCCGCAACCCGCAGCCTGGCACAAACACCGGAGCTTATGCCGCTTCTGAAGGAGGCCGGTGTGGTCGACGCCGGCGGGCGGGGTTTTACCGCCATACTTGAAGGGGCCTTCCGGGTGGCCACTGAAAAACGCGCGCGGGCGAATCACGGCTTCAACCTTTTTGAGAACCGGAAAGACCGCGACACCGGCAAACAGGAAATGGAGGTTGCGCCGCTTTTTGCTGCGGGAAAAGAAGAAACCATTAATTTTACTTATTGCACGGAGTTTCTTCTCAAAAGCATACAACCGGACGTCCCCGCTTTAAAAAAAAACCTGGCGCCCTACGGCGACTGCCTGATAGTCGTTGGTGACGGGGATCTTCTCCGAATACACATTCACACCGACCACCCGGGCATCGTGCTCGAAGAAGGAATAAAGCAAGGTTCACTACACAACGTTCGGGTAAGCAACATGCGGGACCAGCACCGGGAGGCAAGCAAGGAGTATTCCGGTATTGCGGTGGTAGCGGTTTGTATCGGAGAGGGTTTTAGCGCACTTTTTACGAACTTGGGCGCATCCGTAATCCCCGGCGGTCAGACGATGAACCCCAGCACCGGCGAGATCGCTGCCGCGGTGGAGGGAACCCGGGCCAAAGAAGTGATTATCCTTCCCAATAACAGCAATGTAATCCTTACCGCAAAACAGGTACAGAGTTTGACCGGTCAGACCGTCAAGGTGATTCCCACAAGCACCATGCCCCAGGGACTCTCGGCTTTACTAGCCTTTGATCCGGCTGCGGATGCGGCCTCGAACGCCGCGCGAATGAAAACCGCCGCAGAAAGGGTTGTTACGGCGGAAGTCACGCGTGCCGTCAGAACAGCAAGGATCGGTGACCGGGGAGTCAAGGAAGGCGAAATCATCGCGTTAAAAGGCGATAACCTCATAGCTGCCGGAGACAACCTTAACGACGTAGTCGAAAAGGCCGCAATTCATATCGCCCCGGGAAGGGATGTGCTGACTCTTTACTACGGTCAGGACGTTGATGCCGGAGCGGCGGAAGAAGTCGCCGCCAGACTGATGGAAATCTTGCCGGATATTGAACTCGAGCTTCAACACGGCGGTCAGCCTTTTTACTCCTATTTGATAGCCGCTGAATAGAGGTTTAACAGATTAACCACGGAGGCACAGAGGTCACAGAGAAATGAGAACAAAAAAATATATAAAATCCTATGGATCCCTCTTTTGGGATTCTCCGTGTTCTCTGTGTCTCTGTGGTAAATTTTGCTCCGGTTTTTCCGGGTTAGGAGGGAACCAGTATAACCGATGTCGCCATAGTTACGGACAGCACCGCCGATTTGCCGGCGGCACTAGCCCGGGATCTCGGGATTGTCGTGGTACCACTCAAGGTCATCTTCGGGAAAGAAGTGTACCGCGATGGGATGGATATTGACACGGATACGTTCTATACTCGGCTGAAAGCGGGCGATACGGCCACAACCTCACAGCCGTCGCCGGGAGAATTCGAAGCCGTTTATGGGAAACTACTGCAAGAAGGCAAAAGTATCGTCTCGGTGCACATATCGCGCGATCTCAGCGGAACGGTGAATTCTGCGGAAGCAGCCCGCTCCTTTTTCCCGGACTCCTCAATAACGGTCATCGACTCAAGGCTGGTTGCCGCAGGCCTCGGGCTCGTGGTTCAAGCCGCCGCCCGGGCCGCCCGTGAAGGCCGCACCCTGGAAGATGTGGTCTCATTAACCAGAAGTATCATGCAAACAACACGGATTTTCTTCTGCGTTGAATCCCTCGAATACCTCAGGCGCGGCGGACGCATAGGCAAGGCGCAGGCCCTCCTGGGCACGATCCTAAACATAAATCCGATTCTAACCGTCCGGGAAGGGATTATTCAGCCTTACGAAAAGGTTCGCGGCAGGAAGGTAGCGTTAAGGCGTCTTAGTGAGATAGTGCTCGATGAAACCGGTGCCCATGCGGTCATTTGCGAGGTGCTCCACGGCAACAACCCGGAAGCGGCAGGCGCTCTTCGCGATCTTCTGTCCGGCCTCGCACCGGGAAGCGAGGTCGAGCAGGGAATTGTCGGCTGTGTTGTGGGCGCCCATGCCGGTCCCGG
>JBFMBL010000074.1:0-7259 GCA_040755195.1 Bacillota bacterium
CTTTCTGGGTTGTTTGGTTGTGGCGATTAAACAATACCACAAAAAGGGCATACTTTTTCATTTTTTATGCAATTTTATTCTATGCAAAGACCATCCAGAGCCATCGCGGAGCGATTTCGTTCTTCTTGACATTGCCGAAGCTGTTCTGCGCACAATTTCTCGATTAATTTTTAATACGTCTGCTATTCGATGTTTACGTAGATGGTTGGCTGGGGCAGCGGAAAACGCTTCAGGAATAGCTTGCACTTGTCCCACCCGAAGCTTTTTCGCTGGCTTCGCCTATTCAGCCACTTGTAAAGCATCCACTCGACTTTGTCCCGAAACGCCCGCAGGGCATCTTCTCCCCGGCGATCTCCAGATTGAATTTCTTCAGCCTTTCGATTAACGCCCGGTAGAACCGGTGGGCATCATCTCCCAGTTCAAAGCAGCAGACAAAGTCATCGGCGTACCTTACCATGTAGGCCTTTCCTTTACAGTTCCTGCGCGCCACCTTCTCAAACCACAGGTCCAGCACATAGTGCATCTGATCGGGGTCACCCGGTTAAACGCCAAAAAATAAGGAGGCCCGGCTGGCGTTTTTCCACCGACCCGGGCCCGTGAGACATCTGAGTAAATCACTGCTTAACGCTTGTAAACGTCTGTATCCTCACTGGTAAGAGCCGCTTCCTTTAAGGCGAGATCATACGCCTCCGGCGGCCGCTCGGCTTTTGTTTTTTCGATCTTGAAGCCGCCGAAGATGCTGGTCAGTGTGCCGTCATGCTCTTCGACCTCCGCCAGGATACTCATGTACAGATGGACAATAAGGAAAGCGGCGAAGGCCCACATGAGAAGATGGTGTACCAGACGCAGGTTCTGGTTGCCGAACAGAGGCAGAAGCCAGCCGAACGTTACCCGCCAGAACCCGTCCGGAGACGCTTCGGCGTAAAGGGCGAAGCCGGTCAGACCCTGAGCCAGAATCAGCAGCGCTACAACAAGGTAACTGAGTCCTGCCACCGGGTTATGCCCCAGATGTTCCGGGCGCTCTCTTATGAGGAAGAGGTAGTACTTGAGCTGCTGCGAAAAAAGCGCCCAGCGCCGACGGCTGTATGGTATCCACTCTCTCCAGCCGGCGTACCGGTTGCCGGAGAAGAACCAGTAAAGCCGTATGACAAGAGCGATCCCCAGGATAAAGGCAGCCACAAAATGAACGGCGCGCATCCAACCCATCAGGTAGGTAGAGGAGGTATCACCGGACACTGTAAGGAAAGGAAAGCCGATATAGTAGCCGGTAATCGCCAACAGCAATATACTGATCGCCGTAGCCCAGTGAAAGAGCCTTACTGGAACTTCCCAAACAAGAACTCGTTTTTGCATTTGTTCTCCCCCCTTAGCGGACACTAGCTTATTTTTTCCGGCCGCCAGGCTCCATAAGGTGAACTGCGCAGGCTATACACGGGTCGAAGGAATGGATCGTCCGCAGGATCTCCAACGGCTTTTCGGAGTCCGCAACCTTGGTTCCAACGAGGGCCGCCTCGTAAGCACCGGGTTTACCGCCGGCGTCCCGTGGGGAGGCGTTCCAGGTAGTGGGCACGATGCACTGATAGTTTTCGATTTGACCGTTCTTGATCCTTATCCAGTGGCCCAACGCGCCCCGGGGCGCTTCCGTCCAGCCCCAACCTTCCGCTTGGGCGGGCCAGGTGGACGGTTCCCAGTGCTTTTGCTCGTGGATACGTAAGTCGCCTTTGCCGAGATTGGCCGCCAGTTCGTCTGTCCAGGGTATCAACTGCTCGGCCATCACCACTGTTTCGATGCAGCGGGCGGCGGTCCGGCCCAGCGTGGAAAAGAGGGCTGCCGGTCCGACGCCTAACTTCGACAGCGCGGCATCCACCCAGTACTTCACCCGTTCGTGGCCCGAGGCGTAAGCAACCAGCATCCGCGCCAGCGGCCCCACTTCCATAGCTTTGTCGTCATAGCGCGGAGCTTTGAGCCATGAGTATTTCCCCTCGGTGTCAAGGGATTCATACGGCGGCTTGGGACCGGTATAATTGGGTGTGGTTTCCCCCTGCCACGGGTGCATGGGTTTACTGTCATCCTGGTAAGAGTACCACGAGTGGGTTACGTACTCGTTGATCTTTTGCTGATCAACCGGATGAACCTTGCTCAAATCGCGGTTTAGGATGACCCCGCGGGGTAGGAAGAGGTTGCCGGGATTGTCGCTGTCCCGGGTGTCGGTAAGCGGAAAGTCGCCGTACGAGAGGAAGTTACCCAACCCCTCACCGATTCCGGCCCACTCCAGGTAGAACGGGGCAACCGCCAGCACGTCCGGCAGGTAGACTTTATCAACGAATTCCTTTGCCTTGGCGAAAAGCTCTTTAAGATTGGCGATGCTGTCGGCGTTCAGAGCCGCCTGGCTGTTCGGGTCTACCGCGCAGGCCATCCCGCCTACCAGATAGGTCTGAAGGTGCGGGTTTTTGCCGCCCAGGATCGCGTGGGCTTTGATGACCTCCCGCTGCCACTCCAGCGCCTCCAGATAGTGAGCTACGGCCATGAGGTTGGCTTCAGGAGGCAGCTTGTACGCCGAGTGCCCCCAGTAAGCGTTGCCGAAGGGGCCCAACTGGCCGCTTTTCACGAAGGCGGCGACGCGTTCTTTGATTCCTTTGAAGTAAGCAGCGCTGGACTTGGGCCAGTCAGAGACGGACTGCGCCAGCTCGGACGTTTTGGCCGGATCCGCGTCCAACGCGCTGACGATATCGACCCAGTCCAGGGCGTGTAGGTGGTAAAAGTGAATGACGTGGTCCTGAACATACTGAATCGCTTCGATGATGTTGCGTATCATCCGTGCATTCGGCGGGATCTGGACCCCGAGGGCATCCTCCACCGCGCGCACGGAGGTGATAGCGTGAACCGTTGTACACACGCCGCATATCCGCTGGGTAAACACCCAAGCATCCCTTGGGTCACGGCCTTTCAGGATGGTTTCAATACCCCGAAACATTGTGCCGCTGCTCCACGCACCGGCTACCTTACCATCCGAAACCTCTGCTTCGACCCGCAGGTGGCCTTCGATACGGGTTACGGGGTCAATTACAATCTTGGGCACATTTTACCCCTCCCTTAAATAGTCTCCTTTTTCTCTTCGGCTTTTGCTTTATTGCGCCGTACCATGCTCCCTACCACATGCGTTGCAACCCCGGCAGCGGCAGCGGCCGCAAGACCGATTCCGATTTTATCTGCGGAAGACTCCACCGAGAAGCCCGGCACATCCGGCAGCCGCCGGTAGAAGGGCGTCATCGCA
Organism: Bacillota bacterium; assembly: GCA_040755195.1. Taxonomy (GTDB): domain Bacteria; phylum Bacillota; class Desulfotomaculia; order Desulfotomaculales; family Ammonificaceae; genus SURF-55. The sequence continues at coordinate 3,275 of JBFMBL010000074.1, forward strand.
TCCCAGAAGCCCGGCTGTGTGCAGCCGACGCAACCATGGCCGGCGCCGACCGGCCAGTTGGTACCTTCATTCCACCGGACAGTTGGACAGTTGCTGTAACATTCGGGTCCCTTACAGCCCATCTTGTAGAGACACCAGCCCTTACGGTGACCCTCGTCTCCCCAGGCCTCAACGAACTGTCCGGCGTCAAAGTGCGCGCGACGTTCACAGTTATCGTGTATACGCTTGCCGTACGCGAACAAAGGCCGCCCGTATTCATCCAGCTTGGGTAGGGACGCATAGGTGAGATAATGAACAACCGTCGCTGTTATATTGACCGCGTTCACGGGACAGCCGGGAAGATTTATCACCGGCACCCCTTTAACCAAATCGCGCACTCCCACAGCGCCGGTCGGATTGGGTTCAGCCGCAGCAAGGCCTCCAAAAGCGGCGCAACTACCCACGGCAATAACAGCCGCCGCGCCCTTGGCGGCCTCAGACAGCAGTTCCGTCGCCGTACGTCCGCCCACGCAGCAGTAGAGACCGTTCTCCTTGGTGGGGATGGAGCCCTCCACGATAACGAGGTGGCCGCCGGTCTTGATGGTCGCCTCTTTAGCTTCTTCCGCCTGCCGTCCCGCCGCCGCCATAATCGTCTCGTGGTAGTCTACCGAGAGCACGTCCAACACGATCTCAGCGACGGTCGGGCGGGAAGCACGCAGGAATGATTCGCTGCACCCGGCACAATCCTGGAATTCGAGCCATACAACCGAAGGCCGGCGGACCGATGCTATCGCCTCGGCGATCCTGCCGATGCCTTCTGCCGGAACGGCCAGCACAGCACCAATGATGCCGCAAAACTTTAAAAATTCCCGGCGGGAAATGCCTTTGCGTTCCAGGGCGGCGAGCATTCCTTCTTCTTCGATAACCTCAGTTCTTACAGCATTCTTCCGCCACTCCGCCATTTAATGATCCTCCCTCCATAGACAGATGATTAACGATAGTCTTTCAAGGATAATGCAACACGGTTACATCGTTTCTTGATTCCTGCACTTTCACGTTCTGATGTCGGTTCACCTCCCTTTCGCCGTGTGCAGAACCATGTCTAAGCCAGACACGGGGAGTGCCTCCAACGGCATCTGAAAGGCGGTAACTACTGGTCCTAAAGATTATACCCTAAGCCACACATTCCAAATAGTAATAACGCGAATAACCATGCGATAACTTATATTTCCAACCAGTTTTATTATATCAACAAATTGCGTCAAATTCCAGCAAAATTTTTAACTAGTTTTCGGTTAATTCAAATTGTCTTGGTGGTGTAAAATAATACGGCAACTTCTTTTAAATAAACCATAAAGCGGCAGGCAACGCACAAAGAAACCCATTCGGTCTTAAGAAAAGCCGGGCAAAGTTTACCTTGCCCGGCAGCCCGCCGGTGAACCAAAGATTCTCTAAGCAATTTCCTTCGCGCCCGCTTCGATGTTGCAAATACGCGCTATCGGTATTTCAAGAGAGAATAGGTATTGAATCGGGCGCCTTCCGCCACATAGCTTTGGCGCCACGCAAAACGTAATGCCCGAGTCTTAAACGAAAAAGATATCTTTTCAGCCAAAAATAAAATCACCCCTTTTTACACGGGTGATTTGTAAACCGCCATAAATCATGGTTTTATAATAAAGCGCCACTCCGAATGTAAAGCACCAGATTGATTGTCCAAGCCTGGCATTGATGAACGATATTAAAACATCGAACATTAATCGTTCTTAATCTTGCTCTGTAATGTGGCAGGTTTGCAACAATCTCCTAAGGAGGCCGTTGCAAAACGGCGCCTGGCAATTGGGAAGTGAGAAGTGTGAGGTTAGAGGTGGGAATTCATGTAGGAATTCGCAAGCGAATTCCGCCTTTCTATTCCCACATCTAACTTCTCACATCCCACCTCTCATTTCGCAGTCTCCGGAACCTTTACTAAGTTTGACTGCCGAAAAACGTTGGGTTGTCTTTCTACCGGTCAATTCGTTTTGCAACAATCTCCTAAGGACGTTGTATCCGAGTTGCACTCCGGCCGTCCATCTTTTTGGTTTGGTCGCCGGGACTTTCTTTCCCGGCAGGTTTTGCCGGTACTTTGCTCAGGTCGGCTCCGCACTTATGACACTTACCTTGTGTTGTTGCACTGTAATTGTCCGCCCCGCAGACAGGACAGATCTGCACGTTCAGCGAAAACACCCCCTGCAAAAACAAAACCTGCCTTGGTCGAGACCTCGCCCGCCCATGGCTCTACGCCTGTCCCGGCAACATCCGGCCAGACGTTTTTATCGCTAATTTGGACGTCCTGCAACACCATAGATTGTCGCATCCGTGCAAAGCAAGCTTATCACAATCCTTGCTCTAATGCAATATATTTTGAGAAATATTTCTAATGTCAAATCTCTCGTTGCATGCATGCGATGGCACGTCTATAATGTTGGAAGGTGATGGAGAATGAGCAAGAAGACATTCGGTAAATGGCTCCGGGAAAAGCGCGTCAAAGCAGGATATGAGAGTCAGGGAGCGTTGTCCCGCGCCTGCGGCATAGATCATTCCACGGTCGCCCGCTGGGAGCGCGGCGATGTAAAGCCGATGCCCGAAAACCTGAAAAAACTTGCCCCGTTCCTCGGTGTGTCCTTCGAAGAACTCATGGCCGCAGTAGGTTATATTTCCGATACCGGAAAACGGGATACGGCAAATGACTATACTATGGCCCGAAAAACGGCTGAGCAGCCTGATTTCTATCTAAAAGAAAAAACGGGAAAGCCTTATAAAACCGTGGACCGCATGATACGTATCCCGCTGGTTGCTACCATCCGTCCGGGAATGACGCATATCGATCAGGCTGCCGGGCACATAGAAATTCCTTCCGGCATTCAGGCCGATTTTGCCGTGCGCGTGGCGGGAAACAGCATGTACCAGGCCGGTATTGCCGAAGGAGATATTGCCATCTGCCGGGATGCAACCGCTGCCGGGGTGCGTTCCGGCCAGATCGTAGCGGCTTCTCTTAAAGAAGATCAATGGCAGGCCACGATTAAATTCTACATTGAGCGGGACGGGCAAAGGTTCCTCCGGACGGCAAACCCTCTAAACAAAGACATGCCGCTGAACGACGACAAGCACCGAGTCGCCGGGGTGGTCGTCAAGTTCTTAAAGGAACCGCCGACGCTTGATGATTACAAAAAGTTGCACGTCGCCTCCGGCGAGTCACCGGAATGGGCGTCGCTGGTCGCCCAAACAACAAACGCCGGACTAACCCCGGCCGATCTGGCGCAATACGTGGAGGCGGTCAGAAAGGCAAGCCTTAAAGCCAGGAAATAAGACCGGGGCTTGGGAACCTTCTATGTAAGCTGGTACCGCAACCTAATAGCCTTGCGGGCGCTTTTCTCCACCTCCGGTCCGAACGACCACGGTTCCTGGACCGCGGTTCCATAACTGGTATGGGTCCGGCTGTAAATATGAGCAGCCAATCTTTAGTGGTTTGAGGGGAAACCGGCTGGACCATCAGCAAATCCGAACCGATAAGGAAGGATAGGGTTCCGTCGATCAGATCAACCAGCAAACGGGCTTCCAACCTATTGCTTAACGTATACGCAAACTCGCCGGTGTTTTTTGTTGTTTTAAGCCTCCAGCCCGCCCGGTTTTTGTTGGAGAGATCAATCGTCAGGGAATTATTCTCCAGCAAGGTTTCTTCTTCATTTATACCTCGAAGGTAGACTTTAAAAATCCCGGGGCCAAAGGGATTAAAGACGATTTTTCCGGTTTTGTTGCGTAGGATTATAGAATCCCGTCCCCGATGTTCGACATAGTTCTTCTTGAATGCCAGACCGTGTTGTGGCGGTATTTTTACTTAAACCCCGGCAAAGGTGCTCATTGCGAATAATATGTATTGCTGTTAATCGTAATGCCTGTCCCGGGAAATGATTTGTAAAAGCTATAATCGGGACAGATTTCTCGAAGGCATAACCGCTACTGCGTTGCT
>JBFMBL010000075.1:0-7095 GCA_040755195.1 Bacillota bacterium
TTTTATGTATCCCATCAAGGTATTTTTAATATGTCCGGACATAGAGGCAACGAACTCCGTTGTCGAGATGCTTTCCAGCATAGAGGATATCGAGATCGTCGGCGACGCCAACAACAGGGAAAGCGCTTTCTACATGCTTGCCGAGTTGCTGCCGAACGTGGTTCTGGTTGATGACCTAATCCAGGAAGGGCCTTATAACCTTACGGAAGAAATCACCCAGCGGTTTATGAACATGAGCGTGGTTATCATGAGCGACGCCCCGCTTCCGGAGTCGCTGCGAAAGGCGCTCAAGGTGGGCGCCAGAGACGTAATAAGCAAGCCCGTCGAGCCGGCGGCGCTTGCCGAAGCGATTTACGCCGCCTACGAGTACCAGAAGAAACGGAACGTTGTCATGCCCTCGCCCTGGACCGGGGAAGAAGCAAAACATAAGGCCAAAGTGATCACGGTGTTCAGCACAAAAGGGGGGGTCGGCAAGACAACCGTTGCTGTAAACCTGGCGGTTACACTGGCGAAACAGTTTGAAAAACGGACCGTCCTGTGGGATCTGGACCTGCACCACGGTGTGGTCGCGGTGGCGACAAATATCGTCCAGCGGCGGCATTTTACCGACCTTTTGAATGATATCCAGTACCTCGACGAGGACCTGTGGGAAAGCTATCTTGAACGTCACGAGTCAGGTTTGATGGTTCTCCCTGCTCCGTTTACCCCTGAATTCGCCGAGTTTCTTGCCGCCGAACACGCTCTAAAGATCCTGTCGGTGGCCAGGAAAAGGTGGGACTACATTGTTGTCGATACCCCCTCCGTTTTCCTGGAACCGGTAGTGGAGGTGCTGAAGCAGTCCGAACTTATCCTGCTGGTAGGTTCACTGGACCTCGGGTCAATTAAGAACCTCAAGGCGTGTCTGATGGTTATGGATAAGCTGAACCTTTCCCGCGCCCGGATGAAACTCGTCGTAAACCGGGTGGGGGTGGACTTCGGCGTATACCTGAAGGACATAGAATCGACTCTAAGGCTGCCGGTCTTTGCCACCATCCCGTCAGACGCCAAGAATGTCTTGACCGGCCTTAACCTTGGGATTCCGGCGGCTTACCGTTTCCCCGATTCCGAATTCGGCCGCAGCATTCAAATAATGGCCGAGGCTGTCGTCAGGGAAGATAAAGCGGAAAAACCTGCGGGGAAAAAGGGTCTGAAGGAATCTCTTTTCAAACGGAGGTAGTGAATTAAAATGAGTGATTACAATATAAGAATAAAAGCGGGCCCTTTGTACGAGCTCGGGAAGAAGAATCTGGTCAATAACAAGGCGGCTTCCGAAATTAATTCTCATGTCGTCGAGAAACAGGACTATATCGAATATCTGCGGGACAGGACTTTTCAGATGACCATCGATCAGATGGAAGAGAACACGGTTATCGACCGTTTCTCGGAGAGGGATAAAGCCCGCGTTAGAGGGGTCGTTGGGGAAATACTGCAATTGCTTCTGGCGGAGGAAGGGAAGTTAATCAACCGGATCGACCGGGAAAACATCATCAACAGCGTAACAGATGAAATAACAGGTTACGGCCCCATAGATCCTTTAATTCGCGATCCCGGCGTTACTGAGATAATGGTAAACGGTCCGAACAAGGTCTATATCGAAAAGCGCGGGCAAATGATTAAGACCAACGTCACCTTCCGTGATGATGCGCATGTACGCCATACCATCGAAAAGATTATCAACCCGCTCGGGAGGCGGCTCGACGAGACTTCTCCAATGGTTGACGCGCGTTTGCCGGACGGTTCGCGGGTGAACGCCGTTATTCCCCCTTTGTCTGTAAAGGGCCCAACGCTGACGATCCGTAAGTTCTCAAGGGATCCTTACACAATAGAAGACCTGATTTCCTTCGGTACGCTGACCACCGAAATGGCCATTTTCCTAAAGGCGTGTGTGCAGGGACGGCTGAATATTCTGGTGTCGGGCGGCACCGGTTCAGGTAAGACGACTACGCTCAATGTGCTGTCTTCATTTATCCCGGAAGACGAAAGGATTATCACGATTGAGGATGCCGCGGAATTGCAACTCCAGCAAGAGCATGTCGTCTCCCTGGAATCGAGGCCTTCCAACATCGAGGGAAAGGGCCGGTTTACGATCAGGGACCTTGTGATTAACTCATTGCGGATGCGGCCCGACCGGATTGTCGTGGGTGAGGTGCGCGGCGGTGAAGCGCTTGACATGCTGCAGGCAATGAATACCGGGCACGACGGCTCATTGACCACCGGCCACGCTAACAGCCCGCGGGATATGCTTTTCCGGCTTGAGACGATGGTGTTGATGGCTGGTATTGAGTTTCCGGTAAAAGCCGTCAGGGAACAAATCGCGAGCGCCATAAACCTCATTGTGCACCAGGAGCGTTTCCGGGACGGGAGCCGCAAGATTACGAATTTAACGGAAATCACCGGGATGGAGGGGGACACCATCAGCCTCCAGGACCTTTTTTTATTCGAGTCAAGAGGCGTAGACGACAATGGCCGGATTACAGGACGCCATGTCAGTTCGAGCATTGTTCCAAAATTCATTGCTAAGATCGAAGCGGCAGGTATTAACGTCCCACCACAAATCTTCCGGCGTTCCTGATGGAGGTGCATCGAATGAACGATATACTGCCGGCGGTTTTAGTTTTTGCCGTCACCTTCGCACTCGTAGTGTCTTCATTGACCCTGGCTGTGCGCAAACGCGCAGTGGTCGCCGAAAGGCTGCGCGCGATAGAGGATATGATGATCCGGCGGGAAGAAGAGGAAGAGACGGACGGCGTTTTAATCAGAAAGGCTCCGAAGGCCATTCCGTTCCTGGCGCGGTACTTAAACTGGCTGGCGCGGAAATTAGAAAGTGCGCGTCTTCTGTACCGTCCACTTGAGTTCTTTTTTCTTTCGCTGGGGACCGCCCTGCTGACTGCAATCGTCTTTTTCCTCGCCGTAAAATACAGTTTTAAGGTGATGGGTTGGGGGAACCTGGCGTATGTCGTCTGGGTAATAATGGGGCTGATTACCGGCTTTATAATCCCTCATTGGTATCTTTCCGCGAGGGAGAGGTGGCAACGGCGCCTTCTCAACGGCCAGGTCGGGGATATGGTTATGTTACTGGCAAATTATCTCCGGGCGGGTCATTCTTTTACAAAAGCCATGGAGTTTATTGGCCGGGATGCGCCTTCGCCGCTGGCGGAGGAACTGAGGAAGTTTTCCAGGGACGCTGTTCTTGGAAGGAGCTTGGAGGAAGCTTTAACCGCCCTCGAAAAAAGGACGGGCGATAGAGACCTGTCGATGGTGATAACGGCCATCCGTATCCAGCATGAGGTCGGGGGGAATCTGGCCGAAATCCTGTACAATATTAATACCACCATTAGAGAAAGGATACGTTTAAGAGGAGAGGTCAGGACACTGACGGCCCAAGGACGATTAACAGCTGCTATTATAAGCGCATTGCCTGCAGCGGTCGGTATTATCATATTCATTCTGCAGCCGGCCCTTATCCGTGTTCTTTTTAAAAGTAACGAAGGATGCTTTATGCTGCTGACGGCCGTAGTGGCAGAGATCCTAGGAATTATTATCATACGCAGAATAATCAACGTTAGGGTTTAGGGGGCATGGATGTGGCTTTAATCGCTACCGGGGTCGTCTTTGCCGGTGTCTTTTGTTTCGTGTTGCTTGTTTACCGGGCACAGTCCAAGCAGAGATCAAGCATCAGGACGAGATTAAATATAATTGAGGAAACAAGGACCGGTGACGAGGTACAAGAACCTATCAGCCTGCCTTTTCAATGGCGTATTCTAAAGCCGTTGGGGAAAAAACTGGTAAGATTTTTCACGGGTCTTTTACCGGCGAATATCAGGAACGGGGTTGAACAAAAACTCGCGCAGGCCGGAAACCCAAGAGGAATGCGGGCCGGCGCCTTTATAACGATCGTTATAATAGGTGGAATCCTGTTTGCGGTTGCGGTATTCGCGACAGCGGTTTTATTAAGAGCAGGACTGATAATGGCTTTGCTTTATTCCATCGCCGCTATACTCGGCTCCATAATCATAGCCTCTTTGTGGTTGGTTTCTGCGGTCGATCGAAGGGTAAGAGAAATAGACCGGGCTTTACCTGACGCCATTGACCTCCTGGTAGTGAGTGTGGAAGCAGGATTGGGTTTCGACCTGGCCCTGGTAAAGGTGACCGAAAAGATGCAGGGTCCCCTGACGGAAGAGTTTCGCAAGGCCCTGCAGGAGATGAGAATGGGTAAACCACGGCAGGCCGCGTTGCGAGATCTTTCCCGTAAGGTAGGCTCGCACCATCTTGCCACTTTTATATCTATGGTTATACAGGGAACGCAAATGGGAATCACGATGGGCCAGATTCTGCGAAGCCAGTCCGAAGCGATGCGACTGTTGCGCCGCCAGAGATTGGAAGAAGCCATAATGAAGCTACCGATAAAAATGGTATTCCCCCTTGTCCTCTGCATTTTTCCGGCACTTCTGATTATTATTATGGGTCCCGCACTTCTCCAATTTATTAAAGCGTTTTGAGGTAAAATACCTGACATGAATAAGAATAAGAATAGACTTCTTGTATTCTTTTTATTGTCTGCTCTCGTTTTGTTGCCGCTGATCTGCGCTTACGGGGAACAACCCGAGGGAGGCCCGGACGGGGTAACGGTTGCCCTGATCATAGACAGTTCGGGCAGTATGAAATCGAACGATCCCTACCAGGTCAGGATATCGGCGGCGAAAAAAGTAATCGACATACTTGGCGAAAAAGATGAAATAACAATCGTCCAGTTCGCCGACCGGCCTTCGGTGCTGATCCCGCTTAAGAAAACAGGTGCAAAACAGACCCGGGAAAAGAATTTCTCACTCGTATCATCCATCGGCGCTTCCGGTGACACCGATATCAAGGGAGCGCTGGAAACGGCATTCGCTGAACTGAAAAAGGGAGAAGGAGAGAAGCGCTTCGCGCTGCTGCTTTCCGACGGCGAGCCGGACCTGCCGCCATTGGTGCAGGACCCGCGCAGAATGAACGCGTATCTGGCCGAGACAAGCAGGATTTGCGACGCGTATAAGGCGCGTGGCTGGGCGGTACACAGCATCGCGCTGCACCGGAAAGAAGCCGGCCCCCTGTTGCGTAAAATCGCCCGGCAAACCGGAGGAGAATACTTCTACGTGCCTGAGGCCGCCGCCCTGGAAAGCTTCTTCCAGTCAATATTCCTGGTGCAGAAGCACGACCCGGTCGAGAAACTTCAACTTTGCGGAGCTTGCGCGGCGCGAAGCTGCAAGGCGGGCGAGCGGCTTCCGGTTGAGGCGTGGTTGAGGTTGGGGCAGGACCGGTTGACCCCGGGACCGCATTTAACCGTTGAAAAACTTGAGTTGGCGGCTGCCGCAAACGGGCGGATGCTTGATTCGGTGACTCTCGATGATAACGGCAAGGAAGCTTCTGCGGATAAGGTGAAGGGTGATGGTGTATTCTCGGGATGGTTAGAGTGTCGGAAAGAGGGCCAGGTTACCCTGAGTCTGATAATGGAGGGGGTATACCGGGGCCAAAAGGTTTCGGAGAAGGTAACCCTGGGACAGGTTAATGTGACCCCGGTAAGTTCGGTCAGCCAAACATACCCCCGATTGGCGGAAGTCGTGCTTCTGCCGGCCGGTGGCGGCATAATCCTGCTGTGTCTGCTGGCAGTTATGGTTTACATGTGGCACAGCCGTTTGGCCGCCAAGGTCAAGGGTACGCTGAAGTACTGGGTTGAAGGCGAGGGCGGAGCCCGAGGCGAACTCGACCTGGCTAAAACGAACAAGAACGAGGTTTTTGTCGCCACGGACAACGATTCAGGGGCGGATTTTGTCCTTCCGGTGCAAATCGGCTCCTTTTCCTTTAAAATAAAAAAGATAACAAAAAACCAGAAGGTTAAGAGAGTTGAGGAAGGCAAGGAAATTGAAGTTACCAGGAAGGGGACATACATGGCGGTCAGCCTTCCGGGCACTTTTATCATCTTTGAGGAGGCGCCGGGCGTTTTCAGCGGTAACCCGCGAAGCCGGAGACAGATATCCCACGGCGACCGGTTTAAGGTAAGAGGTTATATATTTGAGTTTGATTGCCCCGAGGCAAAAGTTCCTGAGCCGGGAAAGAAGGAAATGTCCAGCCTTTTGACCGGTATCTCTGAGAATCAGTCGTAATCATCTTGACCAACCCCTTCTATGTATATATACTATAGATAATAGGTTTTTGGAGGTATTGTCAAGTGCAATTCAATATTTACGTTCCCGAAAGCAAGAAAGAGCTTCTTGAATCACTGGAAAGGGTCTCTACCCTGACGGGTAAGAGTAAAAGCGAACTTGTTATCGAAGCCCTCGAAAGGCACCTCCCCGCCGTCCCTCCGCCCCCGCTCGGCCGGTTCAACCTCGGCGCCTCTCGGAACATCAGGCGCGCCGACCTCTACGCGGAGAGGCTGGAGAAGATATGATCCTGATCGATACCAACGTCCTCGTCTACGCCGTCGACGCCCTGGCGCCCCAACACGAGCAGAGCCGCGGGTTCGTGGAAACCGCCCGCCGGGGCAAGGCGCAGGCGGTTCTCGTTCCGCAAGTCTTGCTCGAATTTTACGCGGTCGCTACCGGCAACCGCTCTCTGCATCCGCTCGCTCCTCAGGACGCTCTGGAGCAAGTATCGGTGCTCCGCTTGTCCCTTCCGGTGCTCGATCCCCCTGTGGAATCTCTGGACCGGCTCAAGGAAATCCTCGCAGCCCGCCCGGACATCTGCGGCGGGGATGTATTCGACGCCTGGCTCGTGGCGCAGATGCGGGCACTGGGCATCTCCGTTATCTGCACATACAACGTTAAGGATTTCGCATGGCACGACGGGATAACGGCCCGCACCCCCGAAGAACTTCTACCCGAACCCATGTCCGAACCACCGTCTTAAGGTTGAGACAAATCGGAGAATTCAGTCTGCAGAACTCTGTCCTTCAAGGGCGGCGCGGACCACAAGCCGCTGCCGGGCGCTCCCGACCGGGTGGCAGGTGGTCAGCGTCAGGGCGGGGTAGCCGCACGGCTTGATGACGCTCCAGTCGTTTTTCGCGATCGGGAAAACTCT
>JBFMBL010000076.1:0-6992 GCA_040755195.1 Bacillota bacterium
GCGCCTTCTTTTTTCTTCTTCCGGTCAACCGTTACAATCAACGGCTGTTCGTGCTTCACCACCGTATCCCTTGACACAACGCATTTCGTAACGTCGCCGCGGGAAGGTATGTCGTACATGACGTTCAGCATGATCTCTTCGAGTATCGCCCGCAATCCCCGGGCGCCGGTATTCCTGCGGATTGCCTCCTGCGCTACGGCTTTCAGGGCCTCCTGCTGGAACTCCAGGGTTACGCCGTCAATTTCGAAGAGCTTCTCGTACTGCCGCACCAGGGCGTTGCGCGGTTCCGTCAGTATCCGGACCAGATCGTCTTCCGTAAGCGGCTCCAGGGTCACAATGATCGGAAGCCGGCCGACAAATTCCGGTATGAGCCCGTACTTGAGCAGGTCCTGCGGCAGGATCTGGCGCAAGACCTGGCCGATGTTCTGCTCTTTGCGAACGACAAGTTCCGCCCCGAATCCCATCGTCTTCTTGCTGACGCGGTTCTGGATGATCTTGTCCACGCCCTCGAAGGCCCCGCCGCAAATAAACAGGATATTCGTGGTGTCGAGCTGGATAAACTCCTGGTGGGGATGTTTCCGCCCACCCTGTGGCGGCACACTGGCCACTGTGCCCTCGAGAATCTTCAAAAGCGCCTGCTGCACACCCTCACCGGAGACGTCACGGGTAATCGACGGATTCTCCGATTTACGCGCGATCTTATCGATCTCGTCGATGTAAACGATCCCTTTTTCTGCTTTCTCGATATCATAGTCCGCCGCCTGGATGAGCTTAAGAAGAATGTTCTCAACATCCTCACCCACGTAACCCGCTTCGGTAAGCGAAGTGGCGTCGGCAATCGCAAAGGGAACATTAAGCATCCGGGCCAGGGTTTGCGCCAGGAGCGTTTTGCCGCAGCCTGTCGGCCCCAGCATCACGATGTTGCTCTTTTGTAACTCTACCTCCTCGATCTTACCGCCAAGATTAATCCGCTTGTAATGGTTGTAAACGGCTACCGACAAAATCTTCTTCGAATGTTCCTGGCCGATAACGTACTGATCGAGAAACTCTTTAATTTCTTTAGGTGTCGGTACATCACGCAACTCGGAACCGAGGTCTTCGCTTAGTTCCTCTTCGATAATTTCGTTGCAAAGTTCAATACACTCATCGCAAATGTAAACCCCCGGCCCCGCCACGAGTTTCTTTACCTGATCCTGATGTTTACCGCAAAATGAACACTTCAGGTGCCCCTTCTCGCTGTTAAGCATTGCCTTCCACCTCGCTTACTTCGTCGGCTTCGTCCGAACCGTTATTACCTCATCCACAACCCCATACTCCTTGGCCTGCTGCGCCGACATAAAGAAATCCCTTTCGGTGTCCAGGCTGATCCTTTCTACCGGCTGTGCGGTATGCTTCGATAACAGTTCATTCAGGATGCTTCTTGCTCTAAGAATCTCCTTCGCATGGATCTCAACCTCCGTCGCCTGCCCCTGAATCCCGCCGAAAGGCTGGTGAATCATAATCCTTGCGTAAGGAAGCGCGTACCGTTTTCCCTTAGCCCCTGCCGCAAGAAGGAAGGCCCCCATACTTGCCGCTTGCCCGAGGCAAATAGTGGACACATCGGGGCGGATATACTGCATGGTATCGTAAATGGCCATCCCCGCGGTAATCACCCCGCCCGGCGAGTTGATGTAAAGGTGGATGTCCTTTTCCGGGTCCTCCGCCTCGAGAAAAAGAAACTGTGCTATCACCAGGTTGGCAAGGTGGTCGTCGATCATCCCGCCGATAAAGATTATTCTATCTTTAAGCAATCGTGAATAAATATCGTAGGCCCGCTCGCCACGATTTGTCTGTTCCACAACCATAGGCACTAAGGTAGACATGTTTTCACTCCTCCCTTTTATGATAAGCCCTAACCTCCTTTTTTAAAAAGGGGTATCTTAAGCTTTTTTCCCTCTATTTGCCTTATATGAAAATTCTTCTATCCCGGTTGTTCTTCGGCAGACGTTTCCTGCCCCGGACCTTCAACCAGAGGTGTTTCTTCCTTCATGACTGCGTTGTCGACAAGCAACCCTATGGCTTTTTCACGCAGCAGTTTTCCTTTGACGACATCGAGCCGGCCTCCATCTTCCAAGGCCTTGCGTAATTCTTGTGGATCCTGGCGATAAACCGCGGCCAGCTTTGCTATCTCTTCGTCTACTTCTTCATCGGGCGCCTCAAGATTTTCGGCTTTGGCAATCGCGTCAAGCACGAGCCGCATTTTGATGGTCTTTTCGGCGTCAGGTTTCATTCGCTCTCTCATTTCTTCGGGAGAGCTGTTCAGAAGTTGGAAAAAGCGTTGTGGTTCTACCCCCCGCCCTTCGGCTGTATTCACCATGTCTTCCACCATTCCCTCGACATGTTCCGTTATCATCGAGGGCGGGATCTCAACCTTGGCATGTTCTACGACCTTATCCAGGATCTCCTGGCGGACAGCGAGGTTGGTCTGGTCTTCTGCGGCTTCTCTCAGCTTATTCTCAAGGTCCGCTTTCAATTCCTCAAGTGTATCAAACTCACTTACTTCCTTAGCCAAATCATCGTCATAAGGCATCAGTTCTTTACGGCGAATGCTCTTGACGGTAAGCTGAAAAAGCGCTTTCTTTCCGGCTAATGCGGCATCCGGGGTTTCAGAAGGGATATCAACCTCCACTTCCTTCGTTTCACCCGCACGCATCCCGACAAGTGCCTCGTCGATCCCAGGGATCAAATAGCCGTGTCCGACCTCGACCTCCCTGCCTCTGGCCGTGCCGCCGGAAAAAGCTTTACCTTCAATCGTTCCCTCGTAGTCCATGGTAACAATATCGCCTTTGTCGACGGTCCCGTCTTCAACGGTCACCAACCGGGCGTAACGGTTCCGCAACCTTTCAAGTTCCGCGTCAACGTCCTCCCGGGTGACGGTTTTAACCCGCCGTACTACTTCAATCCCTTTGTATTGTCCCAGTTCAACCTCCGGTTTGACCTCTACTTTGGCCTTGAAAATCAGCGGCTTCCCCTCTTCAGCCTGGATGATTTCCACTTCCGGTTGGGAAACCGGCTCTATTCCGGCATCGCTTACCGCCGCCGGGTAAACTTCGCCGAGAACCAGCGTCGCTGCTTCCTCGTAAAGTTTATCCTTACCCATGTAACGTTCAAGGATCGCCTTCGGCACCTTTCCCTTGCGGAAACCAGGGATTGCAACATCCTTCGCCACCTTCCGGTAAGCACGTTCAACCGCCTGATTAAATCGTTCTGTCTCTACTTCAACCTGTAAAAGAACGGTACTCTTCTCCAAACGCTCCGACGTAACCTGCATCCGCGTCCTCCCGTCTCCGTGTTTTATCATCTCAAAATAAACTACCTATTCGGCGTGCAGTAGTCAAGTCCTTTATAATTTTGACCGCATTTGTCCAAAAAAACCCAACCAAAAAGATAACCAGGGTACAACCCCTGGCACCTTACTGACTACCACTTATTATAGCAAAACCCACCGGAAAATCAAGGTCTCCGTCATTTTTTGTACAGGCGGAAGGCCCCCGAAGCCCGATATTACTTTGAAAACAGGTCCGGCGTCCGAGGTTCGACGTCAGGAACAGGGAACCCAAAGACAAAGAAACAGAACTCCGTAGGGTGGGCTGCACCCACCTGCGATGTTGCGTTAACCCAAAGCTCAACGATCCGGGTGGACAATGACGGACGAGACCGTTTTCATTATCTGATGGTGCAGCCTGTCATGATTAACTACCAAGCAGAACAGAGTGCCGGATAAATTCCCTAACCTGGACGATCTTGGCGTCTTGGCGGTTAAACTCTTAAACCTTAAAACCGACCCCAAACTCGATCCGCTTTAGCATACACGTAGAACGTAGAACGCAGAACGGACCCGTATGTCATACAGTATCAGCCTAAACCGCCGAACGTTTAGGAAAGGTGCCGGACGACGAGATCGCCCACCTCGCTGGTGGAATAGCCCATCCTTCCGGCGGCCAGACTTTTAAGGTGTTTTGCGCACACCTCCTGAACCGCACGTTCAACCCGAGCGGCCGCCCGCGCCTCACCGAGCTGTTCGAGCATCATCGCCCCGGCGCAAATTGCGGCAAGCGGATTAATAACATTCTTCCCCGCGTACTTGGGCGTCGAACCGCCGATGGGTTCGAACATGGAAACCCCGTCCGGGTTGATATTACCGCCGGCGGCGATACCCATACCGCCCTGGATCATCGCTCCCAGGTCGGTGATGATGTCGCCGAACATGTTGTCCGTCACAATGACGTCAAACCATTCCGGGTTTTTGACCATCCACATGCAGATTGCATCAACGTGCGCGTAATCCCGCTGAATATCAGGGTACCCTTCCCCTACTTGATGGAAAACCCGCTCCCATAGGTTGAAGGCGTAAGTCAGGACGTTAGTCTTGCCGCAAAGCGTGAGCTTCTTGTTTTTATTCCTTTTGAGACAGTATTCAAAGGCGTAACGAATGCAACGCTCCACACCCTTATAAGTGTTGATTGAATTCTGGATGGCCACTTCATCTTTGGTTCCCCGCTTCAGGAATCCCCCCGCGCCGCAGTATAATCCTTCCGTGTTCTCCCTGACCACCACAAAGTCGATATCCTGGGGACCCTTGTCCTTAAGCGGCGTGTCAACACCTGGATAAAGCTTGACCGGGCGTAGATTGACATACTGGTCGAGTTCAAAGCGAAGGCGCAACAATATGTCTTTTTCCAGGATGCCGGGTTTTACATCGGGGTGTCCTATCGCCCCCAGGTAAATCGCGTCAAATCCCCGCAACTCCTCGAGGGCGCCGTCCGGCAGCGTTTCACCGGTTCTCAGGTATCTGTCACCGCCGAAATCGTAGGTAACGGCATCGAACTTGAACCCTTCGATTTCCGCCACCGCCGTTAAAACCTTCATTCCTTCCCTTATTTGTTCCGGACCCGTTCCGTCGCCCGGTATCACCGCGATCTCGTACACAAGGTTTTCCTCCCGTATGCGGATTTTTTTAAATTGGGTGAAATTTTACCTCTTATTACCGCGCCTGTCAAGATCGTAGAGCACGCCGCCCCCGGTATGCAACCCATCCGCCCATCCAAGCGGTGTTACGGCCTGAAAACCTTTCGACAGGCAGGCTGCCTTTCCTGCCTAAAAAAAACCCAAGTAACATTTAAATCTCGTGAAAAAAGAAGCAACCCTTAAAAAACTACAGGTTAGGGCGCGGCGGTCGGAAACGGCGGTAAAAAAATAAGGCCAGTCAAACTGGCCAAAGGGATGGGGGTTATAGTCAAGGTGTTACCAACGAATTTAAGTTATACAGACCAGGTTGTTACCTTTTGCCGCATTTATTTTCTGCAACCACTTCTGGACCTGTGTCGGTTCGCTGCTCTCAAGAACATTAATAATATCTTTTTCTTTCACAAGCACCATCCAACCCTCCGGGGCGCTCAACTCGTACCACTTCGTGCCGGGAACCGGGCGGAGCCTACATCCCGCCGCCTCAAGAATCCGAAAGGCTTCAACGAGTTTACCCATCTACAATCACCCCGCTCGGATGGGCGGTTAAAACCTTATCTTTGTGAAAGATATAACTTGCACTTTAAAGTATATAAGTAAGGTGGTCCATTGTCAATCATATTTTAAAATTTCTTTCAAGTATTCAATTCTTTCCCTTACCACGTCAGGTGCAGGGCCGCCCAAAACCCGCCGTGCCCTGACCGCTTCCTCCAGCTTAACCGTCTGGAACACGTCGTCGGCGATATCCGGGGAAAAGCGTTGGTATTCTTCGAGGTCAAGGTCTTCAAGTTGTTTACCCCGATCCAGGCAGTATAGAACCACCCTGCCGACCACCTCGTGCGCTTCCCGGAATGCCAGCCCCTTGCGGACCAGGTACTCCGCCAGGTCGGTCGCGCATAAAAAACCAAAGGAAGCCGCGGCAGCCATCCGCCCGCGGTTAACCCGGACCGTTTCGAGCATGGGGATGAAAACCTCCAGAGACCCCTTTAACGTCTCTACGGTGTCAAAAAGCAGGGGTTTGTCCTCCTGCATGTCCTTGTTGTAAGTGAGCGGCTGCCCCTTTAACAGAACGAGCATTCCCGTAAGATTCCCAATCACCCGCCCCGTTTTTCCGCGGCACAGTTCCGCGACATCCGGGTTTTTCTTCTGAGGCATCATGCTCGATCCGGTGGTGAAGGCGTCGTCAAGTTCAATAAAGCCGACTGCAGGCGTACTCCAGAGGATAATCTCTTCGCACAGGCGGCTCAAGTGGACCATCGTCAGCGCCGCCGCAGAACAGAACTCCACCACAAAGTCCCGATCGCTCACCGCATCCATGCTGTTTTCGGTAAGGGCGTCGAATCCCAGCTCTTCGGCCACGAATTCCCGGTCGAGGGGGAAAGTCGTCCCGGCTAACGCCCCGGCGCCCAGGGGCAGGACGTTGGTACGGTAGTAGCAGTCTTCAAAACGCGCTTTATCACGGCTGAACATCTCGTAATACGCAAGCAGGTGATGGGCGAAGGTGACCGGTTGCGCCGGCTGAAGGTGGGTAAAACCGGGCATCAGCGTCTCGCAATGGTCCTCCGCAAGTTCCACCAGGGCCCGGCGAATTCCGCTAAGCAATTCGCGTATCGTCCGGATTTCGTCCCTTAAATACAGTCTTAGGTCGGTCGCCACTTGGTCATTCCGGCTCCGTCCGGTATGCAGTTTTTTCCCTGCATCCCCCACCCATTTTACAAGCAGCGCTTCGATCAAGGAGTGGATGTCTTCCTCTCCCGTCAGCGTCACCTTGCCGGCAAGAAACTCCTCATAGATCTTTTCCAGGCCTTTGAGGATCATGTCCCCCTCAGCGGAACTCAGGACGCCTGTCCTAACCAGCATCCTGGCGTGCGCCATGCTGGCCTGGATGTCGTAAGGCCAGAGGCGGGAGTCAAAACTCAAGGAGTCCTGAAAATCTCTTACCCGCTGGTCGGTTTCCTTCTGGAAGCGGCCGCCCCAAAGTGTGCTCA
>JBFMBL010000077.1:0-6876 GCA_040755195.1 Bacillota bacterium
TGAAAAAGCAGTTTTATACTCTTACTCTTCTAGAAATCGCCTTGCTGACCGTAGTATAGTGAATTTTTAGGTGATCCGCAATCTCTTTGAGTGTATAGAGAGAAAGTTCTCCCGGTCATCATCATCGGCGAAAATTTTTTTCCGCGCGTTGCCACGGGATGTTATATGATAGACGGTCCCTGGGTATTCGACTCGTAACCGTCTGGCCATACGGCTACTTTAGCAGAGATTTCCTTATATTTCAAGACCTGACCCCACAGCCCTCCCTGACCCCACAGCCCTCCCCTGTCATTTTCTGCTTTCCAAGCCTTTCCGACCAATACGGGATTTTCATTGTTTCCTCCCGAACAATCCCATTAACTTACTCTAATTGCTGCCTTGCCGGCTTTACCTGATAAAGCGCGGCATCTTCTTTGACCATCAGAGTTTCTTTTTCGGAAATAACTTTTTCAAAGATTAACTCGGAGTTATTAAACAGATTGTTGCTTTCCGCCTTGAGATAACCTGCCGCCATCCGGCAGTACTCAGGGTCGATTTCAACCCCGATGCTGTTCCTTTGGAACCTGAGCGCCGCAACCATTGTAGTGCCGGTACCGCAGAAAGGATCCAAAACCGTATCTCCGACGAAGGAAAACATTCGCACCAGCCGAGCGGCCAACTCCAGAGGAAAGGGCGCCGGATGTTTCTTTAAAGAAGCACCCGGTATGGTCCAGATTTGCTGAAACCACCGTTCGAAATCCTTTTTATCGATTATGCTGTCGCGCCTCTGTTCCTCGGTAGGCTTACGATAACCGCCGGGTTTCCGCTGCATAAGAATGAATTCCATGTCATTCTTGATAATCGCATTGGGTTCGTACGGTTTTCCCAAGAACTTCGAACCGTTGGGCACCTCATAAGAAGCATTCGCTATCTTGTGCCAGAAGATCGGATTGAGATTATCAAAACCAATTTGCCGGCACATCACGCAAATATCGGCATGGAGCGGGAATACCAGGTGCCTCCCGAAACGTCGCCTGGCAACGCAAACGTCGCCGACAACACAGACCAGCCTCCCGCCGGGCACAAGAATTCGGAAAACATGCATCCACACTTTCTTGAGCTCGGCAAGAAAGTCCTCATAATCCGCGATGTGCCCCATCTGGTCGGGATTATCGTTATACTTCTTGAGGTTCCAATAAGGCGGTGAGGTTACAATAAGGTGGACGGATTCATCAGGGATGAAAGATAGGTCCCGGGCGTCGCCGTTAATGAGTTTATGAATTGTTTTTGACATATCGCTCATATAAACCTTGAAACATGGGCTACAAGAGACTTTGCAAACATCTCAACCGAAAGGTCTGCCGCCGGGGTCTCATATGCGCCCATTTCCCCTGTAACGCGGTTAGATATGATGAACGCCGCAGACGTATAATGCCGTTCCAATACCAGCTTGCGGCAGAACAGCTCATACCTTCTCAAGTATGAAGCGTTAATGTACTCGGGGAATACCTTAAAATGCGGTTCTTTGACTCTCACAGGACTATTAGAAGCAGGACAGTCTTCCAACATAAAAAAATAGCCGAGAAACGGCTGGGGGCTGGAAAGAAAGGCGCCCTCCCGGTAAGCGGTCCAGAGGTCCAGGGCGCTGCCCATGGCTTCCTCAGTTCGGTTGTTGAAGTTGTTGCCGAAAGAAGGACCCACCTGTGATTTTGCCTCAATCGCAGCAATCAGCGTACCGTTCTTAATAACTAGCAAATCCCACTCCTTGGTCGGACGGAAGAAACCGGGAAGTTCAAGTGTCTTCTTTCGATAGATAAAGTTCGACGGAAGCCCGGAATCTTTAATAAGGTCGGTAAACAACTGAGTAAAACCGTCCATCTGTGCCCCTCCGGTGACAGCGCTACGCAATCCCTGGTCCATACGGCCGCTTACCTGTTGTTTTCGCGACTGAGCTGAACGAGTAGCCCAATACTCTGCCACGGCTTCACTTGTACGCGTTTCAATTTCGTGCAGCGTCCGGTTCCTACGCATATCCATATTACCCCGATCCGATTTCCTCTGAGAATAACATCATGAAGGCGGCGAACCCGCTGCAGACTTCATCACACACTCGCTGACTTCAGCCTGTATTCGCCTCCAAGTGCAATTTCTCCTGCTTTATATGCTCATCACCGGGGGAAACCAGAGGCGTGTTAAGCAAATGCGGATGAGATTCAGCCAGGCATAACCTATTGGTTTTAATTTTGATCTAACTGAACCACTGAAAAGCCGGCGATACCCTTAAACCAACTCGTTTACCGGCCCTTTTCATATAGCCTGCCGTCCCTTGACATACTTTCAACCGTCAACCAGTCCTCGCGTAATCCTTGGTATTATTCATCCCCGAAATAAGTAGACAGATCACGCGCACAATTCCGGCCTATAGGACCATGTTTTCCAAAACGTATTTTCCTATCGCCTCGGCTTCGGAAGCGCCGGGAATATCGAACATCCCGAGTTCCCAGCGGCCTTTGATGCCCATCTCCCTCGCTGTAAAATGCAGATGACACATGGCGATGCCGCAGTCAAGGCGATGGTAGTCCTTTCCTTCCCGGTCCCGCTGCTTCACTTTGTAAACGAGGATTTCCCTGCCGGTAAACACGAATCGCCACGGCTGCCTGTTCATCCAGGACGGGGCCCAACGGGTCGCTTCAAACACCTGGAGGAGCCGGCGGTCAGACAATATATCCGCAGGCAACGATTCGCCATGACGCTGCCAGAAAAAAAGCTGTTCGATCGGCCTGCGCCCTGTCGAGCCGGCCAGGGCCCGCATCATGCGGTTCACAACGCTCTTTTCCATCGGCCGGCCGATCGGGCTCAGCACGATCACCCGCCAGGAGTCATCGAGCCCCAGCGTTGACCTGAGCGAAGCTTCTTTGAACATGAGGCCGACCCAGCAGGTGCCAAGTCCCCGTCGCGTGGCATCGAACACCATCTGCTCGAAACGGTATCCGGCGTCGGTGAGATACCCTTCCTGTTCGCGGGAGGCAAGCACGAGGTAATGGGGGGCATGGATGGTTTTCCCGTAATTGCCGATGATTCCCCTGATATCCTTCCCCATCTGCGCGTCAGTGCAGAGATGGAACTGCATCTCCGCCGGTGTCAGCGCCTCGGCCAGTTCGCCCGCGTGCCGCACCGCTTCCAGTTCATCAAGCGAAGCCGGCTCCGGTTGATAGACTCTGACGCTGATGCGGCGGGAGATGACTTCTTGTATATCCATGCTTTTAGATTTTTCCTTTGTACTATAGAGGTCAGGTCTTGAAAAAGCAGTTTTATACTCTTACTCTTCTAGAAATCGCCTTGCTGACCGTAGTATAGTGAATTTTTAGGTGATCCGCAATCTCTTTGAGTGTATAGAGAGAAAGTTCTCCCGGTCATCATCAGCGAAAATTTTTTTCCGCGCGTTGCCACGGGATGTTATATGATAAACAGCCCCAGGGATTCGACTCGTAACTGTCTGGTCATATAGCTACTTCATAAGAGACTTTGTTATATTTCAAAAACTGACACTGTAGCCACCAATGGGGGGCATTAGGACGTTTATATAGTAGCCGCCGAATGAAAGTCATCGCTACCTGTCGCCACGCTTACTTCACATAAATTGGCTGCCATAGCAGCTAACATCCCAGCCCGGTCGTTCACAAATTGTCTAAAGTCATCGTTATAAAGGCTTAACGGAGCTTTTGCTCGATCTAAAATCTCCTCAGAATTTACAGGCATCTTCTCTCGGTATCTGCTTGGTGGGTCACCTCCTAGTAAACGATTATCGGCTCGCGACATGAAAGCAAAGTTTGCCAAGCAGTTCTCACTATATGTTCGCTGTCCTGTCCGCTCAAGAAACGCTTTTGGCATAAGGTGATGAAACTCAGTTCTATTACTGACCCGTAGTTTTTCACTTAAGTCAATTGGCGCTCCGGAAATAAATGAAAGGGGTTTGGCTTGAGCCAACAAGAGAATGAATGTCTTCGTGTTTACATACCCTATGCCGAAAGTATTATCGGTAAAAAACTGAGGACTTATCGTCACGGAAAAGGAGCCAAGCCTGGAGGATAAACCGTCACGCAAACTCCGCATTTCTTCGATGTCAACCTTTAGGTTCCGAAGGACACCGCTACTGTACCTCTTGGAGAACGCTACCCGCCAAAACCACCTATTTATAATTCGTCGCTGTTCGTCAGTGTGGCGTACTTCTTGGTTGCCCGGCACAGCAAAAAATACAGTCAACGGAACCAATACCGTTGAAAACGGCAGGTTCTGTAATCGCTCTACACTAAAGTGAGTTCTCAGGTAATCAACAGCTCCTTTGACACCGTTCATCACTTCATCGAATCTGCTGCGTACAAGGGAACCATTTAAGTTCATTAGTGCTTCTGGAGAGGCATCACCGCTAAAAATCGCGGAACAGCATCGAAGAAGTAGATTCGTATCACTTCCGATATCTTCGAACCCAAAAGGAGTAAGCTCTGAAGCCAATTCGGTAAATTGTTCCTGGAGCTGGAACTCTTCGCTCCAAGTCCAAGCAGACAGCAGTTGTAAAGTGTCAAGAGGCACACCTTGCCGGTTTACTCGCTCAAATATTATTGCAACAGTAGCCTTATCTTCCGTTTTAAACATCTGAATTGGGATTCTTGCCTCTTTAAAAACCGACTGCATATCGTCGATGTTCTTTGCGAGTTCATCTGAAAAGTGGGCAGTCGCTCGCCGATAAGCAACTGTATCAAATAGTACTTTTAGCGGAAAATGGCGATCTGAGTCTACCTGGTCTGGAGGCAACGCAAAAAATTGGGTATCCTGAGCACTCCGTTCCGCGGTGAAATCGAAGTATATATCCATCCAGATTTGAGGATTTTCAAGTGGAAGTTCAGTTTGAAAGACACCGAAGATGGCAGTCACTCTCTGTTGGCCATCAAGAACATAATCCAGCGGATAATCGTCTCTTGGAGGAGGAAGCCTAAAGGGACCAAGATCACGTTCGGCACGCAGATGCTCTCGGGTACGCCAGAAAAGCAATGACCCGAAAGGATACCCCTTGTATATACTATCCATCAAATATGCTACTCGATCCGGTTCCCAGACAAACCCACGCTGAAAAGACGGTATTCTAATTTGCCCACGTAAGACTGCATCTATTAACTCGCGAATAGTCAGCGGTTCCATATAAATTTCCTCCTTGTGGTGCTACTGCAGCTTTAAAATTTAAGGGGCAATCTCATCTCGGATTCGTTTGAAAGTGGTTCTTTATTTATTCATTTTTGCTTAATGCTCAATATTTTTTTGCTTAATGCTCAATATTTTCTTCTAAACTATTTTGTAAGGTAACATGAAAAAAAGCGAGTGTCCAGTTATAATTTACCATTCATAGTTAAAATCGGGGTTTATCCTGACCCACTACTGCTACCGTTTGTCCGCAAGGCGCCCAGCACTCAACTTGCTACTTTGGACATTTTTTCGTTCCAATATTCCACATCTACTAAACGTTATAAAGTAGTATAAAACACTCGTTGAGTGCTGGGGAGAGCCGCTTACACGGACACGGTAAAGACGCGGCTAAGCGAACAGGCGCACGCGTCGTGCCGAAATCAAGGAAGTTATTTAACAGGATGGAAAAGGGCTGTTTGTGACCCAACCAGAAAGCATTAGGAGGGTAAAGTCAGGCTCTATAAGCGCGCCGTCGTTCGCTCCGCGGCAAACCGATGTCGCGTCGGCGCGGAGCACAGCGCGCCGGCAGACAAACGGCAGACAGGCTGTTTGGTTCCTCGTTAGACCGCAGGATTCGAGTACGAACGTAAAAAGGTGGGCACTGCCCACCCTACTGCGATTCGGCGGACAAACCGGTAAGAGTCCGTCCATACACAAAAAAGCCGTCTGTCAACAGGCCGGCGGTTCGTAATTATCGGTTTTAGTCTATTCTTCTATTTCGTTGCCTTTCTCTGTTAGTTTCAGGGAAGCGGCCATTTCAATCAGCTCACTGACCGGACCATTTCCTACAAGAGCATATTTTACGTAAGGAATATCGCCGTTTACTTTTTCAGACCATTCAATGACGGCGGGATAGTGGTTTTCGGCGCCGCTGGCCCACTTTTGTACGCCTGATTCGCGGCCGGATGCTTCAACATTGCGCACTTTTGTTTTAAAGAAACACTTCGTCTCCCCTTTAATATTGCGTACCGATGACTCCCACGAAACCATTTCATCTATATTGAGAGGTTCGGACATAGGATCAACACATACTTGGATACGGTCAGCGTACAGGAAAGTAAATCCTTCAACCAATCTTCCATCGCGAAGAACCTGCATCTGGACAAAGATGCGACTGGGTGTAATAAGCTGATCGCCTTCATACCTCAGCAAGAGCGGATACCTAACCCTGTTTAAGACTTCCTGCAGGCTCGGGTTTTCGCTTCTCCCCGCCCCTTCGAAGAAATTGCGCAAGCCAAGTGGAGCGCCGGGATTTATGTACTCACCGCTCCCGTCATTCGCGACAACAGGAGGTTTGTAAGGTATGACGGCGGCGGCAGCAACCGTAAGACCCAATAAAACTATGACAAACGCTGTAACGCCGCATTTTTTCAATAGCTTAAAATGAATTCTTGCCATCATAACAGATCCATCCGTTTACCCTCCGTCCACTGGGCCGGGCAGCCCGCTGTCGGGTTCAGCTTGCGTAGCGTCCGGCGGCGGCACGTAGTTCTTGTTCCACGGCGGGGGGCCGCGGCGTATACCTGCCGGCAGGCCCGGAACGGGCTGGGTCGGAGGCGGTGTTACTTCCGGCGGTACCACCGGCGCGGGAGGCGTCTGCGGCGTTTGGTCGCCGGGCGGGTTTACCGTCGGGCCGGCCGGGGCGGTGTCCGTCCCGTA
>JBFMBL010000078.1:0-3147 GCA_040755195.1 Bacillota bacterium
ATAAACGGAACAGGGCGGGTCCCTGCGGAAACGGGAAGGATTCAGCACCTTTATAAGTCTTGCTTTCTGGTAGCGTGCCTTGCGCTCGACTACTTGAATTTCTCCCGCTTCCCCCGGCAACAGTCCGGGCACAAAAGTCACCAGACCGTTGGTGTATCCGACACCGGAACCATCCGAAGAAAGCCGCAAACATTCCATTATTTTCCCCATTAATAAAGGGCTCCCGCTAAACGTGCCGGGGACAGGTTCTCCGCCCAAGCCGGTTCCCCGCTACTTCTTAACATATTTACACATCGGACATGGGTCCTGCAAATTCTTGCGTTTACGTATCAGTAGGGTTAACAACAGCTTGGCTGATTCCCGAAAGCCTTGTTCTGCGAAAAGCGCTCCAAAGCGCTTTGGAATCCCCGGCATCATTTATATTTAGTATAATGACTGCAACGGACGCAAACGAGGTGCGGCGGATGATTTACCCCTGGTCGGCTCTCGCCTACTCTTTTCTTGGTTTCGGCATCGCTGCATGGACAGCGGGGATAATTCAGGACCACCGGTGGTACTGGCCTGCGGCTTTATGCTTGTACGTTTTCAGCTTCCTGGGAGGTTTCTCGATCGGCCTTTTAACCCTCGTTTTTCCCTTTATTCTTGTTTCGATTGCGCTGGGGCACGCCCTGGGCAGGATAAAAAAGAGCAGCCATTCGCTTATCGCCGGTACCATCGGCGCCGGGTTATGGCTGATCAGTTTTCGGACCATAGACGATTATTGGTTGTTCTTCCCCATATACAAATTATTTAATTTGTTAGGTATGCAATGAGTTTCATGGTCGGCTAAAGCGGCTTTTTAGCCGGGCTAAAGAATAAAAGAGTCTTGAACCGGGAAATACGCAGCTTAGGGCCAGGTCTTGGTTCTTAAAACGTCTTAGCTCCTATTCTTAAGCAAATCGCGTATCTCCGCAAGCAATACTTCCTGCGCCGGGGGCGCCGGTGGGGCCTTGGCCGCTTCTTCCTCTTTGCGTTTGAGTGAGTTAATCCCTTTGACGGCGAATTCCTTAAACTCTTTGATCATACCCATGCTGCGCCCCTCCTTCTTAAAGCGGTAGCCTTTTCGCTACTCGCCGCGTTGCGCAAGTGTCAGAGGCCGTCGCTCCAATGCTTTTCTAATGTGTATCTTCCTACGGCGGTGGCCTTAGTTTGTGGGCAGTTCATCTGAAAAAAGAATGGATAAGTAATCCCGTATACCATTTAAAGCACGATAAATCGAAATGAATTCCCCCTCAATCTTGTAAAATATGAGGTAAGCACCGCAGACAAGGAAGCGGTAATCCGTTTTGGTATTAATCAGATATCCAATGCTTTCTTAAGGTCATCAAGGGATTTCCATTCTTCTCCTGTTTTAACTGTATCTTCGGCCTCGAACAGCTTTAATAAAAGCTTGATCACCGCCTGCTGTTTTTCGTATTCCTGCATATCTAAAAGAACATAACGGCCTCTGCCGTTTTTGGTTAAAAACACAGGCTCCCCAATCCGGCAGGAACGAAGCACATCATTATAATTTCTCAAATCTGAAACCGGCTTAATATTCGGCATTCCTAAACACCTCTATGACTTGCTGTGATTATTATACCCTAATACTTCGTAAGATACAACCGTGATTTTTACAGCAAGTTATGCGCCAGCATCCTCTTCTGAGAGCGAATTCGGTGCCCGGCGTTTGAATCAGTGGGAAGCTCTACTGCTAGGTCTTGAAACATAAATAATCTCAGGTAGTAAAGCAAGGCAGCCATTGATTTCATGGTCAATGGGAAACAAGTTTGTGCCGGACAGATCGATCCTCGTCTTGCCGGTAGTCATAGACGTGATCGCGGGTCAGGGCAAGGTTGTTGTTCAGCCCCCTGGAAAACAGGATTTGATGTACGTCGAGTCCGCTATAACGGAACGAGGCCGCGCACAAATTCAGGTAC
Organism: Bacillota bacterium; assembly: GCA_040755195.1. Taxonomy (GTDB): domain Bacteria; phylum Bacillota; class Desulfotomaculia; order Desulfotomaculales; family Ammonificaceae; genus SURF-55. The sequence continues at coordinate 1,959 of JBFMBL010000078.1, forward strand.
AGCCGCCACATCCGCACGAACCTCTCCGTATACATCGCCCGCACCCGGTCCAGGACCGCCTCGAAGTTCCGTGCCCAGTGCTCCAGGGTTTGGGCGTAATGCAGGCGCAGGCTTTCCACATCCAGGAGATGAAAACCGTAGTCCGGCAAAAGCCAGATCGTTTCCCGCAATGAAGGAATGTACCCACCGGGGAAGATATGCTTATCAATCCAGGGATTGACGGGGTCTTCTCTCACGTGGGTGATGGTATGAAGCATGGACAGGCCGCCGGGGACGAGTATTTTCTGTACCGCCTCCATGTACAGGGGCAAGTTCTCCTTCCCGACGTGTTCGAACATCCCCACACTGACCACCCGGTCAAACTTTCTTCCTTTGCCGGCCAGGGTGCGGTAATCCATCAGTTCCACTTCCACCCGCCCCTCAAGGCCCCGTTCAACTATTCTCTTTCTGGACCAAAACGTCTGTTCTTCGCTTAAAGTTATTCCCAGCGCCTTGATACCATACTGTTCGGCGGCCCTGATGATAAGCCAGCCCCATCCGCTGCCGACATCGAGCAGTGTCTGTCCGGGATCGATTTGCAGTTTGCGCAGGATGTGATCAATCTTGTTCAACTGGGCCTGAAACAGCGTATCATCGGGCGTCCGGAAGTAGGCGCAGGAATAACTCATGGTTTCATCCAACCACAGTTTGAAGAAATCATTGCCGATGTCATAGTGGAACTGCACGTCATCTTTTTGCCGGGTGGCCGACCGGTGTTTGCGGAACACCTTCAGCGCTTTTAAGATGATGTTTCCTTTGGACTTATCAGTTAGCAACTCCTGGTTCACAATGGCCAAACGTACTATTTCCCGTAGATCACCCTCGACCTCGATCTTCCCATCCATGTAAGCTTCCCCGAATGCGAGGACGGGCTTGCTGACGAGGCGATCCACCACTAAAGGATCGTTAATCACCAGTTTAACCTTGACGTCGCCGTTACCGTACCGCCGCTCGGTCCCGTCCCAGTACCGAACCTCGAAACCGCCTCCGCGCATGGCGCTGAACACTCGATCCAGGATTGCTTTTTTCATCACGCCACCTCCGTGGTATTTAAGACCCACACCCGCGATCGTCTTTGTTGAGTAGGTTATGGGTGCATGGCGCAAGACGGTACTTTGGGCTTCTTGTTTATCAGAGGGTGTTTATCTAA
>JBFMBL010000078.1:3247-6522 GCA_040755195.1 Bacillota bacterium
TTATTTTCTGTTTTTTTAGCTTACGGGCGTATAAATTGCTGGGTCCAGTAGGTCTCACCCGAGGAATCTTTCGCATACCCCACACCGATCTGGGTGAAGCCGCCGTTCAGGATGTTGCTTCTATGCCCCGGGGAGTTCATCCAGCCTTTCATTACATCCGCGGGGGTCTTGTATCCCATGGCTATGTTCTCTCCGGCCGCGGTAAAGGATATACCGAACGCCTTTATCATGTCAAACGGGGACCCGTAGGTAGGGGAGTTGTGGGAAAAATAATGATTGTCCCTCATATCTTCGGACTTGTATCGCGCAACCCTGGCCAGCTCCCAGTTGTAGCTCAGAGCGGGCAGCCCGTGATAGGCGCGTTCGGCATTGACCATATCTCGTTCTGCGTTCTGCGTTCTGCGTTCTGCGTTATTGACCGCTTCCTGCCATTTTATGGTATTATTATAATTGAAACAGCCGTTGGGCTGCTTCCGTCTCCGGGCGCCGAAAGAGTCAGCCGGGGTTTTATCGCGTCACTACGTATAATTACGATAAACCAGCCGGAAAGGAGGTGAAATGGTGAACGGAATTCTGAGAAGATGGACCCTCTATCTTTTTGGGGCTTACAACATAGCCGCGGGTTTCACGGCACTGATATCTCCTTCATGTACAGCAGTGCTGTACTCGGTCCCCTCCGTGTCTCCTGAATTCATTGGAACGTGCCGCTGGGTGGGCGCGCTAAGCATAGCCATCGGTTACGGGGCTTTTTCAGCGGTAAAATCGGGGGATCGAAGGATGATCAACCTTGTGCTGATCAGTGCGGTTATGATGATAATCGGGAGCGCGTGGAGCGTGGCGGACGGAGTTGCAACGTGGGCCAACATCGGGGTTGACTCGGCGATTCAGGCAGTTGCCATCGTAGCCCTGCTTATACCCCAAAAGGTCCAGAAGCAGCAGCAAATGACGGGTATCCGCAGACTGCGCTCTTAACTCAATACAACATGCTTGTTTTGAAAACAAAATACCGGTTGCTTTCACAACCGGTATTTTTGTTTTCCTTGCATTATAAACTATTTCAACGTTTTGCTTCTGTTTTTACGCCACGGACCGATTGAACTGCCTCATCAACATTGAAGTCGTCAGTACCGAAATAACCACAAGCACCAGCACGCCCGGCCAGATCTCCCGCCATATCCAACCCTGCGTTACGACGGTCCTCATGGGGCCCACAGCGTAGGAAAGCGGGTTGACATTCGCTATCGCCTGGAGCCATGAAGGCATCGCCTTGGTCGGAAACATGGCGTTACTGGTGAACATCAGCGGCATGGTAAAGAAGTTCATTATCGCGAACAAGGCCTCGTGTGACTTGAGCACCGCCGCAAGCGAGAGAGAAATTCCTCCCATGATGACCCCGAAAAGGCTTGACATCAACAGAAGAAATGCAATCCCGGGTATGCCGGTTGAGATATGAACCCCCAGCGAAAGCGCAATTATCGCGATTAACAGCGCCTGTAAAACCGTCTGTACCACAAGGGCCGCCAGCTTCCCGATCGGTATGGCCGCCCTGTGTATGGGGGCTGACAGCATCTTGTTAAGAAACCCCAGCCTTCGGTCCCAAAGTATCGAAGTGCCGCCGAAGACACCGCCGAAAAGGGCCGTCATTATCATCACGCCCGGCGTCATAAAGTCAAGGTAGTTGCCGGTACCCAGCATTTTGGCGGCCGCCGGGTTGTTTGTCAGCCCCGACATGGTGTTGCCCATAAGCACAAGCCACACCACCGGCTGCACAATCGCCATCAGGATCCTTGTTTTCTGCCTCACGAACTTCTTTATCTCGCGCCAGAACACCCAGTAAGTGTCCGACATGAACACGCCCATATTATCCTCTTGCCCTCCTCATTATCATCCTCGACCGCATGGCGTCTTCCTTTCCGCCGCCGTCCTCCCTCATTTCACGGCCGGTATAGTGCAGGAACACATCGTCGAGCGAAGGCTGTTTGAAGGATATGGAACCGATTCTGGCGGTATAACCGCTCAGCGCGTCAAATATCGCCGGCACCGAGGCCTCACCGCCGGTAACCGAAGCAACGTAACCTCTTTCACCAGCTCCGGTAACGTCTTTCACAAAACTAAGCCCTCTGATTTTGTCCAGTGCGGTGTTTATATCCTCCGGCCCGCCCCTGGCGAATTTGAATACGACGATCTCGTTGCCCAGCGAGCTCTTCAAACCGGCCGGTGTGTCGAGCACCTTTATACTCCCTTTGTCGATTATGGCAATCCTGTCGCAGAGAGAGTCCGCCTCGTCCATGTAGTGCGTGGTAAGAAATATGGTCATTTTAGTCTCTTCCCTGAGTTCGTTGATGTATTTCCATATCTCCCGCCTGGTAGGAATATCCAGACCCAGCGTAGGCTCGTCGAGGAACAGCAGCCTCGGCCTGTGGATGAGCCCGCAGGCGATGTCCAGCCTTTTCCTCATGCCCCCGGAGTACGTTTCCACCAGGTCTTTCGCCCTGTCCCTGAGTTCTACCATTCTAAGGACCTCATCGATCCTTTCCGTTAATTCGCTGCGCGGGATGTGGTAGAACCCCGCCTGGAGCCTCAGATTTTCGTATCCTGTAAGGGAGTCGTCTACCGCAAGATCCTGCGAGACGTACCCTATGGCAAGGCGGACCTTATACGCCTGCCTGGTCACGTCCATCCCGGCAACCCTGGCCGTACCGCTCGTGGGTTTGAGGAGCGTGGTGAGCATGGCGATGGTGGTGGATTTGCCCGCGCCGTTGGGACCCAGAAATCCGAATATTTCCCCTTCTTCCACCGAAAAGCTGACGCCGTCTACCGCGGTTATCGCGCCCGGGAATGTCTTTGTCAGGCCTTCGGCCTCAATGATTTTACTCATGCGCGTCGCCTCCGGCGTTGATATTGTTTTCAAGAATCTTTTTCAATGTTTCAAGCCCCTCCGTTATTCTGTTTAATTCCTCTTCTCCCGCTTTGCTGAGAAGGATATTCATATAGTCGTTCATTTTCGCGTGCAAATCGCCGTGCAGCGCCTCGAATTTATCGGAAAGCCTTACGTACACCACCCGCCTGTCTTCCCTGCTCCTTGTTCTTTCAACGAAGCCCTGGGCCTCAAGCCTGTCAAGTATACCCGATACCGTGCTGTCCTTGAGCTTGAGTTCCTCGCTGATTTCGCTTACCTTCGCCTCTCCTTTTTTCCTTAGCACGCTGACTACACCGAGCTGCGGAATTGTCAATTCGGTGTTGTGGAAAACCTTCTTCATTCCCTGTTTCAAAAG
>JBFMBL010000079.1:0-6155 GCA_040755195.1 Bacillota bacterium
CCGGGATGGACAGACCGCTGGTGTACCAGTTGTTCCGCCAGGAGCAGCGCTGGGTAGCTATGTCTGGCAGGGATAAGCGCTGAAAGCATCTAAGCGCGAAACCCGCCTCAAGATTAGGTTTCCCACCTGTTGAGAGGTGAGAGGTGAGAGGTTAGAAGTGGGAGAGAAGAAAGTTGCGAGTTACAAAGACCTGGGTGTTTATCAGAATGGATACCGGCTGGCTCTGAAGGTTCACAGGCTGACGCAAAGCTTTCCGGCTGAAGAAAGGTTTGAGATTGGACGGCAACTTCGGACAGCAGCCGTATCCGTACCGGCCAACATTGCCGAAGGATACGGGCGAAAAAACTCCATTGCTGAATTTAAGCACTTTCTTCGGAACGCGTTAGGCTCCACTAATGAGGTTGTAGTTTTGCTTAACATTTCACGCGATCTGGGATACCATAGCGATATAGAACTTATCGAAGCTTACGACGTGTTGGGGAAGCAAATCTACCGCCTCATTGAAAAATGGACGTAGCGGTTTCTTCTCACCTCCAACTTCTCACATCTCACTTCTCAATGGGGTAAGACCCCTGGTAGACTACCAGGTAGATAGGCCGGAGGTGTAAGCCCAGTAATGGGTTGAGCTGACCGGTACTAATAGGTCGAGGTCTTGACCTGAATTTTAATCCATGCACTATGCGGTTTTGAAGGAACAGAAGTCGGAGGCAAGAAGTCAGAAGTCAGAAGACTGAGGTGAAAATTCGCGAAGCGAATTTCTGCAAGAAATCCGACCTCCGACATCTTGTATCTGACATCAGGTTTCCGGTGGTCATGGCGGAGGAGTCACACCCGTTCCCATCCCGAACACGGAAGTTAAGCCCTCCAGCGCCGATGGTACTTGGGTGGTAACGCCCCGGGAGAGTAGGACGCCGCCGGAAAACTAATATGACACCCGATCTAATCGTCGGGTGTCTTAATTTTTAAAGTTATTTTGCAAAACTATTTTACTATTGACCTGAAATATCGGCGGATATCAGCGGGCAGACCGTACCGGGAGAAGACTCAAGCATGGCGAGCCTGTCGGCTTCACCGAAAACAATGATTACATCGCCGGCCAGGATCTGCTCGTCGGCCGCGGGGTTGGCCATCGTAGTTTCATTGCGGACAATCGCGAGGACTTGAGCGCCGTAATCTTCCTTTAAGCGGGATTCCTTTAATTGTTTACCGGCCAGGAATGAACCTTCTTCTATCAGGAGTTCTTCCAGCTTATATGCCGCGTGACGGCGCTCGAGGACGCTGTGAACGAAATCCACCGTGGTAGGTTTTAGAGCCGCCAGCGCCAGCCGCGAGCCTCCGGGGACGCCGACCGCGGTAACCCAGTCGGCGCCGGCGCGTTTCAGGCGAGTTATGTTTTCCGGGTGGTCGGCGCGGGCTACAACGCGAATGTCTGGATTCAGGTCCTTTGCGGCCATTGTGATAAGTATATTTGCGGAATCGCTCGGGAGTGCCGAGATAAGGCTTTTGGCACGTTCGATACCGGCTGATTTAAGGACATCGTCTTCTGTAGCGTCTCCGTTTATAACGAGATAGTTTCTTTCTTTTAGAGTTTCCACGTGACGTTCGTTAAGGTCGATGCCGACGAAATCGGCCCTTTCCCGTTCGAGTTGTTTTATTGCTGCGGTTCCGGCACGACCTAATCCGCACACAATAATATGATTTTTCAATTTATTAATTCTCTTTTCCATTTTCCGCTCCCTCCAGAAATTGATAATGTGTCCCTCTACAAGCGTGGCGACCATTATGGAGGCCGATAACGAGACAAAGCCCACCCCAAAGACAATCAAAAGCATTATGATTATTTTCCCTACCTGGGTAACGGGGTGGATGTCTCCGTAGCCTACGGTGGCCAGGGTGATAACTATAAGGTAGAAGGCGTCAAAAAGAGTTAGCTTCTCAAAGCGAGCCACCAGGAAGGTGCCGAGTAAACAAATTGTTACCCCGAAAACAGCTATAAAGTAAAAGAAGCGTAGAGCTGTGCGAAAAACCCTCTGGTTGCTGACCCGGCTTTGGTGGCGTAATTCGGACATTTTTAGCCCTCCAGAATAGAAGATTCTGCAAAGTTATCGCTACCCCTCTTTTTCGGCTGAAAGGGCATGAAATTTACCACCTTTCGGTTTATTAATACTTTCCGCAGACTATAGAGATTTAGCTGGTTTAAGGGGGGTACAGGTGTCTCTACCGGCGCCTGAAGGGCTTGTAAGCGCCTGTTTTCCGGTGCTATGATGTAAAGTGAGATTACGTTTGAAGCATCGACTTTCATTTATGTCGCGGTGAATATTTCAACCTTTCTTTATTCGGGGGGTGTTGGAAAATGGGTGAGATCAAAGAAGCCGAACTGCCGGGGCTTGGCAAGAAGTATGTTGTGCGGCTGGACAGCGGCGATCGGTTCACGGTTGTCATTTATGACGAGGGTAACCGCGAGTTGTTTTACTTCGCAGACGAAGAAGAACCCCTCTGTTCTGTGACGCTTACCGATCAAGAAGCGCGGCAGGTAGGATCGATAATCGGGGGCGCATTTTACCAGCCGAAGCTTTTAGAAAAACTGGAGTCGGCGATCGCCGAGCTCCACATCGAATGGCTGAAGATAGCGCCAAATGCGCCACTGGCGGGTAAAAGTATCGGTGACCTGTCACTTCGCAAGAAATACGGTGTTAACATCGTTGCGGTTATCGAAGACGCAGAAAAAGGAAAGAAAAGGACCGCGGCGATCAATCCCGGCCCCGGGTATATTTTCACCCCCGGACAAACCGTCATCGCGGCAGCTCGGAGGGACGCTCTCGAGCAGTTTGAAAGGATGGTGAGCGTCGAAGGAGGGTAATGCTTGGACGATTTGCTTAATAATGTTGTATTTATTTTTCTTATGGCCACGGTGGCTATCGTTTCAGCCCGCAAGTTTCATTTTTCCTCCATACCTCTCCTTATTCTTCTCGGCGTTTTAGCCGGCCCCCACGCGCCTCACGGCGCCGGGTTCGATTTCCGCCTGGTGAAGAGCACGGAATCGGCTGAGTTATTCAGCCGGTTGGGGATGCTGTTGCTGCTTTTCTACCTGGGGTTAGAATTCTCGGCAGGCCGGGTCATAAAAAGCGGGGTTACGATCTTAAAAGGAGGAACCATTTACGTTACGCTAAACTTTCTCCGGGGTCTTGGCCTCGGCTGGCTGTTTTTTCAATCCTGGCCGGAAACGCTTGTTGTAGCGGGCATTACCACTGTTTCGAGCAGCGCTATTGTCACCAAGATTCTGGTTGAGCTCAAACGCACAGCGAACCCGGAAACGGAATTAATACTGGGTATCATGGTTTTCGAGGATGCCTTTATGGCCGTCTATCTTTCCGTTCTTTCCGGGTATTTCCTGGCGCAGGGAACATCGTTTGTTGTGGGCTTAATAGCCGGTTTGATTACGGTGGCATTTATTTTTGCGGTTCTCGGCCTAGGCCGCTTTATGAGCCCTTATCTTGACCGCTGGTTGAATTTCCGCAGCGGGGAGCCGCTGATCATGGTGGTGTTTACCCTCCTTTTGATTATGGCCGTAATGGCCGAAAAGGTGGGCGTCACAGAGGCCGTGAGCGCTTTGCTTTTAGGACTGGTTCTTGCCGAGACCTCTCATGCAAAGCGAATCATACAATTGGTAGCGCCGCTTCGCGATCTCTTCGGAGCTGTTTTCTTCTTCTCTTTCGGAATGGGAATCGACTGCCGCCAGTTTGCGCCGGTGGCATCGCTCGTCCTGGCTGCATTTGGGGCAACAATAGCGGGCAATTTTCTCGCCGGCATTGCCAGCGCTTGGGTTTGTGGTTATCGCGGCAGACCGTTGGTAAATGTAGCCTCTACGCTCATTGCGCGCGGTGAGTTCGCAATAATCGCTGCAGGGCTTGCAGGCGATTCCGGTTCGGCGGGGATGTTGCAGCCTCTTGCCGCGCTTTATATCCTGCTCCTTTCAATCATCAGCCCCGTACTTGCGAAAAAATCCCGCTCAATTTATCTTGGTCTGGAAAAGGCGTGGCGGCTACTATCACGTAAAAAAACAGAATCCTTTGCCGGGTAGCAGACCCAAGCCTCATTGTCGATCGCTAATACTCCCGGTGCTGAAAAAGCGCCGGCTTCTTTGATCAAAGAACGGTGCCCCTTGTCAAAAGGGGTGCGCCTGTCTTATAATTGATAATGTGCGCGGCAGTGGCGGAACGGCAGACGCGCTAGACTCAGGATCTAGTGGGCATTACGCTCGTGGAGGTTCAAATCCTCTCTGCCGCACCATAACAATAGCAAAAAGTCGAGGGTTCCGGTTTTTGCCGGAACTTTTTGTTTTGTTCTTTGTTTCCAAAGCAACGCAGTAGCGGTTATGCCTTCGAGAAATCTGTCCCGATTATAGCTTTTACAAATCATTTCCCGGGACAGGCATTACGATTAACAGCAATACATATTATTCGCAATGAGCACCTTTGCCGGGGCAAGGAAGACCGCCGGCGCCCGTGGATCAGTTTTAAGGAGATTTACTGAGGTGTTAATCGGGGATGAGATCTTATTCTAAGGAAAAGCTGCATTATATAATTAATAGATGGTTAAACATAAGAATACCGCCACCATACGGTCTGGCATTCAGGAAGAACTATGTCGAACATCAGGAACCGGACTCTATAATCCTTCGCAATAAAAACGGCAGAATCGTCTTTAGTCCCATGGCTCCTGGGATTTATCGAGTCTATCTTCGAAGTATATATGAAAAAGAAACCTTGCTGGAGAATAATTCCCTGACGATTGATCTCTCCAACGAAAACCGGGCGGGCTGGAGGCTTAAAACAACAAAAAACACCGGCGAGTTTGCGTATATGTTAAGCAATGGGTTGGAAGCCCGTTTGCTGGTTGATCTGATCGACGGAACCCTATCCTTCCTTATCGGTTCGGATTTGCTGATGGTCCAGCCGGTTTCCCCTCAAACCACTAAAGATTGGCTGCTCATCGAGAAGCATTTTTCATGGCCCGGTGGTGTAAAAGTTTTTGGGTTGGGGGAAAACACCCCGCCCATGAATAAAGCCGGGCAAACCGTTATTATGTGGAACACTTTTCCGGTGATTTACACGACCGGAGCCAATCCGTTGTACCAGTCCTGGCCTGTAGCCATAATCCAGTGTGTGGACGGGCCGTGCATCGGTCTGGTTTTTGACAGTCCGAGTTATTCTCTATTTAGATTTTCCAAAAACGGCAAGAGAATGAAGTATGCCGTAAGAAATACCGATTTAAGTTACTTCATCTTATTAGGGCCGACCCTGCCCAATCTGATGCGCCAATTGGCGTCCCTGACCGGCACGCTGCCTCCATTGCCGAAATGGACTCTGGGATATCAACAAAGCCGCTGGGGTTATAAGTCTTCGTCCCGTGTCCGTGAAATCGCGGCGGAGTTCAGAAAAAGAGATATTCCCTGTGACGTTATTTACCTTGACATCGATTACATGGACCGGTACAAATGCTTCACGTGGGGAGAAGCTTTCAGCGATCATGAAGAATTACTACGGGAACTGCACAGCCAGGGGTTTAAAGTCGTCGCCATTTTGGATCCGGGCTTGAAAGTCGAACCGGGTTACTTTCCTTGCGAAACCGGTATTAAGCAAAAGGTGTTCACGGTTAAACCAGGCGGCGGTTATGTAACAAAAAATGTTTGGGCCGGGCCCAGCTATTTCCCCGATTTTGTAAACCCTTGCGTGGGGGAGTGGTGGGGAGAACTGGTGAAAGCATTCGTGGAATCCGGAGTCGACGGTATGTGGTGCGACATGAACGAACCTACGACCTTTGATTTGCGGGGTACGCTTCCCCCGAATGCAATCCATAAGGCGTCCGATATGAAAACACTACCCCACCGGTTGGTGCATAACGCTTACGGCTACCTGATGTCGAAGGCGACCTATGAGGGATTAAAGAAAACCACTGATATGCCCTTTGTCATCACAAGGTCGACTTATTTAGGCGGTCAAAAATACGCGGTTACCTGGACGGGTGACAATGTGAGCAACTGGAAGCATTTCAGGGCAAGTATTCCTATGATTTTGAATCTTGGACTTTCCGGTCAGCCGATCGTAGGATCGGATATCGGCGGTTATCAGGGAACACCGTCTCCGAAGCTGTAT
>JBFMBL010000080.1:0-5764 GCA_040755195.1 Bacillota bacterium
TCCGGTAAAGCGGTTCGGCCTGCGCCGGAGGGGCCGCTTCCGTGAAACTCGGGCGGCGCCCACGGCGGCAATCACCGTAAAGGGTAAACTGGGAAACAACCAGCACCGTCCCGCCGACGTCCAGCACCGAGCGGTTCAACTTGCCTTCACGGTCTTCGAAAATACGCAGGTTCGCGATTTTGTCGGCGAGGTAACGTGCGTCGGCGGCGGTATCGCTTTTCTTAACTCCCAGCAGCACCACCAGTCCCTGTCCGATACTCGAAAGGGTTTGTCTTTCTATGTACACCGCGCCGTGAGCCACACGCTGGACAACAGCCCGCATCTTTCGTCCCTCACCCCTTATCTCTTACGGGTACGTTCTGCGTTCTGCGTTCTGCGTTCTGCGTTCTACGTTCTGCGTTCTGCGTTATGCGTTAGGGCTCATACTGACGTCGGACCTCGGACGTCGGACCTCTGACCTCTGACCTCTGCCCCCTGACCCCTGCTTCGGCCTCGGACGTCGGACGTCGGACCTCGGACGCCGGACCTTACACCACCCGCCGCACTTCGAACACATCTTTCACCCGGTTTATCTTCCGGACAAGGTACTCGAGCTGCTCCTTATCACGCAACTGAGCGCTGAACTCGATCGTCGCCATGCGGTCTTTTTTACCCCTGGCGGTTACCCAGGACGCGCTTATCTTCATCTCGGCCAGCACGCCCATCACGTCGCCCAGCAGCCCCGCCCGGTCCATCGCGGAAATCTCCACCCGCACGAAAAACGGGGCGTCGAATTCGGACTCCCACGAGACCTCCACCAGGCGCTCGCTTTCATTCTCGCGCCAGGTTCCTACGTTACGGCAATCGGCCCTGTGTACCGATACTCCTCTTCCCCGCGTCACGTAACCCACGATAGCGTCGCCGGGCACCGGGTTACAGCAATGGGCCAGCCGCGCCAGGAGGTTGTCCTCCCCCCGCACCCGCACCCCCTGCGCGTGGTGCGCCGGACGTGGTCTGGCGGGTAGCTCAACAGGTACCTCGGACGGCGGCGCAACCTCTTCGCGCAGACGCGCAACCAGAGTTTGCGGGGCCACCACTCCCTGCGCCACCGCCGCGTAGATGTCCTCAAGGGTATGAATATTGAAGCGCCGCCCTTGTTCAAGAAATTTTTCGCTCTTCAGCGCTTCAAATTCCAGACCCTGCTTCCGCGCTTCCTTTTCCAGCGCTTCGTATCCGCGCTGGACCGCCTCTTCCCGCCACTCGCGTTTGAACCACTGGCGAAGCTTGTTGCGCGCCTGTGAACTTCTAATCACCAGGAGCCAGTCGCGGCTCGGGTTCGGCTGTTTGGCGGTTATGATTTCGACGATATCGCCGGTCTGCAGCTTGTAATCGAGCGGCGCCAGTTTCCCGTTGATCTTTGCGCCTTTATAACGGTGTCCCACATCTGTATGAATCCGGTAGGCGAAATCGAGCGGCACCGCACCCGCCGGAAGCTCCACCACGTCCCCTTTGGGTGTGAATACAAAAACTACGTCCGAAAAAACATCTATTTTCAGCCCGGCCATGAAATCGCGCGCATCCCGCATCTCATGCACCCATTCGAGGAGTTCGCGGAGCCACGCGAATTTCGCCTCCATCTCCTCGTTGCGCTGCTTCCCTTCCTTGTACCGCCAATGCGCGGCGATGCCGTACTCGGCTGTCCGGTGCATATCCCAGGTGCGGATCTGGATTTCGAGCGGCTCACCCTGCGGGCCGACAACGGTGGTATGCAGCGACTGGTACATGTTTTCCTTGGGCATGGCGATATAGTCCTTGAACCGTCCGGGAACAGGCTTCCACAGGGTATGCACCACGCCTAAAACGGCGTAACAATCACGGATGGAATCGACAAGCACCCGCAGGCCGGTAACGTCGTAAATCTCGCTGTATTCCTTCCTCTGGTCCTGCATTTTGCGGTGGATGCCGTAAAGGTTTTTGGGGCGGCCCTGGAGCTCGGCGCTGATGCCGGTCTCCTTCAAACGCTCCCTCAATACGTCGATAACCTGCCGGATGTGCTCTTCGCGCGCGGCACGGGTCTGAGTAAACTGGTCCGCTACGTATCTGTATGCCTGGGGCTCAAGATACCGGAAAGCCAGATCCTCGAGCTCCCACTTCAGCTTGCTGATTCCCAGGCGATGAGCAAGGGGGGTGAAGATTTCAAGGGTTTCACGGGCAATAGCCCGCCGTTTTTCGGGGGTGTGGTACTCGAGTGTTCGCAGGTTGTGAAGCCGGTCGGCCAGCTTTATCAGGATAACCCTGATGTCCTTGGCCATCGCCAGGAACATCTTGCGGAGGTTTTCGGCCTGCTGTTCTTCCTTCGAGCGAAATTCGAGCCGTGAAAGCTTGGTTACACCGTCAACCAGCGCCGCTATCTCCGGCCCGAACTTCTCTTCGATAACTTTGAGGTCCACTCCGGTATCTTCCACCACGTCGTGGAGGAGCCCGGCAACAATGGTTTCCGTATCGAGTTCAAGTTCGCCCAGGATTTCCGCGACTGCCACCGGGTGAACGATATAGGGTTCGCCGGAATAGCGTTTTTGATCCTTGTGGAGCTCGACCGCAAACGAATAAGCCTTCTTCAGAAGCTCCTGATCTATGTTCGGGTTTCGTGATTTAAGTCGACAAACACGTTCCTCATAATGTTCCATCGGTACCACCACGGCTAATTATACCACATCTGAAATAATCTTTAAGCACCTCAGCCGGGGTTGTAAGGAAATGTTGCTGGCAGGAAAGCATTTCCCGTTTGAAGGCATACTGTTGTCTGAATGTGGGCGCCGAAGGAAGGAACCGTTTTTCTTTTGCCGCCTGAACCCGGACGTTGAACCCGCCGGCCACGGGGGTGTACTCAAGAATTTCAAGCTCGCTCAAAACCCTCAAGACGTTTTCAACCGCCTTACGGCCGGCGCCGGGCACGCCGCAGCTTCTTAACACTCCTATCGCCTCCGGCAGCAGGACTGTCGTTCTCTTGTGCCCGGCGTGACGCTGCAGGTACTGGTAAAATCCCAGCAAAACCCGCCTTGGCGGAGCAAGCGCGTAAAGGCGCTGCCGCGCGGCCTCCCTGTCCCGCCGCCCGTACAGCAGTGTAAGACTCCGGCCGCCGCAGCTTCCCAGCCACTCCCACTGTTGCCAGGTGTGCATCAGATCAAATACAACCACGTCTTTCTCTTCTGCAAACCTTCCCGCGAGCGCAGGTGTGGTTACCAAAACATCGACTTCCCCCGCCGCAGCCAGCTCGCCCAAGGTACGCCGTTCTTCCAGCACCCCGCTGTGAAAAACCGCGACGCGGTGCGCCTTTTCCGGAAAAGCAAGCCTGACCCGCGAGGCCACCTCGAACGCCACTGCCGGTGTCGACACCACAACCGCAGCGCTTTTCTTTAATATTATCCTCCGCAGCACCGCCCACCGGTCGGGATGCTCACGCAGGTCCACAAGCATCTCCCGCGCGCTGCCTTGTGCCGGTTTATCCTTTTGTTTTATGGTTATTTCTTCGGGAAGGTAGAGGTCGGTCAGTTGATTGATGTAAAACAAGTTCTTTTTCAACAGGCGTTTCCAGGATCCCGCCCGCTCCATACCGGCACTCCGGTCCCTGACCGGCACGCGAAAGTCATCTATCTTCAGCTCGACCCGCCCGGTCATTTCATTAATGATCGGCCGGAAGGCGACATCCAGAACACGCGGCGGCGGACCGTCACCTGCCAGGCCGAAACCTATCGCGTCAATCCGAAAACCACCCTGGCGCAGCCGCAGCTTCAGGTGGTTCCCGTTTTGACCGACCGGACGCGCATCCTCGACCTCGAGACCGTAAGAAACAAGACGGGGCGCAGGGTTGCCGCACCCGTGCGGCTCGAGGAGGTCGAGCTCCGTTACCAGCTCCGGGCTGATATCCGCCAGTCCCACGTCCGCATCAAACTCGAATGACGTGGGTTCCGGCGGCTCGTCCCGCAGCGCATAGTCCTCGAGGGCGCCTTTAAGACCCATTACTGCGTCGCGGTCGATGCTGAACCCCCCCGCTCCGGTGTGTCCCCCGTATTCCAAAAGAAAAGGTGCGGCATGCCGGAGCGCCTTATATACGTCAAACCCCGGCGTTCCCCGGCCCGACCCGCGCCCTTTCTCGCCGTTTAGGGCAACAACAAAAACCGGGCGTTTGTAACGGTCAAGCAGCCGGTTTGCCACAAGGCCGGTCAACCCGGGCAGCCACCCCTCCCCTGCCATCACGATAACCTTCTTTTCCAACTCCGCCGGCTGCCCGTCCAGCATGGCAAGGGCCTCCGCCAGCATCAACGCCTCAAGCCGCTGCCGTTCCTGGTTGAGGGACACAAGCTGCGCCGCTTTTTCCGCCGCGTCGTCCTCTCCGCTGAGCAATAACTCCAAAGCCGCATGCGGGTTGCCGACCCGGCCCGCGGCGTTGATTCGCGGCGCCAGAAACATGGAGATGGACCGCCCCGTGACCGTCCTTTCCGCGCCGGCGGATTGCAGAAGGGCCCCGACGCCGGGCCGGGGCGCAACATTTATCCTTTCCAACCCGGCCCTGACGAGAACCCGGTTCTCCCCCGTCAGCGGCACCACATCGGCAACGGTGCCGATTGCCACAAGGTCCAGCAAATCCGTTACATCGCTGCCGGTTCCCGCCAGAAGCGCGGTCGCAAGTTTGTAAGCCACCCCTACCCCGGCCAGGTCTTTGTACGGGTACGGGCAGTCCGCCTGTTTCGGGTTAACCACCGCCACGGCCTCGGGCAGTTGAGGGCCGGGCTGGTGATGATCGGTGACGATAAGATCAATCCCGAACTCGCGGCATAAAGCGGCCTCTTCGCAGGCGTTTATCCCGCAGTCCACCGTAATAAGCAGGCCCACACCCTCTTCCCGTGCCTGCCGGAGCATCGCGCTTTTAAGACCGTACCCTTCTTCCCTGCTCGGGAGGTGGCACGCCGGGCGCACACCAAGCTTTTCGAGGGTCAAAAACAAAAGCGCGGTGGCTGTTACTCCATCCGCGTCGTAATCGCCGTAAACAAGGATGCGCTCGTGTCTTTCGACCGCCTGCACGATCCGTGCAACGGCTTTATCGATATCCTTTAAAAACAGAGGGGACGGCAGCGCCGCCACCTCGCCCGTTAAAAATTCGGCCGCTTCGCGCAGCGACCAGACACCTCTATTGACAAGGAGCCTTGCCGTGATATCGCTTATCCCCAGTTCCCGTTTGAAAAGCGCCTGCAAGAAAGGTTCCTCAGGCGCCACGCGCCAGGTTTCCCCCGACATGGTTCGCCCCCCGATCAATAGTCCGGCGTCCGAGGTTCAACGTCCGGCGTCCGACGTCCGACGTGCAACGTGCAACGTCCGGCGTCCGACGCCGAAAAGCGTTCTGCGTTCTACGTTATGCGTTAAAGCCTTATTATAGGGGCTCTAACTTCCGGCTTGTAACTTCTCTTTCCGGAAAAAGGACGGAAGACTCCAGGACTTCGAAACCGCCTAATTCTCTTCGCAACCCGTAACTTTATTAATTATGATAGCACAGCGCCCCAGGCACGACAACAGACAGCGATACAAGAACAAAAGGCAGGCAAAACCCACCCTACTACAATCTAACCGCCAAGACGCCAAGAACGCCAAAGATATTTATTGTATTTTTAAATTCAGTCTGAACCGAACTTATCCATAATAAGCAAAAAGCATATTTCCCCGGCGATACAATGCAAAAAGGGCCGCCAGGGCGACCCTCAACTTTGGGAGCAGTGTTTCCGGTACTTCT
>JBFMBL010000081.1:0-5753 GCA_040755195.1 Bacillota bacterium
CGTTCTGCGTTCTGCGTTCTGCGTCTAACCCAAACTTTCCTTATTCCGTCACCGCCGAACCGCCCTGCCACTGGGCGATGCGGAAGATGACAAACTCGGCCGGCTTCACCGGGGCGACCCCGATCAGACAAATCAGCCGCCCGTTGTCGATATCGTCCTGGGTCATCGTGGTGCGATCGCACTTAACAAAGAAGGCCTCTTCCGGTGTCTTGCCCATCAGAGCCCCGTCTTTCCATACCCTGGTCAGGAACTCGCTTATGCTCTGCCTGACCCTGGCCCACAGCTTCTCGTTATTCGGTTCGAAGACGACCCACTGGGTTCCTTCGTCGATCGATTCCTCGAGGAACAAGAACAGCCTGCGGACATTAACATACTTCCAGAGCGGGTCGCTCGACAGGGTGCGCGCCCCCCAGACGCGGATGCCCCTGCCGGGGAAAGCGCGAATGCAGTTCACGCCGCGGGGGTTCAGAATATCCTGCTCGCCTTTGGTGATGGCGAATTCGAGGTCCACCGCGCCCTTTACCACCTCGTTTGCCGGCGCCTTATGGACCCCCCGCTCGGTGTCGCTGCGGGCGTATATCCCGCACACGTGTCCGCCGGGGGGGACGAGCTTGTACGCTTTGGAAAGCGGGTCGTAAACCTTAAGCCAGGGATAGTAAAAGGCCGCGTACTTGGTATCATAAGTGCTGCGGGGGTTCAGCGAACTGATGCTGCTTTCTCCCTGGTCCGCATCAACGATCGCAAACCGGTCCTTTGCATTCTCACAGTGTGTAATCAGCGCACTGGTCAGCCCCGTTACGCTGCCGGCATTCGGCGCGTATACAATGGAAATCTCGTCGATCTCCTTGAAAGCGGTCAGCCCCTTGCGCTGTCCGGGGGTATCGATGTCGGTGCGGGTGAAATCCGTCATATCCAGCGGCGTCGTTCCATCGCTGCCGCCGGAGAGGTTGGTTGAAGATGCAGGCCCGTCCGGGGCCGTTCCGGAATCCCCGGTTTCCTTCGATAGCACTATCAGGTTGGAAATGCCGTTAACCCTTTTCGTATAAAAATCACTCGAACTTTCGCTGACCGACAGGTTGTCAAAAAGCTCTTTTTCCGTACCGTATTCAACAAGAAGCTTAAAGCCGCTCATGGTTCCGCTTTCGACCTTTACCTTTACGTTGTTGCCCCACGCGCCTTCGCCGACGGCGGTAACGGTCAACGCGTTGTCGCTCCCGTGAGTTAGCTTCGCGGTCGCAAGCGCGGCGCTCTGGTCGACCACCCGCGCTACGTAAAGGCGCTGCCCGCCGTTGGCGAAGAAACCCTCCGCCGCGTGCGGGAGGTACTTCCCGTCCGAAAGGTAACCCCCGAAAACCCTTTGGAACTCCAACCAGCTCGTGATCAGCCGGGGGGCCGTGGGTCCCCTTTCGGTTTCCCCCAGAAACCCTGCCGTGCTGGTGCTCACGCCCTCGATAGGTTTGCTGCCTATCTCAATCTCTTCGACATATACGCCTGGTGATAAGTATTCAGGCACTTTACCTCCTCCTCTATTTTAGAAGTGAGAGGTGAGAGGTTTGAGGTGAGAACCTCTGACGGAAATCGTCGCAGACAACCGGCACCCCGACAAATCCCGTTTCGAATCCCACTCCTCACTTCCTGATTATGTAAGGTCCCGTATACATTTATAGTTTCTTTTCAACCCAAAACAACGATATATTCCCCGTCCGGTGCGGGAACCTCAAGCACAACCTCGACCGACCTGCCGCCCGCTTCAGCCTTTATCGTCCACGCGCCACGCGCCAGGCCGGAAAACTTGAAATAGCCCCCCTCGTCGGTTACCGCATACAACCCCCTTTCCTTCACCGTTACAGTGGCGCCGGCCACACCCGCGTCCGGGTTGCCGGCTTCGACAACCCGGCCTCCTATCTGCAGCATTTCCTCCCGCGTTTCCGGGAAGCCCCTCTGCTCGTAAGCGGCAACCTTCGTAGTCACCATAGGACCGGCATCAAGTTCGGCCGGAGTGAATCCCACCGTAACCACAAGACTTATAGAAGGCTTCATCTTATTTCCTACCGCCGTCCAGAACTCACCCGGGTTCTTGGGCCCGTCCGGCTGGGCTGCAACCACAGGCAGCGGAGGCTCCTGCCCCAACAACTGCCCGTGGAGCACATCATATGGTATGGTAGGGTATCGTAAGACCGTACTCAGAACCTGGCTCAACAGGTGGTGTTCTTCCAACGCGGTGTCCACGGTGGCAGGACTCCAGGCTGTAATCAGGTAAACGCAATTAACGCGGACCGGAGGCGGTTTCAGGGTCACCACCCCGTCCGCACGCCGTTCCAGAACCGGCTCGTTGTTCCATAGCTCCTTGTTTTCGTGAATATCGTACAGATAAAGGTTAACGGTTTGCTTCTGGGTTGAAATACCGCCGGCCCATTTCTCGTCGGGACGGTCGAAGCTGATATCGTAGTTTTCAGAAGGAAGCGGCACCTTTTGCCTTAACAGGTTCGCCAGGGTCAAATCCAAATCTTTCAGCATACGACCTGTACCCCCAACCCGGCTGCCGGTTTGGCGTCAACCAGCTCGGAGTAAATACCGAAATCATCTTTTTTGCATGTCTTCCCGATCTTTTGAAGTTCCCTCCTGACGGCCTGAAGCAGATGCTTCATCCCGACCGTCTGTCCCTCACGCGCCGCCAGGAAAGCCGCGTCCAGGGCGATGTTTTTGATACTGCCGCCGGCAACCGCAAACTGCCCGGCCAGAAAGGCGAAGTCAATATCCTTGTCCACCGGCGTTTCCGCCGGAAAAATCGCCTCCCAGATCCGGTAACGGTGCTCTTCCGCAGGCAGCGGGAATTCCACGATAAAGTGCATCCGCCGCGTAAAGGCCTCGTCCATATTCTTTTGCCAGTTGGTGGCCAGAATCACCAGTCCTTCGTACTCTTCCATCTTCTGCAGCAGGTAACCCGTTTCGATATTGGCGTAACGATCATGGGAGTCCTTTATCTCGGTGCGCTTGCCGAAAAGGGCGTCGGCCTCGTCGAAAAACAACACCGCACCCCCGCTTTGCGCGGCCTTGAAGACCTGCTCCAGATTTTTCTCGGTTTCGCCGACATACTTGCTGACTATAGATGCCAGGTTGATCTTGAATAGGTCTATCCCAAGTTCGCAGGCTACCACTTCCGCGGCCATGGTCTTACCGGTGCCTGGAAGGCCGGTAAACAGGACTTTAAGCCCGCCGCCGCCTGAGAACTTGCGCCCGAACCCCCATCTCTCGTAAACGGTGGCCTGATCCTTAACCCTGCTGACAATATCCAGGACTTGCTCCAGTTGCCACGGGGGGAGAACGATATCATTCACTGTGTACCTGGGGCGGATTCTAAGGGCCATGCCGTCTAACCCTTCAAAGGCACGGCTTCTGCAGGCCAGAAAAAGATCTTGCGTACTTGGTCCGCCACCGGCCGAATCCCTTTGTAATGCCCGGATGCGAGCCGTATGCACCGCCTCGCGTATCTGTCCCGGGGTAAAGAAAAACCTGCCGGCCAGGGCGGAAAGATCAATCCCGTCTGTGGCTGCGCCGTTCTCCGTTAAAATTTTATTCCAGATTCGCTCGCGCAGTTGACAATCAGGAAGGGTAAACTCGACGGTGTAAAAGAACTGATGCTGTAAATTGTATCCGGGGTGCCAGGGCTTTCCTGTCTCCAGAACGGTCAGCCATGACAGTTCCTGTAGTGCGCTGAAAAAAGCAAGCCGGCCCTGCACGGCTTTTCCCTCGTCGCCGAGCAACAAATCGAAGTCTTCAAAACAGACAACGGCAGGCTGCATCAGACTCTCACGGAAAATAAGGTCGACGGCCGTCGCCGGGTTTATGTCCGCATTTAGCATTCCTTGCGTGTCCACCAGCAGCAGGGGCAGATTCCATTGACCGCACATGACTTCAGCAGCCGCCGTTTTTCCGGCGCCGGCAGGACCGCAAAAACAAAACAACAGCCCCCCTTGAAGCGTCCCTAAAACGATAGACGGCAGTTCCGCAATAGAAAGGAGCCTGTTCCTTACCTCTTCGTCCAGAATTAAATCATCAGGAGCTCGCGACGGCGTTATAAGCCGCGTAAAAGAACTTGTCCTGCCTTCCACCGCCTCGAACCCGCAGAGATAGCCCACCACTCGCTCACTGATGAACAAGGAACGGGACAGGAGCGAACCTTTCGGCGAAACGCTCTCATCCGCAAACTCCAAAAGGCGGTACCTTATCAGCGGCGCCTGCGGCGAAAAATAGCGTCTCGTGACCGGTGTATCATCGGTATCAGGGGAAAGCAAACGGCAGAGAAGCCCTACTGTTACATCTTCTCCTGGCCGTCCGCCTTCCAGGCTGACGAACATGCGCCGGTACTCGGGGTTAAGCTCTACGGCAAGACAAACAAGGAGCGCTTCCGTTTCGAACGCGGTGAGCCCGAATACCCCGGCCAACCGGTCCAGAGACAGGATAACGCCCCTCTTGGCAGTTTCAGCTTTTTTCCTGGCAATCTCGTCTGTTACCTGAACAAGTTCTTCTTCTATCGCAGAAGATCCGACGCGCCCGTCAGGGCTCGCGACAGTAAAGCCTGACGGCTGTTGGAAGGTCCCGTTTAAAGTTATAGCATCTATTCCAGTATTTAATAACTTCAGCTGCAACCTTAAATCAAGACGTCGTAGCTCATCACGAATGTACTGCCGGTCATTCGCATAATGCTCCATTTTTATCAGCCCACTCCGTTTTACATCTTACAACATAAATGGATATTTACATATTAATCTATCTAAAATACGTATATTTTATAAGATACCATGTTCCTGTATTAGAAGTCAATAAATTACATGGAATCTGCGCCAAAATTTTACGTAGCGTAAAGCGGCTGGTTTTAACTTTCGGAAACTTGTTCCAAAGCACTTGACATGTTACTATTGTCAGAGAAAGGTAAAGATCAATAATAATTCCGGGGCAAGGGGGATTGCCAATGGGCTATGTAATCGCTGATTTACCGGAGATCCCGTCAAACCGCGGGGATGATCTTCATAACCTTGAACACCTTGAGGACGCGGATCTTGTCCTTTTTATGGCAGGCAATCAGTTCATGGTCATGGAGGAATTGTTGGAGACGTTTCAACAGGTTCACCCGCAGGTGAAGCGTATTTTCTATGAGACCCTGCCTCCGGGGCTGGAACTGAAACAGATCCTGGCCGGAGGCGCCAGGTTTGGTGACATGGAAATAAGGGCGACACCCGATGTGTATTCGTCCGTAACCGAAGACACAATGAAAGAGCTTTCCGGCAGAGGCTTTATCGACAATTATTTCGTTTACCTCCACAACAGGATCGTCATCATGGTGCCTGAAGGGAACCCCGCCGGCATAGAAACGGTTAACGACCTTGCACGCGACGAGGTGCGCATATCGCAACCGGGTCCACTGGAGGATATTACGCGCTACATTGCAGATATGTACAGAAAAGCCGGCGGTGAGGCCCTGGTGAAGAGAATCATGGAAGAAAAAAGAGAGGAAGGCACAACGATCTTGACACTGGTACACCACCGTGAAACACCCCTCAGAATGAAGAAGGGCACTGTCGACGCCGGACCGGTATGGGCGACGGAGGTTATAAACGCACAAAGAGAAGGTTTGAAAGTGGAAATGTTGGAACCGGGAGAAAAGCTGGACCAGCGGGATAAGGTGGACTACTTCATAACCAGGTTGAAAAAAGCACCAAACCCGGAGAACGCCTTAAAATTTCTGGACTTTG
>JBFMBL010000082.1:0-5568 GCA_040755195.1 Bacillota bacterium
AACGCAAACCCCGTGCCCAGAATGTTTTCACCCAGAAGCCCGCGCTCCCGCGCCTGTTCTATCGCCTGCTCGAGTCGTTTCACCGCCAGCGGGTATTCGGCACGGACGTAAATATATCCTTCGTCCGACCCGATGGCGTAGGCGCAGATCAGCATCCCCTCCAGCACCGCATGCGGGTTTCCTTCCATCATCGAACGGTCCATAAAAGCGCCGGGGTCGCCCTCATCCCCGTTGCAGATAACGTATTTCTTAGCTCCGGGGGACCGCCGCGCCGACTCCCATTTCCTCCCGGCAGGGAAACCGGCTCCCCCGCGTCCCCTGAGCCCCGACGTTTTCACTTCCTCAATGACCGCCTCGGGGGTCATCTCGGTCAACACCCTGGCCAGCGGGAGGTACCCGCCGACGGCGATGTAGTCCTCAATATCCATCGGGTTGATTTGCCCGAGGTCTTTCATGGCTATCCGGGTCTGGTTCGCGTAAAACGGCATCTCCGCCTTCCGGCGGCAGACCTCGCCCGTCTCCGGGTTGCGGTAAAAGTGGGTGACAAGCTCTTTTCCCCGTTTTACCGCCAAATCCACGATTTTGGGTACGTCCAACACCGAGACCCTGTTCAGAAAAAACTCCTGCGGGTCCACGGAAACGATCGGCCCCCCCTGGCAAAACCCCTGGCAGCCGACCGGGACCACTTTTGCTTCGGCGCCCTGGCGCCGGACTTCCGTTTCAAAGGCCTTGAAAATGTCCTCGGCGCCGCCCCCGACACAGCCGGTGCCCATGCAGACCTTGACCTTATTCTTTACCCGCGCTCTTTCCGCGGCCAGATTCTTGGACAAAATCTCCAACACCAGCCGGTTGTCAATCCTGGTCAACGCTCTCACTCCTCTTTAACGAGGTTAAAACCTTACCGGCGTCGAGCACCCGCTGCGTTTTCTCGTTGATTACCGTCACCGGCGCCAACGCGCAGCACCCCACGCAGCTTACCGTTTCGAGGGTATACTTCAAGTCCGCTGATGTCTCGCCGTCTTTCAGGCCCAGCTCATCCTCGAACTTCGCCAGGATGCGCCCGGAACCCCGGACGTAGCAGGCCGTTCCGGTGCAGACCCGGACGATGTTCTTTCCCCGCGGCGTAAAGTAAAAACGAGCATAAAAAGAAGCCACGCCGTAAATCTCCGCGAGAGAAATCCCGAGTTCCTTGGAAACGACCTCAAGCGCTTCTTCCGGAAGGTACCCGAACTCGTTCTGTGTGTCTTCCAGAACGTGAATCAAGACCGCATCCTTACCTTTATACCCGCTGATAATTTCCCGCGCCCGCTCAGTTACATTGGTCATCTGAATGAACTCTCTCCTTATCCAGCGTATCTTTTATATCTGTTACCGCCCCCAGGAACCCCATCCCCAAATCGCCTTCCCCCCGGTAGGCCGCCGGGTCGAAAGGCAGCATCCCTAAAACCTTGCCCGGAAAAGCCGACTCGATCAGATCCCTGTCTTCCGGAGACGCAACCTTGTTGCCTACCACCGCCACCCCGGGAATGCCGATATCCGCCGCCAGCCTCTGCACCAGACTTCCGGTATGAATGCTCCGCTGGTTCGGCTCCGTCACGACCAGCAAAACATCCACCCCTCGCGCCGTCCCGCGGGAAAGATGCTCGATACCCGCCGGCATATCCATCACGACCACCTCGTCCCGGTCCAGTAGAAGGGCTGCCAAAACGGCGCTTAGAAAGGCGTTTTCCCGGCAGTAACAACTGGTGCCCCCTTTTTTCAACCCCCCCATCCGCATAAACAAAATATTACCGAGCCGGAAACAAAAATCGTCGAGAATCTCCGCTAACGGTGGGTTTAAATTAAAAAACCCCCCTTCTCCTCCCATTGCTTCCTGCACATGTTCTTTAATCTCTACTACCGGACGAATCTGTGCTGCTGCCTCGGCTGGAATCCCTAACGCGAGCGCCAGCGAGGCATCCGGGTCGGCATCAACGGCGTAAACCCGCCGGTGGGTCAAAGCGTAGGCACGAATGAGCGCAGCTGATAGAGTGGTCTTTCCTGCACCGCCTTTGCCGGATACAGCTATCTTTATTCCCTTCACGTCAACACAACCTTAAGATTAGTGGGTATATACCACCAGCTTCCGCAATAATAGGTTGAACAAAATGCGCCATTATTAGCCAACTATAATTTTAAAGCCGGATACGTGTAAACAACTTCTTACCTAACGGCCAAATTTAACCTTCAGAGCGTATAAAACGCAAAGTGACCGGTTTGAGGTTTGAAATAGAAAAGGGGCTTTCGGCAAGCCCCTGTTTTACATTCCGGTCCGAAACAGTATTTACTTAAATAACAGATAGCGCCGCCGCAGAAAGCGGTACTCGTAAACATAACCGGCGCCGCAAACCGCCAGGACCAGCAGCATCGCTCCCTTCCAATGCGTTATCGTGCGCTCGAGCCGTTTGATGTGCCGGTCACGCGCATCAAGGATGTTTTCCATCGCTTCCTTTTGGTTTCTGACCTCACTCTTTTCATGCAGCACGCCGGACCGTTCCCCCAGGAGGCGGCGCACCTCACCCCGCGCGGCAAAGAGCGCCCGGCTCAAATCCCTCACCCTTAACTCCAACAGGTATTCCTGGGTCTGCTCCGCATTACCGTTAAAGGCGTCCCACAAAACCAGGCCTTCCGGGGAAGGCAGTTCAACTCCCATGAAGTGGCCCAGGGTGGCCGCCACATCAACAATCCCTGCCGGCGGCAAAGAAACGCCTGATTTCAACTCTGCGGCCTTCAGGTAAAGCGGCGGCTTTCCCGTTGTACCGGTTACACAAATAAATGTATTGTCCAGATTCTGATTGTCGTGAAGATATCCGAGCAGCCTCCCGATTTGGGTATCGGCGGCGTTTACCGCCCGCAGGTATTCATCGTGGTCCGCACTTTTCTCCCGCGCGAGCTTTGGACCCCGTAAAACAACCGCCGCGAAGTACGGCGCATCCTCCCGGAAGTACTCAATCACTTTGTTCACGAGCGCGGTATCCTCCGGCGCCGTCACCACCTTGCCTGCTCCTCGCCCGGGCCCGTAAGACGCCTTCTCCCCGGAAACAAAGATGGCGGTTTTCGTTTCCCGCTCCGCCAGAAGCGAAAAAAGCGTGGGCTCGCGGACCCTGTCCCCGGGAGCGTAA
Organism: Bacillota bacterium; assembly: GCA_040755195.1. Taxonomy (GTDB): domain Bacteria; phylum Bacillota; class Desulfotomaculia; order Desulfotomaculales; family Ammonificaceae; genus SURF-55. The sequence continues at coordinate 3,162 of JBFMBL010000082.1, forward strand.
CATCCGTGTCGCGCGGGTGTCACCCCCGTCAAAAGCGAAGCCACCGCCGCGGTGGGTGAATCCGGATGGAATCCGGCGACATCATTGATCTTTACACCGGCGACACCTATCCCTTCAATGCTCGGCGCCGCATCTCCGTTTACCGATCCGGCTTCGAGCCCGTCAACCACAATCAGGAGGAATCGCTGCGTGATCCACAGCGGTCTTGCCGGTTCCTGTCCCACGGCACACTGGATGAACGGTAAATGAGCCACGGCAAGGACCGTAAGGATCACAGTATACCACCGCACGGCCGTCACTCCCTGGATTTCATCAAGACTACTACACCATAGTTACTGCGCTTGTCGCACCCTTATTCCTGAGAAAAACAAGACCGCCCCTTTTGGAACGGCCTTTTGTTCAGGCGCAATAATTATTTTGGTATAACCGTCAGCGGAATAACCGGCGGCCTTCAGGATCTGCGGTTTTTTGCCTTATCAGTTGAACCCGGACCTCGCAACCGGTACTCCCGGTTTTCTGAATACGACGCTCTTACTTCAACTCTTCTTCCCCGGCGTCCCCGGTTTCCTTAACTTCTTCAACAACAACAGCGGTGGTTTCGACTTCCTGTTTCTTGCCCAAAACGGCTTCCTCAATCGCCGCAAGCCGCTGAAGCACCTCGTTCAAATCCCTTTTCGTAACCAGGCCCCAGTTTTCACGCAGCCCGTCAACCTCTTCCCTTACCGCCTTCTGAAGCGTTTCACGTTCTCTTTGCCCGCGGTCCAGAAGCTCTTTCACAAAAGAACGGGCCTCGTCCGTCGTCACGTGTCCCTTCTCCGCAAGCTCCTTCACCAACTGTTCGGCCTTCTCTTTGGTAAGCGAGAGGGCGCCTATCCCTACCAGGACTACCTTTCTAAAAGTGTCAATCACTACTTTCCCCCCTTCCCGGCCGTCTTTATCACCAGTATACCATAGGCGGGTGTGCTTTAGTACGTGCGCCCGGCCCCGTGTAAATTTTGAAGAATAAATCGCATGTATGTATAAGTTACCCGCCCTCAGGCAATACTTCTAACAGCTCCGCTAAAAAACTCTATCTCTCCCCATCCAGCGGTATCCGCTGGATTCTTTTTTTCTCAATCCGACCTCCGACCTCCTGCCTCCGACCTCTGAAAACGGTATCCGCTGGATTCTTTTTTTCTAAACATCAAGAGGTTCCAAAGTCTTTCTTTTATTCTGACTACTGAATACTGGATTCTGAATTCTTCGTAGATACAGCCCATTTTCCTATTTTCCGTGATAATTCTCCAGCAAATGCAGGAATTCAAACACAGACAACGAATATAAACTTAACTTCTCCGAGTCTCCCGGCCTAAGGCAAACGAAAAGGCTACGGCGGGCGGACCGATAGGGTACACCTGGAAACGGGTGCGCCTCCCGGTGCGGAAAGGAGGGGAATTGCTGGCATATGCCAAGCCGGCTTCCTTGCGCGCGGGAATCCGGCTTTTTATATTACTGCGCCCTTTTAAAGAATTTAGTTAAGGAGCTGGATTATGTTAAGAAAAACACTTGTTTTGGCGCTGTTCGCGCTTGTCGCCCTGGCTTTAATCGGCGGCTGCGGCAAGACCGCGAAAGTGGAGCAGACGCAGCAGCCCTCGGCCCCCCAACCGAAAATAAAGGATTTGATCCTCGCCACCACCACTTCCACGGTGGATTCCGGCCTTCTCGATGTTTTGACTCCCCTGTTCGAAAAACAAACCGGTTATAAGGTCAAGACCATAGCCGTCGGCACCGGCCAGGCGCTTGAAATGGGCAAGAAGGGCGAGGCCGACGTCCTGCTGGTGCACGCCCCGAAGTCCGAGCAAGAACTGGTGGACAGCGGCGTGGGCATCAACTACCGGCTGGTGATGCACAACGATTTTATCGTAGTCGGCCCGCCGGAAGACCCGGCCGGAATCAAGGGCATGACCAGCCTCGAGGCCTTCAAGGCTATCGCCGCCAAAAAGGCCATCTTTGTTTCCCGCGGTGACGATTCCGGCACGCACAAGAAAGAACTCTCCATCTGGACAGAGGCGGGCGTCAACCCGTCCGGCGGGTGGTACCAGGAGTCCGGGCAGGGCATGGGCGCGACCCTGCTGATGGCCTCAGAGAAAAAGGCGTACACCTTGACCGACCGCGCCACCTACCTGGCGCAAAAGGCCAACGTCAAGCTCGACATCCTGTCGGAGGGCGACAAGTCGCTGCTTAACATCTACCACGTGATGCAGGTCAACCCGGAGAAGTTCAGCAAGGTCAACGCCGAAGGGGCAAAGGCATTCGTAGACTTCATGCTGGCGCCGGAAACGCAGAAGGTGATCGGAGATTTCGGTAAGGACAAGTTCGGACAGTCCCTGTTCGTGCCCGACGCGGGCAAGAAGATGGAGGACCTGGG
>JBFMBL010000083.1:0-5458 GCA_040755195.1 Bacillota bacterium
AATCAACGGCTTCTCCGTTAGAAAACCGTAACCGGGAATGATCGCCTCTTCTTCGGGCGTAAGGCTGACCGTTCCCACGGCGCGCTCGTTGTTCAATGCTTCAAGCAACCGCTCCAGAACCGTCATTTCGAGCGCCGCATGCTTGGGAATCTTCTTCCCGCTCCGGATATGCTCGAGACGCCGCTCGATCAGCATGATGTCCGCGAAAAGCAGCTCGGTGTGTATCTCTTGAAGCTCTTTGAGCGGTTGTACCGCTTCGAAATAAGCCGGCAGGTCCGGCGCGGCAAAAGCCCGAACGACATAACAAAGTGCGTCCGCGCCCCTGACCTCCTCCAAGAACCGGACGCCCGCCGCCCTGTCTCCCCGGCGTGGATCAAGACCGGGGATATCCTTGATATCCACCCGTGCGCAGGTGGTCTTTTGGGGATTGTAAACTGCCGTTAGAAAATCGAGGCGCTTGTCAGGCACCGGCGCCGAACCGGTGTGAACCTTAATGTCGCCCGCTACGCCTGTAAGCACGGTCATTCCGGTTAACAAATTAAAAAAGGTGGTCTTACCCACCAGAGGCAAACCAACCAGACCGATCTCCAAAACCCCTGCCTCCCTCCTTCGAAAATAGGCGTTCTTTCGTAGGGCGCGGCGATAAGCTGCGTATAGCTTTGTCAGCCAGTCAGGGCCGGGTCCTCACCCAGCACTCAGCCTTTAAGTAGTAATCATCTGCACTTTTACAGGTAGAACTGAGTGCTGGGCTCCGGCCCGTCCCTGACAGGCTTTCGTGCTCTACTTGCTTCTCCCCGCGCTCCGTGTATGTTATAATACTGCTTCTAAATTCCAAGCTTACGGGTCTACATTTTCATCGTTCGTTGGTGCCGCCTCCGCATTCAGGTGAGCTCTCATTCCCAGCCGATTTCCACTTTGTCGCCGTCCGTCAACTTTTCCGTATACTCCGCCGGCCGTCCGTTGAGCAGAATCTTGATCCTGCCGCGCGGCTGGCTCATATCAAAATCGATATACCTCAAGGCGTCGATGAAAAGAGGTGGTGTTTCTCCTGTAATAACAACTTCCTTCCCGTTGACCGTTACCCGAAAACCTTCCGCGGCTGCATCAGTGTTTTCGCGGTCTTTGTCCGTACCGGCTGTTTGCCCGGCCGCCCCGTCAGGGTGATCCTTGTCTGATAGAACAACAACATCGCCGGGCTTCAATATATAATCAAGTCCGACGGAAGCACCCCCGACCGCAACCTCCGCCATGGCGGGGTCGAAGCCGCTGGTTGCGAGCAACTGCCCCATCGTGTAACGTGATTCTATCCACAGCCGGTCGCCTTCTCTTATTTCCGCCGCCGGATCCACTACGACGTCATTTAACCTGCACACCGGAGGTAAAGAAACCTCCCGTCCGTTTAAGGTAATCTGTACCGGCAGAATATTGGAGAAGAACTCTCCCGCTCTCGCCGCGGCATCCCGCCCGTTCTCCGCAGGAACCACCTCAATCCGGTCGCCGTCCTTGACCGGCGTTTGAAGGTTGCCGCTCTCCCCGTTTACCCTTATAATCGCAGGCCGCGCAAGTTCACCGTAAACCACCGTCTCCTGCCCGTTGACGTAAAAACGAAGGTCCTTGCCGTTTATTCCGAATAATTCCGGGGGTTCGTATTCTAACAGCGATACGCAGTTAATAACCCGCAAATCACCGGGGTTGAAAAGGCGGTGATCTTTCCCGTTTATCTGAAGCGTAATCAGATTCAGACCTTTCTGCTTCAAAGCGGAAAGGGCTATCCCGACCACCGTTATACCTTCAGGACCGGCAAGAATATCCCCTTCCGGCGCCGCCACCCCAGGAAGCTGAGCGCGGCTCCTCATCCCAACGCGGCTCTCCGGCAGGCCGAGACGCAGCGCCAGCTTGCGGAGCAAAAGCGGCGTCTGTGCCCCTCCGCCGACGGTTACCACGGACCGCGTGGCCTTTCCGTCGTTGAGGCTGAACACAACTTCCGAAATTGCCGCCGAGAGATTATCTACGACAGGCTCAATAACCGTCAGTATATCTTCCCGCCGGAGCGTTACAGTGTTATGAAGGATGTCGGTAAAGGTCAAGAGTTCCGACGTGTTTAGATTGCGTTTAATCGTTTCCGCAGTGCGAAAATCCACAACGCAGATATCCGCGACAGCTTCCGTTATTTCGTCACCCGCTATAGGTACCATCCCGTAACCGACAACAGTCCCGTTCTTGGTAACGGCTATATCTGATGTTCCGGCTCCTATGTCCACAAGCGCAAGGTTTAAGAGACGCAGATCCTCAGGGATGGTGGCTTCCAGCGCCGCAATCGGCTCGAGTGTTATATAGAATGGTTCGAGACCGACCCTTCTTAAAACACTGAAAAGACTGTTGACAACCGAGGCCGGCAGAAAGGTGGCGATCACTTCTACCCCGGCAACTTTGCCGCGGTGACCTATAAGATTGGTAAGCTCAAGCCCGTCAAGTGAAAACCCGACCACGCCGTGGCCGACACAGTAGAAATCATCCGCCCGCCGGTCTTGCCGCCGCATATCTTTCCGCGCTTGCCGCAAAGCCGAGAACTCTAAAGCGCGGACCGTATCTTCGGTGATTTCCTTTAAAGGGTCCACCTCTATCGTCGCCCCGCTCCGGCGGGTCTCGAGAGCGCGGCCGGCTGCAGCGATGGCGGCCTCGGAAAGTTTCCGGCCGGTCGCCTCTTCAAGATCTGCTTTGACCTGAGCCACCGCTTCGGCCACCTTCGGTATGTCATGGATCTGGCCGTCATACATGGCCCTTCCCTGGTGTTCGACTATTTCCTGGGCCACTATTTCAAGGCGGTCTTCCCGGCTGAGGGCAACAATACCTATAACCGTGCGGGTTCCGATGTCGAGGGCAAACACCTGTCCGTTCTCTTTGAAAGACATATTTTGCTGTTTCGACGTCGAATCCTGAAATCCTTCAGAGCATCGGAAAGCTCATCCCCGGGGATTTGATGAACCTTCAAACCCTGCCGGTATCTTTTAAATCCTCCCGGCGTCCTTTCCGGTATTGTAAACCACCTCCGTTCCCGGCATCAGATTCGGGTTCAGATACGCATATGGATCGGTGCTCAGGAGCCGTACCACCCGGCCTCTGCCGGGCGATGTTTCCTCGACAATTACCGGTACCCCGTCGACCAGTGTTTCCTTCCATTTCGGATCAGGTGTCGACTCCATTCCTTGCAGGACCAGTTCCATCGGAAGAGGGGTATAGAGAATCATGACTTTACCTCCTGTCCTCACCAGGACGGCCGTTGTCGGCCATCACTCCTTGATTTCTACTGTATCAAGTCCGCCTTCCCTGTCTTGTATTCCTCGATCATCTTGCCCAGACGAGCCAACGCTGCAGACATACCGCCGACTTCGTCAATAAGACCGCACTCCACGGCTTCGGTACCGATAAGCACCGTTCCAACGTCGCGCGCCAGTTCCCCCGTACGGAACATCATCTCCCTGAAACGCGCCTCTTCAATCCGGGAGTGCTCCACGACAAACCGTATCACCCGGTCCTGCATCTTCTCAAGGTACTCCCAGGTCTGCGGCACGCCGACGACCAGCCCGGACAGCCTGATTGGATGAATTGTCATGGTGGCGGTTTGCGTTATGAAGGAGTACTTGGCTGATAAGGCCACTGGAAGACCGATGCTGTGGCCTCCGCCAAGCACCAGGGAAACCGTGGGTTTGGACATTGAATTCACCATTTCCGCAATCGCCAGGCCGGCTTCCACGTCCCCGCCGACCGTGTTCAAAATGATAAGTACTCCCTCGATGCCGGGGTGCTGCTCAAGCGCTACCAACTGGGGCAGCACATGCTCGTATTTTGTCGTTTTGTTGGCAGCCGGCAGCACCATATGTCCTTCTATTTGCCCTACAATCGTCAAACAATGAATGTTGCTTTGTATTTCGGGTACCGAAGTCGTTCCCAACTCCTTTATCTGGGACTCAGTGCCCTCCTGCTTGTCCGGGTGGGTTTCCCCGGACAGATCGTTACTCACCGCGTTACCCCCTCCAGTAGAGTGTTCCAGAAAAGTTTAACCGGTAAAAAGAAACGCATACGCGTTTTACCTTTACATCTATTATGGCCTGACACAATGGGCAAGATAAGAGCAATAGAATCGCGAACTGAAATTAAGGGGTCGGGAATGGTGAAACAATCGTCGTCAAAACAACGGGTTTTCCCGCTGCCAATCCTTCTTTTCATCATTATTCTTACCTTAGGCAACTCCGCAGCCGTTGCCCAAACACCGCCGGATATTCTTGGCGGATCGGCTATCTTAGCCGACGGCAAAAGCGGGCGTATCCTTTTTGAAAAAAACCCCGATGCGGTATTCCCCCCGGCAAGCATGACCAAGATGATGACGGAGTACCTTATCCTCGAAGCGATCAAATCAGGCAAGATAAGCTGGGATCAGAAGATATCCATCAGTGATTACGCATACACCATTTCCCAAAACCGGAAGTTATCAAATGTTCCGCTGCGGAAAGACGACCGGTACAGCGTAAGGGAACTTTACGAGTCAATGATCATATACTCCGCAAACGGTTCAACGATAGCCCTGGCGGAACTCGTCGGCGGCACGGAAACCAACTTTTTGAAAATGATGAGCGCAAAAGCAAAACAAATGGGCTTGAAGAATTACAAGTTTGTAAACTGCACGGGTCTCAATAACCGTGATCTGAAGGATTTTCGGCCGCGGGGTACCGGCCCGGAGGAAGAGAATCTGATGTCCGCCCGGTCTACGGCCGTTCTGGCCTACCGTCTGATCCACGACTTCCCCGATGTCCTTAAAACATCGAGCATTCCCACGAAAGTATTCCGTGAAGGTACAACGGACCGGATAAAGATGGAGAATTGGAACTGGATGCTACCGGAACTGGTGTACGGTTATCCGGGATGCGACGGTATTAAAACCGGCTCAACCGATCTCGGAGGCTATTCCTTCACCGCGACGGCAAGGCGAAAAGGCATACGCCTTATCTCGGTGGTCATGAAAACCGGTTCCTATGGAGAACGCTTCGGGCAGACGAAGAAGCTGCTGGATTACGGATTCGAAAACTACTCCGAAAAGCAGGTTCTTCCATCCGGGTATAAAACCACACTGCCGGTTGCCAACGGCAAACAAAAAAGCGTGGTTGTTGTCACGAAGAAGCCGCTTGTGGTCCTCGCGAAGAAAAACGAGCAGAGGCTGTTTACTCCGGCATACAGGCTTAATCCGGCGTTATCCAAAGGCGACGCCCTTCTGGCCCCTCTTGCCAAAGGGCAGACCGTTGGTTTCCTGACCACAAATTACAAAGGAACGCCGAATTACGGTTACCTGACGGAACAGGGGAAGGAAAAGGTTGAGATATCAACCACGAGCGCCGTTAAACGTGCAAGCTGGCTGGCCCTGTTGTTCAGGAGGATATTCGGGTTCTTCGGGCGGATTTTTTAA
>JBFMBL010000084.1:0-5284 GCA_040755195.1 Bacillota bacterium
TGCTCCATGGAAGAGGTAATCTCTTCGAGGGTGCTGGCCGATTCGCTGGCGCCCTGCGACAGCGCCTGGCTCGAATCCGATATCTGCCGCGAACCGTTGGCCACCTGGTCCACCGCGACACTTACCTGCCCCAGGATTTCGTTTATTGAATCAATGGTGGTGTTCAATGCGTTCTTGTTTATGGCGTGGTCGCCCTTGTAGTCGCCGGTCATCAATAACCTGTTAATTAAATCGGCGCTATATCGGGCCGCCTTGACAGCCATATAATGGCAACGGGTTCTTGATAAGCCCGGTATTGACACCAAGATCTTCTGAGAGTTCAGGGATTTTACATCAGGTGTCGGAGGTAAGGGGCATAATCTTTACCGTAATTATGGCTGTCGCAATACACTATACCACGCTGGCCCACTCCGCCTCCCCGTCAAAAAGCACGTGTTCCGCGTTCAGCATGATCTTGACCTGTTCGCCGACCTTCCCCATACCCTTGATGAAACGGCTGCTTTCCCCTCTTCCAACCCTTGGCGGCGGTTCGATGTCGCTCTCGGGAATGTCCAACACCTCCGACACCCGGTCCACAATGAGACCTACCGAGTGGTTGTTGATGTTAATTACCACGATGCATGTCCTGTCGTCATACGGCCGTTCCGCCAATCCAAAACGCAGCCGCACATCCATAACCGGAATCACCTTACCCCGCAGGTTGATCACACCCTTGACGTAGGGCGGCATGTCGGGCATATCGGTAATTTTCTGGATGCCGATTATCTCAGTCACATGCTGGATTTCAATCCCGTATTCCTCCTCATCCAAAAAGAACGTGAGAAACTTATCCTCCTGGGTATCTTCATCCTCTTCTTGATAAATCAGGTCGCCATTGCTACTTTCATTTACAGACACAGAAATTCACCCCTTTTAAAATGACAAAGAATTAATTCAATCGGACTTTTTGAAGGGTTTCACTTGGAGACAAAAATCTTTTTATGCCGTATTCCGCGTATACCTTAATCAAACCCGGGACGCAGATTAAGCTTCCTCTGCGCCCCGGGATAATTACACAGCTTAAAACTTCCCGAATTCATGGTCATCAAGGTGGATTATTTCTTCGGGTTTTGCCTTTTCGCCCAAGGATGATCCCGCGGCGGCCTCCCGGATTCCCTCGCTCCAACCCTGGCCGGCGGCTTTACGGCGGGCGCCTCCCTGGGTCTGGTATGTATGCTCCGCTCTTAATCTGAACTTGGCCAGCATTTGCTTGAGCTGTACTGCCTGGGAGGAAAGCTCCTCGCTTGAGGCAGCCAGTTCCTCGGCGCTGGCGGTGTTTTGCTGCGTGACCTGGTCCACCTGGCTGAGCCCCTGGTTAATCTGCCCGATGCCGAAAGCTTGCTCCTTTGAAGCCGAAGCGATCTCGCCGATCAGGTCGGTCACCTTGGTCGCGCCTTGTACTATCTCCTCGAGCGCCTCGGAGGTTTCCTCGACTATCTTCGTTCCAATTTCCGTCTTTTTAATCGATCCCTCGATCAGCTCCGCAGTTTCTTTAGCCGCCTTGGCGCTGCGCTCGGCGAGGTTTCGCACCTCCTCCGCCACCACCGCGAAGCCTTTGCCGTGCTTACCGGCGCGTGCCGCCTCAACCGCGGCGTTGAGCGCCAGCAGGTTGGTCTGGAAGGCTATCTCGTCGATCGCTTTGATGATCCTTGATATATCGTTGGCGCCTTCGTTGATCTCGTTCATTGCGTTAACCATCGCCGCCATCTGCTCGTTGCCTTTTTCCGCGCTGGTCTTTGCCTGGCCGGATAGTTGATTGGCCTGAGTGGCGTTTTCCGCGTTTTGTTTGGTCTGGGCGGTTACCTCCTGCATGGAGGATGTTATCTCTTCCAGTGAACTGGCCGATTCGCTCGCGCCCTGCGACAGCGCCTGGCTCGAGTCGGATATCTGCCGCGCGCCCCTGGCCACCTGGTCGACCGCAACCTGGACCTGTCCTAGGATCTCGTTAATGGCGTCAATGGTGGTGTTCAGCGCGTTTTTGATAACGGCGTGGTCCCCCTTATAGTCCCCGGTCATCGCGACGTCCAAGTTGCCCTTGGCCATTTCTTTGAGGCACTCCGCCGCTTCGTTCACCGGGTGGATTACGGCGTCAAGGACGTCGTTCATCCCCTGGACGATCCCCCGAAACTCGAAATTGATTTTCTCTGTATGACCGCGTTCCTTGAGTCTTCCGGCCACCGCAGCCTCAACCAGCCCTTTGGTCTCAGACAACAGGCAGTTTACAATTCCCGTAATGCTCCTGAAGAAGAAGACACCCAGCCCGAGCGCAACCAGCAAGCCAAGGATGATGGCCCCCACAAGGTTTCTCACGGAAGAAGACTGCACGGAATCGGCCTCCTTATTCTTTTCTTCCGCTCTTTTATCGTTGAAATCAATGATCGCGTTAAGCTGTTTCTCAGCCTCTTTGAATGAATTCGCCTCCTGCTCGAGGGCGTGTCTCTGCCACCTGGCGTAAACGGTCTTATCGCCGGTTTTCGCGTATTCATCGTAAAGCTTTAAAAACTCTTCGTGGTCTTGTTTCCATGCCTCCCAAACGGGAACGAATTCCTTCCAGAGCGCCTCCTGTTCCTCACTGTGCTTGACAGACTCGTATTTCTTCCAGGCGGCGTCTATCTCCTCCCATGCTTTCTTGATGTTTACGGGCTGGCGCCGCAGTTCTTCCTGGGTAATACCCGGGACTAGCATCGTCCGTTCCGCCGCTTTTATTGCCGTCTGTGCCTGGTTGATCGTAAGCAGCGCCTGTACACTCGGCAAATTGTTTTCAGCTATTTCGTCCGTCATTTTTATAATCCCGGCCATGCCGAGGTAGCCCACCAGACCCACCACCACGGCGATCAGCGTTACCGCGCAGAGTGCCGCAATCGTTTTTGCCCCAAGTTTCATTTTCTGAATCATCGATCATTGCCTCCTTTTTTATAAACTTTTAACATACGGCGCCGGCTTCCGCAGGAGGTTTTCCCTTCAAGAGAAAACCTTGAGCCTCATTCATTTTTCAATCGTCTTCCCTCCTTCACCTTAGCTTCAATCTTTGAGAGTGCCTCAATGAGACGCAGGAAATCCACCGGCTTTTCAAAAAGGGCGCAGGCGCCGGTATCTGCCACGGTATTAGCTGTTTCTGCATCCCAGCAGGCGCTGATAATTATGACCTTTGCCTCGGGATCCAGGGAAAGGATTCTTTGAAAAACTTCAATCCCGCTCAAACCGGGCATCTTCACATCCGTTAAAACCACGTCGTAAGGACGTTGCCGGTAAGCTTCCAGGGCTGCTTCCGGGGAGGTAAATCCGTCACAATGGTATCCGGTCGGTTCCAGCACTGAGCATAGGCTCTCGACAAAGGCTGCATCATCGTCGATTATAAGGATTTTCACTCGGTTGCCTCCTCTGAAAAGAACAGCATTATGTGTTGGGGTAGGCTGACATCCAGCGCTATTATCCGCCGAATACCGGAATTGAATCAGCAGTATGTGAACCAACCGGAATTGTCCGCCTGCTCCCGAACCAAAGGTATATTTATCCTCTATAGATGCATCCGCCCTGGCGGGCCGCTAAAACATAGGGGGTATCCCCAGTTCGAGGGTTCGTTTTTTACGGATTTAATCTCAGAGAATGCTGAGAAGAGTGATGATGTGTCGAGGAAGAAACCAACGGCTTATTTATCGAGAGAAACCAGCCCTTCACGAACCGCAAACCTTGTGAGGCTGGCCACGCTGTGAATATCTAACTTCCGCATTATCTGCTGGCGGTGCGACTCCACCGTTTTCGCGCTGATGTGAAGGAATGCGGCGATTTCTCTGGTGCTCTTGCCTTCAGCAAGAAGCTGGAGCACTTCTCGCTCCCGCGCTGTCAACACCGAAAAGGCTATTGATTCGTTACCCGCCGAACCGCTTAGGAACTCTTTTACCACCAATCCAGTAACCGAAGGGCTCAGGAAGGTCCGGCCCGAAGTCACGGCGCGGATAGCGGAAGACAGTTCTTCGAACGCGCAGTCCTTAGGGAGGTAACCCACAGCGCCCGCCTTAAGCATGCCTGTGACTAACCGGCTGTCGCAATGCATTGACAGGGCGACCACCTTTGTCGAGGGAGCCTCAGCAACGACCTGCCGGGTGGCCTCGATCCCGTTTAAACCTGACATGCCGATGTCCATGACAACAACATCGGGTGACAACTCACGGGCAAGACGGACCGCTGCCGGGCCGTCCTCGGCCTCGGCGACGACCTCAAAACCGGGAACCCTTGACAGTAAGGCCTTAAGCCCGTCGCGCACGATTTTGTGGTCGTCGGCTATAACAATTCTCGTGTTATTCATTATTATTACCTTATTTCTACTGTTGTTTTACCGGCACGTACAGGGTGACCCGCGTTCCCTTCCCCGGCCACGACTCTATCTTGAGGCGCCCGCCGAGATCCTGCAGCCGCTCCCGGATGCTGAACAACCCGAACCCGCCGTGCCCCTTGTCAAAAGAGCCGTCTGCCTTTATAGTAAATCCAATCCCGTCGTCTTTAACCCCGATTACGATATTGTTGGATTTTCTTTTTAGTGAAATCCTGACACTACTCGCCTGTGCGTGTTTGATGACGTTGGTCAGTAGCTCGCGCACGCCGCCGAAAAGGATGATGCGCGTCTCGTCGTGAATGGGCTTTGGAAGCCCGTCGTCAATGAAGTCAACCTTGAGACCGTGTTTCTCCTGAATGCGCTCGGCGAGCTGTTCCAACGCCGCCCCGAGGCCGATCATATACAAGGCGGGAGGACTCAGCTCGAAAACCATCGACCGCGTGTGCCGGATCGTTTCATCAATATGTTCGCGGACTTCGTCGAGGATTCCTACCGACCTGGCGGAAGAAAGCATCTCCCGGAGCGTTCCGAGTTTGATTCTGGACACGGCCAGCGTCTGCCCGATCAGGTCGTGCAATTCCGTAGCGATACGCCGGCGCTCCCGTTCCTCGGCTAACGACAACTCTGAAGCCAGCGACCGGAGTTGTTCCCTGCAGGTATGAATAAGCCCTTCAGTATGCCTGTGCTCGGCAAGGTCGATTGAAGTTTTAATAAAAAGCCAATCTCCTTGTCTGTTATGAAAGGGTTCCGTAGTGATCTGCGGTTTTTCATCACACCGCTTCCCGCCGGTCCCTTTTAAAAGCTCGCACTTCCCTCCCCGGACAATGACCGCCCACTGGTGTCTTTGAATGATGTCGATTGCCTCCGACGCCCCGCACTCTCCGAGGCGGTACGCGCAGGCCGCAATCATCT
>JBFMBL010000085.1:0-5228 GCA_040755195.1 Bacillota bacterium
ATTCCCTTCCTGAAAGGTATTACAAAAGGTATTGTAATGCGATAATGTTGGGAGAAGAGGCGTACGCTTCCGGTGAAGGGTTGACTTTTAGGACCCGTTATGCTAAATTTTAGTCGAACTGAATAGTTTCACTGCGCGTTGGACGGGTAGCATTTCTGACCCGTATCAAGGATGAAAGGCTTCTGGGGTGGGAAGTCATAAAGATGGCTTCCCATTTTGTTTTGGGGTAAACGAGTCAATAAGCTGTAAAAGGTAAAGGTTATCGATTTTGTTAAGAGGTGAATAATTTTTGCTCGGACAATACCAGGTATTCATTGCGACCGCTGTTTTCCTAATAACCTATATCATTATCGTTTCGGAAAAGATTCACCGTACAATAGCCGCTTTTGCCGCGGCGGTGCTCCTGATAGCGATCGGCGTGATGGATACGGAAAAAGCGGTGGAGGCGGTAGACTTCAATACCATCGGTCTTCTGGTGGGTATGATGGTCATTGTCGGGGTAACCAGAAAGACCGGAGTTTTCAGGTACCTCGCCATCAAGGCGGCAAAGCTGTCGAAGGGCGAACCGCTCAAGATCATCGCAGCGATTGCCCTGGTTACGGCGGTTTTATCCGCCCTCCTGGACAACGTAACGACGGTGCTTCTAATCGTTCCCGCCACTTTTGCCATCGCGAGGCAACTTGAGCTGAGTCCGGTACCGTTACTGATCAGTGAGATAATGGCTTCAAATATCGGGGGGGCGGCTACGTTAATCGGGGACCCGCCGAATATAATGATCGGAGGCGCAACCGGTTTGGGATTTATGGATTTTGTCATTAACCTTGCGCCGGTTGTACTGGTCATATATGTTGTTACCATTTTCCTAATTCAGATAATCTATCGCGGGCAACTGGTAACCCGTCCGGAACTCCAGGCGAGGATCATGGAACTCGACGAGAATAAGGAGATCAAAGACCTCGGGTTATTGCGCAAATGCCTTCTGGTACTTTTCTTAACCGTTTTGGGTTTCGTACTACACCAGTATGTTCACCTTGAGTCGTCGGTTATCGCGTTATCCGGGATGAGCCTTTTGCTGCTTATCACCAGGGAAGACGTGGACCTTTCAATAAATGCGGTGGAATGGTCAGTTATATTCTTCTTTATAGGTCTTTTTGTGACCGTGGGCGCTTTAGAAGAAACGGGAGTTATCGAGGCGGTTGCAAGGTGGACTCTCGGGGTGACACACGGCAACATGATGGCTTCGGGCATGTTAACCCTGTGGTTATCGGCGATAGCCTCGGCTTTCGTCGACAACATTCCGTTCGTGGCGACGATGATCCCGCTTATTCAGGACATCGGTCAACTGGGCGGCATCACCGACTTGAACTTCCTCTGGTGGTCGTTGGCGCTTGGCGCCTGCCTGGGCGGTAACGGGACCGTAATCGGCGCGTCCGCCAACGTTATCGTAATTGCCATGGCCGAAAAAAGAGGCTACCCCGTCAGCTTTACCGGTTTCATGAAGGTGGCTTTCCCGCTGATGATGATGTCTATTGTGCTGTCAACGGTTTATCTTGTTTTATGGTACTCCTATAATAAAACAACCGTTTTGGCGGCGACACTCATTCTTGGATTTGTTCTTTGCCTTATTCTAAGAGTTCTTGAAAATAAACGGGCGAAACCCGCCGGCGCCCAGCAAATTTGATTGCTTCGGGAGATACAGTTCAAAAAAGATAGGGACCCCAATCGGGGCCTCTTAAAATCCTTCTTTAAGCTATGGGCTGCAGGACACGACATTTCCGTTTTTGTCCGCATGGTATTCATAATCGGTACTTCCGTCGCTTAGTATGATTTTATAACCCGGGGTTATGACCTGGGCGTACATACAGCCCGGCTCCGGGCAACCGAGGCTGGTGTCGGGCCAGTCTACTTCAACGAATTCTTTGAGGCTGACCGTGGATATTGATATCCCTTTGTTATCGGCCAGGTCAAATTTCGCCTGTTCTACAGCCTTTTCAGCTTCCGTGGCGGCAGGTTGCGCGGCGGCTCGCTCAGGTTCGATGAAGACGGAACGATTTGCAGCGTCCCAGCGCACTTTGTAACCCAGGGACTCAGCCACATACCTTGCCGGGAGATAGGTGCGTCCATTCTTAATTACCGGCGTGACGTCCATTTCCCGGGGGCTGTCATTGACGTACAAGATATTACCACCTACCGCCATTTCTACGGATACATCATCGGCTTTCAGAGTGACCGTGCGTGCGGACGCACTCCATACTATGTCGTCTTCCGAAACGCCCAAAGACAGGGCAAGGTAACGCACCGGAACAAACGTCCGGTTATTCTCAATAAACGGTGCGGCTTCCATTGTTGCGGTTTTGTCGTTTAGGATGTAAGTGTTACTGCCGATTTCAAAAACGACCTTACTGGAAGGGACGTCCGAAGCCCAAGCGAAAGACGCAAGGAGTATTAAGAAAAATAATACTGTAATCAGAAACAGTTTCTTGTGCACGGCGGCACCTCCGTAGGTATATGACTTAAAATTAGTCGGGTCTTTACAATATCGTATATCAACAATATAACACCGTCGTGCCCGCTGATGTGACAGAGTCTTACGTGAATTAATAAAAAACACGCATTAATTGTATTTTGAGCAGGCTTTGGGCAGCTTTGAAACCCGCTACATCTTGACTATGTTTCGCTTCGTCAGCTGATCAAGAATTACGCCGGCCAAGAAACCCGCTCCCATGTTCCATATAGCAAACCCGGCGGTGACTAAAAAGACATAAAAATCGTTTTTTTCGCGTGGAACATCTCGGGCCGAAACCGCCAGTTCGAGACCTGCAAAAAACAGGATAACGCCGAGGATATTCTCCGGGAACATCTTAAATATCAACAGAACGGAATCGCTAAGAAAGAGTGCGGTAGCCAGCAGGAGGCAGCCGAGGATGACTGTGGCCCCGCCGGTGTGCGCGCCGAAACGCACATGGCCGGCCATGCCGCCGGCGCCGTGGCACATAGGTATGCCGCCGCCGATTGGGGAAATCAGGTTCATGATGCCTTGCGAGACGGCGATCTTCTTTTCCGTTACGGGGCGGTTGGGGAAAAGGCGGTTGTTCTCGGCGGTGATGGCGATGACGGCGTTGCCCAGGGTAAGAGGTATCTGAGGTATTCCCAGAATAACCGTACCCTTAAGGAACTCCTTCCAGGTCAAGTCCCCAAGAGCGAAGAGCGGCAGCTTGAACCCCACGTTAACCGCCGCAAGACGTGAAAAAAGACCAGGATCTTTAAAAAAGGCGACAATTATTCCGATCAAAAGCAGCGCGAACATCGCCGGAATCTTTTTGTTCCCCAGCATAAGGAATGTGACGAGCAAAGCAACCAACGCGATAACCCAGCCGGTGCTCATCATTCGGATGCCGTCGCGGATAAAAAGAAACCCAAGGCCCAGGACGATGCCCCGGATTATCGGTTTGGTCGCCACCTTGGAAACCAGGTTGATGGTGTTTGTAAGACCCATGGTCAACCAGAAAAGGCCGGTGAATAGTCCCGCACCGCAAACCATCCCCGGTGTCACCGCTCCCGAAGTTATCGCCGCCGCGCCGATGGCCTTCATCGGTTGCACAGGAATGGGGGTTTTGTAATAAGTGCCGCAGGCGATTAACAGTATACCGAACATAAAAAGGATACCGAGAGGGTTAAGATGCATAACGGTGATGTAACCGATGACGAACGGGATAAGCGTGCCCAGATCGCCAAACGCGCCGGCCCATTCGGAACGGTCAAATCGGTTTCGCAACGGGACTGAACGCTCTTGAGAAGCGGAAGTCTCGGGATCCTTTGTTTTTGGCATACAACCGCCCCATCCTATTTGCACCTTGCATATACCCTTATTATAAATATAGCATGCTCCAGAGCTGTATAGAAAGAAATTTGTTTAGAAGAGAGCAGGAGATTCTGCAGAGCAGGAATACCGCTGGTTTTAGCGAATAACAAACCGTTATCCTATCGTAAAATGCCGGTTAATTTCCGGAGTCATTCAAGAAACATGCGGGGCATCCGGCAGTAGTTGGATTTGCACTAGAGACTTAAAGTTACTTAGAGAGCTCTAAGGAAGGCGGATTATAGTGAAAAAACAGGACAGGGATAGCTGCATACAATGCGGCACCTGTTGTAAGAAGGGCGGCCCGACCCTCCATCACGAAGACAAGGCGATACTTCTCGCCGGCCACCTGGGGTACCAGCATTTAGTAACCATCCGGAAGGGTGAATTGGCGTTCGATCCCATCCTCGAGTCCCTAAAACCGGTGGAGAAAGAAATGGTCAAGGTGCGCGGAACAGAAAATGGCTGGGCCTGCTGTTTTTATAACGAAAATGAGTCTGCTTGCATCATTTACGCAAATCGTTTCCTTGAATGCCGCCTTTTGAAATGCTGGGATCCTTCCGAGATTATATCCGTGATAGGCAAAGATACCATTGTCCGCGCCGACATCGTAAACCCCGACGACCCGATAATGCAGGTTGTTGAGACGCACGAGCGGGAATGCTCCTTAGAAGAGGTCGAGAACTTAATCAAGAGCTTGTCCTCCGAACCTGGCAGAACCGATACTATGGCAAAACTGAAAAGATTAATCTGTACGGATCTTACCTTTCGCTATTACGCCGCCTCCGAACTAGGTCTGCGAAAGGAGTTCGAACCCTTTGTTTTCGGCCGTCCTCTGACCCAAATCCTAAAATCCCGCGGAATAAAGATTAATCCATCCACCTCAAGCATCGAAGGTTGTCCCCCTGAACTGGAATCCTTCCTTAAGACGGCCTTTAAACCCCTGTAGAATAATTACCGGAATAGTTACATAAACACCCACCGTGTAAGTGACGATTGCGACTAAAACGCGATGGCAGGCCTATGTTTTCGGCATAGGTTGTTGCCTGCTGAAAAACAAAAAGAAAAACCGATATTTTATGCAACATGGTATTAATGTGCAGAACCTTGCTGCCGATAATTTGAAAGAGCTTGTTTTGGTATTAATAAACCGCTCGATTTAGTTGAACAATGAAGGAGGTATATGATGAAATTATCTCTCGGTAAGTGGGGAAATCACCTTAGCAGCCGGAGACTCGGACAGGAAATAAGGTTTCTTTTATCGGACGAGCTGAAGAAAGGCCGACGTGTGGAAGTGGATTTAAAAGACGTCGTGACGGCTTCCCCCGATTTTGTTGCCGAAGCGTTCGCCAAACTTCGTTTATACGTT
>JBFMBL010000086.1:0-5150 GCA_040755195.1 Bacillota bacterium
ACCGGGAGACAACATTAAAAACCGGACGCCAGTTCAAATTCCGTACCGCCCCCGTTGACCCCTACGACGCTTTCAGGGGCAGGTACGTGGCCATCGGCATTGAAAATAACGCTGCTATCGATTACGGCGCCCCGGAATTCAAACCAGGTCAAAAGGAATTCGCCGGATCCCGGGAGCTGAAACCAGGGCAAAGAGTTTACGCTCACATAACAGTTGACGCAAAGGGATTTGCCTCCTTCAGCAAAGTAACCGCCAACCGGCCTGAAGGAAACGCTTACATCCAAACCACGGTGAATTTCGTTATGAACGAACCTGCCGGATCAAAGGTATACTTCCGGTTGCCGTTCGACCGGTACTACATGGAAGAAAAGGCGGCGCCCGCCGCGGAAAGCGCCTACCGCCGGTACAGCATGAACCCGGAGCGTTCCAACGCCTACATAACGGTTCGCGTAAAAGAAGGATTTGCCGTGCTCGAGGAACTGTACATCGACGGGAAACCTATACGTGATTTCGTGCGCGAAAGCGGGCGAAGCGGCGGCTGACGATTGTGAGCCGGGTAATTGCTTGAAGGGTAGATAACCGGATACGGCACGTAAATGATATTTAAAGCGGAAAAGGGTGGAAGCTTGAAGTAAACGGAACGTTATTTTCCCCCGGAAATGAAAGACTTCCTTTTCAGACTGGGCATGTCCCGAGCCGGCGCCCCCGGCAGTTGGTCGGTCGTCTGGAATCCGGTTAATGAAGGGGATAACGTTTTCTCCAGCTGGCTTTATCCTGCAACCAGCCACGTCATAATCGACAAAAGCAAGAGCCTGCAGTTTCTAAACGTAGGAACCTTAACCGTAAGTGCGGTCTCCCTCATCGTGGTATTGGAGAACCCGGGTGAGTGGGGTGAAGGGTGGGGGCGGCATTGGCGGGAAAAGCTGGGAGAAGACTATAACAAGGTTTCTGCGGAATGGCTGAAACTTAAGCCGTTCGACCGCAATACCTCTTTTTCGCTTGCAGACCTTCTGGAAGTTGAAAAAAATACCGGCCGGAAACGGCGATTACACCTTTACCGTCCAGGTGAAAGACAATGCCGGCAGGAAGGCGGAAAAGAGTTTTACCATGAAGGTTGCGGCTTCACCACTTACCATTAAAACCGCTGCACTGCCGGCGGCCGCTTCAGGAAAGTCTTACGCCGAAATCATCACCGCCGAAGGAGGCATACCTCCTTACACCTGGTCTCTGGCAAAAGGCAGCTTGCCTTCCGGATTAAAGCTGAAGAGTGACGCGGGGGTGATTTATGGAACGCCGGCCGGAAGCGGCAGCTTTGCCTTTACGGCGCGGGTTACCGACAGCGGTGGAAGAAGCGCGGAGCGGGGCTACACGATTACGGTTTCACCCAATCTGCTTCCGGCGCCGCTTGTTTTCAGCGATGTTAAGGACTCCTGGATGGTCGAAGCCATAAGCAGGCTTTCCAAAGACAACATCATCAGCGGTTATTCCGACGGCACCTTCCGGCCGAATAACAAGATAAACAGGGCGGAAACGGCGTCGATCATTACCCGCGCCCTAAATCTCGGGTCCGGCGATGCGCGGGAATTAAATTTCAGTGATAACGCCAGGATACCCGCCTGGTCCAGAGGCGCGGTGGCTGCGGCGGTCAAGGACGGCCTGCTGGTAGGATATCCAAATGCAGACGGAACGTTTGCTTTTGAAGCAAGCAAGACTGTCAGCCGGACGGAAATGGCTGTTCTAATTGCAAGGATCTTGGAAAATAAGATTGGGATTATAAAACCTGCGAGCCTGAATTTTACTGATGAGAGTACAATTCCCCCGTGGGCGAAAAACATGATCGGCAAAGCCCTGGCGAAAAACGTCGTAGGCGGCTATCCCGATAACACCTATCGTGGAGGACAAAGTGTGACGCGTGCGGAAGCGGCTTCGATGATCGTAAGGATGTTGGACATTATCCAGGGTTGAACGTCGAAACCTTCATGACCGCTTCAAAGTATAAGAATGGTTATTGTTTCCCCGGCGGGTAAAGTCCTGCCGGGGATTTTTTCGAGGAAAATTGGGGCTTCTTGCCGGTATTGTAATCATGTTATCCGAAACTCATATTGGGAGGAAATTCGTAGTATTACGTCGTAATAATAATGCCAAACAGCGTATTCAAGACCTGTATTCGATATCTGTTGTTAAAAAAACGTAACTATTCAGGCATGTGTTTCAGGTCCGAATTCAGAAGTCAGTAGCTAGAATAGAGACGGGTTGGCCGAAATGTGAACCTGCCTTGGATTCCTTATAATGAAAAGACTGATACTTGTTAGTATGTAATAGACTACCTACTGAGATGTTCCAGAGTTTTTCTTTTATTCTGACTACTGAATACTGGATTCGAGGGCGGGGTAGGTACCATAGAAGAAATGGTGCAGCAAGCCGATAACCTGATGTATTCCGTAAAGCAGGAAGGTAAAAACATGATCAAGCAGGAGGTAATCGCCTGGGAAAGCTATGCCTCCAAAGAATGCCAGGCATGAATGTGATTATTCAGATACGGGTTTCAGGTCCGAATTCAGAAGTCAGAATCCAGAATATAGAATCAGCAGCAATCAGGGCATTTCACATATATTATGACTTCTGACTTCTGACTTCTGGCTACTGGCTACTGGATTCTGACCCTGAATAGACACTTTTAAGCTTTATTGGCGATCTTGGCGTCTTGGCGGTTTAAAAACAGCAGTCTTGTAAGCTCTGCCCTTAAATTCTCATCTTTCGATGAATTCCAGATCATCCTTGAAAAACCATGGGGTAACGTAACCGTCAAAGTTCTCCCGCGTCTTGTATATTTCGTACTGCTCGCGGGGCACAGCCAACTGCACCTCGTACATGCAGTCCGCCGTGTCGCCGGGTGAGCCGACGGATTGAACCCTCCGGGTCGTACCAACCTGCCCTAAAAAAGGGCTTGTTTTTTTAATAACCCGCACCTTTTTGCCGATCTTACACAAAGACTGGCGTTCGGAATCCGCGGCGTGTTTAACAAGATACTCATTGACACCCTGCCGGTGCTCGTAAACCCATTCCACGGGGTCCGATATTTCCCACCGGGCTGGTTCCTGCCAGCCTTCGCCGAACCTGACACCAAGCCAGACCTGCTTCAAGTCCTCGCCCCTGGCAACGTTCCCGACATCTTTTACACAGACTTCGACCCAGACAGGTCCCCGTTCGTGTCCGCCCGAATAATCCCTGACGGTAAAACTCAAGCATTCCGAATCGCAGGAGGTCCTTTCCCCGAACTCCTGAATCCGCACGACAAACTCCCCGGCATTTTCTATGTTCTCGACCAGCATTTTATCGCCCTCCGCATTATTCTCCTTCATTCATCTTTCACTTTGAGTTTTTAGCAGAACCCCGCCTCGAAAGTCAGCCCCTCCTGACTCGTAACTCGCGACTCGTGACTCGCGACTTGCGACTTGTGACTCGCGACTCGTGACTAATTTTCCTTTATCCTTTAAAAAGTGGCCGCTTTTGAAGCGTAATACAAATAAGGTAGAATTCCCTGCTCCGGCTTTTCCAGGTGGGCCTTAAGCTCCTCCCAAACCTGAGCCATACGCGCGCTGTTTTCCGGGGTCAGCGGGATGTCCGTATTTGCGGGCAGGGCAGGGTGCACCGGCAGCACCCTGAACCGCTCGTGCTGGTTTTCCTTCAACAACTGCATCCAGACCGGCAGGTACCGCACCTCGCGAATAACAGCCCCCGCGGCATCCTTCTCGATGTACAGATAAAGTATTATCCCGCTGTCGGAATACCGCCAGTCCTGCGCGGACACGAAATTGCCGAGGGAATGCGCCACGATACAATCGCGCTTGACGCCGCCGCGCTCCACGGTAACCTTCTCAATCGGCTGGACGACGTGCGGGTGCGAGTTGATGACCACATCCACGCCGTAAACGCAAAGGTCCGTGGTCAACTCGTGCTGTGACTCTTCCGGGAACCGCCGGTATTCGACCCCCATATGAATTATCGCCACCACCAGGTCCGCTCCCTGCTTTCGCGCTGCCTGAGCCTCGGAGATCGCCGTCTCCCGGTCCAGAAGATTAACCGCGTAGTTCCTCCCCGCGGGCAGCGGCAGACCGTTGGTGATCGCCGTGTAGTTCAGGAAAGCGAGCTTCACACCCTTGACGTCAACTATAAAAGGCTTCGCTCTTTCAGCTTCGTTCCTGTAAGTCCCGACGTGCGCCAGACCCGCTTCATCGAGATTGTCAAGCGTGGTGACGATCCCGTCCCAACCCATGTCGAGGCTGTGGTTGTTGGCGGTACCGAGCAGGTCTATGCCGATCTTCTTTAAGTGATCGGCAAAACAAGCCGGAGTGTTGAAAAGAGGGTAGCCGTGATAGCCGCGTTCAGATCCCGCCAGTCGCGTTTCGAGGTTTGCAATCGTATAATCCGCCGATTTCAGGTAGGGCTCAATAGGAGCGAAAACAGGCCCGAAATCGAACTCTTTTTTTTCCGCGTTGTAATCCGAATAGACCACCGGCAAATGCATCAGCAGGTCCCCGGCCGCTGCCAGCGTGATTTCCGTTTTCTCCTTCTTCGGAGGCGGCGCGGGCGAAACAGGCGCCTCGCTCTCAAGCCAGGTGGGAATAGATCTCGAAAGCGCCATAATGCCCACCGCGACCGCGCAAAACAGCAGGAATCTATAAAGCCGCGTTCTTTTTCTTCGCATTAAATAGTCCAACCTTTTATTGGGTTGGTAACTAATTTATGCTTATAGGACCTGAAACCCTTTTTTAGTGAGGAGATTTTAAGGGAGAAGGTTAAGGGCAGATAATTCGATAATATCCCCTGGGCATTGATTCACGCTTATATTCTTGAGTTATCATGTCATATTAGTAATTTGTCTTATATTATACCTCTTGACAAACTTTTCCCACAGTATTAGGATGAGGACAACTTGCGACAATATTTACCACTGGGGGTATTTTAAATGCCCAAAAGTTTTAAAGGTATCGTAAAAAGAAAATTCCCGATAACTTTTCTACTGGGTTTTATATTATTCGGCATGTTAAACTTGGTTTTCACACCGATGGCCAAAGCGGGTTTAATTGACAGTCCCTGGCCGAAGGTCTCTCACGATAATAGTTCAACCGGTTTAAACCCATATTTTA
>JBFMBL010000087.1:0-5077 GCA_040755195.1 Bacillota bacterium
TTCCTTTCGTCCCTATCCAGGTCGGGGATTAGATTGTTGCACTTACCGCAGCGGACGTACTCAGCTTGTATCGTAACCTTTTCGCCACGGATCCGGAACGTTTTTTCTTGCGTTTCAATAGAGCATGTTGTAACTTCCAAGCATTCGGGGCAAAATTTTTCGAATATCCTTCCCATTTTAATTTTCCCCTCTTTGTTTAAAACTTCACTTAGCATCATGCTAGTGTTTTGAATCAACTTTCAATCCCCTTGTTTTTGGGGTAGTGTAGAAATACGGGGAACATTTTAGCCCCAAAAACTGATAAGTTTGGTACCTGACACCCCGCTGTTATATTGATTCCGGCTGGAGAGAAGAAGAAGCCTTTAAACAGTTGGCCGCTGGCGTTTGGCCACAAGGAACGCCTTGCGGAGGGCCGCCCACGCCGACACGGCGAAGGTTCGGCCAAGCGAACAGGCGTACGCATCGTGCCGAATCAGAGCAAGCATTTTGTAAGATATATAAGTGAATTCTTGTTCCCAACCAGGCGACGAAGAACGGTCGGCGTCAGGCTCTATAAGTGCGCCATGGTTCGCTCCGAACCAAGCCGATGTCGCGTCGGGCCGGAGCACAGCGTCTCCGGCGGACAACCGCCCAGAGAAGGCGTCGGGATAACGGTTCTCCCTAAGCGCGGTCAGAAACGAGTATGGGGCGAAAGGCGGACGGAGGCGGCGGGATTGGAGGCCAACGAGCGGCTGTAGCGAAGACTGGGAATGGCAATCAAACGGTGTTATGGATTTGACTGCCCAACCCTAATTGTATTTATGGTACAATACCAGTATGACAGGTGACATTAGCCGTGTATTTTGAGATAATCGGGGAAATTAATGAGGTTGAGACTATCGCCGTCGGTGGGGGAATACGTGATATCATGCGTCTCCGCAAAGAATATGGCCCTGGCCGATGGCGAAAAATGAAAGGGATTGCAAAGGTCCGCCTTCAGAGCGGAAGGATTTGTAACGCCGAAATTCATTGGTATGAAGCCCACGGGGTAGGCAGAAAGAAAATGAAAATCAAAAGGTTTTGGGAGTGAAACCATGGAGAAGGAAAAAAACGTTTTTGTGCTTTGCATAGAGAACAAGGATTGTGATGACTTGGAAAAGCGCAAGATATATCAGGTTATTCCAGATGATGAGGCAGCAAAGGAAGGCTACCTTAGAGTTATTGACGAATCCGGGGAAGATTATCTTTATCCGGAGTCATATTTCATTTCCGTCCAACTCCCGCGTGAAGCACAAGAAGCACTGCGAGCAGCAACTTGAATGTTTTTATGCCACGGCGGGTGATCTTTAACGTTAGGCGAGGTGGAATCCAATAGTGGCCCTTCGGAGGGGTATCCGATGACGGACCGTGAACACGGGTAGTGCCATGGTGCCAAGTGCCATGGTGCACCGAACTTATTAATACCGTAAGCCAGCAAGAACCCCCTGTAACTATTGGGAGGTTTTTTTATTCTGCGGGGGTGGGGATATATGCAATAGACCGGTGAATAAATGAACATACTGTTTTTATCTTTTGCCGTGCAAACCCCTCTTCACAAGTGTTGACCTGTATCACCCCAACCATAACCGGCCAAACTATCCATGGGGGTGAAACAGTCGGATTTTCGTGTATCCGTATAACCCCGGATACTGGAACCTGATTGTCTGCAGTAGTCGCAATCGACCTTATCATCCGCTGGAGCGGCAGGGAATACGCTTGGCTGAAAGGGTTAAGCGCAGGGGGAGTCTTCTGGGTAGTACACGTGGCCTTCGCATCCCCGCCATTGTTCCAAGAGTTTATAGTACTATTCCCCCGGTGATGGTCCTCGCGTCCTTTATTCTCTCAGTCCTCTGGGGGCTGTCGCCGCCCTCGTCCTGCGGCACCTGCCGGAACCAGTCCGGCAGGGTTAAGGCACGTCTTATAAGTTTCATCAGACGTTTACCGCGCCCCGCATAATCTCAGGAAAACGGCTCGCAATCGCAACCTTGCAATCCCAACAAGGATAAACTGCCGGCGAACACGAATTTCTCCAAAAGGTTGTTCGAGTATGTCAACGATGCAGTCACGGCGATGGATTCGAAGCTTGACTGGACCAACGCTGCTTTTTGGGCGACTTACGACCACAAAACCGAAATACCGGGCTGGAAGGCCTACATCTTGAACCCGCGGGTAAGCTATGAGGCGGTTGATGACTTTATTCAGACCCTGGATTTGATGAAGACCTTTAAGTAACGTAATACGGAGAACAGCAGCCGTGGTTATTCTCGCGGCTTAAGTTATGGAAGGAAAGTTGTGGTGCTGTCTACTATTCTCAGGGTGTGTTTGGCCAGGCGGCTGAAGCCTTTTTGTTTGAGTTCAGCCGAAAAGCCTGTTCTTGATCCATCCCTCGAAAGCTTTGGTCTTTACGTGCACATCCCCTTCTGCCGGCGGATATGTCCCTTTTGCCCCTATAACAAGTGCATATACCGCGAAGACAGAGTGGGGGATTACTTCGATGCTCTTTCGACGGAGCTGCGGCGCTACAGGGAGATTTTCGGCCGCGCCCGGGTAGACTCGATCTACTTCGGCGGCGGCACGCCCACGACGGCAACCCCGCAGCTTGTCCGGCTGATTGACGAAATGAGGAGCTTGTATGATTGCGGCAAAGTGATAGGTGTGGAAGCACACCCGAACGATCTGAACGATAACACTCTAAGTATCCTCCGGCAGGCGGGGGTGAACATGCTCAGTATCGGGGTGCAGACGTTTGACGATCGGTTATTAAAGTCAATGGGCAGGACATACAGCGGGGCTGCGGCCAGAAGGGCGGTTAAGGCGGCGCTCGACGCCGGGTTTGAGACCGTTGACGCGGACCTGATTTTTGCGTTACCCGGGCAAAAGGTGGAGGATCCGGCGCGCGAGGTGGCGGAGGTTTTCGAGCTGGGGGTTCACCAGGTTTCGGCTTACCCGCTGATTATTTTTCCGTATACGGGCATGGATTCCCATATAAGGCGCCTGGGGTTGAAAAAGACAGGCTTGAGAGCGGAAAAGGGGATGTTGACGGCCATCGTCAATCTTGCCGACAAGTACGGGTATGATCGGAGTTCTATCTGGACCTATACCAGGAAAGGGGCCGCAAGGTACAGCTCGGTGACGCGGGAGAGGTTCGTCGGGGTAGGAGCAGGAGCGGCATCCCTGAATAGTGGTTATTTCTATCTTAACACCTTCAGCCCGGAATATTATGTAAAATCCGTCAGGCAGGGACTGCCGGTTTCCGTGGGAATGAAACTGTCTGCCCGTGTGGAAAAGCTGTACTGGCTTTACTGGCGGATGTACGATATGGACATACCTGTCCGGCGTTTCGAAGAGCTGTTCCGGGAAAGTCTGAAGTGCCGTTTCGGAGTGTTTCTTACGGCATTGCGGTTGTGCGGTCTGGTCGTTGCTGAGGGTGATTCAATCCGGTTGACTGATAAAGGAGGGTACCTTTTTCACCTGGTCGAAAAGGGCCATTCGTGGGATTATCTCTGCCGGGTTTGGTCCGGCAGTCTCAAAGAGCCATGGCCTTCCAAGATTTGCTTTTGATATCATAGACCGGCTTAAAAGGCGAAGGGTAGGCTCTGCAAGTGAGCCGTCGTTCGCTCCGAGGCCCGACGAATAGAGGTGAGAGCGGCAGGAAAGGCCGATATCACTATGCGCGAAACTGTTGTTCAACTGGAAGACGGATGGTTCTTCTTCCGGCATACGGGCGTTGACGGGAGACGGCCGGTCCTTCTCTTCATCCACGGGCTGGGGGAGTCCGGCCTGTGTTTTGACGAAGCGTTCCGGTCTCCGGAGCTGAAAGACTGCGGCCTGGTGGTTCCCGATATGTTCGGTTACGGCCGCAGCTCTTACGCCTTTAACGGCGACTACGGCATGGAGACGCAGGTGCGCCGCCTCCGGCGGCTCGTGGACCTTTTGGGACTTGAATCGTTTTATATCGTCGGGCACTCGCTCGGGGGGGACCTGGGTGTGTTGATGGCCTCCTCCGACAACGACCGGCGGATTAAAGGGTTTGTCAATATAGAAGGGGACCTGACGCCGCACGATATCTTTATCAGCGACAAGGCCGTTTCTGCGTCGGAGCGGGGCGATTTTGCCGGGTGGTTTGAGAGGGATTTCAAAGAGGACTTGGTCTTGAAGGGGTGGGGGA
The DNA here is from genome assembly GCA_040755195.1 of Bacillota bacterium. Classification (GTDB taxonomy): domain Bacteria; phylum Bacillota; class Desulfotomaculia; order Desulfotomaculales; family Ammonificaceae; genus SURF-55. Next base: position 4,187 of record JBFMBL010000087.1, read on the forward strand.
GCAGGTGGGCCTCGTGCCGACGCTATTACGCCTCGCTCCGGTTCTGCCGGCCGGAGGCCTTCCTGGCCGACGCCGGGGAAATCTGCGAGAGGAACCAGCCGCTGCCCGGCCGCAAGGAATCCTTGACCGGGGCCGCTTACGCGGGGCTGCAGATCCCAAAGGTCTTCTGCTGGGGCAGTGAGAGTCTCGCGAAGGGGACGCTCGAGTTCCTGGAAGCGGCTTCGCTGCGGCACCGGAGGTTTGAACCGGCCTTTCACTGGCCGATGATCGACCGGGCGGAGGAGTTTTACGGCTTCCTTTCACATTTCATTAATTCTATTATTGAAGTGTCCGGTTTGTGACGGCGATCGGTCGACTTCCAGGCGAGCTGCCACCACGTCAAAAGAAGAGCCATCGAATGGCGGCTTAATTATTACGGGCTAAAATTCGGCGGGTTTCTGAGCCAACCCTTAACCTTGCCGTATAAGATCATTTTGTCAAAAAGGCTTAGTTCTTCATGAATAAAGTTTATAAGCATTTTCCTCAGGCCATCCATTGTAGTTATTACCCGAATATGCTGGATGTGAGCTTCTAACATATTCTGTATACCCGTGAACAACAAGCTGAAAATGAACTTATCTTGAAATATGCCGTTTGTGGAGGGGGTATTAACGGATTTAGGAGGTCTTTCCGGCAACGGTATTTGCAGCTTATTCATTTCCGCCTCCAACTTATCCACCTGTTGCTCAAGGGTATTAAACAAACCTTTGTTCAGGATCAGCTTCAAGTCTACATCGTGAGCAAAGTTTTGAATGATCTGTGTGAGTTCGATAATATCATACCTGGAAACTAATTCGTCCCATAAAGCGGAGACTTCCATCACATCAGCAACGGTTGGGTTAGCTGTTTCGG
>JBFMBL010000088.1:0-4903 GCA_040755195.1 Bacillota bacterium
CAGCAAGGAAGACATCCCCTTTTATGGAGTTAAATAGTAGTTTCGACGTCTTCCATGCTTATTCCTGCTGATTCTCTAAGGTTTTTGCGATTTCTGGGCTGTTTTTGCTTAGTTTTGCAACACTCTCTTAGGACTAGACTCGCGACTCGTGACTCGTGACTAGGGACTCGCGATTAGACCTTAGGCCATTCCCATTAAGCTAAGGATATTACCCCCGAGTATCTTCTCCATCTCCCCGTCGGTTAGATCCAAAAGAAGGATTTTTTCCAGTTCCACTGCAGGATGCGAAAGGGGAAACTCCGAGCCGAAGATGATTTTATCCGGCCCGGCTGCTTTAACTGACTCTTTAATGTGCAGAAAACTTCCCGTAGATGTTTCCAGGAAGAAGTTTTCCAGTTCTACCGCTGCCTCCAGGGCTTCCCTGTCAGCGGGCCCGAAGCCCATGTGCCCCAAAATAAAGCTGGTTTTGGGAAACTGCCGGGCCAGGGCGACAAACCTCGTTGTGGAGGCCCCGGGGCTGAAAACAACATGGCTGTATACGGGGTGACCATAATCACCGCAACAAGCCGACAGAGCCGCTACAGATTTACAGGCGAAGGAAAATTGGTGGGTCATGGGCGATAACTTAAGCCCTTTAAATCCCTTTTTTAAACTTGTTTCCAGCATCTCCGTTGCATTCGGATTGTGCGGATCAATACAGACAAATCCTAACAGATTGCTGCTATAAGCCCCGCAGGCTTCTGCAACATAGCTGTTATTGGGAACCGGGTTTTCCGGTTTAGCCTTTCCAGTGATATAGTCGGTCATCTTTCTTACGTCCACCGTTCCTCCCGGAACTACCACACCTTTTTCAATTCCGGTGCCCTTGAGCTGTTCTAAATAAATATCGACGTTGCCGTAAGAAGTAGCGGAAATATGAGCATGGCCGTCGATGATCAATATAAACCCTCCCTGATGACGTTCTGCGTTCTGCGTTCTGCGCTCTGCGTTAAAGCTCAAATGATGGACCTTTGAGGTCCTTTCAAAGTTCAAGTCGTATGCTAAGGTTGTAAACCTTTGAGGTCCGTTCACCATTCTATCGTACAACCCGCAACTCGAAACTGACCTCCTGATCCGGACTTAGGACTTAGGACCTTCGACTTTGGACTTCACTCTTGACTCGTAACTCGCGACTATCTTTCCGACTCGCGACTATCTTTCCGACTCGCGACTCGTGACTCGCTGACTCGCGACTTCCGGCCTCTCACTTCTAACTTCCCACATCTCACTTCTCAACTACCCGGATTGTTTTCCCATGCGGGCGGGGAATTCTATCCACAATCTCAAACTCGCAGGGCAGCCCGGTGCCGAACTCCATTTTGCCGGCCAGCGATTCCGCAAGTTCTGGGGAAGGAGATACTCCCGGCGCCAGTTCGGCACGAATCTTCAGGCGATCGGCCCCCTCGGGCGGTACCACGAATTGGAACCAGTTTCCTACTTCCGGCAACCGCATGAGGAATTCTTCCAGGTAAAACGGAGAGAATGGTATACCGCAGATCGTTACCTGCTCAACCAGCCGGCCTCTTAGGAAGAGCCGCGGTAGTGCAACGCCGCAGGAACAGGGGTCCATTTCGATGTAACCCAAATCCTGGGTGCGATAGCGCAGAATCGGCGTATCATAGCGAAGCAGGCATGTAACCACGATTTCCCCTATTTCACCGGGTTCGAGAACCTCACCGGTTTTTGGATCGACGATTTCAACGATGACGTGGCCCATTATAATATGGTAGCCGTTATGCGAATCGCACTCGATGCCGACGCCGCCGCACTCCAGGGAACCGTAATAGAAGTTGGCGGTAGTGCCGCAAATTTTTTCCACCCGTTCCCGGAAAGCCGGTGAGCAGCCTTCACCGGTCAACCACATTTTTTTAAGCGGCAGACTCCTCAGATCGAAGGACTCTTTAGCCGCCGCCTCCGAAAGAGTAATCGCCCAGGAGGGGGTGGTGATGACCACCGTCGGCTGAAGGTCGCGCATCAGCTTCACCGTCTTAGCCGGAGTGGAGTAGGCGCCGCCTTTCCCGGCGGGGACCACGGTAGCCTGGCAGCTCTCCATAAAGGTCTTGTGGAAAGCCAGACCCGCCGAACTCATTTCGTAAGGCAGGGCGTTAAGACAAATATCGCCTGGTCCTATCGGTACGAGCGTCGGGTACCCCGTGGCCAGTTCGTAACGGTAATAGTCCTCCCACGTATTCATGATGTATATTTCTTCTCCGCCGGTGGTGCCCGTCGAAACCTGAATCAGAGATACTTCCTTCTTGTCGCACGCCAGAAGAACCCAGGGCTTTCCTCGTAGTTCGTCTTTGGTTATGAAAGGCAACCGGGCCAGGTCCGCCAGTTCCACGATATCCCCGGGAGCAACCCCGGCCAGGTCCATTTTCTCGCCGTAAAAGGGGGAGCGCTCGTAGGCACGGCTTACAATCGCCTTTATCGACTCTCTTTGATACTCGGCCAGCGTTTCCAGCGGCATATCGTCAGCAAATACATCGGTAAAATACCGGGCTGTCACTCCCGGTCTACCGATCTGTTTGAATATTTGTTTAAGATTCATCATCCTTCGCTCCCGCCTTTCCGCTCAACAGCGCGGCATATTTGGAATCAGGATCATCAGCCAGCAGGTTGGCCCAGACTTTTTTAGCTTTCTCCTTGTCTTCAACACGCTCGTAAGCCAGCCCCAGATCGTAAAGGATTTTATGATACTGCTCTTTAGAAAAAATGCTGTTATCCTTTTGATAGGCCATCGCCAGGTAGCGGAAATCTTTTATCGCTTTGTGGGTCTGGTGGAAGAAGGCCTCGGGCAGCGAGTTGGTAAGGTACGCCCGGAGAAGGCGGATTTTAGGGTTATCCCTGTCTCTGCTCAAAGCGCGGTTCACGTGCACCATTCCCTTTATGGCGCTTCCGAACAAGGTATTTGGATCTGTTCCGTCCCGCGCCACCAGCGCCATGCTGCTGCCGTAATAAGCCCGGGCAAGGTTATCTCCCTGGTTTTTCTCGTAAGCCTTTTCCCACATATCGAGGGCCAGCTTCGCCGCTTCCTTGTTCCCGGCCACGCCCAGGTCGTGCAGGCGCATACCCTCTTTGTAATAAGCCTCTTTATCATCCTCAAGGGACAGTTTATTAGCGTTGCTCCTGATAAGGTTGACACCACGCTGCTCCTCGATCATCGCCTTATATTTCGGGTCGGGACGAAGGGACAGAAGCTTTTTCCAGTCCGCTACGGCTTCTTCTTCCATGCCCAAACGCTTGTGTGCCGCACCGAGGTCAAAAAGGAGCCGCCAGTAGGACTCCTTTGAAAAGACAGAATGGTCGTTCTCCCAGCGCTGGATCAGGTACTCGAAGTCCGCTATCGCCGCAGCGGTACGGTGGAAAAAGGCCTCGGGGAGCCGGAAACCATGGTAGGCTCTTATAAAACGTATCTCCACATCATCCGGGTTGCTGTTCACAACAGCGTCCAGAGTCTTCATTGCTTTGATGGCTCCGGCGAACATTTTCCCGGGGTCTGCTGCATGGCGCGCCTCTAAAGACGTGCAATCGGCGTGATAAGCCTTGATCAGCGGGTTTTCCGGCTCCAACTCCAGGGCCTTTGTAAAATAATCAAGCGCTCCCCGTACAGCCTCTTTGTCACCAGACAGCGCAACACCGTGCAACTTCAGCCCTTTTCCGAACAATTCATCTTTTTTTTTAGTTGTTTGCGGGTCGACCTCTGCAACGGGTACATTCTGAGAGTCATTTTCTTCCCCGGGCGGTTCCGGCACCAGTATTCCTTCCTGCTTCAGAAGCTGCCTGTACTTGGCGTCCTTTGTCCGGGACGAAAGCTTTTGCCAGGTCGACTCCGCCTCCTCTTTTCGCCCCAGACGCTTGTATGAAGCCCCTAAGTCGTAAAGGATCTGGCAGTAAAAATTCCCCGAAAACACACTCGGGTCTTTTTCATAACAGGCGGCGAGGTAACTGAAGTCTTCTATGGCGGTAGCGGTACGGTGGAAGTAATTTTCCGGAAGCCGGTAACAGACGTAAGCCCTTAAGGTGCGGACTTCAGTGTTATCGGGAGCGTTCGACACGGCTTGATCCAGAATTTTTAGACCCTTGACGGCCTTTTTGAATCTTTCGTTTGGATCCAGGGCGTCGCGGCCCAAGAGCGCGGTTGCGCTGCCGAAGTAAGCCTCTACAACACTGTTCCGCGGGGCTGCCTTCAAAATTTTCTTCAGCAAGTCGTAAGCCTTTTTGACCGCTTCTTTGTCACCCGCAACCCCGCGCTCGTGCAAGCTTACCGCTTCGTTAAAAGCCTCCGTCAATCGCATTCCCCGCCGGCCGCGGATCGTCACCGGGGCTTTCTTCGTTTCGCCGGCTATCGCACCGGCATCATCCCCCGGCGCAGGATATTTCCCCACTTTCACATCCGGTTCTGCTTCGACTTTTGCCTCCACTCCGGTATCTGCTTCGGGCTGGACCATCATCTCGGCTTTTAATTGCACTGCCGGATTTGGGTCCTCAGTGGCTTTGACCTCCGGTTTTGGTACAGCGCCTGCTTCCGTTTTGACCGGTTTTTCCTCTTCAACGCCGGTCGCCGGTTTCACTTCTTCCTCCGCTTTGGGATATTCTTGCGCTCCTACCGCGACTTCCATAGAAAGAGCCTTTTCGTTTTCATTACCTTCCTTGATTCCTTTTTGCCTGAGTTTAACCCGTCGAACCGACCCGAATGTCACTGGCGGCAACATGAATATTCCTCCTCGCGCTAAGTGGGAATTGTTAGGAAAACAGACTCAATTCCGATTTACCGTAGTCTATGACCATAATGTGTTAGGGGTGAATGTCCTATGGATTTTATACAAGGTGTTTACATCCGTGGATTTTTATGTATGGAACCAAT
>JBFMBL010000089.1:0-4754 GCA_040755195.1 Bacillota bacterium
ACCACTCTGGTCGACGGGATGCTCAAACAAAGCGGCGTTTTCCACGAAAAGCAGGTGGTGGCGGAGCGGGTACTCGACCGCATCGACCTTGAGCGCGAGCGCGGCATCACGATCATGGCCAAGAACACCGCGGTTTTCTACAGGGGGTACAAGCTTAATATAGTCGACACCCCCGGCCACGCCGATTTCGGCGGGGAGGTGGAACGGATCGTCCAGATGGTTGACGGGGTGCTTCTCCTTGTTGACGCTTTCGAGGGGCCGATGCCGCAAACCCGTTTTGTGCTGCGCAAGGCGCTTGCGGCGGGGCTCGCCCCCATCGTTGTGATCAACAAGATCGACCGGCCCGGCGCCAGACCACGCGAAGCGATGGACCAGGTGCTTGACCTGTTCATTGAGCTGGGCGCCAGCGAGGAACAGCTCGACTTTCCGGTGGTCTACACCAACGCCCGCGCCGGGGTGGCGTCGTTGGATCCCGCCGCGCCGGGTGCAGACCTCAAACCGCTTTTCGAAATGATTGTGGACAAGATCCCCGCGCCCGAGGGGGCTCGTGACGAACCCCTTCAGCTCGGGGTCACCATGATTGACTACGACCCTTACGTCGGGCGGCAGGCGGTAGGGCGCATCCAGCGAGGGACGATGAAAGCCAGACAGGACGTGGTGGTTATCGGTCCCGGCGGGGTGTCGCAGCGCCAGCGGCCGACCGGGCTCTATGTTTTTGAGGGACTGAAGAAGGTAGCGGCGGAAGAGGCCGCGGCGGGGGAAATCGTTGTGGTCGCCGGGCTGGAGATCAACGTAGGCGACACCGTCGCCGATCCGGAACAGCCGGTCGCCCTGAGCTTCGTATCGATAGAGGAGCCGACAGTGGCCGTGGCGATGCGCGTCAATAAGAGCGCGTTCGCCGGGCAGGAAGGCGAATACGTCACCTCGCGCAAACTTAGGGAAAGGCTGATGCGGGAACTGGAATCGGACGTCAGCCTCCGCGTCGAAGAAACCGCCTCGCCGGATACGTTTCTTGTCTCTGGGCGGGGCGAACTGCACCTGACGATCCTGATCGAGACGATGCGCCGCGAAGGCTACGAGTTTGAAGTTTCCCGGCCGCAGGTCATCGAGCGGAAGATCAAAGGGGAAAGGTGCGAGCCGGTGGAACTGGTTGTCGTTGAAGTTCCCGAAACCCACGTGGGTATCGTTATGGAGCGTATGGGGTTCCGCAAGGGCGAGCTTGTGAACATGTTCAACCGGGGTGACGGGAGCGTCCACCTGGAGTTTCACGTCCCGACGCGGGGCCTGTTCGGTTTCCGCTCCGAGTTCTTGACGGACACGAGGGGTCTCGGGATCATGTACCACTGCTTTGACCATTACGCGCCCCACCGCGGCGATATCCCGGCCCGGGTGAGAGGGTCGCTGGTAGCCTTTGAAACGGGAGAAACCACGACCTACGGTCTGGAAAACGCCCAGGAAAGGGGCGAGTTATTTGTAGGCCCGGGTGTCCCGGTTTACCGGGGGATGATCGTCGGCGAGCACTCCCGCCCGGGGGACCTGCAGGTGAATGTGTGCAAGAAGAAACAGCTCACGAACATACGCAGTTCCACCTCCGATATCGCGGCCAAAATAACGCCGCCCCGGATGATGAGCATGGAGCAATGCCTTGAATTCATCGCCGATGATGAGCTGATGGAAGTAACACCGAAGTCGATCCGGATGCGCAAGGAGTCTTTAACGCGCTGACCGGCTAAAAATTTTTTTTACGGGTTTATACGGGTACTGCGGGTTTTAACGCCGAAAACAACTTTTTTTTTGAGGAATGATGATTAAAATGCTTTACCTCGGGGTATAAAAGGGTAAAATAGTATTAGCTCAAGTAATCGGTCTAGTAGGGCTGGTTCGATGATCCTCTTCCTCATGTTCGGTTTGGTAGGGGGAGGCAGAGATAACAAATCCCCTAAACCAATTTGAGCAAAGAAAAAATCCAGAGGAGGATCTATTGTGACCCAAGACAAAACTCTTACCTGTCGTGACTGCGGAACGTCGTTCATTTTCTCGGCTTCGGAGCAAGAATTTTACGCAGAAAAAGGGTTCGCCAACGAACCCGGACGCTGTCCCGAGTGCCGCGCGGCCCGCAAGGCGCAGAGAAGCGGCTTCGGCGGGCGCGGCGACCGCGGCCCGCGGGAAATGCATACCGCGGTATGCGCGGCGTGCGGTGTCGAGACCGAGGTGCCTTTCCGGCCCTCCGGCGACCGGCCGGTATACTGCCGCGACTGCTTCAGCAGGCAGAGAAGCAGCAGCCGGTATTAATCCTGGTTAACAGAAGAGGGGTTTCGCGGTAACGCGGAACCCCTCTTTGATTGTTGTGGATAAATGCAGTTCTTACTCCATTTAGAAAAACATAATAGTTTTCTTGGTTTTTCTTGGTGATCTTGGCGTCTTGGCGGTTAAGAAACATCAATCTTGCAGGGTGGGCTTCGCCCGCCTTTTGTTCTTCCTTTCTGTATTGCCGCAGGGGCGTGTTAAGAAGTAATATAAGACGTAAATAAGAGCGTTGAAAGTCCACCATACCGGTAGGCTGGTACGACCCAGGACTTAGGCATAGGACTTGACCCGTAAGTCGTAATTTATTCTCTGGATAGAGGAGACCTCGCGAAAATGAAAACGCTTGTTCTCGCGGAAAAGCCCAGCGTGGCCAGGGAAATCGCCAGGGTTTTGAAATGCAGCGGTAAAAACAAGGGGTACATCGAGGGCCCGCAGTACGTGGTAACCTGGGCGCTCGGACACCTGGTCACCCTGGCGGAGCCGCACGACTACGACCAGAAGTATAGGGAGTGGCGGCTGGAGGACCTGCCCATGCTCCCTCCCAGCATGAAGCTGAAGGTGATCAGGCAGTCCTCCCACCAGTTCCAGGTGGTCAGGAGCCTGATGCAAAGGTCGGACATCGGCGAACTGGTTATCGCCACCGACGCCGGCAGGGAAGGGGAGCTGGTGGCGCGGTGGATCATGGTCCTCGCCAACTGGAAGAAGCCCTTCAAGCGCCTGTGGATCTCCTCCCAGACCGACGAGGCCATCCGGGAGGGCTTCGCGAACCTGAAGCCGGGCAGGGCGTACGACAACCTTTACGACGCCGCCGTGTGCCGGGCGGAGGCGGACTGGCTGATCGGGCTGAACGTGACCAGGGCGCTGACGTGCAAGTTCAACGCGCAGTTGACCGCCGGCAGGGTGCAGACCCCGACCCTGGCCATGATCGTCCGGCGGGAAAACGAAATCAAGCAGTTCGTCCCGGTGGACTTCTGGACCGTCCGCGCGGACTTCGGCGAGTACTTCGGGGACTGGCGGAACAAGTCCGGCAACGGCAGGGTATTCAGCCTCGCCGAGGCGGAAGCGTTGATCGCCGGGATCAAGGGGCATCCGGGCGTGATCAAGGACGTGCGCACGGAGGGAAAGAGCGAGCCCCCGCCCCTGGCTTACGACCTCACCGAGCTGCAGCGGGACGCCAACAAGCGCTACGGATTTCCGGCGCAGAAGACCCTGTCGGTACTGCAGGACCTTTACGAGCAGCGCAAGCTGGTAACCTACCCGCGAACGGACTCCCGTTACATCACCACCGACATCGTGCCCACCCTGCAGGGCAGGCTGAAGAGCATCGCCGTGGGGCCGTACGCAGAGCTGGTAAAACCCCTTTTGCAGAAACCATTGAGTCCGACAAAACGCTTCGTCGACGACAGCAAGGTCTCCGACCACCACGCGATCATCCCCACCGGGGAGTTCCTGCAGTTGTCAACGCTCAGCGCGGACGAGCTGAAGCTTTATGACCTCATCGCCAGGCGCTTCATCGCGGTCCTGTACCCGCCTTACCGCTACGACCAGACCACCCTGATCACGGAGGTCAACGGCGAGAGCTTTTACTCGCGGGGCAAGGTGGTGAAGGACAAGGGATGGCGCGCGGTGACCGTCAAAGCGGAGGAAAAGGAAGACGCGAAGGACGAAGCGCTGCCCGAGCAGACGTTGACCTCCGCCAGGAAAGGCGACGTCAAGCAGGTCAAGGAACTCAAGATCAATAAAGGGAAGACCAAACCGCCCGCCCGCTACACCGAGGCGACCCTGCTGACGGCGATGGAAAGCCCCGGCAAGTTCATCGAGGACGAGGAGCTGCGCGAGTCGATCAAACAGGGCGGCCTGGGCACACCGGCGACGCGCGCCGAAATCATTGAAAAGCTGCTTTACAACAACTACATCGAGCGCAACGGCAAGGAACTCGTCCCGACATCAAAGGGGATACAGCTCATCGACCTCGTTTCCCCGGAGTTGAAAAGCCCGGAACTCACGGCCCAGTGGGAACAGCGCCTTTCCAACATCGCCAAGGGCAAGGACAGCAAGAAGGACTTCATCGAAGGCATACGCGCCAGCGCCCTGCAGCTCGTCAAGAGCGTGGCCGCGGACAACGCCGTCTACAGGCCCGACAACGTATCCAGGACCAAATGTCCGGTCTGCGGCAGGTTCATGCTGCTCGTCAAAGGCAAGCGGGGAAGGATGCTGGTCTGCCAGGACCGCACCTGCGGCCACCGGCAGCCGGAAAAAGAGGACGAATCAGGCGGCTTCAGGAGCTCCAAAAAGGCCAGCGCCGTGAACCAGAAACTCATCGCGCAGTACAGCGACAAGGGCCCCATCGGCCAGAGCCTGGGCGACCTCCTGAAGGCCGCGATGGAGGGGAAAGAAGAAAAGAATTGATTATGGATTCACCACGGAGGCACAGAGGACACAGAGAT
>JBFMBL010000090.1:0-4496 GCA_040755195.1 Bacillota bacterium
TGCTACTTCGTATACGAGTTGTCAGGTGTTTTGCCGTCCCAGGTCAGGCCGGTCGCATAAACAGAGGTAACCGTCGTTGTATATGTGCCTTTCGGGGCGTTCTTTATTTTAAAGACTGCTTTCCCATCGTCTCCCGTCACGCCGGTTTTCGAGTATAGCGCAATGCCGTTGCGGGAGACCCTTGCGGATACGTAAGCCGAAGCAACCGGGTTTTCGTTACTGTCAACGAGGGAGACCGTGACAATAAGGTCTTTGTTTTTCCAGCCTTCCGTTGAATACGAGATGTCGGAAACCATGATAGTCCCGCACGCCAGTGCCGCCTTGGCGGCATTAACCAGTCCGTACCCGTACTGGAGGTCCCAACCGGCCCGTCCCAGGTCGTCGGCCGTTTGACTTAGGCGTAACCGTACATCCTTGTTATTTATCTGCCCGTCGCCATCCAGGTCGGTGAGGGTGTCGCCTGCGAGAACCAGAGCAGCAGAACCGGCGACGTGGGGCGAAGCCATGGAAGTGCCGGAAGCGTACAAATAATCCCCGCCGGGTATACAGGAATAGACATCCACACCCGGGGCGGCAAGCTCGAGTTGTCGACCCGTGCTGGAGAAGAAGGCGCGGGTGTCGGTGTTATCGACAGCGCCGACGGCGATTACCTCTTCATAGCGGGCTGGATACTCTATGCTGTTCCCGGCGCCCGCGCGATTCCCCGAGTTACCCGCGGCGGCCACCAGCACCGCTCCGGCTTCGTATACCGCCTTAATGGCATCGTGGACTCCGGGGGCATCCTTTTCAGCCGCCACGCTCATATTCACCACGACTTTATTACCGCCGGCGGTTAAATCATAGACCGCCTGCAAAGCGCTGATAAAGTCGCTCCACTCTCCTGAGCCGTCGGCGCCAAGGACCTTAAAGGCGTATATGGAAGCTTCCGGGGCAACGCCGACCACCCCTGAATCGTTGTCTTCGGCGGCTATAATGCCCGTGACGTGCGTTCCGTGACCCAAATCATCCATAGGGTCGCTGTCGTTGTTCACGAAATCGTAGCCGCCGGCGTAGTTGTCGTCCAAGTCCGGGTGATTGTAATCGACGCCGCTGTCAATGACGGCTATCTTTACACCCTGTCCTTTGTTGCCGGCGTCATGAACGGCGCCTGCGCCGATCCGTTTCACGCCCCAGGAGTTGTCCAGCTCGGCATCAGCGGCGTAGATCTTCCCGTCGATCCCGACATCCTTGACGCCTTTAAACGCTTCTAAGCCGGAAACCTTGTCCTGACCCAGGCGCACAGCCATTCCCGGCACAATACTGAATTCGGCAAGGATATCCCCGCCATTTTCCCGGACGAAATTCTTGACAGCATGCTTCGACGCGTCGTTGTCAAAGATGACAATAAATCTGTCGCCGGCGTCACTTGTCAGGCCTGCGGCGGATGACACGGTGTTTCCGAACACCATTAACAACAGTACCGTAAAGACGATCGCGGTTAATAAAAGTGATACTTTTTTACTCAAAAATCTCCCTCCCCCCGAAATTTTAGGAATCAGTAACCTTTTTATGAAGATATTACTACTTTCTGAGGCTTGCGGTCAATACGTAAAAAAGAAGGGAGTGAACCCCTGTCGATCCACTCCCTGTACATGCGCAATTCCCTTAAAATCTCTTAATGAGAAGCGCGTGGATTTATCTCGAACGAGTTGGGAGGGGTGACGCCGTCCCAGGAGTAGCCTGCCGCTTCAACGGCGTTAACCGTGGTACTGTAAGTGCCTTTAGGGGCGTGCCCCGGATCAAAGACGGCGTTTCCGTCCGTTCCGGTAACGGCTGTTCCTGTATAAAACTGTTTGTCTCTACGGAACACTGTTATGCGGACCGACGCCCCCGTAACGGGCTGTCCAAGGCTGTCGACAACGTTGGCGGTAACAATCAGGTTCCGGTCTTTGCGGCCTTCGGTAGAGTACGTAATAGACAACACCTTGACTGTTTGGACAGGCGGCAGCGGGTTCATGATAAAATCGACCGTCACGCTCTGGCCCTCGGTCACTGTCACAGCCATTGAAGCTTCCTGAAAACCGTCGGCCGAGGCGGTTACGCTGTATTCACCGGGAGGCAGGTCGGAAATGCTGTAATTGCCGTTTTCATCAGTGGTGGTACTGCGGGTATACGGAGTGGTGCCTGTAGCCGTAAGGTCGATGGCGGCGCCTGCGATAGGATTTGCGCCGTCCGTTACCGTACCCGTTATGGCGCCGTTTTGAACCGGCAAAAGCCGAAAGTCTAATACGGTGGTTTCGTCGGCGGAAACCGCCGCCGTATAAGAAGCGCTGTGATAACCGGTTGCCGAGGCGGTAACGGTATACTCTCTCGCGGGGACGTCGGCGATGATATATGTTCCGTCAGCACCTGTAACAACGGTTCGCGTGCCGTCGCTGACGTTTGCGCCGGCAATGGGGTTGTCGGCTGCATCGGTCACTCTTCCGCTGATGGTTCCAACGGGTATTGCCACGGGGGGCGCGGCTTCGTCGGCGTCAACCAGACCGTAACCATAGAGAGGATCCGGGCCGGTTACCCCCAAATCATCCGCAGTCTGCTTGAGGAGCAGCCGCAGGTCCTTGTTGTTGACAACTCCGTCGTTGTTGAAGTCGATTAACGTGCCGTTGGCCAGCGCCAGCGCCGCTGTTCCGGCAACGTGGGGCGAGGCCATGGAGGTGCCGCTGCTGTACGCGTAGCCCCCGCCGGGGTAGCATGAGATAACATCCACTCCCGGCGCCGAAAGCTCAATCTGCTCGCCGGTGCTGGAGAAAGACGCGCGCGCATCAGCCTTGTCGGTGGCGCCGACGGCGATTACTTCCGGGTAACGGGCCGGGTATGCGATGTTATCACCGGTTCCCTCAGAGTTTCCCGAATTACCCGCCGCGGCGACAAGCACCGCGCCGGCTTCGTAAAGTACCTGAATGGCCTCGTGAACGCCGGGGGCATCGCTGTCACTTGCAAAACTCATGTTGATAACGACTTTGTCGCCGCCTATAATGTTGCCGTAAATCCGATCCAAAGCACTGATAACGTTGCTCCAGGCGCCTCCGTTATCGGCGTCCAGCACTTTGAAGGCGTAAATGGAAGACGCCGGAGCGACGCCGACAACCCCGGAACCGTTGTCTTCGGCGGCGATGATGCCTGTGACGTGAGTGCCGTGGCCGTTGTCGTCCATCGGGTCGGCGTCACCGTTCACAAAATCGTATCCGCCGGCATAGTTGTCGTTCAGGTCGGGATGGTTGTAGTCTATACCGGTATCAAGAACGAATACCTTCACGCCCGATCCCTTGTTATAGACGTGAACGGAGCCCGCGCCGATGTGGTTTACGCCCCAGGAGTTGTCCAGTTCGTTGTCGGCGGCACGGATCCTTCCGTCTATTCCGACCGCCTTAATCCCTTTGAGTCCTTTCAGGCCCGGAACCTTTTTCGGGTCGATTCTCACGGCCATAGCCGGTATGATGCTGAATTCGGAAAGCACATCCCCTCCTTTTTCACGGACGTATTCTCTGGTAGCATGTTTAACTGTGTTATTATCCATGACGACAATAAAGCTTTCGCCGGTATCTCCTGCCTGTTGCGCCGCAGAAGCGATTCCCACTGAGCCGGACATTAAAACGAAAGCAGCCGCAAGAACCATCGCTGCAACCAGAAAAAAGCCTTTTTTCAAAAGATAACCCTCCTCTACAGAAACAAAAAATAATCCTTCTCCAAAAATTTTACATTCATGCTTGCGATTGCTACAATCGGACGACTTACCCATTTATTTTTGGGACAATAGGAGGAGGGCATTAGGTCGAAAGAGAGTGTTGTACAAAAAGACGGGAATTAATCCCATGTTGTAGAGATCCTGGCGGTAACGGAAAAAGGAACCATGATATGATAAATTACATAATATGGGGCAAGGATCACTGCAAAACAATTGAAAGGAGGCCACGGATAATGCCTGGGCGTCGCGAAAATATAAATCATCCGTACTGTGCAAGGGGAGGATATGGCAAGCGGGCCGGATCCGTCCGCGGAACGGGATCTGGCAGCAGGTCGGGCACCGGCAGGAAACAGGGAATAGGCGGCAGACCTGAACCGGGTGTCAAATCGGGATTTGGCGGCAGGCCGCAATTCGGCGGACGGGGACCCGGCGGAAGACCGGGCGCCGGTAGAAGACCGGGATTTGGCGGCAGGCGGGAAATCGGCAGCAAAACGAGATTCGGAGCCAGGTCGGGATTAAGTAAAAAACCGGTAACCGGCGGTTTCAGGCCGGGGTTTGTCGGCAGGCCTTTTCCGGGTTTTTGGGGAACCGGTAGGCGTCCCGACCCGGGATGTGAGAAATTATTTTCCTTGTTTCAGTTCTTCCTGGAGAATTTCTTCGGTATCAAAATTGACAAAGATAAACCTAGCACAGGTTTTGATCCAAAGTCCCGCTCCCGCTTTCGTACCCCCAGGGGTGCTGTGTCGAGAAAAAGCAGGGGAAACGGCTGAGG
>JBFMBL010000091.1:0-2463 GCA_040755195.1 Bacillota bacterium
TTATTCTTCAACCATCCCTTTTATCTTCTGGGCATAAAACTCTGTGAGTGACTCCGCGATCTCCATCGAAGCCCCTTCGCTGAAAACCCGGCAAACCGGTTCCTCCGGATCCGGGAGAATAAGCGCCCAACCATCAGGGTGATAAACCTTAACCCCGTCAATAAGTTCAAGCTGTTGGGCCGGTTTTTCTTCGATAAGCCTCCGGATTACCGCTCCTTTTGCCTCCCAGGAAACCGGCACCTCCCGGCGGGTAAGGAAAAATGCCGGAACTTCATCGACCAAATCACCAAGGCTGATCCCCTGCTCATACAAGAAAGAAAAGACGCGTACCAGCGCGGCAAGGGCGTCAAAATGGAGCAATATCTCGTGGGCTTCAGCCGACAAAGCCCGCTTCCAAAAGTCCTGGCGCGCGGACTTGGTCCGGATAACCTCGGCGCTGTAACGCGCGGCAAGGATATCGATAACCTGGGGTGCGGTAACCGGCACCACCACGGGCCCGCCGCGTTGTTTTAGAGCCACCAGTGCAAGGATGGCCGTAAAAAGGTCGTCCTGAATTATCCGGCCCCGTTCATCGATCAAAACGATGTGATCGGCATTTGCATCAATCACCGCGCCGCCGTCCGCCCCGTTTTCGACCACGGCCTGACAGATGCCCGGCAGCAGTTTCTGGTATTCCTGCCAGGGCCTTGGCTGGCTTCCGCAAAACTCCTTCTCAAAGCTGTACAGCACAAGTCCTAGTCTTTGCGCTATAGGCCCGAGAAGCCGGCCGAGATTTGTTTCCTCGTACAGCAGGACCAGCTTGAGACCTGCCGTCTTCAATCCTTCCGCCCCGTAACCACACAAATGGTCTATGTACGCCCCTGACACACCCGGAACAAATTCGGGCGTATATATTCCGGGAGCGGTTTCCCGTGCGAAATCCTCCCGGTAGTACAATTGTTCTATTTTCCTTTCAGTGCCCCGGGAGATACTTCCGCCTTCGGCATCGGTAAAAATCATCCTCAACTTCTCAGGATTCTGCGTCGAAAGGAGCACATGCACGCCGCCGTTGCATCCCAGTGTCCTGGCTGCAAAACGGTGCATCGGAGTGGTACCCTCTCCGAAGTCCTTAACCTTTATCCCGATGGATTGTAATCCGGCTATTAAGGCGGACTTGACCATCCTGGAAACCGGATAGACGTCACTTGAAACCCCTACGGTCGCCCTTTTCCCTAAAACAGCGCCGAAACAACCGCCCAGACGAACAGCAAACTCCGGCGTAATCTCCAGGTTCGCATGTCCAATGACTCCTTCGCTGCCGAAAAGGTGTTGGGGCGTGCCGTTCCCCCAGACCAAGCTTTCGTTGACCGTGGCCCCGGTTTCCACCAGTTTATGAGGCCAGAGTTTTACCCCCGGTTTTAGCAGTCCCCGTTCTCTTATTACCGAATGATCCCCCACAACCGCGCCCTCATAGACCCCCGCATCCGTCTGCACCTGTACCTTATTCGCCAGGATGGCGCCTCTTAAGGCCGCTCCACGCCCGATAAAGCAATGGTCCCATGCAACACTTCGTTTTATGCTGGCCCCCGCTTGAACGGTACATCCTCTTCCGAGTACCGTAAACGCCCCTATGCATGCCCCCGCCCTGACTTCCGTATTTCTTCCGATCACCAGCGGGCCCTTAAGCTGCGCTTCTGTATCTACGGACACCCCGTCTTCCATCCACACGCGGGGTGAAACCTCCCGTCCCGGAAGGATGGCATCCACCGCCCCGGATAACAGATCCCGGTGCGCTTTCAGGTAGGCCTCAAGTCCGCCGATATCACACCAGTAACCGTCCATTATATATCCGTACAACGCTCTTTTTTCCTTCATTAATAAAGGGAAGAGGTCCTTACTGAAATCAAAGTTCTTTCCGGCCGGGAAGTAATCAAAAATCTCAGGTTCCAATACGTAAATCCCGGTGTTGACGGTATCGCTGAAAACCTCTCCCCACCCCGGTTTCTCCAAAAAACATCGGATCTGTCCACCATCGCCGGTAATAACCACCCCGTATTCCAGTGGACAACTCGCCCGGGCAAGAACAATGGTTGCGATCGCTCCCCGCTTCCGGTGAAAGTTTACAGCCATGGAAAGGTTTGCGTCGGTCAGGGCGTCGCCGCTTACCACGATAAATGTCTGGTCAAGGAAGGCGGCAGCGTTTCTTACACTGCCGGCTGTGCCAAGAGGATTTTCTTCTATAAAATAGGAAATTCGAACCCCAAAGTCGCTTCCGTCACCAAAATGCCGCACTATCACATCCGGAAGATACCGGAGTGTGCATCCGATTTCCCTGATCTCATTCTTTTTTAATAAGTCAACACAGTACTCCATCATCGGCCGGTTGGCAACCGGCACCATCGGCTTGGGCCGGTTACAGGTCAACGGGCGCAACCGCGACCCTTCGCCCCCGGCCATGATAATCGCTTTCAATATATCCCTCCC
>JBFMBL010000091.1:2563-4452 GCA_040755195.1 Bacillota bacterium
CAACACAGTACTCCATCATCGGCCGGTTGGCAACCGGCACCATCGGCTTGGGCCGGTTACAGGTCAACGGGCGCAACCGCGACCCTTCGCCCCCGGCCATGATAATCGCTTTCAATATATCCCTCCCTTTTCATCCTTTATCCTTCATCCGTCATCCTTCATCCTTCATTGTTCTTCTACTACGCCCGCCCCAGTAATTGGTACACCTTGCCGCTCAACCGCGGCCGCACTTCCATAATTTCAGGCCACCGGACCCGCCGGCGGTTTTGCCACACCTCGTCATAAACCGCCCTCGTTTGGCGGGCAACGTCATCCCAGTTGCATTCCTTCAACACCTTTCGATAAGCCCTTTCCCGCAATGCACCCGCCAAACCGGGATCAGCCAGGAGACGTGAGACCCGCTCAGCAAGTGCGGCCGTATTGTCCGGGGGACACTTAAGCCCTTCAATGCCGTCGTGTACGATTTCGCTCAAACCGCCCGTGTCGGCCACCACTACCGGCGTTTTTGCCGCCATCGCCTCCAATGCCACCAGACCAAAGGGTTCATAAAGACTCGGAAATACCGCGACAGCCGCCCAGTTGTACAGCGCGTTCCGTGTTGAATCGTCCACATACCCGGTAAAGTAAACCCGGTGCGCGATACCCAAACGATCGGCATAATGGCGCAACTCGCCCTCATAAGGTCCCTTACCGGCAATTACGAATTTCGTCCTGGGATGCCTCGTCAGTATCTCAGGGGCGGCCGCAAGCAACACCTGGACTCCTTTTTCCCGAACCAGGCGTCCAATATAAAAGACAATTTGCTCGTCGGGCGCTGCAAACCATTCGCGCGTCACCTGGCTTTCGTTGTCCATCGCAAAGTTTTTAGGTTCTACGCCGTTCTGAATGGTTAACAATTTGTCAGACGGCACCTGAAAGACGTACTTCAACTCACCCTCCATGTAACGGCTGCACACAATGACCCGCCACGCTTCATATACAAGCCACCACTCCACACCACTGATGAACCTTTGTGTCTGGTTATGAAGCCCATTGTTACGTCCAAATTCGGTGGAATGAATGGTGGCTACCAAAGGAAGGCGATGCGCGTGTTTGAGCGCCCGTGCTGCCCAGGCCACGAGCCAGTCGTGAGCATGAATCACATTTACGTCTCGTACCCGCTCAATCGCAGGGAAAGCACGCTCAAGCAACGCAACGTTGAACTGCATCACCCAGGTTGCAAAGTCGGGTGTCCCGGTGGTGTAAGGATGAGCCCGGTACACCCGGACGCCGTTAACTTCTTCTACCTCCGGCGCGCCTGCGGCTCCGCAGGTAAAAACCAGGACTTCCGTACCCTGCCGGACCAGAGCGTTGGATAAATCATACACATGTCGGGCCAAGCCCCCCACGTTGTTCGGTGGAAACTCCCAGGAGAGCATCGCAACCCGCATCCAGCATCCTCCTTAGAAAATAGTGCTTCTTTCGGTGGGCGCCGCGATAAGTAACGCATTGCTGCGTCAGCCCGCCGGAGCCGAATCCTCACGTACCCCCCTGTACGCTCCGGTTCGTCTCCGCCAGTCTTCCTTGCACTGCATCACTTCTCGCCGCGTTCCGTGTATGTTACGCTTCTGCATCTAAGTAACCAGCTTACGGGTCATCCCATTTTCAGATTTCGTTGTGCCGTAACGCGGCACGTGCGACTCCCTTGAAAATAGTACTTCTTTCGTGGGGCGCCGCGATGAGCTTCGCATAGCTGCTTTTGAGAAGTGGGAGGTGAGAGGTCAGAGGTGAGATGCTTGTGGGAATTCGCTTATGAGCGAATTCCTTCGAGAATCCCACTTCCAACTTCCCACGTCTCACTTCCCAAAAGCGCAGGCCGTCTTGTGAACAGTTGTTTCAACCACAGATGG
>JBFMBL010000092.1:0-1425 GCA_040755195.1 Bacillota bacterium
CACCGCGTTCCGTCAGTGTAATATAGGCTGAATAGTTACTCCCGCTTTAAAAGCAGGCCAAGAGACACCCGCAGTATCGTTTCGAGGTCATGAGCGCCTTCCCGGCTTGAAGCCTTCCTTACCGCCTCATGGGCCTCACCGCGCCGGTATCCGAGAGCAACAAGCGCCTCAACCGCGTCTGTAACGGGACCCTGCGCCAATGCCTCTTTTCTACCCAGCTTGTCTTTTAGTTCCAGCAACAACCGTTGAGCGGTTTTTTTCCCGATTCCGGGAACCATTTGCAGGACCGCTTCATCACCCTCCACCACGGCCCGCTCAATCTCCGCGGGAGACAAACAAGCCAGCAGCGCAAGCGCCGCTTTTGGTCCCACCCCGCTTACCGCCAGCAGCAACAAGAAGAGGTCTCGATCCTTTTCACCTTCAAAACCGTAAAGCTCGGCGCGTTCCTCCCGCAGTATAAAATGCGTATGCAGAATGCATTCCGCTCCGGGTTCCGGCAGGCGCGGTCCGAGAGAAAGCGGGATATTTATCCGGTAGCCGATGCCACCCGCCTCAACCACGGCAACTCCCGCGGCAACCTTTACCAGTTTTCCACGTAAGAAGCTGATCATCTAACCATCCCGCATGAATCAAGTCAACGCTGTGCGGTGATAAGCTGCGCCTGGCTTTGTCAGCCGGTCATTTGAGAGATGGGAGGTGGGAGGTTAGAGGTGAGATGCTTGCAGGGATTCGCTTATAAGCGAATCCCTTCGAGAATCCCGCTTCCAACTTCTCACTTCGCACTTCTCAATGGGCTCCGGCCTGTCCCCGCCCGGCTTTCGCGCCATGCTTGCTTCTGACCGCGCAGCGGATTAGCCCTTTGGCGCAAATCCACATTCTAAAAATGCAATTTCCTATACGCTCAAGTTCTGAAAGCCAGCACTTCGGTTGTTAAGGCGTTGTGCAGGTGACATATGGCAACCGCCAGGGCATCCGCGACGTCATCCGGGGAAAGGGGTGTTTCAAGCCCGAGCAGGCGCTGAACCATGTATTTAACCTGTTCTTTGGTTGCCCTTCCCATCCCTGTTACAGCGCGTTTCACCGCCGGCGGGGAATATTCGAACACCGGGCAGTCGGCCTCGGCCGCAGCCAGCAGTGTCATCCCCCGACCGTACGCCACCGCCATCACGGTCCGGGCGTTCTTGTTGAAAAAAAGGTCCTCGATAGCAACCGCGTCGGGTTTGAACTCCGTGATAACACGCGTCACGTCATGGTAAATAGCCTGGAGCCTCCGGGCCAGCGACCAGTCGGCGTCCGTCGTGAAATACCCGTAGCAAACGGTGACGAGCTTTGACCCCTTGCCCTCTCTTACCAGGCCATATCCGGTAAGCGCCGTCCCCGGATCGACTCCCATAACCAGCATGGATTAACACACCTCGTCACCAT
>JBFMBL010000092.1:1525-4326 GCA_040755195.1 Bacillota bacterium
TACAGAATTGAGGGGCTACCTCTCGGTAGCCCCTTCCAGAAACTCCGTCGGTATATCGAAGTTGGCGAAAACCTCTTCTACGTCATCAAGTTCCTCCAGGCTTTGCACCAGTCTCAGCACCCGCGCAGCGTCTTCCCCTTCGACCGGGACGGTGGTCTGGGGTACGGAGACAATCTCCGCCTCTTCCACCGGCACCCCCTGTTCTTCGAGACCCGCTTTCAACCGTAGAAATTCCTCCGGCGCGGTAGTGATTTCAAACCCGTCTTCCACCTGTTTGAGATCCTCCGCGCCACTCTCCAGAGCCAGGAGTAAAAGATCCTCCTCCGAAAAACCGCTGTCTTTACCGACCAGAATCAGCCCCTTTTCCTGGAACAACCAGGAGACACACCCGGACTCCCCCAGGCTCCCGCCGTTTCTGCTCAAGACATGGCGTACCTCGGACGCCGTCCGGTGTCGGTTATCGGTGGTCACCTTTATCAGGACCGCTACCCCACCCGGTCCGTAGCCCTCGTAGACAACCTCTTCGTAATTACCGCCGCCGATTTCCCCTGACCCTTTTTGAATAGCCCTTTGGATGTTATCGAAAGGAATATTGGCTTCCCGAGCCCGCTGAATAGCGGTTTTAAGCCGAAAATTAGCTTCCGGGTCGCTTCCACCCT
The DNA here is from genome assembly GCA_040755195.1 of Bacillota bacterium. Taxonomy (GTDB): domain Bacteria; phylum Bacillota; class Desulfotomaculia; order Desulfotomaculales; family Ammonificaceae; genus SURF-55. The sequence goes on from JBFMBL010000092.1 coordinate 2,185, forward strand.
GCCGCGCGGCCATAATAATCTCGCGCGATAATCGTGTAAAGAGTTTACCCCGCTGAGCGTCCGTCTTGGCTTTTTTCCTTTTTATTTGCGCCCACTTAGAGTGTCCTGACAACTTACGTCACCTTAATGCTGTGATATCGGAACTGCGGCAAAGCCCGTACAACTTAGAATTCCGGCATCGGCGGCATTTTCTTTTTGTGCTGGTTTGCAGCGCACAGGAACTCTATTTTCTTCCGGGATTCCGGAAACGCCTCGCCGGAAAGCAGGTAATGGTCCAGTTCGTCATAAGTGAACCCGAGTTCCCCGGCGTCAACCTGTCCTTCCCAAAGACATGCGGAAGGCGGGCGCTGGATAATAGGCTCGGGTATCCCCAGGTATTCCGCCGCTTCCCGAACCTGAAACTTCAGCAGATTCCCGATCGGCAATACATCCGCCCCGCCGTCGCCGTACTTGGTGAAATAACCTATTGCCAGCTCGCTCCGGTTGCTGGTACCCGCAACCAGGGCACGCCGCTGGTTTGCGTAAAAGTAAAGCGTGGTCATCCGCAACCGCGGTTTCAGGTTTGCCAGACAGATGTCCTTCTTATCAAGCTCTTGGAGAGTTTTGCCGGTCAAAGTCTCGGCGAGTAAACGGTAAACATCGTTAAGGGAAACGGTTACAAACGGAATACCGAAGTGTCTTGCGGTCAGTTCTGCGTCTTCCGCATCCCTTTTCTCACTGTAACACGGCATAATTATACCCAGAGTGTTGTCGGGGCATGCCTTCTTGCATAGTACAGCCACCACAGCCGAATCAATACCGCCGCTCAGCCCGACAACATAGCCGTCCAAACCGGAGTTATTCAACTGTTGAGCCAGCCAGTCGGTTAAGGAGGACACCAGTTCTTTAACCTGCAAGACAACCCCCCCATGGCCAGTTTACCAGCATAATCTTATCATACAAGCCCTCACCCGTAAACTGCAACATCCTGAAAAATACGCAAAGGCGCCGCAGCCTTATGCCGCCGGTTAACAATAATTATGTATAAACAGGTTTCCATGGGTTAGAATAGCAGCAAGATTCCGCACAGGAGGTGAAAACAGATGCCGGATATCAAGTGCACGGTCACCGAGTGTCAGTACAACGAGGCCGTCAAGTGCGCGGCGCCGATGATCCAGGTGGACCGCAACGGAACCGCAAGCGCCCTGAAATCAGACAACACCAAGTGCGAAACCTTTAAAAAGAAATAGCCTTGGGCCTGACCGCTCGTCAGGCCCAAGACCTCTTCTCCGAACCCCAATTTCTTAGTTTATCGCGGCGTCCCGCGGCGGTTCAATCTTCACCTGTTTATCAAAATCGCACAGCCCCAGGTTTAATACAAGCTTGGTGGATGCTTCCTTACTCCTCGCCTCGACTCTTATCTCGGTTATATAGTGGTCCTTCGGATCAACGTAAAGGCGGTAAGAAAAATCGGTAAACTGGGCCGCGAGGAAGCGGTTTTTAACCTGCGGGCTGAATTCTAATACCAGCAAATTCATCTTTTCCCCGCGCTCCCTTTTACCCTTCACCACAGCAGGCGTCTCCTGGAAATCCAAAACCACGAGCGGGTCAAGTTCGGCTATAAAAACACCGGTCTCACCCAGGCGGTCGCCCTCCAACGTAAGCCACTTTGAAGAGTATCGATCCTTGATGTAGGTCATTCCTTTCACCTGAACGATTTCCACCGGAGAGTTAAAAATTTTCCCTTTGGCGCAGACCTTATCGGGCAAAACCCTTGCTCCGGTCAGCTCGCTTAAACACCGTGTTCCCTGGCGTGTTACCAACTGCGTCTTAATGCTATATGAGTAGGACTTCGCCGCTTTCGTCCGCGCTATCGACTGCTGAAACAGTTCCTGCGGCTGTATCGCCCTGGGGAAAAGCAACGCTCCGAGTAAAAAATAGCCCGCGCCCGTCAGAAGAAGTACAAAAATAATAACGACATAGAGCCACTTCCGGGAAAAAACGAACCATTTCATTTTAGAAATCCCCCCAACTAACGAAAGCATATGCGCCTGGCGGGCCTGAATATGCCTGTTGGCGGGGCAGGCGTAGACTCAATGAATTCCATAATATAGTTTTACAGGAAACTTAAGCCGTCCATATTCTTCGCCCTTCATATGGGAT
>JBFMBL010000093.1:0-4047 GCA_040755195.1 Bacillota bacterium
TGAATACTGTCCAGCACTCAAACCGGTATTCGCCAAGATGCCGTTTGGCAGTATCTTTACCTTCGAAAAAACGTTGTCCTATATATCAGAGTTGAGTGCTGGATGAATTCTGACCCTGAATAGATACTGAAAACTCTAATACGGAAGTGTCTGCACATGTCTGTAAAGGTCTATTTGGAATCAGTCAAAAAAATACCGCGCAAAGGGGAATTAAACTTGACTGCGCAAAATCCAAGCAATAAACCAAACATTACCTGCACCTGCGGGTGCATCCCGGTGAACGGCGCCGACACCCCATCTATGCCGGGGGTGGCGATCCTGACCTGTGCCGGCGGGTCGAACACCGGACAGATCGCCAATGCCGCCGGGATAATGCTGGCCAAAAACGGTGTAGGTTACCTCGCCTGCCTTGCCGGCGTAGGAGCGGAAGCCAAAACAACCCTTTCAAAACTCGCCCGGGCGCAAAAGGTGGCCGTAATCGACGGCTGCTCGGTAGCCTGTGCCAAAGGGATGATGGACAAGGCCGGAATCAAAACGGACTATTACCTTCAGGTAATGGATCTGGGAGTGAAGAAAGACCCCGGCGTGCTTGACCCGGATCCGGAAGCGGTGGCACGCGTCGTTTCCGCCGCCGCTGAAGGAATTGAGAAGGCCAAAACCGCCTCCGGCGCGGGGCCGTGATTATCCCGCCGGAAAATTCAACCATTTCCCCCCGAAACGCAAGCGTTTCTCAGGCTTAGCAACACACGATAATACTATTACGCACTGGAATTTTTAATAAAACGTGAACTACTGGAGGTCAACCGTATGACTGAGCGGCAAAAGTTTCTTTTAATCGTCGGCGTATTCCTGGCGGCGTATTACCTGCCCATTGAGCATGTGCGCCTCAGAAGCGCTTTGATCGAAGCGTTTTATATGCTCCACGACTACGCCCGGGCGCACGTGCTCTTTTGCCTCGTGCCGGCGCTCTTTATAGCGGGAGCGATGAGCAATTTTCTGTCCTCACAGGCGGTCATTAAGTATCTGGGGCCGGAAAGCAAAAAATGGGCGGCTTACGGGGTAGGCGCGGTTTCCGGAGGCATCCTCGCCGTGTGTTCCTGCACCGTGCTCCCTCTTTTCATGGGCATCTACAAGCGCGGCGCGGGACTCGGGCCGGCGATCGCCTTCTTGTACTCCGGTCCCGCGATCAATGTGCTGGCGATAATCTTCTCCGCCAAGGTCCTCGGCTGGCAGATAGGCCTGGCCCGCGCTGTGGGAGCGGTCTTGTTCTCGGTGGTGATCGGTCTGATCATGGCCTTCCTCTTCCGGGGGGAAGAAGGGGAACGGGTAAAAGGGATTGCGGATGTGGGGGAAGTTGCCGGAAGACGATCTCTGGGACAAACGGTGCTGTATTTTGCGGTGCTGGTGCTCATCCTGGTCTTCGCCGCCTGGGGGAAGCCCGCGACGGCAACCGGCCTCGCCCAAGGCATCTACCTGGCGAAATGGTACCTGGTTGTACTTTTGCTCATAGTCCTGGCAGGCGTTCTCAAGGCGTACTTCGAACGGGATGAACTAAAAAGCTGGGTTGACACCACTTGGGACTTCAGTAAAAAAATCCTGCCGCTTCTTTTTGCGGGCGTTCTGGCGGCGGGCTTTCTCATGGGACGGCCCGGCGCCGATACGGGCATAATACCCGCGAAGTACATCGCCGGCGCGGTCGGCGGGAACGGTTTCCTCGCAAACTTCATTGCGTCGGTGATCGGGGCTTTCATGTACTTCGCCACCCTTACGGAAGTTCCGATTGTTCAAGGGCTTCTCGGCTCAGGGATGGGAAAAGGCCCGGCTCTCGCGCTGCTGCTGGCGGGACCGGCCCTGAGTCTGCCCAGCATGCTGGTGATCAACAGTTTCCTTGGGCCGAAGAAAACCATCGCCTACGTGTCTCTGGTGGTGATTATGGCCACCCTGACGGGGAAGATCTTCGGCGCCCTTTAAACGTTATAACGGTGTGACGGTTGAACGGTTAACCGGTATGACCGTTTAACGGAATAACTTAGAACGGACCCCATAGGTCCATCATTTTAAGCTTGTACGCAGAACGCAGAACGTAGAACGTAGAACGTAGAACGCAGAACGCAGAACGTAGAACGCAGAACGTAGAACGCAGAACGTAGAACGCAGAACGGACCCCAAAGGTCTATCCATCAAGCTTAAAAGGAGGTTAAACCATGCGTGAGGTTAAAATTCTGGGTCCCGGCTGCCCGAAGTGCAAGACGCTGGAGGAGGAAGTGCGCCGGGTGGTGGCGGAACTCAACCTGCAGGCGGAGGTAAAGAAAGTAACCGAACTCGGCGAGATTCTCAAATACGGGGTGATGTTGACCCCCTCGCTGGTGGTAGACGGTCGGGTTAAAGTGAGCGGCCGGGTGCCGGCGCGCGAAGAGATAAAGCGTATGTTAACCGAATAGTGAGAGGGGAATCGCGGTGAAAAGCCGGAAGCAAGTCCGAAAACAGGCATCCGGAACGCAAAATACCCAAACAAACTCAAGGCCGCTTCAAAAGAAAACGGCGGCCACCATCGTCAAAGTGCTTCTTCTGATCTTTCTTATCGCAAGCCTGGCGTGCATTGCCGGTGAAGAGTATCACCGGGGACATTGGAACAGGCGGGTAGCAGACAGCCGCTCGCCTGAGACCGCCGGTGAGACGGCAACCGGTAAGACGGTCGCCAAGCCGCCCGCAAATGAACCGGCGGCTAAGGAACCAGGGACGGTTATCGCCTACTACTTTCGCGGCTCGACGCGCTGCTATTCTTGTGTGACGATTGAAAACTACGCCCGTGAAGCGATCGAAGCCGGTTTTTCGGATGCGCTGAAAGACGGGCGCCTGCAGTGGAAAGTGGTCAACGTTGAAGAGCCGGGAAATGAACACTTCATCCAAGACTACCAGCTCTACTCGCAATCGGTGGTGCTGGTGGAGATAAAAGACGGTAAGCAAACAAAATGGAAGAACCTTGCGGAAGTCTGGCCGCTTCTTAACGATAAGGCCGCATTTCAAAGGTACGTTCAGGAAGAGGTTGGCGCATTCTTAGGGGGCAGCCGGTAAACCTGACCTTGAGCAATAAAAGAAAAAGAGGAGGACAGCCTTTGGATACATTCCTTCTTAATGCAAGGCTGGCGCTATGGTTGGGCGTCCTGACTTCGATCAGCCCCTGCCCGCTTGCGACCAACATCGCCGCGATTTCCTTTATCGGAAAGCACGTCGGGAGCACGCGCCGGACCTTACTATCGGGACTTCTTTACGCACTCGGCAGGACGGCGGTTTACTTGATGCTGGGCATATTCATTGTTGCCGGTGTTTTGTCCATTCCCGGGGTTTCTAACCTCCTCCAAAAGTACATGAGTAAAATCATAGGGCCCATCCTGATATTAGCCGGGATGTTCCTCCTCGAGCTCATTCACTTTAATACCGGGGTTTTATCGACCGGTGAAAAAATGCAAAAACGCGCCGAGGAAAGCGGCATCTGGGGCGCTGCCTTCCTTGGGATCATTTTTGCACTTTCCTTTTGCCCGGTATCCGCGGCTCTATTTTTCGGCAGTCTTATCCCACTTTCCCTAAAGCACGGGTCAAGCGTTTTATTTCCTTCACTTTACGGCATCGGCACCGCTTTACCGGTTTTAGCGTTTGCTTTTCTGCTGGTTTTCGCCACCCAATCAGTCGGCAGGTTCTTCAATGCATTAACCAGAATTGAGTGGTGGGCGCGGAGGATTACCGGCGTTCTATTCATCTCGATAGGCTTATACTATTGTATTGCCTACATATTCCTTTCATAGACAGGCAGAAAATCAAATAGAGAGTAACCTTTAGTGGAAAATACACAGCCGCCCTCTCAGTGGGGCGGCTGTTTTTACCCTTTTAAAGCGCAATCGCGGCTCTGGTTAAACTATACGGCGCCTTCTTTTTTCTTCTTCCGGTCAACCGTTACAATCAACGGCTGTTCGTGCTTCACCACCGTATCCCTTGACACAACGCATTTCGTAACGTCGCCGCGGGAAGGTATGTCGTACATGACGTTCA
>JBFMBL010000094.1:0-3980 GCA_040755195.1 Bacillota bacterium
GCGCCCGCGTTGCCTCCCTTCAGGGCTTCCTCAATCTTCCCCGAAAGACCATCCAGAGCGGCCTTGTAGTTCTTCTTGGGCTGCTTTTCATATTCCGCTTTCGGCACTGCTTATCCCTCCTTTTCGACGTTATACTATAGGTTATTCTGGTTTATGGTATTTGTTACCGCAAATTGTACTATAACCCCAAGAACCCACTGCGCTATTGTTCCGGAAGGGACAGTTCCTTCAACACTTCTCGTGGAAAATCGCTGTCCATGATCTGACGGACGGCACGTGCCAGTTGAGCCGGGCTGCGGTCCTGGAAGATGTTCCTGCCTATGGCTACGCCCCTGCCGCCCGCCTCTAACGCGTCTGCGACCATTTTAAGAAGCTCCGCGGTAGACCCCATCTTCGGACCGCCGGCGATAACCACAGGTACGCTGACCGCCCTGGTTACCTCGGCAAAGGTCTCCGGCGAACCCGTATAATTCACCTTGACTATATCCGCGCCGATTTCCTCGGCGACCCTTGCCGCGTGCCTGATCTTTACATAGTCGTACTCGCTTTCTTTGTTTCCGTCTCTGACGTACATCATAGCCAGCAGCGGCATTCCCCACAGGTCACACTGTTCCGCAAGACTGCTCAAATCCTTCAACATCTGCAACTCGGAACTCCCGGCAAGATTCACATGCGCCGAAACCGCGGTGGCCCCCATCCGGATAGCGTAGTTAAGCGATGATACCAGTTCCTTTTTGTTCGGCTCCGGAGACAGGGCTGTTGAGGCCGAGAGGTGAATGATGAGTTCGCATCCCCCGGGCATTACATACGGTGTTACTTGCTTGGCGAGGCCTTTGTGCACAATTACCGCATCCGCGCCGCCTTCAGCCACTGCCTTCACGGCCTGGCGGATATCCTCGATCCCGTCCATAGGCCCCACAGAGACCCCGTGATCCATGGGAACAATGAATACCCGTTGGGAATTCTTGAACAGGTGCCTTAAACGAATTTCCTTACCCTTCAACTTTCTTTCCCCCTTGCGGGCTCATTTTTCAATGATGGTTTCGGTGACCTTTATTCCTACGTGACGCCCCGGCTCGCATACATAAGAAAGAAGCTGGTCGCCCGGCCGGATCGTCGAGGCGTTTTTCGGCTTGCCGTCGGCTCCCATAAGCCTGATATGCCAGTCGTCCTGAACGATCACGTTCAATTCGGCGCCTGCCGCTTCGCCTTTAATCAGAAGCAGTGGTCTCACTTCTATCTTGACCCGGCCCACGGTCAGCTCCCGCGCGGCGCCCCGGACGTCCACGCATAAAACCTTGCTTCCCGCAGCCAGGTCTGATATGTATTCCGCCTTGTCGTTGGGCATCCAGACGTAAGAGTGGATCGCTCCGGCGTTGACCCTGAAAGGTCGAAGGTTCATATACGGCAGGAAGTGGGTTTCCGAGCAGACAAAAATACCACCGCCGGACGTAGAACCGACAATCATGCCTTCTTCCTGGGTCATCAGGCTGGTGGCGTCGATACAAGCCCTTACGCCCATGCCGGCGTGCCGGACCTCCGTAACGGTCAACGGGTGAAGGTCAAGGTGATGGATTTCTTCCCTGCTTAAGTAACTGCTTAGCTTTTGAATTTCCGCTATATCCTGCCCCGAAAACAACACGCCGTCGCTGCCCCGTTCAAGAACCCCGAAGGCCACTTCGGCCTCGTTATAATTAGTTACGCGCCTAAAAAGAACGGTTTTGCCGTCTTCGAGCCGGGCTATGATCAGTTCGAGCGGGATGTTGGTGGGCAGATCAAAATCCACTACGGCGTAGTCGTACTTCGCGGCATCCTGCCAGGAGCGGTCCAGGGATTCGCTCCCTTCAATAGAGAAAAAGGCGCACGTCTTGTAACCATGCCGGCGGGCTGTTTCGAGAAGTTCCTGCCGGTCTGAAAGAACTACGTCTCCTTCGTTTACAGCCGCCAGATCTTCTTCGTTTCCGATTTCTATAATAAACTCCGTCCTGGCGGGGAAGTGTCCATCACGGCGTTGGTCTAAGGAAACCACCACCTTCCTGATCGGCGAGTTATTTATAAATCCCCAGATATCCTGGCGTTGCAGGGATACGGCACGCCCGTCAAACCATATCTCCTTTTGTTTGGCTCCCATTAAGTTTCATCTCCCTAGACTTTTAAACTCTACGTTCTGCGTTCTATGTTTTACGTTCTGCGTTCTGCGTTCTGCGTTCTACGTTCTGCGTTCTGCGTTAAAAACAGTTCGAAGTTCAACGTTAGAAGCAACTTGGACATGCCGGAACAGCACTGTCAAAGGTGATTTTCCTCTTCTAACCTCCAAAACGGTGGGCACAGCCCACCCTACTTAATTCGCAACCCGTAACGCGCAACTCGTAACCCGCAACTTGTTTCTGTTTCCGGACTTAGGACATAGGACTCAGGACATAGGACTTTACACTTTAACGCCCTTGATATACGCTTTTTGCTCCATTTCAGGCGCAGAATAGATATGTTGCGGCTTCCCGACCGCCGCCACAGCGAGCAGTTCACTGCGGTCATAGAGCGTTCCCTTGGGTACGACCTCGATCCTGAACCTCATTCCGTACTTGTCTTCAAGCATTTCTATAAGTTCCCGAGGAACACTATCGCCGGCCTTTTCCGCCTCGACGACTATATGTACACCTCCGGGAGCAGGCCCGGCCGCCCAAAACCTCCAGCAGGGAAGGTTCGAAAGTATATCCTCGAAATCCCACCGGTCGAGCAACCTGCCTTTAACGTTTATCGCATCATCGCGGCGTCCGCGAACCTCAAGACAGATTTTTCTGCCGCAAGCGCAATCTTCTTCTTCGATTCTGGCCAAGTCCCCGGTGAGGTACCGGATCATTGGGGTTGCCCTTTTCTTAAGGGTAGTAACAACAAGGTAGCCCATCTCGCCAGTCTTTACATCTTTCTTGAGGTCTTTGTCAAGAATCTCAAAGACGAAATAATCCTCAAGGGAATGAGGCCGGCCGAACTCGCAGTCAACCACGGCCGTACCTATCTCGGCCATGCCGTATATATCAAAGACGGGCACGCCCCAGATATTCTGGAGCAGTTTCCGGCGCGCGCCGGAAAGGGGCTCGCCGGCAGTCAAGATAGCCCGCAGATGCGGGAAGTCCTCATGAGGGTTAAGCCCCTGTAACTCGGCGGTTTCCGCTATCAGGAGAGCCTGCAAGGGAAGGCCGGCAAGTATAGTCACCTCAAGATTTTTCAAAAGGTTGACCACCCGCGGGAACGGGCTTACAGTAGACCTGGAACTGGCGGGAATCACGCAGGCGCCCTTTGATTGCGCCGCAGCGTGAACCATATGGGCTACAGCCGAGATAGCATAGGGGAACCTCACCAGCACCGTATCTTCCTTATTGAAACTAATGCCGCACCTGGTTATCTCTTTGGCGTTGTCCTTGAGGTCATGTTTGGTGAACCAGGTGGAAACCGGCGGACCGGTCGTTCCATATGTCTCATGGTACTGGCAAATCGCCGCCCGGGGCACACAGAGCAGCTCAAAGGGCGAACAGCGCCTTAAATCTTGCTTGGTTGTAAGCGGAATACGTTTTAATTCCTTGAAGGAGCGCAGCGGCCTGCCGGGTATACGATCCCGGTAAAAGAGGGAAGCCTTACACCCTTCCAGCACCTCGTTTAAAAGGCGAAGCTTTTCATGTGGGTCCATTTTCAAAACCCTTCCTTAGTAGGCTTACTGGACGGACCGTCATTGGTCCGTTCTAACCTGACGGCGTCCGACGTCCGAGGTCCGACGTCAGGAACAGAAAAACCTGAGTAAACTCTGCTTCTGAATTCTGACTCCTGATTCCGGGCTTAGGACTGTCGACTTAAGACTTAGAAGAACGTTGCAAAAGACTAGATTTCAGTACTCTTAACACGCAATTTAAAGGAAACATTTGGTCATATAAAGCTAAGAAATACTGATCTTTGACAACCTTTACATGGTTTCAAGCTCCTTTTTA
>JBFMBL010000095.1:0-3955 GCA_040755195.1 Bacillota bacterium
CTCCGCCAGGGATCCCCAATCCGAATTCACGTTGCAGAAGGGGGATAAGGTTACCGGAAAATGGCCCTGTGATAATAAACAAGGCAAAGATGGTGAACCCTTTTTCCACTTTTTGAGGAACAGGTCCGTTCAAGACGTCCCATCTCACCTTCAAAACTTCTTTAACCGCAATAACTGCAGTGTCAATGAATCCTCCAACGTATTTAATGTTTCGAAGCTTAAAACCTCACAGCCGGGGTTCCTTCGGGTAATAGCGGCAAGAGTAATAGTAGTACTCACTGATGACCGGACAAAGACGTCTGGTTCGGACGACGCAGATTACGGGGCGCCGGCGCCATTTTTGTTTTCGACGTATCAAAAAAAGATTGCCTTATAGTCCTGGGTGGAATAGGACCTCAGACCCGGGGAAAAATTGTCCTTCCGGCCCTGATAAAGATAAAACCTCAGCTTCATGTCGGCTCCCTTCCGCAATGCGACAATATTGTCGAGAGTTGTCGTTGCACGTCGCATTGGGGGAGAGGGACATGCTGAATCCGAGGCCAAGAAGAAAGAAATCAATCCTGATAATCTCGCTGGCGTTAACGCTGGCGCTCGCATACGGGAACAATGCCGCGATAGCGCAGACAAGCCCGGAACATCTGAACTTCGTGCCCGCAATCATCAGCGGCGTGCAACCCGAGAACTGCGCTTATGGTAAGGCGGAACTCCCTCCGGACGATGTCGTGGCGTCCGAGATCAGTTATCTTGAAAAGAAGCTGCCGGTTTTAGCGGGGATGAAAGTACCCGTGTATACCGTAGAACAACGCTGCAACCTCCCGGGGCTCGGAATGCTGGCCGGCTGTACCCTTCCCGGGGAGAAATCGATATACCTCTTCGCTTCCTCCCGCTATACCAGCAAGACGGTGCGGGTGGAAAAGGGCGTGTCCCGGATAGAGCGGTTCGCGCCGTACCTCGCGTCGTATACCATAGCCCACGAGTACGGGCACGTTGTCCGTTTTCAGTTGATCAGCGACCAACAACTGCAGGAATACATCAAGTTCCGCGGCATCAAGACTGACGGCTCCGGGTGGGCTACCAACCCGGAGGAAGTTTTCGCTGAAGACTTCCGCTGGCTTTTCGGGAGCGATAAAGCCCGGCATATCCAGTACATGTGTCGCAACAAACCGCCTGGCGAAAGAGAAAGAGAGTACATCCTCAACCTGCTGGCCGGGGCGTAGGACCCAAAAGCGACCTCCTGGGAGCGCTGTGAAACCTTCTATGAAGAAATTAAATAATGTGTTGGCGGCGAGGTTTTGCAGCGCCTCCTTAGCGCCCGGGCCTGTTATGGGGTCCGGGCGCGCCGGTTACCGAGCCCCTGTTTCCTAATCACATTCTGTAAATCCCACTGTTTTGACTGGACCAATTATCAGCCGGTGAAATGTAATATGGAAAGGACTTAAAAACTATGGCGAACGGTATAAATATTTGAAGAAGGGGTGGGGGTGAGCGGCAGGTAGGAAAGTTAAAGTAGATCATTTTCCGAGCCGAGATAAGAATAAGACACTGATTGCTTTCTGTGCGAATTCATGAAGTTCAAGATAAAAAGATGAAACGGGACAGTGAGGTTCTAATGGCAAAAAATATAGGGGAAAGCGGCCAGACCTTGGTGGAATTCGCCCTTGTGGTCCCATTGCTGTTACTTCTGGTATTTGGGACCATCGAGTTCGGGCGAATTTTTCATGCCCAACTGGTGGTCACGAGCGCCGCGCAGGAGGGGGCCAGAAAGGCGGCCGTAACCGGCAATGAAAACGACATAAAGGAGACGATTAAAAATGCCGCGGCCGCTTTAAATATTACAACCGTAGAACTTCAAACTGATTTAACTAAAATCAAAAATAAAACCAACTACCCCGATCCCGGGAAGATGTGGTACCTTGTTAATTATCCTGTGAAAGGGACGCGGGATTATGGCGATCCTGTCGAGGTTTATGTAAAGGGAAGAGTGGACGTCTTGGTGCCGATTATCAGTAATCTTATCGGCTCAGTCAAGCCGCTGCCGGCCATGGCGGTTATGCGTGTCGAGTACGATGCTTAGGGGCGGAAGGAGGGCGTAATAATATGAGGTTTCGGCGGCAACGGTTGCGACTGGGGGATGAAGGAACCGCTCTGGTGCTCGTAGCCCTGATGATGGTTGTATTGATTGGTTCCATGTCCCTCGTGGTCGATCTTGGCAGGCTATCCTTGATTAAACGAAATCTCGTTGCGGCCGCCGATGCCGCCGCGCTCGCCGGCGCGCAGGAGTACGCCAGGACCATTCTAAGCGATGGTACCCCGGAAGCGGCAGCCACGGCTGCCGTCATAAGCGCCAGGGAATACGCCGGGAAAAACGGTCTTTCGGATTCGGAAATATCGGTTACGGTTAATACATCGGCTCGCGCGGTCTACGTCGACGTCACCCGGGATGTGAACCTCGGATTTGCCCCGGTGATGGGTATTGACAAAGGCAGGAGAGAAGCCCATGCGGTGGCGGTAACAGGGCCGTTGGCAGCGGGTGTGAGGGTGGTCCCCGTTTTTGTTCCGCAGTTCGCCGCTACTCCTGAAGCCGGAGATGTCTTTGAACTTAAAGACGGTGCATCGAAAGCCGAATATGGCTTTAGTGAATTCGGATGTTTAAATTTATCTTCTGAGGAAGACAAGTCCCAAAGAAAGAAAGATTACGAGGAATATCTAAAATGGGGTTATCCCGGTACTATAAGTATTTATCAATATATTGATGTTCTCCCGGGTAACAACTCCTCCTTTACATCGAGGGCTATTGAAACAGATACTGACGCTCGGCTAAAGCGTTGCACGAGCAATTGCACCTGGCAAAATTACGAACCGGGTTGTTCCAGAGTGGTCATCGTGCCGGTATGCGATACAAGCGGACTAAACCCTTCGGAAAAAGGTGAAGAAAAAGGTGAGAAAGGTTGTGAAGATAACAAGAGAGTTCAAGTTTTAGGCTTCGCGACGTTTTTCATCACAGACTACGGACCGGACAACACAGACGACGGCAGGAGGAACATTGTGGCGATCGCCGCCGGGCAGTTGCACACAGTAGGCTTCGAAGAAGACGGCGCCGTACTGGCGACGGGAGATCATGCCAAGGAGATCTCTGCCTGGTCCGGAGAGAACAAAAACGGTGGGGGCGGTGAAGGACAGGATACCCTTCAAACTGTTTTTATTAAAAGCATTACCGAAGGTGAAGCGGGCGGGCCAGGCACGCCTGATTTCGGCACCTGGGCCGTCAACCTGGTGGAGTAACCGTTGCCACTTGACGGAAACGGGAATAGACGGAAGTTTACCACTTATGCTCAAACAGGAGGTAACGTACGTTGAAGCTGAACAACTGGACGATTTTCATCATTGCGCTTTTCCTGGCCGCCGGGGCGGCGGGCTACACGTATTACTACATCTCGCATGCCGAACCGGAACAGGAAGTCATGGTTCCGGTTCTGGCCGTGGCGCGGGAGATACCCTACAATACGGTGATAACTCCGGAAATGGTAACCGTGATCAGGATACCAAAGGAATACGCCCACCCCCAGGCCCTGCGCTCACCGTCCGACGCGACGGGGAAGGTCGCCAAAGTAACGCTTCTCAAGGACGAGATAATACTAAGCAATAAAATCGCAGTCAAAGGACAACCAAACCGTTTCTCCTACAAGATACCGCCCAAGCAGAGGGCCATAACCTTAGCGGTTAACGAGATTACCGGCGTGGCCGGTTTCCCCACGGTGGGAGACAGGCTCGACATCCTTCTGACAAAAGAAAATCAGAACGGGACACAGACTACGACTATGCTGCAGAACAAGGAGATTCTGGCGACAGGCGCCATATCAATGCCGAAGGAAGACGGGACCCAGCGGCTGGTTCCCAGCGTTACCCTTATTGTCACACCCCTGGAGGCTGAGAATCTAACGCTTGCGGAGACCAC
>JBFMBL010000096.1:0-3949 GCA_040755195.1 Bacillota bacterium
GCACGCTGGGAGGTCTCCCAGGCCTGGCCTACCAAATACGACCCGCCGGATTTCAACGCCAAGGGCAATGATGTGGCCGTCGAAACCCTCGAAATCGTCCACGAAGGCGTTGTCAGGGTGCAATAAAGAAAGTCCCAAGTCCTACGTCCTATGTCCGAAGTCTTGAATCAGGAACGAGGATAAAAAAGCAGTCACGAATGGAGAGTCGAAAGTTAAAAGTCAAAAAAGATCGTAGGGGTGGGCTGTGCCTACCGGTTGCAGAAGCTACTAACTACTAACTACTGACTACTGACTACTGACTACTGAATTCACGGGGGTACTACCATGGTCTTGCAAACAGAGTTCGAATTCACTTTACCGAAAGGTTATGTTGACGGGGATGGAAATCTTCACCGCGAGGGCGTAATGCGTCTGGCTACGGCGGCCGATGAGATTCTTCCCCTGAAAGACCCCCGGGTGCAGCAAAACCCGGCCTACCACACCGTGATCCTTTTGTCGCGGGTAATCAGCAGATTAGGGACGCTGTCCGTAATCAACACGAAGGTGGTGGAGGGGCTTTTTGCCGCGGACCTCGCTTACCTGCAAGATTTATACAACAGGATAAACGGTACCGGCAGCAACACAATTAAGGTTTCGTGCCCGAAGTGCGAGCACCAGTTCGAGGTGGAGCCCGACCAGTCGGGGGAATGAAGGGCTACCCCCTCGACCGGCTTTACGAGGAGGTAGCCTTTGTCGCCTATTATTTCAACTGGTCTTGCACGGAGATTATGAACATGGAGCACCGGGAAAGGCGTCGGTGGTGTGACGAGATCTCTAAAATCAATAAGAAAATAAGCGGCGAGCAACCAAAGAATATATTCGATATCGACTAAGTGTTTCATGGTAGTTGTAACCATTTATGTAACTAATCAGGCAAGGGTTTCAGGTCCGAATTCAGAAGTCATCCAGCACTCAACTCTGATATATAAGATAACGTTTCTTTTCTGAAGGTAAAGATACGATTAACCGACATCTTGCCGAATACCCGATTGAGTGCTGGACAGAATCCAGAATAGAGACGGGTTAGCCGAAATGTGAACTTTCTGCTAAAACGTTCAAGAGTTTTTCTTTTATTCTGAATACTGAATTCTGGATTCTAAATTCTGACCCTGAATCGAGACGAGGTAGTAATTATGACTACAGGCATAAGAAAAGATCCTTACGCATCTTTTCGTTTCCTGGTGGAGATAACCGGCCTGATTGTCGGAGGCTTCAGTGAGGTTTCCGGGCTGGAGGTCGAGACCGAGACGGAGGAGTACCGGGAAGGTGGGGTGAACGACTACGTTCACAAACTGCCGAAGATCACCAGACACCCCAACCTTGTTTTAAAAAGAGGCCTGACCGACGCGGATGCCCTCTGGAGCTGGCATCAGCAGGCGGTCGGAGGCAACGTCAGCCGCAAGAGCGGCTGCGTGGTACTGCTTGACGATACGGGAAGCGAAAAATGGCGATGGACCTTCCAGGACGCTTATCCGGTGAGGTGGAGCGGCCCGGAGTTCAAGGGTGATGCTGCTACCGTGGCGGTGGAGGTTTTGGAGTTGGCGCACCGGGGAATCAGGAAGGGGTAGGAAGTGATGGAGGTGGCAACCGGTGTTTAAAACAAGGCTGCAGAAACACAACGGCGCTTTCCTTGACCGCAAGCACGTCCCTGGAAGCAAGGTGCTGCCGGTATACCGGCCGGGGAGCAAACACGAGCGGGAGGCGGAAAACCTTGCGGGGAGGGTTTTGGCGGGAAAACCGGTGGGAAGGTTCGCGGGGGCAGGCCTGTCTCCGGTAGAACGGGAAGAAGGTGCCGGCGCACGGTTTCTTTCCCGTCTCTTCCAGACGAAAGACAGCGGAGAGCCGCTCGACAGGCAAGTGAGAGGGCCGATGGAATCAGGTTTCGATCATGATTTCAGCGGGGTAAGGGTGCATACCGGCGGTTTTGCGGCGCAGGCGTGCAGGGCGATGGGAGCGCAGGCGTTTACCGCCGGCAGCCATATTTTCTTCGGGGCCGGGCGGTTCAGCCCGGCGACCCCGGGCGGCAGAAGGCTCCTGGCGCACGAACTGGCGCATGTCGCGCAGCAGCGGAATGCGCCTGCGGTGCAAATGTATGGCAGGAACGTACACTACGAACATACTAAGACCTGGGCGGAGGTTGTTTTCGGACGCGGCAGCGCGGAAGCGGAAATAATCGCCAGGGAGGACCAGGGGGTTGACGAAGGCTGGTCGCACCCGCACCTGTCGACGCCCCGCGAGTTCCTGCCGATTGTCAGCGACAACGATCTAACGCACTTCCCCTCGCGGCCGACGGCGGAGGCGGCCGTTCACCAGGCGATGAATAGGGCGGATCCGGCTGCTTTCGGCCGCGCGCTGCACCGGTACCAGGACAGTTTTTCACACTCCTTTCCGCCGGGCGCGCCGTTGAGCGATCTGTCCCACGCCCGCGACGGCGCAACCGGTTTGACCAGGGACGCTTTACTGCAAATCCACAGGCTGTACCCCAACACATACTACGGTAGAGGAGCCGCTGTCTGGCACGCTCTGCTCGGATATTATCCCGACGACTATCGTATCAACCCGGAGCAACTGGCGCGGGACGGGGCGATGGAAAGGGGTTCAAGGGATTACATAAGAAGGTTTTACGCTGTCTGGAGCACCATTCGCATGATAAGAACACCGGTGCCGCCGGGCCTCAGGCCTCCTTCACTGATTTTCGGCCCGCAACACATGGGGCCATACATCAGGAGGGATTAGCATGGGCGACGGCTGGAGAACGAAGCGTATAAAAGAGCCGGCGGCAGTCGCCTTTACACGGACAATTTTGAAAAAATACCGGTTTATCCGCGGTTGGCGCGGCTTTCCGAACATGTACCACCTGCCGCATAATCTGAGAATGGTGCTCGAAAACCGGACGGGGTCAGGCCGGGCTGCTTCATCCGGTTCCTACGTTCCCGCGGCGCCGGTTAACCATGTGCGCGATAAGCGCTGCCGTCTTAAGTTTCCGGCGGGGGAAGCAGGACAATATTTCGGCTGCCTTGGGTTTTCAACCAGCGTGGTGCTTTTCAAAGCTACGGCCGGATTACATCGTCTCAATAAAGCCCAATTACATCGTCTTAATAAATCGGTATTTTTCGAAAGGCAGCCGGTAAAGAACAACCAGGGCTTCGGAACCGGTTTTGGCAGGCAGGCATGGAATGACGGGCCGGCCGGGGTCGGCGGGGCGGTTCCGCTGTCGCATGTGTTAGGAGTCCGGCTGGCGGCGGTACTGGAATCCGGCGGGAAGACCAAAAGCGTTGTTCAGGGAGGGCCGTATCCGCCTCCCGGGAAAGCCTGGGTTCGTGTGGCAGGACCCGGACGTGAAGCGAGTGTCCGTTACAATAACGGCCGGACGACGGAAGAGCTGCGACCGGGAACGGGTCAGGGTTGTTTTCAAACGGGGTCCGCAACCGTGTATCGCTGTGGTACCGGAAGGTTGCGACTGGTGGTCGGCGGATCCTTCCGCGGGGCTGCCGGAGAAAGGCTGCACGGTTCCCCGACGGCAGGCAGGTCTCATTCAGGAGACCGCGAGCCGCACGCCGTTTTTGTTGGCGAGGTTTTGAAAAATCCTGTCGGCGGTATGCAGGCGCGAGACAACCGCCGGTACGCCACGGGCACTGCTGTTCCTGCCTGCCGGAGGATTTTTCAAGGTCTTGTTTCACGGCAAGGGATTCTCGGTTTTACAGCGGGAGGTGGTTTCCAGCACCCGCCGTCGGGGGGAAGGGTATTAAAACTGCCGCAACGAGTGGATTACCGCGGGGCCGAAAACAACTCCGTACGGAAGCCGCCGGCCGGCAGGGAGACTTTGCCGTTCCCGCCGGTGCAAATGTTTGCGGGAGCGGCTTATTTAAAAAACAACGCCTCGGCGGTTTTGCCGGACGGAGCAGTTTCG
>JBFMBL010000097.1:0-3933 GCA_040755195.1 Bacillota bacterium
AGTTTAGAATGGTCAAGGTTCAGTTTCTGGAATCAGGTTGTTGACGACAACAGAAGCCAGTAATAAAATAAAGTAAGATATATCTTAATTAGTAAGAGGGGCATGAAAATGAATACCACTGTGGTTTCCTCAAGGGGCCAGGTAGTTATTCCGGCAGAGGCAAGGAAAAAATTAAATATCAAGGAGGGCGACGTTCTTGCCGTGAAAATAGAAGAAGGAGGCCGGATAATCCTGAAGCCTGCACGTAAAAAGAAAATGCCGAAAGGCGTAGTGGAAAAGACGGCAGGGTTGCTTTCCGACATGGAAACGAGTGGCCGGGAGTATGTAGAGAAATTGCGCACCGGTTCCGGCAGGAGGATAGACGAACTTGAAGGTGGTCGTTGATACCAATGTTATAATAGACCACCTGCGCGGTGTGCCCCAGGCCGTCAAATTATTAAAAGAGATTGAAGAGGGCAGCCTTGAAGGACTGATTTCCACCATTACTATTATGGAGATAATGTCTGCACCGAAAATGAGCGAGGAGCGGTTATACGCCGTAAAAGAACTGTTGGAGATTTTCGAACATTGTCCGGTGGGCAATCAGACCGCAACTGCGGCTGGTAGCCTTCTGGCAAAGTATAGGCGTTCGCACGGTCTGGAACCAATGGACGCCTTGATTGCGGCGACGGCTAAGATTAACGAGGCCGTCCTTTTTACTTTGAATACCAGGCATTTTAGATATATCGAGGGCTTAATTAGCGTCAATCCATACGACGTGGAAGAATAACGCTGCGGTGTGTCAATGCGTGTAAGATATGAAGTCGGGCTTGGAAGTTTACGGTTTTTTAATATTGCGGCTGATGGATGGTTTAGAATTTTGGATGTCGTAAAAGGACGAGGCGGAACCGCGGGGTTCGGTTAGGCAAGCAGCTTGTAATGAAAATCGAGAAATGCCGTTATTACGGGGAGGACTGCGATTTCAGATTAGTGTAAAATTCTGCACAGTCTTTGTAGGTCAATTCCTGCACCCAGCGGCAGAGGTAAAGCTCTTCCAGTAGATGAGGATAGGGGTCGGCCGGGGAGGGCAGTTTTTCTTCTTTGGACAGGAGGCTCACGAAAACCAGGCTTCGGGCGGCAAGGAGAGTGTCGGCGGGGCTTTCTGCCCTGCCGAATATGCGCCGGAGGGTCAGCACATCACCCGGGGACAGGTGCTGCCGCCAGACAAGGTTACTGAAGGTGCTGATGGGCTCGCGCAGGAGGAAGAGAACGCGCGGTTTTTCCAGTGCTGGGATTTGCTTTTGTAAGAGAGGGTGAAGAATGAGGTGGATGTAACCCGCCTCGATGTAAACGTCGCCTTCTGTGTCCTTCACGATTCCGGCGATGGCCCTGCTCCGCAGCGTTTCCCTGAAAAATATGCGCCGGGCGTCGGCCCGGGCGAAGGTCATGGTGGCCTCTACCATTGCGTTGAAGTCGCCGGTCGAGGCGGCTTCGTAGTAACGCAGCAGGGCGTTTGAACAGCTGTGTTCACTCGTCCATACCTTGTATTCAAGGTCGGACCGCGGCGGGTTCCCTTCCATAAGATTCTTTGCGGCGGTCATATACGGGTCGATTTGGAAGAAAGAGATTCCGTGATCCGAATAAAGCTTCTGGTGCAGACGGCAGGCGCGTAGAACGAAACGAGGGAACCCGAATCCGCCGCCGGCAAGGTACCTGCGGATGCCCACTTCCTTCCGGAGCATGCCGTGAAAGCCGGGATGCGCAGGTTCTTCCAGGACTACCACGCGGCAGCGCCTCATGTGTTTTTCCATCAGGTCCAGCATCTCTGCCCGGTGGGGACCTAAGGCGATCGTGATTACGCGCACGGTTTGTTTCCGCCCGTTGAAAGGACTTCTTTATATGCATTATTAATGTCTGCGTTTCGGGGGCGAGGCAGGAGGAGCGTGCCTGCCAGGCCGATCAGGGACACCGCAGCCGCCAGAGCAAAAGCCCAGGAAAAGGTATGTGTGTGATCGGCGATATATCCCCCTACTGCGGGGCCGATGGCCTGGCCGATACCGAAGAAAAGGGTGATGAATCCCAGACCTGCGGGCGCCAGGCGCCTGCCTACATAGTCACCGGAAGCTGCGGCAAATACCGTGGGTATCCCGGAGTAGCAAAGACCGAAAATGACCGCGGAAAGGTAAAAGGCCGGCGTTGCCTTAAAGAGGGCGAATAGCAGGTAGGAGAGGGAAAGCAGAAGATAAACCATCGCGGCGCCGTATTTCCGGCCCAGGCGGTCGGAAACGCTTCCCCAGATGATGCCGCAAAAGATGTTCAGCGCTCCCACGAACGCCCAGAGGGCGCTGGTGCGGGCGGCGGTCCACCCTATTTCGTTCTTCAAGTAGGCGGCGAAAAAGGTCAGATAGATAACATAAGAAAACCCGAACAAGAAATAGATGACGCCGAGATGCCAGATCGATTTTTGGCGGTACACCAGTCCCCACGGTAAAGAACCGGTACCGCTTTCTGCGTTATTATCCGGCTTTTTTTCAACAGCGGCGATTTCCCCTACAGGACCAAGTCCGATGGATTCAGGCCGCGGGCGTAAGAAAACGAGGCAAACGCAACTGATTATCAGAAGCATACCGCCCAGGCAGAACCAGGCGTAGCGCCAGCCGCCCGACCCGAAGATAAGCAAGAACTGCGGGACAAGAAGCGCGCCGAGCATGGTGCCGATACCGGTGCCGCTGGAAACGATACCCGTGGCAAAACCGCGATACCGCGTGGAAAACCATACGGAACCCAGCGCCATGGCAGGTACGTAAGCCGAGCCGTGCCCCAGACCCGTGACGAGGCGCATGGCGAAAGCCCATTGGAAGGAGTGGGCCATACCGGTCAGAAACATGGTAACGCCCATAATGCCGAGGCAGATACTCATCAGGTAGCGGCTGTTATACTTTGCCGCAATAAAGCCGCCGAAAAACGCGGAAATCATGTATCCGATGAAGTTTCCCGTACCTAAAAGGCCGGCCTGGGTGTAGGTAAGAGCCAAACCGTCTCTCATCGCCGGCAGGATCAGGGTGTAGGACATGCGCCCAAAGCCGTGTGCGCCCAAAGCCGTAAGCATTCCCAGGAACATGATAATCCATCCGTAGTGCAGGCGTGGATGTTTGGTATTCATTTGTTCTCCTCCGGTATGACCATGCATTAGAAATTACTAAAACCGGCCCGGTTAATTGCCGCGGTCAGGTCGAACCCGGCTTCTTTAAGGCATTAGTATAATTATAGCTATTTGGTCTGCATGTGCCAGATAAAAATTAACAACTTTGTTGCAGCTTTGATCCGCACAGGCACGCTTGCGGCCGCTTTCTCATAAGATGGAAGCGAAAAAAAACGAGGGAGCGATCAAGATGTACAATTACACGCCACCTTGTCCGGAGGGGAACTATTATCGGATTCAACCGGGGGATACCTTCTATTCCATTGCGCGGCGGTATCGGATATCGGTTGACGACCTGCGTGAAGCCAACCCGGGGATTGACCCCAACAACCTTCAGGTCGGGCAATTGATCTGTATTCCGCTGGCCGTTCCGCCCGTGTATTGCCCGCCGGGAACCTTCACCTACATCGTTCGGCCGGGCGACACTTATTACAGCATAGCCCGGCGCTTCGGCATTGGTGTTCAGGATCTCTACAATGCCAATCCGGGCGTAAACCCGGAGGCGCTTCTCGTAGGGCAGACGCTGTGTGTTCCGGCTGCAGAACCGCCGGGGGCCGGGGTATGCCCTGCCGGAACGTTTCCGTATGTAGTCCGGGCGGGTGACACCTTCTACAGTCTGGCCCGCCGATACGGTACCACCGTCGAGGCCATCCAGGCGGCCAATCCATACACTAATCCCAATAACCTGCAGGTAGGCCAGGTCCTGTGCATTCCCGGAACGAGGTAGTTCATTAACCTGTTGCGGCAAGGCA
>JBFMBL010000098.1:0-3827 GCA_040755195.1 Bacillota bacterium
GTTTTCGACGCTGGCAAAGCCGCGGTCGGCCGCGCCGTGGCAGCCGAGGCAGTAATCCGGTCCCTGGTAGTAACGGCTGGTACCGTCGTAGCTGTTTAGGAGACGGGCGTAAACTCCCCCGCCGCCGCTCGAGTCGCCGTGCGGATTATGGCAGTTGGTGCATTCGAGCACCTGGCCGACCGCCGGGTTTTGAGTATTCCTGACGGGGTGAAAGTGCGTCGCGTTGGTATCGTAAAAGCCCAGGCCGTAAACCGCCTGCGTTATGCCGGTAACCGGGTCTTCTTTTGGTACGTAGACCACGTTGAAGACGCTGGCGGTGCCGTCGTGGCAGGCGAGACAAAGGGTGGTGGTGTTGACCGCGCCATTGAGGAGGTTCGGTCCCCCGCCGGCATGGGCCACGTGGCAGGCGGCGCAGCCGACCGGAAAAGAGTCGTAAGGCCCGTGGGGGCTCTGGTAAGCCAGAGCTGAAACAGAAACGGAAGAAATGGAACTACCCATAAGAAAAACAGCAAAAAGAAACAGGACCAAAATAAATACTTTTGGTCTGGCGTGCAACGTTACCCACCTCACAGCGAACACAAAAGCGTTTGTTGTCTATCTTTCTATCTTTTTTTATCTCTTATCTCTCTATCTTTTTATACGAGAATAGGTTCGATTTTCCTTCTACCGGATAGCCGAACGCTCGCAAATAAAAGTTTTATTTTTGCTTTCCCTTAACTTCTTCCACACGCAGCGGGAGATTAACCTGCGGGACACCCGGCGGAGGATCGAGGGTTGCGCCCTCTGCCCGGGTTACCAAAATGCACAAATCGTGAGGCAAATCTTTATTTGTAGCCTGAACCAGCAACTTATCTTTCAGCTTCACTGGCACCCAGACCCCGGTTTCACACCAGGTTTCACCGTTATCTTTAGAGAAAGTGGCTGGAGCGTCTGGTGGAACCTGAACCCAAATTTTGAGATCGCCGTAGTCGGATGTCGGGTTGCCAAAGGCGTCAAACGCCTCGACGGTAACCTTCTTGGGGCTTTCACCCTTAAAACTTACGCTCTCGGGCTCAAACCCGACATAGCGCGCCGGTCCCGGAATGACTTCTACGGTGTACGTACCGGACGCATCAACCCGCTTGGGCCGGGGTTCGCTTCCACTTAAATCATCGTAATAAAGGACCGCTTGCACGCGTGTGGCGCCGGGGACAGTGCTCGCTACCCACTTAGCCTCGATTGTGCCGCCGGAATCCGGGGACCCTGAGGATATGCCGCTTGGCCGGCCGTTGGAGACGATATCGGCGTGCGCGCGCCCGTGCCAGCGCCCGGCCCGGCGTTTAACGCCTTTGTCTTCTTTGTTCCCTTTGTCCTTAAGCGGATCCGGTGAGGTTGTGGTTTCAAATACAACTTTCGCCGCATAATCGGTAACCGGTTTGTCCTCCTGGTCATTCACTTGAGCGGTAAGGCCGATATCGCTTGACCCCGTGGTTGTCTTGTTGCCGGATACCGAAAGGGAAATCCGCCAGTACAGAGCCCGGACGTTTGTGCCGTCCACCAGCGCCGGGTCCTCTGTTCCGGTTGGGAAGTATTCCACCGCAATCTCGCCGCCGCCGACCCGGTCGGCGTTAAATGTGGCTTCAGCCGTGCCGGTTCCGGTCACTATGGGGTTCTGGAAGCGCCCGAACGCAGCGGCGAAGCGAAATACCCCTGAAAGAGGCACCTCATTACCATTGTTATCTACAGCGCGGGCCCGGACTCTGATATTGTCTCCCGGAATATTGAGGAAGAGTGCGGAACAGTCTGTCTCGATATACAAATAAGCGGGCATTTGAGCTTCTTCCTGTTCGAAGCCTACGGATACCGCCTGGCGCGGCCGCACCGAAAGGACCGGCGTGGGAACGGAGTTATTGCCGTTTTCATCAAAGGCCTCAAGGTAATAGTAATACCACTGGCCCTGGGTGAGCCCTTCTTCCTTATAGACGCTTTCGCCGCGTTCCAAAGTTTTTAATAGTTCGAAAGGCCCTGACGCTTCAAGAGACCTATAGAGCCGGTAGCCGTCTAAGTCGGGCTCGGTATTTGCCTGCCAGGAGATAACGGCATCATGCCCGGTATCAAGCTCCTTTATTTTGAATCCCTGTGGTGTCGCCGGAGGGGTAATGTCTACGGCAAAGGTGGAACCGGCCGCTGGGACTCCGGACTCGTTTCCCGATTGATCGACAGCGGTCACCCGGTAGGAGTAGTAGACGTCCCTGCTTACCGTGGTATCTGTGTATTCCGGAACCTGGGTGTCCACCATGGAGCTTCCGAGCCGTTGATAAGCGCCGTCGGAGGGCGCGTCGACCCCGTCGCCTATCGCCCTGTAAATACGGTATCCAAGGAGGTCCGGCTCCGAGTTCGGGTTCCAACGCAGCACCAGGTAGTCGCCGGTTCCCGGGTCACTTACGGTAAGCCCGGTGGGCGGCGCGGGGGGGTCGGTATCAGTAGCGGAGGGTGCGAACTCTTCCGCAGGAGGATTATCCTGACCGCCGTCATAAACATCGGTGCCGACGGCGGCTGTCAGGAAGCGCCCGCTCAAAACCGCCAGCATAACGGCGATTGCAAGAGCGAGCGGCAACAACCTTCTTTTTTTACCCGGCATGACTAATTCCCCCTAATCCGGACGAGCCGGAACCAAAATATTTCACCACAGAGGCACAAAGTTCACAGAGAACAGAAATATCAAAAAAATGGTATTTATTCAGGGTCAGAATTCATCCCTGAAACCCGTGCCTGAGTAATTACCTATGTTTCTCTGCCGAAAACAAGAACGACGTTATGCGCTCTGTCCGCGACATAAACCCGGTTCTCATACACGCACAAGCCGTTTGGCATTATGTAGGTCAGACCGGGTTGATTTGTGACCTTCAAGGTTTTAACAAGCCTTCCTAGCTGGTCAAATACCAACAGGTCGCTCTTGAATGTTTCAGCGGCAACGATATACTTTCCATCAAAAAAAGATACTCCACGCGGGTGCGACAACTTTCCGCTCGTGATTACCCGGACGAGCTTTCCCTCCCGGTCGAGCACCAGAAGCCTCCGGTTGCCGCTGTCGGCCACGACGATGCGTCCGGTGGCTTCGTCCTGGGCGATTCCGTTAGGAAAAGACAACGTTTCCGGTGAAGCGCCTTCGATCCGGTTAATACGCTTTTTCAACCGTCCTTCCCGGTCAAGGATCAGCACCGCTCCCTGGCGGTCGGCGATCAGCAGGCCCCCGTCGTCACTAACCGCCATATCGAGCGGGGCGATTGCCGCTCCGGCGCTTTTTGCATCTACGGTTCGGAGCAGTTTTCCCTTGGCGGTGAAGACCCTGATCTGACCGGTGACAAACTCCCCTACGTACACATTATCGTACGCGTCTACCGCCACTGTGTTAGGGTAGGTGAAGGAGAGCTTTCCATTGCCGAGGAAGCCTTTCGGCCGGCCCCACCGGGAAAAAACCTGCACCCGCCCGGATAAGGAGTCCGCGACATAGGTCTGACCGTTATCGGCTACCGCAACGTCGAGCGGGGTGTTGAGTTCCTGCCCCGGTTTTCCGGCGATTACCCGGGTCACACCGCCCGGCAAAACATCCAGTCCGGTAACCGCCGCCTTTTTGCCGGTTAACAACCTTGCACCGAGAACAACCACTATTACAACGATTGTTACTGCTGCGTAAACCCGGTAACGGTTTGAGGTTGCCACCTTCGCAGCTCCTTTGTTATATGTAAATAAACTTTAAATATATAAAAATTCGTCCTTTGTATTTATATTCCTGCTTTTCCGTAAATCTTTATACCTGTGAATCCCCCCGGTGGAATTTTTTGTTC
>JBFMBL010000099.1:0-3809 GCA_040755195.1 Bacillota bacterium
TATTTTTAAATTCAGTCTGAACCGAACTTATCCATAATAAGCAAAAAGCATATTTCCCCGGCGATACAATGCAAAAAGGGCCGCCAGGGCGACCCTCAACTTTGGGAGCAGTGTTTCCGGTACTTCTATCGAACGGTTTACCGGTTGTCCCGCTGCATGTGGGAAAATTCCTCTCCCAACCTGGTCAGGCTGCAGATCTTGCTTTTCCCCTCCGCGGTCACGTCAACTAAGCCCAAAGCATACAGTTGCATCACAACGTGGTCAAGGACCGCTCGTTTGACCCGGGACATGAGGGACAATTCCTCTTTGTTCATCCGGCCCCCGTCGCCAAGTGCGCGAAGGACCCTCCATGCCTCTTCCGGAAGCCGGTTGTCGACGTAGAGGAAGTACTCCGAAAGCGGCGCCGCCAAGGTAACCATTTGTCTTTTAACCCCCTTTTTTGATGTTTGTCGGCAATCTGACAATATTATGCGCATTTTCGCCTTCGTTAATAACTTAAACAACGAACTTTTTTAAAAAAGGATTATTTTTCAGAAGATTGTCCTTGAAGAGAGTTCCTCATGCGGCAAACCGTACAACGAATGAAAATCGGCGCGGAAATAGCGATTTACCTGTTGTCACATATTTATTTTCTTGATTCATGGCGTTCTTGGCGTCTTGGCGGTGAGATTTGTTTTTCGGGGGGATTAACGAGGGTGAGTTTGCAGTACATCTTGCAGATTTCGCAGTTAACGCTGCACGGTTCCGTATAAATAATGACTGAAGTCCTAGGAAAACGCGCTTCAATCTCTTCCTGGATACGCCGTACCAGTACATCACCCATGGCTACCGTGGTTTCGGAGGGCAAAACCAGGTGTAAGTCCACGTGCCGCTCGGCGCCGGCGCGGCGGGTCCGAAGGGCGTGGTACTCCACATAGTCGTTTTTAAACTTTTCAAGTACGGCTCTTATAGCCTCTTCTTCTTCTTCCGGAAGGCTTACGTCGAGAATGCTGTACAAGGAATCCCGGATCAGTTCGTATGCCGCCTTTAAAATAAGAAGCGCCACCGCTATTCCGGCGATGGGATCGATGATCGTGAGATGCGTAATCTGCATGGCGCCGATACCGGCAAACACGCCCAGCGAGGTGTATACATCGGTGCGCAGGTGCCACCCGTCCGCGGCAAGGGCCGGCGAACCCGTCTCCTTAGCCGTATTCAAGAGAATATGAGAAACACCCGCATTTACAATCGCCGAGATGCCCATCACCACGGCCCCGATATCCAAAGCTTCAACCGGTGAAGGATGTGTAAGTTTACCCACGGCGTGGAAAAGGATATAACCGGCGGCCAAAACAATGAGGAAGGCCTCGATGATACTGGCGATGTTCTCAAACTTGCCATGGCCGAACTGGTGCCGGTCGTCCGCGGGCTTGGCGGCCTGGCGCAGGGAAACAAAGGCTATCAGCGCGGCCAGCAGGTCGGTACCCGAATGGAATGCTTCCGAGAGAACGCTGACGGAGTTCATTGCAAGGCCGGTGGCAAGCTTACCTGCGGTAAGAATGGTATTGGAACCCACAGACAAAAGCGCAACGCGGACTTTCCGGTCCATCTTCATTCAACTCCTGGCAGGCATGTACTTATATATTATCGCAAATTTTTTCGGGTACACGTTATATTTTTGTAATTTCTGTTCATACTAAGCTCAACAGGGTTCGTATTGGCCGAGTAAAGATTGCTGCTGTGTCACAAGATGGCGCAGCAGCAGTCGACCAAAGGTTAATACAGGGTCAAAAAGGCTCTGTATTAGCCGGAGGGCAGATCGGTAGTCTTTCTCTAAAGTGCTCGGAAGCAGTCCTAAGGATTGCTTCCGGGTCAAAGAGGATGACTATCGGTCGAACCAAGATTAATGTACGTGCCCCAAAGTAGGGGTTGCCGGTAGCCGAGAGGTTACCGGTGGCTCCGAAGGTACGTACATTAGTCGGGCAAAGGTTATCCTGGGTTCTGCAAGGGTTACGTATAGCCGAAAGGCTGTACGTAGCCCGCCAAGGATGCAGGATAGCCGGAGCGCAGGTCAATACGAGCTCTTAACATAAGAAGTCCTTCCTTTAGGAAGGGCTTCTTATTTCGGACGTCTGAAGTCAGATGTCGGATGTCGGAAGTTAGAAACTGAATTTATTTTGGCCCATCGGCTTTAGCTCACTTCTGAAACCTGGTTTCCGACTTCTACATTCTACATTCTATATTATTATACAAATAAGGCCGCCTGAGCCGTCGTTAACGATACGCTTTAAAGTTTCCTGCAGTTTCACCTGCGCGTTTTCCGGCATCCGGTGAAGTTTGTTCTGAATGCCCTCCCGCACCAGATCGTGCAGCGATTTGCCGAAGATCTCCGAATCCCATATTTTTTTGGGGTTTTCCTCAAACTCGTTCAGTATGAACCGTACCAACTCTTCACACTGCTTCTCGGTCCCGATTATCGGCGTAATCTCCGTGGTAATGTCGGCGCGGATTATGTGCAGCGAGGGAGCGCTGGCTTTCAGCCTTACGCCGAACCGGTTTCCCTGACGAATGAGTTCGGGCTCTTCAAGATTCATCTCCTCAATTCGCGGCGTCACCACACCGTACCCGTTGTCCCTTACCTCCTGAATGGCCGTGGCATACTTGTCGTATTCCCGTTTGGCGACGCTGAAGTCCCTCATCAGGCTGAGTATGTTCCGGTCGTTCTCGATGGTGAACCCGGTGACCTCGGAAAGCACCTGATAGAAAAGGCCTTCCACCGCCGTCACACCGAGGGAGGCGGTGCCGGCTCCCAGGTTTGTTTCCTTGATCTCCACGTTGCCGATGAAGTCCTGCTCCGCGAGCGACGCCGTTATCCCTTTGATGTCACGGACGCGCCGTACCTGCTGGATAGCGTCACGGACCGCGTTTTCAAACTTCTGGTGCAGCCAGTGCCCCGATCCCAGTTCGTCTACCCAGAGCGGGAGGGTGATATTCACCTCGCTCACCGGGAATTCGTAGAGCACTTCCTCAAGCAGGCCGTAAATATCATTTTCGGTCATTTCTTCGGCGTCGATTGAAAGCACGGGAACATCGTATTTCTCCGCCAGCTCGGCGACGAGTTCCAGTGTATCCGGCGCATGAGGCCGCGTGCTGTTCATGACGACTATAAACGGCTTTTTCAAATCCTTCAATTCCTGGATCACACGCTCTTCAGCATCAACGTAGCACTCGCGCGGGATATCCGTGATGGTTCCGTCCGTAGTGACCACCACCCCGATGGTGGAATGGTCCTGGATGACCTTCCTTGTCCCAACCTCCGCCGCCTCGTCAAAGGGAATCGGCTCGTCGAACCACGGCGTGGTCACCATGCGCGGAACGTCTTCCTCTTCGTATCCCAGCGCCCCCTCTACTTTGTAGCCGACACAGTCCACCAGGCGCACCCTGAGCTTTACCCCGGAGTCGAGGGCAAGTTCCACCGCCTCGTTGGGCACGAATTTCGGCTCGGTCGTCATAACGGTTCTGCCGGTCCCGCTCTGCGGTAGTTCGTCGCGGGCCCGCTCCCGGTCGTAAACGTTTTCAATATTTGGAATCACCAACAGCTCCATAAACCGCTTGATAAAGGTGGACTTACCCGTGCGCACCCCCCCGACAACCCCGATATAAATGTCACCCCCGGTGCGCTCGCTGATATCGCGAAAGAGGTTCTCCATCAAACTCCCTCCCTATTTAAAATAAGTAATTTATCAATTTTTTCCAGCCGGCTTAGACAATGTATATTCTTACCTTTTAGGTTTATGCCTTTTACTGAAAATTTTTCAAGACGATTCCCG
>JBFMBL010000100.1:0-3792 GCA_040755195.1 Bacillota bacterium
TACCGGTTTTCGTACACGTTATAGCCGGCAAGAATTAAAGCAAGGGATATGAAAACGGCGGCACCGATACCCATGCTATAGAATGTTAATCCATAATTTAACACATGATTGCTAATATTGGTCATATTATCTTACCCATCTTTTAAAGTTCACCTTAAAAACTCGCGAAATAATCAGCCGGATTAAAAAAGCTGTATTAAGTTCATTGTACTTTGGTGTATTATTTTATACAACAAAACTTATTGCTTTTTAGGAGGTCTTTATGTCCGGCGGGACTTTAAGGGTCGTGGTAGCGGATGATGATGAACCGACATCCAGATTATTAAAGACCATGCTGGAGACCTTTGAAGGGGTTACGGTTGTCGGGACTGCCAATACCGGCGAGGGCCTGCTTGAACAGGTTGCCGAAACGGTTCCGGAAGTTGTTTTTGTAGATGTTCAAATGCCCGATCTGGACGGGTTAAGCGCGGTCTTTCGTCTTCAAAAAGAACACCCGGATGTTTTCGCCGTCTTCATAAGCGCTCACGCTCATTATGCCGCTGAAGCCTTTGACCTTGATGCCGTTGACTACGTGGTAAAACCTTTGAATCGGGATAGAATCGGGCGTGCACTGGCAAAGGCGAGGCGATTTATTCAGTTGAGATTTACAACTTTCAATGCAGATTACTCGTCAACGCCTGACCTTGATGACGAAGACAATACGGGTAACCAGAAAAGACTTGTCCTTAAATACGGGCACGGCGCCGCCGTGATAAGAACGAAAGATATTATTTTTATTGAAAAAATGGGGAAGAAGTGCATCATTCATGCTGGCGGCAACCGGTATGAAACCGTGGATAGACTGTCTTCAATAGAGCGGCGGCTTGACAGTACAGTCTTCTTCCGTTGTCACAAGAGCTTTATCATCAACATTAATCGCGTAGAAAGGGTTGTCCCTTATACCGATAGAGCTTACGAAATCTCTTTTCGCGGTTATCCTTTCAAGGTCACGATGCGCCGCGAAAGATTTAACGACTTTTGCCGGTTAGTCAAAAATCAAAGAAACGCATAGCAAGCAACTAAAATTATAACCCGGTTAGGTGTCATTATGGACTTTTCTGTTACCCGGATCGCATTCTTTATCCTGGAAACCAACCTGGTGTTATTCCTGGCTCTGATCTTAACGGGTACGGCAAAGAATCTTAAGAGGGTTCTTCTCGCGGGAAGTGTATTAGGGTTTACTATTTTCTTGATCTTCAATTTGCCCGTTTCCGTTCCTTGGCGGTTTTTATTGGTTTGTTTGGTTTGCTGCCCGATCGTGTTTCTATACTCGGGGTTTAAATGGCGCCATACTCTTGTAGTTTGGTTTATACTGCTGGGTATCGGCGCCATTCAGATTGTGATCTATGCTGCCGGTTTATCGCTTTTGGAAAACGGCGGTTTAACCGGCGCTTCCTCGAAAATATATTCCTGGGGCACTATGATTCCGCTGGCTGTCACCACCTTACTGGCTCGGATGAAAGGCTGGCGGTTGCCCCTCGATGTTGCGGGGACAAGCGAACACAGTTTCCGGGCAACAGGCAGGTATTCAGTTCTTGTGGTAGCTTTTTCCCAGTTAATGCTGTTATTTGCGGCCTATTTAACGTACTTTCGGGGGGAGGTGGTTGTTTCCCCCGACCTGTGGGCTATTCCGGCGGCTTTTGCGGCAAGCATACTGCTCAGTGTATTTATCGCCATAAGAATGGTTCATCTGCACAAAAGAGATGCTCTGCTAACCGCCAGAACCGCCATGGCCGAAAGTTTTACAAGCCTGGCCCAGTCCACGCATGCTCAGAATCAGGAGTTTATACGCCATAGCGAAAGAATTTTGGCCCTATGCCGGGAAAAGCGCTACCAGGATCTTTCTCATTACCTTGAGCAAATATCAGGGAACATCTCAATTCTCAACAGCGTACTGAAGGTTGACAACCCGATAATCGGCGCCCTTCTCAGGGCAAAAGTGACCGAAGCTGATATCAGGCGCATCAGACTTGACACTGATGTTTCCACCTCACTTAATCATTTGGGGACAAAAGCTCTCGCCGTTGCGAGGATTATCGGTAACCTTATCGACAACGCCTTTGACGCGGTCGCCGGTATGGAAACGGACGACAGGTGTGTTAATGTTAAGGTCTACAGGGCCGGCCCTCTTCTGCAAATCGAGGTGAGCAACCAGGGACCGGTGATCAGCCCGGAGATGGCCGAGTTGATTTTTGAGCCCGGTCGGACTACGAAAGGAGAAGGGCACAGCGGTCTCGGATTGCACATAGTTAAGACCCTTGCCGAAGAACTGCTTGGTACGGTAGATGTTGCATCGGATGAAATAAAAGGGACGTGTTTTATGGTAACCCTGCCCGCGTAATTTAGAGGTGAGAGGTGAGAGGTGAGAGGTTGGAGGTGAGAGCTATGCCCACCTTTTTTAGGGCAAGGTTAGATGTTGACTCTAAACGGGCCGGTCATTGGTGTCTTTAAGCTGCGGTATGTTATGCGCATAAACACTTATTCCCCCTCTGTTCATTCGCCGTTGAACCCGGTAGGTTTAGCGCGGGACGGTTATGAATATTTTCCGTTGATGCGTTGCACTCGTAAGCAGTATAATGCGGTTGGAGGGCCGCCGCAGTGTAAAATTTTAGCGCTTCCGTACCTTTTGTTTTACACTGGTTCATTGTAGGGGGAAAAGTCTATGCACATCAGGCACAAAATCCTGACCGGTTACCTCAGCGTTTTTTTGATATTCGCCGTCCTGGGTTTCATGGCGCTGTCAAGCATGCACCGGATGCAACGTTCCTATGACGACCTGATTGTTCATCGTGCCGGCACGGTGAGTAAAACTAAAGATCTTTTACTGGCTGTTGAATACGAGGCTTTGATGCTGAGGACATACCTCCTGACCGGAAGCCAGGAGTATCAAACCGAATTCCGGCGGCAGGCGGACCTGGTGGACAAAGGGCTTGCCGAACTCGAAAGGGGTTTAACCACGAGCGATGAAAAGGTTCTCTTTGAGAATCTAAAACAAAACGTTCACGGCTTCACCGAGGTGTATGCCCAGAGCATCATCGCGGTGCGCGAGCGCAGAGATCTTACAGACCAGCAAAAACTGTCCGAGGTGGTTCGCCTCACCATAGCCCAGCGGGGGACGGTTCGAGGAGTGATCGCCCAGGGGCAGGCGTTCATCGGATATCAACAGGAATTGATGGATAAGGCTGCGAAGGAAAATGCCAGACTGGTGAAGCGGATTACCACTGCCGCGACCGCCCTCGGACTTTTCTGTCTGCTCCTCGGAATCGCTGCGGCTCTTTATATCTCACGGACGATCGCCGATCCCGTCCGACGGATCGAAGAGCAGGTGAAACGCATTGCCAGGGGTGATCTGACACCGCAGGAACTTGAGGTTGCTTCCCATGACGAGGTGGGGCGCTTGGCTCGATCGTTCGGTGTCATGTTGATTAACCTCCGCCGTCTCACCGAACGACTTCAGGCCACGACCGCAGAGATGGGCGCTTTTGCCGCAGATTTGCGGGAGAAGGCACAGGAAGCAGCGGCAGCGTCCGGTCATACGACGGCCATTCTTAATCAAGCCCTTACGGCTATAGAAGATGTCGGCAGCCGGGCGCAAAAACTCTCCGGTGTTTCAGAACGCACCACTGAGCAGGCCGAGTATATCCAGGAAACTGCGGCCCGTGTTTTGAGCCAGATGGAGTCAACAGCCCGTATCGCCGCCCGGGCAAGCAAGGCGGTCCGGGATCTGAGCGCTGCGTTGACGGATGTAAAACA
>JBFMBL010000101.1:0-3548 GCA_040755195.1 Bacillota bacterium
ACAAAGAGCATCGATAAAACGTAATCCTTGTAGTTGGCCGCATCGATGGTACCTCTGAATGTATTCGCGCCTCTCCAAAGAGCGGCCTCGATGTCTTTTCTTGTAGTGGGCATCATTCTTTCTCCTTTGCGCTTGCTGTGATATTGTTTATTACTGCCGCCATAAGTTTTTGATTTTCTGCAATCAAATCGCCCAGCAACTTTTTTCGCTTTTTGTGCAGCATCCATATCCGACCAATTGCTTTTTGTTTTTCATACTCTATCGCAGGTATATCCAACGCCGCAAGTGTTTTTACGGATATGGACTTAATGGCCGCAACTGAACCGACAATATTACTGTTCAGCCATGCCACACCCCGGTTTTCCAGCAGGCATGCTATATAGGCCGGGTAATAGTCTTTGAAAACACGGATAACAAAGAGATTGCTCGAAAAGGTTGTATTCGATATATCCTCGCTTACTAACGTTGCGATGTCCGGATTCAGCCGTTTCAGCAAAATATCGTTCTTTCGAATGAAGTAGTTGTCATCAACGGGGGTTTGCCTTTTTATTTCTGAAGTGCTTTGTATATCATTGAAAATTCCCAAATGATTGGGCTGAATAAAGTTGTAGGTTATCGCATCCGCATTGTTTACAAGCTTGGTATCGGGCAGACCGTTCAATATACCGGCAATTTCCCCGAGCTTTACATTTTTTAACGCCGTCACTTTTTCACTCCCTTTCAAATGGCATCCGGGAGAATAATTATAAGGGCTACCCTGAAAATAAGTCCGACGTCCGAAGTCCGAAGTCGGGAACAGGGAACACGGGGACAAAGCGCAACCCCCGAGTCTGATGACCCTGTCGCGTCGAAGACGGTACCACGAAATGAAAATGTAGACCCGTAAGCATGTTGCGTAGCTGCATTAGTGTAACATAAACGAAACGCCGTGAGAAGCAAGCAGAGCAAGGAAGATTGGCAAAGACGGGCCGGAGCCCAGCACTCAGTTCTACCTGTAAAAGTGCAGATGATTACTACTTAAAGGCTGAGTGCTGGGTGAGGACCCGGCCTTGCCAAGCTGACGTAGCTATGTGAAGCTCATCGCGGCGCCCAGCAAAAGAAGTACTATTTTCAAGGGAGGCAGACGGAGCCGCATCCCTCGTTAATCGATTAATTCACTTATTACTTGCAGCATCTTTACAACAATAGGCACATCCGTCTACTTGGCTATAAATGGTCTTGGCTTTTTCTATTGCATCCTTACAGTTAGCTAAATAGCCCAAGTAGGTTTTGCTTTTAACCAGTGTCAACCATAAGCACGTACCTATGTGGACTTCATGATCACCACTGTCGGCTTGGGGATTGTCATTAACATAGTAATGATTATACCCTGCCATATAGTAACGATTATACCCCGCCATACCTCTCCTTTCCGAGACAAAATGCATCCGCCAGCAGGATCAACATTGCATTCGCAGTATTTTTGCGTTATCATATAATTCAACAACATAAGCTGATTTCAGCAGCAAGTCCGAGAATGGCCGGTTCTCGGGCTTGTTTTTTTGTCTCTATTTTTGTGGGTTCAACCCCCTCTAGAAAAGGGCTAAAACCAGTGATTATATCCTAATGTGAATTATAGCAGTGAAATTTCTGACGGTCAATGAGTTTAATTCTTTGTTAACTATTAACATATATATTCTGGCACATATTTAAGCAAGGTATTTCGCATACATGCGGTTTTCTGTTTGTTTGGCTTATAACATTATACGTGAAATCTTTGCAGGCTGCGGCCTTTTTCGGGGATGATTACCTTGCAGGTGGACTGTAAGCGGCGGAATATAAGCATTACAAATAGGCAGGACTTTATGTCGAAATGGGCAGGTATAGTAAAGGCTCAACAATCGGCTAACATCCGACAGTTGAGCCTTTTTTACGTGCAAAACTTCCGATTGCTCCCTTCAAGAACCGTCCCCTTGGCACTTACTCCTCGAAAAACACGGCGGTGCCGCTTGCGCTCACCATCAGCATGTTTCCGCCCGCGCCGGTGCCGATGGTCTCGTAGTCCAGGTCTACCCCAACCACGGCATTGGCGCCCAGCCTTCCGGCCTGATCGACCATTTCGTCAAGAGCGAGGTTTTTGGCCTTCCGCAACTCCTGCTCGTATGTTCCGGATCTTCCCCCGACAATATCCCGCAACCCGGCGAAAAGGTCCTTAAAGATATTGGCCCCCATGATCGCCTCTCCGCTTACCAGGCCGAGATACTTTATTATTTTCTTCCCTTCGATATTTGGCGTAGTCGACACCAGCATGTTATTACCTCCCGTCAGCAGTAAGTATAATCATGAACCAGTATACACCAAACTGAATCGAAATAGCATGCCCGTTCGCAGTAGTATGCCTTTTTTCATTCACCAGTGACGAAATGGCATTATGGCAGAATTTTTTTAACAAGCCGGAATTCTTATGATATTATTGATTCTTGGGATAAATTAAAGGGGTGTCTATTGATGGCGACAAAAAATACGGCCGTAGTAGCCGCGCTGATCGGTAACTGTCTGATCGCTACCGCCAAACTCACCGCCGCCGTTATCACTCATAGTTCCTCAATGCTTGCTGAGTTTCTGCACTCTCTCGCCGACGTCGGCAATCAGGTGCTTCTCCTGGTAGGCATCAGCCGCAGCACGCGCCCGCCGGACGCCGAGCACCCTTTCGGATACGGAAAGGAAAGATATTTCTGGGCTTTTCTTGTTGCCGTAACCATGTTTTTCGTCGGCGCTGTTTTATCGATATACAAAGGCGTGGAAGGGGTTTTGCACCCGCACCGCCTTGAAGATCCGCTCGTGAATTATATTGTGCTGGGACTTTCCGTCCTGTTTGAAAGCTACTCCCTCCGCGCTGCAATACGAGAATTAAAAAGCCTCCGGAAAGGCTCCCTTTTCAGCAGCCTGCGGCAGACGAAGGATCCCACCCTTTTAATCGTATTCTTTGAAGACACCGCCGCCATGCTCGGCATCGTCCTTGCCGCCCTGGGTATTTTCTTGAGCCACATCATGAACAACGCCGTTTTTGACGCTCTCGCCTCGGTTTTCATCGGCCTGGTACTGGCGACTGTAGCGTTTTATCTTGCCCGGAACACCATGGGCCTTCTGATCGGCCAGAGCGCGTCTCATCATCACCGCGATTTAATTATTGCCGCCGTCAATGAGATACCCGAAGTCGTTAAACTTCTTGAGGTTCTTACAATGCACGTCGGCCCGGAACAGATTCTTGTAAACCTTCACGTCAAATTCAAGGAGGGCCTTACCACCGACGAGTTGGAGAAGGTTATCGACGACGTGGAAAAGAGGATTCGGAACGCGGTGCCGGAAGTCGGCCGCATTTTTGTGGAGGCGGAATCGCTTCGCAAAATAAAGCCGCTGCCCGTAACATGAGGGGTGTCAAGGGTCGAGTAGGTTATGCCCTCGCGGGCATAACCCCTCTCAGAACCGTGCTTGCGCTATTTACGCACACGGCTCTTCATAACA
This sequence comes from Bacillota bacterium, assembly GCA_040755195.1. GTDB lineage: Bacteria > Bacillota > Desulfotomaculia > Desulfotomaculales > Ammonificaceae > SURF-55. The sequence goes on from JBFMBL010000101.1 coordinate 3,505, forward strand.
GCATTCACTTTAAATAACCAAGCAGTTCCGGTTTTATGTCATAG
>JBFMBL010000102.1:0-3522 GCA_040755195.1 Bacillota bacterium
TTGCGGAGGAACTCGCGAACAATCAACTGTTCCGCAAAACCGGCGCGGTACACTGCGGGCTTATCGCCGAAGGCAGGAAGGTTTTATTTACCGTCGAAGATACGGGACGTTTTAATGTATTGGACAAAATAACCGGTTTTATTGTAAGAGAAAAGCTGAATCCTTCAAACCTTATTCTGTCTTTCAGCGGTCGTCTGACCTGCGGGGTAATGGAAAGGGTTGCGCGCTCAGGCATACGTGTGATAGTGTCCCCCGCCGCCCCGACCTTAAAAGGTCTTGAAATTGCAATCGCCGAGGGCGTTACCGCTATCGGCTTTGCCCGCGGCGAGCGTTTTAACCTTTATACACACCCGGAAAGGATAGTCCGGGAGTTAAGTAGCAAGTAGCCAGTAGCCAGTAGCCAGCAGGTAGTAGTCAGTAGGTAGAATATAGAATATAGAATATGATTCCACTGCGGAAAGTACATTGAATCTTCCGTTCTCGTCCAAACCACTTGGATTTCAGCGTTGTTTTTGGTAACTATTGGTTGAGCAGTTTCTTCCGCATCCCTCGAAACTATGGTATTCTAAGTTACTTTACCCGTTTCCCGTGGTTTTTTTCCTAAATAGGGACAGTAACCCCTTGATTTGCGTTCCCGAGAATTTCGGCTGCTTTCTTACGAATGTCTCCGCGGAAGAAGCGAACCATTTGACGGATGTTACGGCCGATCATTTTCATACCCACAACCAGACTGCTTTTAACCTTCGTGCGCACCCGCAGCTTGTCAGCGCCCTGTGAACACTTCAGCGCCGAGTTGGTGCCTTCAATGGCGGCACGCCGGCTTGCGGATTCTTTGCGCTCTGACCTGACGTTCATGCGTTCACGGGCTTCGGCGGCAAAGATGGTTTTCCGGCTTATGCGCAATACCGCACTTTTTTTCTTAATCTTGACTGGACAGTTGTCTTTCACTGGACACTGTTGCCAACTCTCAAGGTCAAAGTGAGCGGTTAGGATGTGGGTTTCCTTGTTATAGCCGCTGCTCAAGGGACGTTGTTTTTGGGGACAGGAAACGATGATCTTATGGTCTTCTATCGTAAACGCGGTAAACGGTATTTTCTCAGTATCGGGTTTACTTCCAGTCATGTTGGTGTAGTGCATGGTGATGTCGTTCTTTTCCGCTCGCAATTCAACTTCTTCGCTGTAGTAGCCGCCATCGGCATAAATGTCGGTGACTTCCGTTTTTTCCTTGATGGCCGAAAGACGGTCTTCGAGCATCTGTGCATCGCCAACACTGTTTTCCCTGACGGTGTAATCGGTGATGAGCTGAACCGGATTGTTATCGGCGCAGGTTTCGGCAATATTGACCACGTAGCCGGTGTATTCCTTTGCGCCTTTTTTACGGTAGGTGGCGTCGGGATCATATGCCGATTGCAGGGAACCGGCGGCAATTTCCTTGTTCTGTTTGGCTACCCAGGTTTTCTGAACATGTCGAAGGTGGCCTGCTCTTGTAAAACCGTTTCACAAGACAAACGGCGTCTGAAGCGCGGACCTCCGGATGGGACTGGGTGACGGTAAGTAATTCGGCGCACAACTTGATCATCTGCTGCAGGCGGTTCTTTGTTTGACTGCCGCGGCAACGATAAAGGAGTTCCTTTTCGTAGTCCGGTTCAGGGATGCGTTTTAGGTGCTCCGGGAGGATTTCCGCCGGGCAGGTTTTTATGGCTTGCACCAGGACATCGTACGCCAGGGACAGCCGCCCGGCCTGCTTGATGTTGGGCATGATCTGCGTGGAGTCTACACGCTGCTCTTTGGCGTTGATTTTGGCCGTGTTCAGGAAGTGTGCCGTCAGTTTCTCAAACTGGCCAAAGATGAGGTCGTCTTTACCAGGGTTCTCTATGGTGTACCGGTAAACCCGCTCGCGGAACTCGTAAAGGGTGCGCGGGGCTAAGTAAAGCTCGCCCAGGGTGCGTAGACCCAGTGCGTAATTGACCTGGTAGTTGAAGTAGAATTGCTCGATAATTTCTTCATCGGTGTAGTCTTTCAGGTGTTTTATGAATTCTAAAGAGAGCAGGATGTTGACGGGGAAGTTGGGACGACCGTTGTCCCTGCTATACAAAACGGCAAACGGGGTTTCCTCAATGTTACAGAACACGTGTCGGTAGTATATCGGCGCCCATGTTTTCTCTAATCGTTGCTGGGTTTTGGTATTCATCGCGGCAAAGCTATCAAATATGTTCTCTTGAAGGTGGTGGTTATTCTTTCGAAATATTTGGAATACCCCCTTCACTCTTCTTCTTCGCTCGAAAACTCGTAATATCTTTGTCCTTTAATTATATTTCTGGGCGTAGCTCTATTTTTCTGCTAAATCCAGTAGCTTTTCGCTCAAGTTCGCCGACTTGAAAAGGGTTTTTTGCAGTGGAATCAAGGAATGAGCTATGAACATTTTTTAGGCGAGATCCTGGCAAGGGAGATAAAGCAGCGGGAAGAGAATGAACGGTACGGCGAGTCCGGAAGGCGCGGTTTCCGTTGGAAAAAAGTCTGGACAACTTCGAATTTCGGAACCTACCACATGTTGAAGAAGCTCTGATATGGCATCTGGCTACTGGAGAGTTTGTAGACAGGCATGAGAACATCATCATGATCGGTAACCCTGGCACCGGAAAAACGCATCTAAGCATAGGGCTTGGGAGAAAGCTGTGCCTTAAGGGCTACAAAGTCCGGTTTTACACCGCGGCCAATCTTGCCATAGAACTGACGGAAGCCCAACATGAGAAGCAACTCAGCCGCATTGACAGGGCATTGTTGAAGGTAGACGTATTGATAGTGGACGAACTTTCGTATCTAACCTTCTCAAAGCCGCAGGCGGAATTGCTTTTCCATGTATTATCCGAGCGAAACGAACGAGGAAGCATAATTGTGACCACCAACTTGGAATTTTCCCGCTGGAATGAAATCTTTCCCGATTCAATGATGACTGCCGCTCTGGTTGATAGGTTAACACATAGAGCGCAAATTCTGAACATGAACGCACAATCGTATCGCCTTCAGGAACACCTAAGGAGGACATCATAAGTCCGGGATAACCAATGATTAAGGGCTCAGATATTTAGCCATTAAGGAGTTGAGACAAGTGGCTGTCCTACAGAAATGCATAACCCGTAAACAACCAGAACAGGCCTTTGTACTTTGGGAGAAAGGTCATTCGGCAAACCGGTTGCGGTGTGATCTTTGTAACAAGCAGTTGGATTGGGATCCGTTTCCGGTGATTGATTGGCCGTCTGACGAACAATTAGCTGATCCGGAATACACACCGATAGGTTCTTGAAGGGAGCAATCGGAAGTTTTGCACGTAAAAAAGGCTCAACTGTCGGATGTTAGCCGATTGTTGAGCCTTTACTATACCTGCGCGCAAAAAGTAATATGCAAAATTTTTGATTGCCTCAGAAGAATGAAGTCGCGACTGGCAAGTCTATGGGGTTTCAATTTTTTGCTTTTGGCTTTTGGCATTTGATTCTTACTATTTTTTTGCATACCGTTTGTGTT
>JBFMBL010000103.1:0-3132 GCA_040755195.1 Bacillota bacterium
GGGAAGTGAGACGTGGGAAGTTGGAAGTGGGATTCTCGAAGGAATTCGCTCATAAGCGAATTCCCACAAGTATCTAACCTCTAACATCCAACCTCCCACCTCTCAAATACGTGAGCACTGCCCCTGGGCGGCTGACAAAGCCATGTGCAGCATATCGCCGCGCCCGACGACCGGGACCTGAATAGTTACTTAGAAGGAAAAACGGGAGCGAGAACAGTGCTAAAAGAGATATTAATATCAACAGCGGACGGAGGTACCCGCGTGGCGGTCTTGGAGGAACACTCGCCGGTTGAGGTGTATTTTGAACCTCCGGGGGCGGAACTGGTGGGGAGTATTTTCAAAGGGAGAGTAGAAAACGTACTGCCTGGTATTGAAGCGGCGTTTGTAGATATTGGACTTGAGAAGAATTCGTTTCTTTACGTGCATGATGCGCGGGCTGTTGCCGAGAACCAGGGGCGGCGATTCCGGATCAAGGAATTGCTCCGGCCGGGACAAGAGGTAATCGTTCAGGTGGTGAAAGGACCCTTTGGGGCGAAGGGGCCCCGGGTAACCACGCAGATAACGCTTCCAGGACGGTACCTTGTGCTGGCGCCCACAATGCAGCATACGGGCGTTTCCCGCCGTATAGCCCCGCCTGCGGAACGCGAGCGCTTGCGGCGGCTTGCCGTAAATCTCTGTCCCTCCGGGATGGGACTCATTGTTCGGACGGCGGCGGAAGGCGTAGGCGAAGCGGAGTTAAAGCACGACCTACAAACCCTCCTGGGGGAATGGGAAGACATTCGCCGGAAAGGCCGCGAGCCCGGACCAAGGGCGCTGTACAGGGACATTGAGCTTTTGCCGCGCATCCTCCGTGACTTTTTTACCCTTGACGTCACACGGTTGATCGTTGACTCTCCCGAGCTCGAGGCGCAAGTCTTCACCATAATGGATGAACTTGGGCCGGGACTCAAGGAACGGGTGCAACTGGAAACGGGCCGGGATTTAATGGCTGCGTACGGTGTGGACCGTGAGGTTGAACGCGCGTTAAAACGCCGGGTTTGGCTCAAATGCGGCGGGTATATTGTTTTCGACCAGACGGAAGCGCTTACCTCTATAGACGTTAATACCGGTAAATATGTAGGCTCGCAGAGCCTCGAGGAGACGGTGGTCAAGACAAATCTTGACGCCGCGCGGGAAATCGCGCGGCAGTTAAGACTCAGGAACATCGGCGGCATAATAATCATTGATTTTATTGATATGGTTGAAGAGAAACACCGGCAGGAAGTGCTGAACGCTTTAGAAGAGGCGCTTAAACGAGACCGGGTCCGCTCACACATCCTCGGGATAACCAGGCTTGGTCTGGTGGAAATGACAAGGAAAAAGGCACACCCCGGCCTTTCGGAGATGCTGCTGAAGCCGTGTCCGTATTGCGAGGGGACCGGCCGTGTTTCCATCGACGAAGAACCCGACTCTTTACCGTTGGGGTAAAGATTGATTTTGAAATAACCGGAGGTGTAACCAGTTGAATTCCGGCGTGCGGGTTCGGTTTGCTCCGAGCCCTACAGGTAGCCTTCATATAGGAGGGGCGCGGACGGCGCTTTTTAACTATTTATTCGCCCGGGCTAACGGCGGCAGGTTTATTCTTCGCCTGGAAGACACCGATTTCGAACGCCGTCTTACCGGGGCCGAGGAAGGAATCGTTCGCAGCCTGCGCTGGTTGGGGCTGGACTGGGATGAGGGCCCCGGGGTCGGTGGTGAGTATGGCCCTTACCGCCAGTCCGAACGGCTTGATGTGTACCGTGGCGAGGCCGGGCGCCTTTTGACGGCGGGTCTTGCTTACCGTTGTTACTGCACGCCCGAAGAACTTGCCGCCGACCGGGAGGAAGCCCGGCGGGCAGGGCGGGCGCCGCGTTACAATGGCCGGTGTCGCAGCATTTCCGCGGAAGACAAGGCAGAAAAGGAAGCAGCGGGCATAAAACCGGCACTGCGCTTGAGGGTGCCGGAAAGCGGCCAGACGGTAGTGGAAGATCTAATTCGGGGTTCGGTGGTGTTTGAGAACGCAACGCTGGACGACTATATCATCATGAAATCGACCGGCGTACCCACCTATAATTTCGCGTGCGTGGTCGACGACGCCACCATGGGGATAACTCATGTTATCCGTGCGGAGGAACACCTTTCGAACACGCCCAAGCAGATCCTTATATACAAAGCGCTCGGTTACCCCCTGCCGGCTTTTGCCCATGTTCCGATGATCCTTGCGCCGGACCGGGCCAAGCTTTCCAAGCGACACGGAGCCACGGGAGTGGAGGAGTTTCAGGCCCAAGGTTACGTGCCGGAGGCGCTCTTCAACTACCTGGCGCTTTTGGGCTGGTCGCCGGGCGACGAGCGCGAGTTGCTCGGCCATGATGAGGTTGTCCGGGAGTTTTCGCTGGCGGCGGTCTCCAAGCATGCCGCCATCTACGACGTACAGAAGCTGACCTGGCTTAACGGCCAGTACATAAGCAGCATGGGGTTGGAGCGCCTGTACGATCTTGCCCTCCCTTTTTGCAGGGAAGCCGGCCTTGTCGGTGCGAACATTACGGCTGCGGAGCGGGAATACCTTCTCAGGGTGCTTGAAGCGGTGCGGTCGCGTTCCCGGACTCTGCTGGAACTGGCCGATATGGCTTCCTACTTCTTCCGGGACGACTTTGTTTACGACCCCAAGGGTGTCAAGAAGGTCTTCACCGCGCAGGGGGTGCCGGAATTGCTGCGCGAGGGCAGGGAGGCGCTTGCCCCGGTGGAGCCTTTTGACGTAAGCAACACTGAGACGGCTTACCGGGATTTGATTGAAAAACGCGGGATTAGCGGGGGGGAGCTTATTCATCCGACACGGCTGGCTTTAACCGGACGCACGGTCGGCCCCGGTCTCTTCGATGTGATCGCCCTCCTGGGGAAAAACCGGACACTGGAACGACTCGATCGGGCTGCCGCGTGGATCGAAAAAAACATTACACCGAAGTAACCCTGATTTGAGTTCCTCCTTGCACGGATGGATGCTCTATTGTATAATTATTTTTGTGAATTGCGGGATGGTGTAACGGTAGCACGCATGGCTCTGGACCATGTAGTCTAGGTTCGAATCCTGGTCCCGCAGCCAATTGAGAAGTGTGA
>JBFMBL010000104.1:0-2990 GCA_040755195.1 Bacillota bacterium
TTGTGCTAACTTACCAATTCCCGAAAAAGAGCGGTGTTCCTGCTTTTCTGCTAATTTTTTGACATAAATTTGAGGCCTGAAGCCGCATAATTCCTGGGTTTTGGGTAGCTACTTTACGGTTTCATGTATAATGTTCGTGGTGGCCCCCAAAAAGTATTCGAGTCTTTTTGCGAGGAACTTATTGATATTAACTTACATAACAATGAGGTACAGGTGTGGGTTGAAAAAACAGATCTTCCTCAAGCGCGTGGGGACACCATTGAGGCATGCTTGACGCATATGTTATATTTCCTTGATGAATTAGTTAATAATAAAAATAGTGCCAGAGCTTAACACCAACAGGAGCCGTCCACCGGGCGGCTTTCTTATTGTGTGCCCGGGCATGGGCGTTGCCTATAAGGTGGAAGTCCTGTCTTTTAACAGTAGTAGGCTTCTGAAGCAAGGCAGAAATACGCGGGGTTTACAGATACCACCTCAGTTGTTTTAACCGGCGGTTTAGGTGTTCCAACGCCCCGGCCAGGTTCGCAAGGGATTCCGCCAGATTTAAAAGGCGGATCTGTTGCTGTTGCATCTCGGCAACGACGGCGTTTTTCTCTTTGATCTCCTTGAAATACCTGTCACTGGTGTAGCCCTTTACCGTGCGCAGATACCTGTATCTTTGTTTGTGGTTCACTCCAAAACCCTCCACTTCCATCCATTATAGAACAATGCCGGCCATATGGCAACGTACCGGGTCAAGTCGGCGTTTATAGGCCTTGGGGCGGGGGGCGCACACGTAATCCTGGCCGCTGAATATTATAGCCTGATAAATATTATAGCGGTGAGGGGTGCTTTATCATGAGTTGGGATTACGAGGTGGTAGAAAGGCTAAAAGAAGCCTTGATTGATGAGCGCACCACGGCTGAATTCTACGCTGTGTTAAGAAACATGTCCAAAACGTACGATGGTGTGGAGGCGTTCGCCGAGGCGCGTAAGGATGAACTGGATCATGCCAGGGAAATCACCGAGTTACTCGAGGAACTGACGGGCGTGACACCCGTCGAAGCGACGCAACCCGTCCGGCCGCCGGCTTTTCAGGATTACTGCGAGGGGATTCGCAAAGCCGTCGCGGGGGAAAGAAAGGCCGGAATCGAATACTCAAACATTATCGCGATTTCTCTTTACAAGAAAGTAAACAGAGCTCTTGCGGAAATAATATCCGACGAGGAGGTACACTTGGCCAAATTAACCAAGTTGTTGGAGATACTTTGCAGGGATCCAATGGGATTTAGCGACAAAGCATATTAGGACATCTCCTATGGTCCAAGTATTTACTACAAGGCCCATATATGTTATATTGTGGAAAGTAGGGTTGCTCTTTCAACCCGAATCCGTCAGCTAACTTTGTAAGCGTTGAAAGGGAGAATGCGTTTACTTTGCCCTTTTTCAACCCCGGACCGCCACTTTGTCTGGGGCATTTTGTTTAATAAACAAACCATGGAGGGGTTATATGGCCGTATCTTCTATTGAGAAGTGTAAATCCAGCGAAGAAGAGAAGAGAAACACCGCCCTGGTACGGGCGGCGGAACTCAAGAAAAAGATAGCTGAATACCTGGAAAAGAAGGATGCGATAAAAACCGGGTTTGACATGGGGGAAACAACCAAGGAGAACAAGGATAGGCTGCTCGAATATTTCAGCGCCACCGATGAAGACTGGAATGACTGGCACTGGCATTTGTCCAATCGGATTAACAACGTGAACACCCTGGTTGAACTTTTTAGTGTAAGCGTTGAGGAGGGTGAACGCATAAGCATGGTAGGGGCCAGGTACCGCTGGTCCATTTCACCCTATTTCGCCTCATTGATGGAACCCGGCGAGCCGTACGATCCGATCAAGCTTCAGTCCGTCCCTGCGTTTGAGGAACTGGATGAGAGGGGTTGCGAGGATCCGATGGCCGAGGAGTTCACTTCCCCGGCTCCTTGTGTCACAAGGCGTTATCCCGACCGTTTGATCATCAATGTTACAAACCTTTGCGCCATGTACTGCCGGCATTGCCAGAGGCGCCGGAACTTCAGGGAGGTTGACAAACACCAGCGGCACTATAACCTGCTTGCGGCGCTGGAATACGTCCGGAAGAACAGGGAAATAAGGGATGTTTTACTTACGGGCGGCGACGCTTTGCTTTTGAGCGACAGGAAAATAGACTGGCTGCTAAGCGAGCTTGACAAAATAAAGCATGTGGAAATAAAACGCCTCGGCACCCGGGCTGTTGTAACCCTGCCGCAACGGGTCACCCCCGAACTCTGCGCGGTGTTGAAGAAGTATCCGCCGATTTTCATTAACACCCAGTTCAACCACCCGCGTGAGATCACCCCGGAAAGCAAACAGGCCTGTGACAGGCTGGTCGAAGCGGGAGTAATCCTGGGAAACCAGGCTGTTTTGTTAAAGGGCATCAACAACGACCCTTTTGTCATGAAAAAGCTTAACCAGGAGTTGTTGAAAATAAGGGTAAGGCCCTATTACATCTTTCATGCCAAGCCGGTGAGAGGAACGCGCCATTTCATCACCACGGTGGACGAGGGCATCGAAATAATGGAACAGCTGCGCGGTTATACCTCCGGTTTGGCCGTCCCAACCTATATAATCAACGCGCCGCATGGTTACGGCAAGGTTCCGGTTCTACCCAGGTATCTTTTTCACAGCGACGGTGATTTGATTTACTTGCGAAACTGGGAAAACCGCGAATTCAGGTTCTCGCTCGCGCCGGCGGACGATTGAGGTAAATACTACACTGTAGTGTATGCTCCGGGAGGAAACGTGTTAGAGATAATAGCTCATAACCCTGTTTACGCATATTTTTTTATCTTCTTCGCCCGGGTTACCGACGTCTCGCTCGATGTTTTCCGCCTTCTTTTGTTAACGCGGGGTTATTCAATAGCTGCGGCCGCTATCGGTTTTTTTGAGGTAAGCATCTTTGTGCTGGCGATCGGTACGGTTATCGCAGGCGGGT
>JBFMBL010000105.1:0-2952 GCA_040755195.1 Bacillota bacterium
TGTTCTTGGCCATGATCGTGATGCCGCGCTCGCGCTCAAGGTCGATGCGGTCGAGTACCCGCTCCGCCACCACCTGCTTTTCGTGGAAAACGCCGCTTTGTTTGAGCATCCCGTCGACCAGAGTGGTTTTCCCGTGGTCCACGTGGGCGATGATCGCCAGGTTGCGAATCATATCTTTGTCCCGTAACATCAGTAACCCTTTCCATAACAGTATTCAGCCAACAACATGGCTCAATGGTGTTCATGCTTAATTATACAATAAACAGCCTGACGCTGAGACATTAGCCAAAAAAGGAACGGGTTCCGCACCCAACGCGAAACCCTTTCTTGTCGTTGTCGTTAATCATACCGGACACTTAAACCTTATAGTGATCTAAAAAGGCCTTCACCACTTGGTCAAACGACATAGGTCCAATTTGGTCCAGCATCTTATCGAACGCGGTCTTCCGTTTCAATGAGCCCGTAAGAAGTATTTGTACCGATTGGGTATCGTCTAACAAAATCGAGTGAACCTTCAATACCCCTCCTAAAATAGCCGCTATTACTAAAATCTGTGTCGGTGTCAAGATTAATTTTTTGCTTGTTTTAGGGCTGTCTTTATTTCCGCCGCCCCCCGGCCCCAGCTGTTCCATGACTTTTTCTATTAAGGCGTTTAGCTGGTCTGGCGACATTGCGGGGACTCCCCCTTGGTTTCTTCACTATTACCCAATAATTATTGGCCCGAAAATTGGGTGTACTTCTGAAAGCCCAATGGCAAAAATAAAGACAAGTGCCACAGCAACAATCAATAACAAATCGTGTTGAACATCTTCAAGGGCTACCGGCACCGGAATCACACCTTTACAAATTCAATTACCAACATAATATTTTGCTTGACCGGGATTTGTGCACTTTTGAGAAACTGCCTTGCCCTATGCCGGTCAAGGGCAAGTATATTACGTTTGAGGATTCCATAACCAAAGAGTTCTCCCCGCAGGTGTAAAAACCGCGATCGATGTCACCAAAAAAAATTATCTTCTATATACTGTTAACGCGGGTGTTTAGTTTTCTTATTCGGACGGAGGAATTGATTTGAACAAATACAACGGCGAGGAGCGTCCTGTTGCCGGCGGGACAACGTACTACGTTTCCCCGGAAGGAAACAACCAAAACCCGGGCACCAAGGAAAGTCCCTGGGCAACTCCGGCCTATGGCGCGAAGCGGTTAAAGCCGGGCGACACGCTTATTATCCAGGGCGGGCGGTACGTGTTGAGTTCTTTTGGAGATGACATGGTTACACCGCCCGCTAGTGAACCCGGAGCCTGGATTACAATTAAAGGCGAGGAAGGCGCCCGGCCCTCTTTGATTGGCGTCAATAACCTTTATGCGGCCATCGAAATCTCCAATGCACAGTACCTGCGTCTAGAAAACCTTGAAATCACCAGTAACGGGCAACAACCTTTCCGGAGCGGGATAAGTTCCTGGGAACCCGCGGCCCACGTGGTTTTGGACAACATCTACATCCATCACCTCGACGAGATAGGCGTCAATTTCCGGGATATCGATGACCTGAAATTGCTGAACAGCCGGATTGAGTACTGCGGGTTTGGCGCAGTAGGCGGACCGAAAGGAGAACATGGCGGCTGGCGCAATGTCCTTATTACGAATTGCCGGTTTTCTTACAGCGGCCACTATTACCAGGGGACCCCCGGTCCTTTGCCTTACGACCGCCCGGACGGCTTCGGTATTGAACCTTCCCCCGGCCCCGTCGAAATCGGCGATACAACCGTAGAGCACAACCGGGGTGACGGTCTGGATTCCAAGGCGGCCAACACCTATATCCACCACTGTAAGTACAGCGGAGACGCACCGATTTCTTTGGCGATGAGAAACTGCATTCTATCCCACGGGCCGGGTCGCGTGTATATCGGCCCGGATGTCAGCTTCACATCCGACCACAACCTTTTCTACTGGCCCGGCCATGAAGCGCCCATAGAAGTAGCGGGGCGTCAATATACCAATACCGAGGTGGAAGAGGGCGCTATCGGGGCAGGGATCCTGGCCCGCGACCCGCTCTTTGTTAAATGGGAAATTTGCGGTCAGTGCTGACGCTTGACAATCGGTCCGAATTTGATATTATAAAAAGACTGGAGGTGATAGAAATGAATATTTCTAAAGATATAAGACCCATAACTTATCTTAAGTCACGGGCTGCAGATCTATTAAAACAAATTAATGAAACCCATCGTCCCGTTATTATCACGCAAAACGGTGAACCTAAAGCGGTTTTACAAGACCCCGAAAGCTATGAAAATATGCGTAATGCCTTGGGAATGCTGAAACTTATTTCAATGGCGGAAGAGGAAATAAAGAACGGCAACGTCAAAACCCAGGGGGAAGTATTTGATAAATTAGATAAAATGTTAAAAGGCAATGAACAGAAAATATGAAGTAACATGGGCAAACGCCGCAGAAAATGATTTGACCGGTATAATCGAGTACATTGTCGGTGATGACTTATCTAATGCCCTAAAGGTTTTAAAGATCATAAAGGAGAAGGCATCAAGTCTCTATCACCTACCCGAACGAGGCCGAATCGTACCAGAACTACAGGAACACGGCGTTTTGCAGTATCGTGAACTTATTGTTCCACCATGGAGAATCATTTACAGAATATCAGAAAGGACTGTATATGTTTTGTCGGTAATAGATTCTCGACAAAACCTTGAAGACATCTTGTTCAAACGGCTTATAATTCAAAAATAACCGGGTCGTCAAACAAGGAGCCCCTTTACTCTTGCGCCGATCACAACCGGGGTGCTTTTTACGCCGGGAACACGTATGCTCCTTTCCCCCGTTAAGATTGGAACCAATCGAATTCATCGTACGCAACGAAGCCATAGAAGCCGAACAGATCTTTCTCTTCGGTGAGCGGACCCAATACCCTTTCCGGTTTCCCGCCGTCGGTATCGA
>JBFMBL010000106.1:0-2939 GCA_040755195.1 Bacillota bacterium
GCCAGGCTTTCAATTCTCCCTGCGGGACGCCGTCCAAATGAATATAGGCCGCCACCAGGCTTTCCTGGGCCAGGTCTTCTGCTTCCTCACACGTCAGTCCCAGATTAGACAAATAGTTAAATACTAATCGGTACAGTTTTTGCCACAATAAGGCTTACCCCTTAATGCTTCTTCATAGGCGGATAACCGTTTGAAGGCCCCGTGGCGATCGTGAAATCTCAGGATGGCGCCGGGCAGATCATTAAGATTGTAATCCGCCATCCCGTATATTTTACTCCCATAAGATAAAACGCAAAAAGGTCAAAAAGGTATACGCGGTTTCATGAAATCGGTTTGTCGCTTAGCGTAACTAAATGCTCTAATTTATGGTATTATGGTTTCACCGGTTGATATTTTTGGGGTACAGGTATTGTGAGCTCCACCGAAGTCCTGCGGCATCATTAATTCACAACCGGGAGGTGACGTCAATACCCCGCCGTTTCTTATTGGTAATAGGTCTTCTGGCAGCCGGACTGGTGTTACTGATTGCCGGGTGCCGGACGGAGAGCAGTAAACCGCTTGAACCGCCGCCTCTCAATCCGGTAGTCAAACCGTTTGATTGGGAAAAAGAAGCCGAACAGGTGATTACAGCTTACGTACAGGCCCTCACAGAAGGAGATACCGTTGCCCTTAGAAGCTGTGTCTGGCGCTATGCCGACCAAAGCGCTCTAAAACCCCCCACACTTTCGCTCAGAAAAGCGCGGGTGGCGGCAGTCAAAGCGGAGAGCGGTTTTGGGGTGGGGTTGACGATCATGGTTTTCCGGGTGAGGCTTACGGATGCCACCAGTTCACAACAGCAGGAGTGCAAAGAAATCCTTTACTTCGTACTCGTTAAAGAAAAGGAAGACGGTTCCTTCAAGGTTGTAGGCGTGAGCAAAGAACCGATAAATCCCTTCGAGGATAAAAGAGGCGCCGTAGAAAAAGCGGCATACGAAGCTGCGGAAAAAGTGGTCCGGGCATATTTCGAAGCCCTCGGGCGGCGGGATTTCACCGGAGCCGCAACGTGGATACACCCCCTGTGGAGTCACAGAAGCGCATCTCCGGATAGGGCCATCCGCAAGCTGCGGCTCATTTCTATCGAAGGAACTGTGGTCGAGCAAGCCGGCCGGGTGCCGTTACTCCACTATGCCGTCACCGCTGACGCCCTTTATCACTCTCCGGTTAACCAACCGCATCCCCGTTTAAACGGCCGCAATTTATACTTTGTCACCCTGGCGCCGGTCAACCCCTTGGCGCCTACCGATTGGCGGATCACTTCCATCGGAACGGGGCCGTAGGTTACCGACAGAATCTTTAAGGAACTGGGGGTTAAGCAGGTGAGAGAGAAAAGCCGGAGGCACCTGATTGTCGTTGTGGTATTCGCCGCTCTGGCGGCGGGCTGGCTTGCCGGATGTGAGCGATCGGAGCAAACGGTTCCCCCGGAGGGACCCGGGATATACCACAAGAAAAAATTGCGTGCGGAACCCGACGCACGCCTGCGCAACGAGATAACCGCTGCGGCTGAAAAAGCCGATGCGGTAGAAGTATACTATTTGCTAGCCCAGGGCAATGGTTGTTCTCCAGTTCCCCGGGCCAGGTATCCCAAAAACTCCAGGGAATTCAAGTGGCTGCTGGCTGAGTTAAAAAGGGCAAAGGATGAAGGAATAGTAGTATACACCGATGGAGCGCGGGAGAAAATCAAGACTCCTACCGTCTGGCAGATCGCCATCCGGGCGCAGGATAGACAACTTTTAACCTTAAACTACGGTGGTGTGGACGGCCGAATAGAGAAAGCCGGCGAAGACGGGGTGTTGTTCTTATCGCCAAAAGCGCGGGAGTTTATCGAAGGGCTGTGCGACATCAGCCAAAGACAATATAAATATGTCGTGAGGAAAATTAAGATAGACGGACACGAATATCCCGTCTTGCACAGCAGAGAGGTCACGTTTCTGGTAAAGGCTGCTATACCCGAAGTGCCGTCCAGGGTTCCTCCTTTGTTCCTCGAAGAAGAACCAGTATCCCAGGGTTCTATTTACCCCGGTGGTGAAATACCGGACACCGCCGTCAAGTTCGGCAAAGAAGAGGCAGTAGAAAAGGCGAAGGAGTACCTCGCCGCACAGGGGGTAGCGGTTGAAAAAACAGCGATCGTAAAGGTTCAGCCGATGGTCGAAACCGCCCTCGACCCGACGGGTAAGGGCAAAGAGCGCAGCAGGGTTCTGCTTTACCGGGTGGAGTTCCGGCGGGTTGTTAATGGCCTGCTCCTGGCGAATGGGGACCGGATCGTCGTGGAATTGGATAGTGCAGGAGTCAGGAGTTGCCAGAACTGGCGAAGGACCATTACAGAGACGGGGAAACCGCGCGAGATAGTCTCCGTCGAGAAGGCGTTCCGGGAGATCGACGCCAACTTCTATCGGGCTTACCAGGCCTGCGGTTTGGAGGAAATAACGGAGATTTCGTTGGCTTACTGGATCCCGCGCCTGCGGCCCCAAAAGGTGGTCCATCCGGCCTGGGCGTTCAAGATCGGGAAAGAAGACTGTTGGGTTTACATTGACGCTTACACCGGGAAGATCTTGCTCGATTAAGGGCTCGTTTTCGGGTGTTTTGCTTGGCACTAATATAGAACAGAAATATCCGAAACAATCAAGATGGAATCAACTGTCGAAAGATTCCTTAAGCATTTTTACGCTAAAAGTTCGCTAAAAACGGCAAGAATCAAAAAGGAAAAAGGGATTGCCTCCGGAACGGTCAGGCTCTACGATGGATTAAAGAAGGGTGGTCCGTGACCGCCGGCCTGCTTTTTGAACGGGAAGTGAGGCTGGCGGTTCTGTGGGGCGCTCCAGCACCAGAGAAAGGTGGTTTGCTGGTATCGTGTGGAAACGGGGAACTGTTATCGGCTTCCTGGCGGTTATAGCCGCGGCTTT
>JBFMBL010000107.1:0-2928 GCA_040755195.1 Bacillota bacterium
TAGCGCATTCCTTCCAGGAGCGCCACCGGAAAATTACCGAACAGGTCGGCGAGTGGAAGTACTTTACCTTCGGCCGGGGTTGCGGCGGTTGCGCTTGAGGAAGTGACATTAAGCTCTTCGCCGGTTAGAACGTTTCGCCAGTAGTCGGGAGCCTGGTCGGGAAGGACCAGCGCGCTTTGACCCCATACGGTCTCTCCGATGGGTGGAGTCGGAGTCACGGGCTGTGCCGTCCCCGCGGCTTCGAGTGCGCGGTCAGCTTTCTGAAGCCGGGCAAGTAACCGTGGCGTCGCCGCCAGCGACCACGTATCCCCGAGACGCCGCGCAAAGGCGCACACGTGGTCGTTTAAGGGTCCGGCTGCTTTGATGGGAGTGTACTCGCCGGCGGAAAACAAATCCGTGTATTTCCTGCGGAAATGCAGGGCTTTGTAAGTCAGGTAAAGCTTGATCCTGCCGTCTTTCCAGTTTGGGAGAAGTTGCTTTACGAGATCAAGAAGGTTGCCCGATTCTTGCCCTTGCAGTTCCGCCAGAAGCGCGGTCCGTTCCTGGAAGTCGACAGGGCGTCGGTTGTCGGGGTCCACGAGACTGAAATCCCAGAGTTCGGTTCCCTGGTAAAAATCCGGTACACCAGGCGAAGCAATCTTGAGCAGGACCTGGGATAGCGAGCTCACTGCGCCGTAATAGGCTGTAATGCCTTGTAACCGCAAAAAATCAGGCAGAAACTGGTTGTCGTCGGCGGGTTCAAGGATTTCATCTACGAACTTGGTTACCGCGCCCTCGTACTCCGCGTCCGGGTTCAGCCAGTTTGTGTAAATCTTGGCCTCCCGGGACGACTTAATAAGGTAGTCATGAATCCTTTCCTTGAAATCCGGGATCTTTTCTTCGTGGAGAGGCCAAGCGCCGATCAGCGTCTGGTAGATCAACAGTTCGGTGTTGCCGTCCGGCAGCGTAAGGCCGTTCACCACCGATTTTTTCGCCGCGTTCCAGGAACGCCACCGGTTCAGAAAACTCTCCCACAAACCGGAAATCTCCGATAGAACGTTAATCCGTGTCTGGACGTCTTCGCTGCGTTTGGCGTCGTGGGTAGACGTCGCGTTCATGGAGTGAGGCCACCTGTCATACCTTGCCCGGTTAAAACGGTGAAACTCCGGCACGGAAAGCCCCACGGTTTGAGGGTCGCCTCCCACCGTATTCAGCGATATTAAACGGTTGTACACGTATAGAGCGGTATCTTCAAAGCCCTTGGCCATAATCGGGCCGGTGAACTGCTGCCAGCGCATTACGAAACGCAGCCATTCCTTTTGCTGCTTCACGGAAAGGTATTGCGGAAAATCTAACAGCAGCACGCGGCGCAGGAATTCGCAAGCCTGGCTACCGGCGGGATGCCGCCTCACGGCTTCCTGAATAGCGCCGGCAATATACGCGCTGTCTCGCGGTGAGACTTCGAAGTTGCGGATGTATGTCCGGTAGATCGGCAGGCATGCCGTGACTTCAACGAGGGCTTCCTCGATATCAGCCACTGTAAGATCGCGGCCGTACCGGTCCGATTCCGCAAGCTCCCCGAGTTGCCGCGCGAGGGTATGCACCTCGCCGGCAAAAAGCTGAAACATAACCCGCCGCTTCTGGATGTAAACAACGTCGGAAAACTCCGTTTCGTAACGACTCAAACGTGCGTAGATTTCATCGAGTTTATCGGCGCCGCGACGGTCTACAAAAACCCCGTTCACCACGTTTTGAAAGTCATAGCCGGTGGTGCCGTAAACCGGCCATTCCGGGGGCAACTCTTCATCCGCGTTAAGGATCTTTTCGACCACCACATAAAAGCCGGAACGAGGGTTTGAACAGAGACGGTTTTGAAGCCTTTTAAGGTAACCTACCGGGTCGCGGAGACCGTCGATATGGTCAATGCGCAGCCCCGTGACCTGTCCCGCCTGGACTGTCTTTGCGACTTGCGTGTGGGTGGCTTTAAAAACATCCTCATTCTCGATACGGATTGATACCAGACCGCTCACGTCGAAGAAGCGGCGGTAATTGATCTCGTGGTTCGCCACTTTCCAGAAGGCGAGCCGGTAATTTTGCTCCGCCAGTATTTGATCCAGGTTGTCAAAGCTCTGCGCGTTCCCTTTAATCCCGTTAAAAACCCCTAGATTCTTATCAAGTAACAGTTTGACTTCAGGGGAGGCATTGTACAAACGCCAAAGTTCCTCTCTGCTGTCCCAAAAGGCTTCGGTAAAGTCGCGTTGCCGGGCATGTTTTGTCAATAGTTCGAAATCATCGCGCAGTTTGACCAGCCGTGCAAAAATAGTGTTACCGTGCTCCGGGGTTGGTTCCATCTTATCAGTACAGTGTCCGAGAATCCGGGCATGTGACTTCGAATTGAGAGGCAGGCGTTCTTGGTGATACATTACCCAGAAACCATCTTCGGCGAGTATCAAGGTAAGCTCCTGATTCTCAAGGACGGCATGATAGGGTGCGCCGAGGATAGGGAGCAGGATCTTGCCCGTAAGGCCGGGTCTGGACGGCTGCCAGTCGATATCGAAATAGGCTGCGTAAGGCGAATCCGGGCCGTTCCGGAGCACATCGCACCACCATGGGTTCTCGTTGCTGGCAGCCATATGGTTCGGCACGATGTCAAGCAACAGGCCCATGCCGTGTTGTTTGAGCGTTCCGGCCAACTCCGTGAATCCTTCCTCGCCTCCCAGTTCCTGATTAAACCGGAGGGGATCGGTGACATCATAACCGTGGCCGCTGCCCCGCCGGGCCTGAAAGAGGGGGGAGGCGTACAGATCAGTAATGCCGAGGGATTCGAGGTACGGCACCAGCGCCCGGGCGTCCGAAAAGCGGAACCGCTGGTTGAACTGGAGGCGGTAGGTGGCGGTGGGGATACGGCAACACGTCATCCTGGGAGACTGCTGCAAAACGGCGCCTGGC
>JBFMBL010000108.1:0-2896 GCA_040755195.1 Bacillota bacterium
AGCTTCCTCCGTAACGTCCAGGAACTTAACCGCAACGGTGTGCGAAACATGATACCGTAACCAGGTGTACGTCTCCGAAATCACCATGTTTGTCGTATAGAAGACCGCTCTTTGTTTTACACTTTCGTAAAACTGAGTTGCCTTTTTGTGTTGCAGATCGCTTTTATACACGAGCGCGGTGAACCCGCCCGAATCGACAAAGATTTTAGAGGGGTTGCGGGCCACCGTACAGGTCCTCCTTGTAAGTTTGGGCCCCCTTGTTCTCCGGCCCTTCCGCGATGCCGATCAGGTCGTCCAGCGCCCTTTTTTCTTTAGGTTTCACGTTCAGGCGCTTGTAAAGTTCCTCTTTAAGTTCGGGTGGCAACTGTTTTATCTCCTCATACAACCGGTCTATCGCCACCGGGGATCACCTTCCTTATTGTTACGTTTACTGTTTATTATATATCATCTCAAACAAAGCCGTCGCTCGCCTCCTAAATTCTTCCGCCATGGGGAAAGGTTGCGAAATGCGCTTCTGGAAAGTTTCAATTCCTCTTAGGTAGGCTGCGGACCATTTTTCTTCTTCAAGTGCGCGACGTTTTTTGTACGTTTCAAGTCCTCGTAGGTAGGCTGGGGACCCGTTGGAGGGTGCTATTGGTTTTTCGCTTTGCAGGGTAAAATTCCTGCTCGGCCAGACAGAAAATTGTTGGGGGACGGGATTAGGCGCCAAACAGCACGAGAAGCGGCTTTTGGGGACGGGACAAGGGATGGGAAAGGGGTGTCGTCGATCCCCAGGGGTTCATGGGTTACCGGAGACCGACGACCGCCATCGGGCAGATAAGCTTTGGCTTTTAGTTCGAAATCGGCGAGCGTCTGGGGGTGGCGCTCTTTTTGCCGCAGCGGGGTTTCGCATCTTTTTTCCATCGTATGGTATAATAGTCATAGAAAGCTGGGTTAAATGGTCCAGGATTTGCCCGGCGCCTGAGTTGCAGGTGCAGGGCGAGCTGGATGGGGAAAGATGTCAAGCGGGTGAGAAATTTTGCCGGATATAAACCTGATATTAGGCGAAAACGGGGTATCGGTCTTGGGTACGCTCGGCCGGAGCAGTTTGGCGGCGGATTTTTACCTCGCCGGCGGCACCGGTCTTGCCTTACAACTCTACCACCGACGCTCCTTTGACCTTGATTTCTTCCAAATAGGTCAGACCGAGCACATCCCATGGCGGAAGGTCGCCGGAGAAATCAAGCGCCTCTTCGGCGAACGATTGGCGGTCCCGGTGCTAAGACAAAGCGACCAGGTTGTTTGGGAGATCGCGGGGGTGAAGGTTGCCTTCATCGGCTACCCGTTTGTCTTGGTGGAGCCGCTTTTAGATGCGGGAACGCTTTTCCGGGAGCTTAGCGGCGTCCGGTTAGCGACACCCTGGGAAATCGCTTTGATGAAAGCCTACGCCCTGGGACGACGAGCCACTTTCCGAGACTACGTGGACCTTTATTTTACCCTCAAGAGCGGTTCTGTAACCGTGAAGGAGATTGTGACGAACGCGGCGAAGAAGTTTGTTCTCGGGGGTGAGACGCTCTTTTCGCCGCGTCTTTTTTTGGAGCAGCTCACCTATGCGGAAGACGCGGAAGACCAGGATGTCGCGCTAAACCTACTGTTTAATCGGGGACTTACCGCTGGGCAGGTGCAGGCCTTTTTAAAGGCGGCGGTGGCCTCCTTTTTAGCGGCGGAGATTTCCCGGACGAAAGGGCCTTCTTTATGAAATTACCCGTTTTTCTCGCCGGTTTGTTCCGGAACTACGCTGCAGAAACCATCGATACCGAAAAACACGCCGGAATGATCATTAAAACCGTTCTCGCCTACGGCACCTGGGAGCAGATCATGTGGCTCTTCGAGTATTACGGCGTCGAGAGGGTCCGGGCGGTTTTTCGGGAGGATTACTACGGGCTCCGGACCCTTCCGGAGAGCGCCAGACGTCTCTGGGGGCTGGTGTTCCTCAACGAAGCGCCGCCAGCAGAACCAGCGGCGGCCAAGTGGCGCTGCCGCCGGAAGGTGCCGGGTGATAACTTCTGGCGCGAGCAAAGCCGACAAACCGTTTCGGGCGAGGCGTTGCCCCCAGATGAGCATGTTGCCGGCTCAAACTGAAACCATGTGATGCGCCGCCGGAACCCCCCGCCCCAACCGGTTTCAATCCCTCGTAGGTAGGCTGAAAAGAAGACAAGAAGAATTCCCGGCGATCTTTAAAAAACAAAAGACAGAAGCAGGCGAGCGATTTCTACAGTTGAGGCTGCTTTCTCTTGCCGGGCATAGGCAGGCCGCCTTCTGCAGCTACGCTGCTCAGCACGCCGAATAGACTTCCTGTGACCCAAGTAGAAAACCGAGACAGGTCCCGCCGGTGAGAAAAAAATTCTCCCCCACAAACGGCAGCCTGAACAGGTTGACCAACACCCAGCACTCCTTATGTTCTGAAGGAGCGACCGGTTTCACTTTTCAACCACCCCAACGCCCTCCGCCACGCCGCCAGCCGCCACTCCGGAGATTTCCAGAACTTGAAGGTGTTAAGCCCCCGCTCGATTTCCTCCACCGGAAAGAATTCGAGGGCTTCGGAAAGCAGGTTGCACTCGATGAACCGCCGCAGCACGGCGTCGTAAACGAGGCGCCGCTTCCTGTTCAGCTCTAAGTATTCTTTCAGTTCACCGGGAGACATACGGGCCAGGTCAGGCCGGTCCCAGAAGATTTCACGGTAACGGCGCGGCGGTTTCTTCAAAAATCCTTTGATTTTTTCTGTCGCCGTCACCCGCTCGATTTCTTCACCGCCGCCTGCCCGCGGCGGCCCGAAGACCCGCCGCATCGCAGCGGCCCTTATCAGCCAAACACCGCCGGACTTCCTGACTTCGCCCGGGCGAAACTTCCCTGTCCC
>JBFMBL010000109.1:0-2877 GCA_040755195.1 Bacillota bacterium
ATAGTGAATTCCCAGATGATCCGCAATTTCTTTAAGTGTACATCCGTGTTTTATGTGGGCATCGTAGACGCTTCTGTCCCTCCGGGACTTTATATCTCTTATATTTCAAGACCTGACCCTATTCCCTTTTCTCTATTCCCTTCCTATGACCCTATTCCCTTCCTATGACCCTATTCCCTTCCCCTCGAGTAGTCAATTTCCTGCACTAAGGTTATTACCGTTAATGAGTCTAATGTAACATCGTTAACCGGAGAAACCGCCGTTATAAGATGGACGCTGAAAAATGACAACGGTAGTTATTCTGTTATACGGCAAAGCCAAGGTAGGGGGGCAACAGATACCGAACTTATTAACTCTTCAGTTTAAGGATTTGCTTTGTGAATGATTAGTTCCGATTCCCGGGCCTCTGCCGTTTATCCGCAAGGCGACCTTTGCCGGAGAGCCGCTTACGAGGACACGGTGAAGACGCGGCCAAGCGAACAGGCGCGCGCATCGTGCCGAAATTAGGGAAGGGACTTAATAAGATAGACAGGTGGGTACTTGTTATCAAGCAGGTATCGATAAACGGCGGCGTAGGCTTTATAAGCACGCCGTCTTTCGCTCCGCGGCAAGCCGATGTCGCGTCGGCTCGGAGCACAGCGTCGCCGGCAGACAACCGGCAGGCAAGACATCAGGTCTGTTAAATGCTTTGCTCAAAAAGGCTATGCCGTATGGACATCCCATCTTCACAATGAGAAAATATTGGCATGAAAACAACTCTTAACCCAAAGATCGCCGATAAATATCACAGCGCTTCTCAGAGAATACAGGTGTTGACCGAAGCGTGGGTCGATAAGGAGGTATACTGCCCCAATTGCGGGGCGAATGTTGCCAATTACGAAAACAACCGTCCTGTTGCGGACTTTTTCTGCCCGAAATGCAGCGAAGATTTTGAGCTTAAAAGCAAGGGCGACTCCATCGGTTCGAAAATCGTCGACGGCGCTTACCGAACGATGCTTGAGCGTTTAAAGAGCGATAACAACCCCAATTTCTTCTTGTTGAATTACGATCTGCACAGTCTTGCAATACAAAATTTCTTTGTGGTTCCGAAGCACTTCTTCGTTCCCGACATTATCGAACAAAGAAAACCGCTGTCACAGACCGCGAGACGAGCGGGTTGGGTCGGCTGCAACATTCTGCTCAAAAACATTCCGTTAACGGGAAAAATTTATTATGAACAACAAGCACATCAGGGACAAAATCCGCCAGCAACTGCAATTTTTGCGGGACAAAGGCTATCTGGCATTTGCGGCAAGAGGCAAATATAAACTAACCTGACTCGGTTTCACCCCCCCGACTTCCAGAAGCTCGAACCCGGTGTTCGGGTCGATCTTTCGCTTCGCTGAATTGTTTGCGATCTCTATAATTACTTTACCTGACCGATGCGTTCACCGTCGTCTTCCTTTGATCCCGCAGATTCTTGTACCCCGAAGGCCCTATCAGCAGCGCCCCTAACGGAATTCTGCCGATTAAGAAAGCCACTCCTACAGACCCCGCGGCGCACATAATGAACGCCAAAGCGCTCATCCATAAATAATGATCGGATGTTGTCAACCGGGCGAGCCCGCGCACAACGTATGTGAGCACTAATGGATGCGCCAAATACGTTCCGAAGGATAACTTGCCGACAAATTCGATTAGGGAAAGCAAAGCAAGCCGGTTTTCCACAATGGCCGCGGATAGCCCGTATAGCAATAAAATCTCGGATACCGTGTAGAAGAACATCGACGGTTTTAAGGAGGTGGAGTAGTTCAAATCGACGTGCCCCCCGGAGGCGCCTTTCATCAACTCGTAACCGACCCAAAGAAATAGTGTTATAAAGATCATGCCGTTTATGCTCAAGGAACGGGCGACAAATCGGCGCCAGGCGGGCATAGCGACGCTGGCGATTCCTCCCAGGATAAAATAGAAAAAGTAAAAAAGGAAACTGCGATCACGAAGCGCCAACAGTTTATGCAGAACCCCGGACTCGAAAGAAGGATGGTGACCCGGGATCCAACTCGAAGAAAGCCACATCAGAAGGGTATAAAAACAAGCGAGCGATAAAAGGAGGGATAAGAACCGCAAGCGGGTTGTAATCCTCTTATGGACCTGCTTAAACATACCCAATAAAACAGGAAACAGCAAATAAAACTGAAAAATCATTACGACGTACCAAAGATGATAAGCGGCATCCCCGAGTGCTATATTCCTGGCCGCTTGTTTCAGGCCGGCCAGGTGAAATAGCGCCGCCCCGTTGTAATAAATACTGTAAACGACAGACCATGAAATATAAGGAAGAATAATTTCAGAGGCTCTCTTCTTAATAAATTGGCCGTAATGGAGTTTATCATAGTGGTTGTAAAAGAGCGTGGTCCCCGTCAAGAATACGAAAGAAGGAACCGCGAATTTGGTGAAATTGAAGAGTATGCCTAACATAACCGAGTCTGCGAACTGGATATCCGGCTTGCGGATATAAACCCCCAGGGCGTGTTGAAGGATTACGGCCAAAATGGCTAATCCTCTCAGGACATCTAATTCCCTGATTCTCTCCTTCGGAAACAGCATTCCGGGACCTGACATTCTTTTTCTCCTTTGAGCAAGGTTTTTTCCATTTTACCAAAACCTTGCCCATTTAAGTCTATAATGTTGGGCCCTTCGGAGAGTATCGTTTTAGGTGTTTTGTCGTCAGGGCGCTAAACAAGCGTTAGGGTTCCCCGACTTCCAAAAGCTCGAACCCGGTGTTCGGGTCGATCTTTCGCTGCGCCGAAGCATCTATAAGCTCCAGGATTATCACCTCGCCGATATGCCAGATCGTTACCCCTTCCCTGGTGCACCCGGTGACCGTATTGTCCTTTC
>JBFMBL010000110.1:0-2852 GCA_040755195.1 Bacillota bacterium
TTAAACCTTACTGTCACCAGCAAGGCTCCAAGGCTGGCTACAGGCTGATGGCTAATCTTTACCTGACGGGATTCTCACCCGCTATATGATGCGACATTGCTCAGTCGCTCGGACGGTTCTTGTGACACACTTTCGTGATGTCACAAGAACCGTCCCCTTGACACCCCCTTTGACACCCGTTGATTATGAACCCCCGTTCCTGAAACCCGTCGCTTTTTAAAGTCGGGGAATACATACGCATCCGGACGGTTTTCCTTCCAAATCTCAACGTGCAGCCGTTCGCTCGTATCGTGGGACGTACTGAGTACCGCCGCAACCCGCGCTCCGAAAACCTCGCCGCGAGCATAACGGGCGGCGATTACCGCCGCAAGCGGAGCGTACAGGTAACCCAGGCGACGGCCTCCCGGGGCCAGCACCACAATGGCATTGGGATCATGATTGTTATCGTGGTCACGCTCGATTGCAACCCGGTCCCCGGGTTCGAGTCCGGCCAACTCATCAAATCTGTGGTTATGACGCAGGCCGACGGCCCGGGTGATAAAATGGGTTGCTTTTACGAAATAATCCTGCAGCGTCAGCGCTCTGGGTCCGAGAACCGCCCCGAGGATCAGCAACAGACGCTTGTCCCACTTTAAAGTGCTGTGATATAGCTCGGCGGCCGTGTTTAACAGCACCTCTTCCGACACATATTTTGATAACAGCCGGGTTCCAGTAAGGTGCCACCTGCTGATGCGCTGCATTTGATGAATACCGGCCCAGATGGCACCGTCCTGAAGGTGTTGGATTCCACGAATAAGAAGAATGAAATCTTCTGCGCTCCCAGTCCAATCCTCAAGATAGCCAAGCCGGGCGATGTCTTTTAGAAGTTCTAACAATCTAACCGCCTTCTCTTCCTGTTTTCAAAAAGAACATATTTTGAGCTTCAAATTATGTATGGCATTAGCTGTCTGAAGAAAAAGCTCGAGTGTTATAGGAACGTTCTTCTTGTGACATCACGAAAGTGTGTCAACAGAACCGTCCCCTTGACAGTCCCTTCCTTTAATAATACCCCCCCTTTCATCAGATGATATTTGTGATATTTGTATTTGTAATGAATTTTACAAAATCGGCGGCAAAGGCCCAACAGCAAGCATGCAAAATCACGGGTTTGCGTCCTGAAATCCCGACTTTGGGTTTTGAAAATCAACCAGGGCTGGAAGGAGAGTCTAAAGAGAGGGAGCAACGAACTCAAATACGTCGCGAGAATACTAAAAAGCGGGGCGCGACCCCAATCATCGCCACCCGCTTTTACTCGTTTACGCTTTCTCGTCTTATGGAACCGTGGAATCATACAGTTGGCCGTCATCAACGCAGACCGTATTCACCCCCTGGTCATGCGGCACACCCACCAAAACGCTTCCGGAAGACTCTCCGCCTTTCCCGTCGCCTGCGGTAAAGGAAATACGGTAAACACGCCCGTTGCCTTCACCGTCCCGCTCCGCGCGCACCCACGCCGTGTCGGTCCCTGTCCCGGAGCCATCCGGCGCGGTATCACCTGAGCCCGACCCACTTACCGGCTCGTCCTGGGTGATACCGGTAACGGTTATGGTTACAGGGTCGCCGTCCGGGTCAGTCACGTTCAGAATCCGAATGGCCTCCATTTTGTGATTGGGCGGCCAGAGCTGCGAAACGTCGGCAGCCGCCCCGCTGCAATCGGGTGGACTATTTTCCGGCGGTTCTGTTATCTCTTCTATAGCCTCAAGAATCGCTTCCGAAACCTCGCTGGCCGTCGGAGCGGTAAAGACCTCGCCTCCTGTCTGGGTGGCCAAACTTGAGAAATATTCGCAAGTGTCACTATAGCCGCCGACGGCAATGGCGTAAATCACGGCCGGATCAACAGCTTCAGCGGCCGCTGTGACCGAACTCCTCGTGTAGCCGGTAAAGGGCTCAGGGTCGTGTCCCGGCGCGTC
This sequence comes from Bacillota bacterium, assembly GCA_040755195.1. Classification (GTDB taxonomy): domain Bacteria; phylum Bacillota; class Desulfotomaculia; order Desulfotomaculales; family Ammonificaceae; genus SURF-55. Next base: position 1,950 of record JBFMBL010000110.1, read on the forward strand.
ACCCATCAGGATAACGGACTTTTTAACTCCATCCCTCCATGCCCCGAGACCTTCCGTATATATCGCCCTGATCAGGGCAGAATTGACCGATTCCTCCCAATCGGCGCCCCATCCGATGGATAAACTTTGGATGGCGTTGATGATAGCGGTCTTATCCGTAGAGAAGGGCAGAACCACATGGTACGGATAGTCTCCTCCTCCCCCGTATGGATAAGTGGGAAAGTCCCTGTAATCTATAACCGCGATCCGGTAATCCGAGGTCTTGGAGTCAATCGTATTCACGATCTCAGTAGCCGAGGATTTGACGTTATCAATATCGTCCCACATGCTGCCGGTGGTATCGACCGCAAAGATAAGGTCAAGTCGTGGCCTGGTGATATTTATGAAAATAGGGTTTGTCCATACTTCGCCATACCCATTACCGGATTCATAATCAAACTCGAATTTAACAACATAAAAGTTATCCTGCCAAGAGGTGGTCGTGTTAAAGTATATTTCTTCAGAGGCTGGATTTTCAAAGGTTTTAACAACATTTTGGTCCATATCGTATACGGTAATCTTTGTACACTTCCTACCACCGTATTGATGCTGAAAGGGTTTTTGAACCAGTTTCCACTGAAGCGTCTCTCCTGAATTTATGCGGATAATACCTCCTTGCGGCACATTATTTATGGAAAAGCACCCAAGGTCTCCTCTTCCCGAAGCGCTTGCACGGCCGGAACGGATGGCGTCCCATACGGCGTTTCTATCGCCGGGAGAATAAGACGTGGTATAGATCCAGTTGCAGGTAATGTCCTCAGGTTCTAAAATACTATAGTGACGATCTGAGTTTCCGAGTCCCACCACGAATTTCCCGGTTGACAGAGTCGAAGAAAGTCCGCGCCGCAGAATTCCGAACCATTG
>JBFMBL010000111.1:0-2777 GCA_040755195.1 Bacillota bacterium
ACGTGGTATACGGCATCTTCATATTCTATCCTCGGCTTCCTACCCATAAGAAAAAACCTCCCATGCCATTGTAACAGGAGGTTCTCATGATTTTCAAGATATAAGTTAATATGTTAAGTGCCTGGCACCACCGCCCATCACCGCCCATGACATTCTGATGGGGGCAGTTGGCAATTAATTGACATCATTTCGCCGGGGATTGTACAATGAACGTAGCCCTCGTTACTTTTACTTTAATTTTGAAAGCGCAATCTTGCCGGGGCGGTGAATGAGATTAGGGGAAAGCAACTTAAGTTTTTAGCAGATGCCAACGTGGAGCGGGATATTATCACTCGAATAGCAATGCTCGGATATGATATTCAGTGGGTTCCTACAGCGCACATTTCCTTGGATGATGAAACTATTCTGAAGCTTGCAGAAAAAGAAGGGCGCATACTGATTACAAATGATAAGGACTTCGGTGAATTGATTTTTCGTCAGAAGCGAGTATCGGCAGGGATCGTCTTGATCCGCATGAAGGAAGCCACCGGAAAACAAAAGGCAGAATTAATCGGAAAGCTAATAACAACCTGTGGTGATAAACTAAGTGGTAACTTTGTGGTCGTGACGGCAAGAAAATGCCGGTTCCTGCCTATGGGAGGTTGGGTTTAAATGGTTAAACTACTCGAAAGGATTGATATTAACCCTAAGATAATGTTGGGCAAGCCGGTGATTAAAGGTACGCGGCTTCCTGTTGAGATTCTTCTCGATAAGCTCGCTGAGGGATACACCGAAGATCAGATCATAGATGAGTATCCCTTTCTGAAAAAAGAAGACATCAGAGCGGCTCTTCGTTATGCCGCAGCGGTGCTTGCTCAAGAGGAGGTCTCTTTTTTGGATAGCGTGACTTCTTGATCTTGCGTTTCAAGGAGCCCGTCCCCATAAAATCTTGTGCCTTATTATTTTATCACCTCTTGCCGGGATTCTGACGGAATATTATCACGGCTAATTGTTGTTGTCAAAAGAACCGTCCCCTTGACACGTGACACGCTGCGCCGTTCACGGTGTACTTCGGACACAGTGCTTACTTGACCGAACGCGTACACTGCGCGAATGGGCCGTCCATCAATGTATCCTTGGGGAAAATAACCTTCGGACTCGAAAGTAAGAATTTTACTCCATTCCTACCTGATAAAAGCTCAATTTTTCAAACGTAAAATGACTGTCAAAGGCAAGGGCTTCCTGGATACCTAACGCCTCCATTACTGCAAAACTGGTACAATCGGTGTAGGAAAAATCTTGATCGGCGTATTTCTTAAATATCTCCAAAGCCCGGCGGTGATGCTCCGGCGAGACAAAAATCAGCCGCGCCGCCTTTTCGCTAAATAGCTCCTCGGCCAGTTGTGCGGCCACGCGGTGGTTTTTTAACCGCAAACGTACTAGCGTTATCGCTTCGTCGGCCACATAATCAGAGGTAAAGCAGACCGTACCCTTTTCCATTGTTCGGAAAAACTCCCGCACCTTTTTATGGTACGGGTCGGCCTTGCACTTTAAAGCATACCAGGCGCCTGTATCAACGAATATTCCCCTCACTGATAAAGTACCTCGTCGTGATGCGACGCATCGCCGGGTCCTTCTACAGCCCCGTTAGCCATCTCCTCCGCACCACGGCGCTGTGCTTCCGTTAATAAGGACCGCTTTTCTTCCACAATACGCCGAATAAGCTCGCTCAGGCTTAACCCCCGCGACCGCGCCTCCTCCGTTAAAAAATTATACAGATCCTCCGTAAAAAGCACCTGCGTCCTGATCATCGTCATCACCCCTATGGTATTGTGTATATACATCATAACATAAATATTACCCAAATCAACCTGTACGACTCAAAAGGATTATAGCCCTCAACACCGAACGACCAAGCTTTATAAATTAAAGGACCCGGAGCGTTTCCGCCCCGGGTCCTTTGGGTTTAATTTGTGAAACCGGTACTTAGTTAACGGTTACGGTCTGAGCTGTTTCATCGTACACCACGGAGCAGCCGAGCGCCTGGGCAACCCAGCGCACCGGGAGCATGGTCCGCCCGTTCTTAACAGTGGCCGGAACGTCCATGGTGACCGCGATGCCGTTGATGACCATCGTAGTGGAACCGATGGTGAGCTGAATCACCTTGTCGTTGTCAACAGAAGGACGAAATCGCTCCGCGATGGCTTGTTTACAGTTCAATTCAGATCGGATAATGTTATAATATAAGCATTACAACTAGGCAGAACTTCATAACGAAATGGGTCGAAAAAGATTGAATTCCCATAGGCTGCTATAAGGCCAGAATACCATCAGGACAGAAAAGGAAAGGAGACGCCTCGATGTTTAATGTAGCTGAAATCAAGGCAGCCATAGAAAATCTTTCTGAGAACGACTTTATCCGGTTGAGAAAATGGTTTTGGGAAAAAGACTGGCAGAAATGGGATAGACAAATTGAAATGGACTCAGACGCAGGAAAGTTGGATTTTCTGATTAAAGAAGCGTTCGATGAAAAGAGTAAAAGACAACTCAAGGAGTTCTAAATGCATCGAACAACAGCACGCTTCTGGAAGTGCTTTAAAAACCTGCCAGGACCTGTTCAAGAAATATCGGAAAAGAACTTTAAGCTCCTTAAAACTAACCCTTCGCATCCGTCCCTTCATTTCAAGAAAGCTGGCAAGTTTTGGTCAGTTCGAATCGGGCTTAATTGCAGAGCGATTGCAATAGAGGACGGTGAAGATTTCATCTGGGTCTGGATTGGAACGCATGATGAATATGAG
>JBFMBL010000112.1:0-2351 GCA_040755195.1 Bacillota bacterium
GGCAACCCTTCAGGTATACCTCCTTAAAAAGCGTTACTCTGTTGGCGCGGAAGCGTTCGATCTTTTCCCAGAGGCGGGGGTAGTACCGCTGTAAGTCGCCCAGATTGCGCGGCTCAATAAAGCTTATCCCTTCAAGAACGGCTCCCACTATTCCGCGCAGCTTGTCGGTGGGAGCGGCATCACCGGCGACAATCGATTGCACCCGCCGCTCCACACCGGTTATCAAATCATTCAGAACCGCCTCGATTATCTCGTCCTTGCTTGCAAAATAGCGGTAAAGCGTGCGTTTGCTCACACCGCCGGCGGCAGCCAGTTCGTCGGTGGTAACAGCGTGGAATCCTTTCTTTCCCGCCAGTTCTTTCATCGCATTGAGAATGCGGTCTTTGATTTCCACGTGATCCCTCCAAAATGCCCTTTGTCTAAACGAAGAACTTAGAACAACTTAGAACGCAGAACGTAGAACGTAGAACGTAGAACGTAGAACGCAGAACTGTTATTCCACCCGTTTGCGGAAACGCCAGGAAGCCAGGGTGACGATTCCCACGCCGAAGGCCGCCAGGGGCCAGATGTTCCGCCACAGGTACTCGACGCCGACGCCTTTAAGCATGATCCCCCTGATAATCTCGAGGAAATAAGTCAGGGGGATCAGGTTTCCCATGTAACGGATAACTGCCGGCATGGACGAGCGCGGAAAGATGAAACCGCTCAGAAGCACACTCGGTAGAATAAACAGCATGGTCATCTGCATGGCCTGCAGCTGCGTCTTGGCGACGGTTGAGAAGAACATGCCCAAGCCGAGCGCGAAAATAAGGAAAAGGAACGTTAAGCCCAGGAGCAACAGGAGGTTTCCCGCCACCGGCACCTTGAACCAAAAGACGCCTATGCTCAGCGCCAGAGCCATGTCTACGAAGGCGATCAGGATGTAGGGGATAAGTTTGCCGCACATCAACTCTATACCCCGGATGGGGGTAACCATCAACTGTTCCAGCGTGCCGCGTTCTCTTTCCCGCACCAGGGCGAAAGCCGTAAGCATAACGGTGATGTTCTGCATAATAAGGCCGATCAGGCCGGGTATGTTGAATTTGGTGCTTTCCAGGCCCGGGTTGTACCAAGCGCGGGTGCGCAATTCGATTCCCGATGCAGCCGGAAGAGGCACTCCCTGGACGGTAAGAACCGCCATCTTTATTTCCTGAGACTTGTAGCGGCTGGTTAACTCGGCCATCGAGATGGCCGTACGGGCTACAAGCGGATCGGAGCCGTCCACCAGCATTTGCGCCGTGGCCGTCTCTCCCCGGCGGAGAGAGCGGGCGTAACCGTGCGGGATGATAAGCCCTGCCTTCACCTGCCCGCCGTCAAGAAGCGCCTTAATCTCATGCCCGCTGTCTACCCGGTAAGCGAGGTCGAAATAGCGTGTCTGGACCAGGTTTTCGGTTAACTCGCGGCTTGCCTGGCTCTGGTCCTGGTCCCATACCGCCAGGGGTATATGGTCGACATCCGTGTTGACGGCGTATCCGAAAAACAACAGCATCATGACCGGCATGATGAAGCTGATGACCAGACTTGGCGGGTCACGCCTGATCTGAATAAACTCCTTTTTAATAATGGCGAGGAAACGTCTAAACACTGTGTTCCCCTGCGCTTGTGGCCATCTGGATAAAGACGTCCTCCAGGGTGGGCAGATCCGCTTCTTCCATCAACTGCCGGGGAGAACCGAAGGCGTGCAACCCGCCGTTCTCCATCAGGGCTACGAGATGACACTGTTCCGCCTCATCCATGTAATGGGTGGTGACCAGGATGGTGACCCCCGCGCCGGAAAGCTCGCGGAGCAAATCCCAGAACAGGCGCCGGGAAACCGGGTCCACGCCTGCCGTAGGCTCATCCAGGACCAGGAGGCGGGGCTTGTGGACGAAAGCGGAGGCGAGAGCCACCCGTTGTTTCCAGCCGCCGGAAAGGGTGCGAACCAACTGGTTTTCACGCCCGCTGAGCCTCATCTGCACGCTGAGTTCTTCGCAGCGTGAATTCAATTCTTTACGCGACAGGCCGTAAACGCTGCCGAAGAACCGCAGGTTTTCCAGAATCGTCAAATCTTCATAAAGGCTGAACTTCTGGGACATGTAGCCGATACGGGCTTTTATCTGTTCGGCCTGACTGACTATATCGAGGTTTAAAACGCGTCCTGTTCCGGCGCTCGGCCTGAGCAGACCGCAGAGCATACGGATGGTTGTGCTCTTTCCGGAGCCGTTGGGTCCAAGCAGTCCGAATATACTGCCTTCGGGAACACGGAAACTTATGTCACGGACCGCCTGGACGGCGCCGAAGCGCTTTGACAGGTTTTCTACCTCGATGGCGCA
>JBFMBL010000113.1:0-2351 GCA_040755195.1 Bacillota bacterium
TCTCCATCAAACTCCCTCCCTATTTAAAATAAGTAATTTATCAATTTTTTCCAGCCGGCTTAGACAATGTATATTCTTACCTTTTAGGTTTATGCCTTTTACTGAAAATTTTTCAAGACGATTCCCGCTGCGGTTCAATTCGCTCCACGAAAGACAAAATCTTTAATACATTTATCAATCACCCCAGCCGTGCGGCTACGACTGCTGCATCCACCCGCAGGTCGTCCGGGCGCCTGCCCGTATTGTTTCCTCCGGTAAAAGTCCTGCAGATTGTCTTGATATGTTCACAAATTTGCCTTTATTGCACCGGTCTTGCAACGCAAAGACCGTTCCAAGAAACCCTTAATCAAAGAAAACTTATGCTGGGAGATGAAAGAAAATGCAGGGGCAAAATATTTCGAAGGAAAGAGGAGGGACTGGAGTTTGTTTTATGAAACAAAAAATACTACAGTTCAGGCTTGGGGCCTGTGAACCCGTGAATAGGAAATACGATTTGTTTCTGAATCACGCGCCGGTGTCCGATGAACAATTCCGTCACCCTGCAAAAGCTCTCCGGAGCAACGGGTGAAAGCAGGTGAATCCCGCGGTGTGTCTCTACCCTTACCATGCAGTCCCAGCGTGCGGCATATACCTTGGACAACTCGCCGGTCTCCAGGATAAAGATACCGAACCAGCCGAACAGTCCACCCGAAGCCCGGAGCCTGATCCTCGGTCTTACGTTTTCAACCATCTGCACAGACTTTATATCGGAAATGGGTATAAGAAACTCCCAGCCGGTTAAACGCCGGACGGTGATCCCCTCGGGAGATACGCTGTAACTGCGTGGCGCGAAAAGATAGGCAAGAAAAATCGGGCCCCAGATTATTGGAAGCGCGAGGACCGGGTACAGCTTCCCTTCTTTTAAGAAGTAAATGAGGATGCCTAAAAACAAAGTTATCACGGCGGCGATCAAAAGCGACGCAACGGTTACGATCTGAGCCGTCCTATCCCAGTGAACGATCCCGAATTCAAAAGACACCCTCCCTCACTCCAGTTACGAGTTACAGGGGTTGCGATAGTCTACCGCTCCTCCCAGGAGACTTTAATCCGGCAGACCTCCTCTATTTCGTGGGTACGCGCCCTGCCGAGGAGGTTCCTCGCGGCTTCCAGCGCCGGCAGTCCCTCAAAGAGAACACGGTTGATCTCATCCGTAATCGGCATGCGAACTTTAAGCTGCTCGCCGAGAATATGCGCCACCCTTGTGGTTCTAACACCTTCAACCACCATTTTGACGGCCTCGATGGCCTCCTGGAGGCTCTTTCCTTTCCCGATCTCGATTCCCGCCCGCCGGTTGCGGCTGTGCATGCTGGTGCAGGTTACTATAAGGTCACCCACACCGGTAAGGCCCGCAAAGGTGAGCGGGTCTGCCCCAAGGCGCACCCCGAGACGTGTTATTTCCGACAACCCCCGGGTCATCAGGGCCGCTTTGGCGTTGTCGCCGAAGCCCAGCCCTTCACAGATGCCGGTTCCCAGAGCGATGATGTTTTTCAGCGCCCCTCCCAGCTCCACGCCCACCACGTCCGGATTTGTATAGACCCGGAACGAGGGTCCCATAAAGGCGTCCTGGACCAGTTCTGCGGCGGCCGTGCTGTATGATGCCGATACCACCGCCGTGGGCTCGTTCCGCCCGACCTCCTCGGCGTGGCTCGGCCCGGACAGTACAGTGTAGCGTTCAAGCCCTGTCCGTCCGGCCTCGGACGCAAAAACCTCCGAAAGGCGCAGGAAACTGCCTTCTTCCAGCCCCTTCGCCACGTTTACGACACAGGCGTCAGCCGGTATCGACGTCAAACTCCGGCGCAGCACCTCACGGAAGGAATGCGACGGGACGGCAAAGACAACCATTTCGGCGTCATCCAGCGCCTCGTCCAATGAAGCAGTGATCACAACCGTTTCCGGAATGCGCACCCCCGGCAGATAGCGGGTGTTTTCTCTAAGTGCGCCCAGCCCGGCCGCTTCCTCCGGACGCCGTACCCAGAGTCGAACCTTGTGATTCTTCAACGCAAGGAGGCAGGCCAGGGCCGTTCCCCAACTGCCGCCGCCCAGCACCGCCACACGCACGGGTTTCACTCCTTTTTTTAAGTCCTATGTCCTGAGTCCTGAGTCCTGAGTCCTTGAGCAGGAAGCGTTTTAAAAGTTACGAATTGCGGATTGCAAGTTTCGTGTTTCGAGTTTCGTGTCTACCTTCTACCTTCTGACTACTGACTACTGACTACTGACTACTGTCCCCTAATACCCGGCGCCCGGCGTTTCAATCGCCGCGGCTACGGCGTTTTCAAAGACGAAAAGCCCTTCGGGCAAAATTCCCTTCCTGC
>JBFMBL010000114.1:0-2338 GCA_040755195.1 Bacillota bacterium
GTGCCGATATGAAGATTATCAACAGGAGGGACGTCTTATGGAAAAGGAAATATACTGCGTCAGCTTTAAAGGCTATCAGGCGCTGGTGAGAGCCGGTTCCGCCGAAATCGCCGAGAGGTACGCCGAGCAGGCGTTCGGGCAGGGGAACGGACCCTACCGGGTTAAAGTCGCCACGCTTAAAGACTTCAAGACCAGCGGGATCATTCTTGACGCCAAGGGGAGGATGTCTGTCAATTTGTATGATGAAAGCCGTTTTTGCGCCCTGCGGCCATGAAACGTAATATGCAGCGTGTCCCGAAATAAATACCGGATGCTCGCAAAATTCCAAGGTTCTACCATGCCTCCACATAACACCGAGGCTAAAGCGGCGGAGGATCTCCTCCGCTTTAGTTTTTTTGTTAAAACCGAATTTCGCTTTCCCCACCCGCTCCCGCAGCGTCCCTCAGTGTTAGATTAAGCATATTACCGTCTAAAACCGCCCGACCAACCCTCGCCGTGGCGTTGCTTTAATTCGTGTCACAAATCCGGTGCCGCTGGTGTTGAAAGTTATAGGAGCGCAGTTTTACAGCGGTCTCATAGAAGAGCATTTTATTCATGGAGGAGGCGGTATACAGGAGACACTTTTTAACCGGCGTTCTGCGGCAGGACTACCGGGTATGGAGAAAGAAATCTCTTGTTTATATGTTCCGGGGTATCATAAAACGGTGTATTGAGAAATCGAGTGAATAATTTGTCGGGAGCGTGGAGATGGCTGAAAAAAGCATGTCCGGCCGGGGGAAAGCGGTTCATACTCTACCGGCGGGCGCGGCTGAACCTTCGAGCGGCTCTTTCGAAGAGGCTTACCGGCTCTTCTACGCCCGTCTGGTCAAGCACCTTACTTACCTGATCGGGGACAGGGGAGCCGCTGAAGAGGTTGCCCAGGAAACCTTTTTAAAGCTTTATACGGTGCCGCCTCCCACGCGGGAGAATCTGGCCGGGTGGCTGCACAGGGTCGGGGCCCGGCTTGCGTTTAACTACCTGCGGGGCGAGAAGCGGAGGCACAAATGGGAAGAGCAGGCGGACGCACTGCAGGGGGAAGTGATCCTCCTTGAGGAAGGCTTGTGGCGGCGGGAAACGGTCAGAACGGTGCGAAAGATTCTGGACGGGATGCCGGAGCGGTACCGTATGGCTCTGCTCCTGCGCCAAAGCGGATTGACCTACCAGGAAATCGCCCGTGTTTTGGGGGTGGCTCCGGGATCAATCGGGACCATTCTGGTTCGTGCCCAGCGCATGTTTTTGGAGCGGTACAGGCTGCGAAAGGGGGAAGAAAGCTGATGTGTTACAATGAGGGGAAGTTAATGGCTTATCTTGATGATCAGCTTGCCCCGAAGGAAATGGCCAGGGTTGCGAGCCATGTTTCGCGGTGTTCCGGTTGTTCTCAGAGGCTTAAGGCGTTAAGCACCGAGCGCAAGGAGGTTGCAACTATACTGGAACCATACCGTGTTGCGGTTGAGGGTGCGGCGCGACCCGCAGTCCGGTCGGGCGGCGGGAAACCGTTCGGAACGGGGAAAGAAGGTTCACCGGTTCCGGGCTGGATAGATAACCTTTCAAAAAGAAAAGGAGTGTTATGGGAAGTGAAACGTTACCGGAAGGCACTGGCGGCGGCGGCTGCGGTGGCGGTGGTTGTGGGGATGTTCAGTTTCGGCCCGGTGCGGAGTTTTGCTTCGCAGATTTTAAGGGTATTCCGGGTTAATCAGGTGCAGGTCGTTCATTTCAACCCGGCGGATGTCCAGGAGCTGGAGAAGGCGCTTCAGACCTACGGCAAAAACGTAGACATCGCCAGCTTCGGGGAGATTCAGCGTGCGGAGAACAACGATTTCAGCCGTCTGGATGCCGGTACGGTAAATATAGCCGGCCAGTCCGTCAGCCTGCCGGAGCAATTAGGATCATTCTCCGCGGCGGGCGGTTTAAGGGTAGAGCCGGGGGAAAGACTGTCCGTAAAGCCCAGGGTGGAAGGCATCAACGGCTTTCTGTCCAGCCTGGGGAGCAGTAAACTGATGCCGCGGGAACTGGACGGGAAGACCTTTACCGTCGTCATTCCTCCGGTGGCGGCGAAACCGTACCGGGCGGGGAACACCGACGTTACCCTGTTCAGGTCCGTTTCACCGGAATTCAGCGTGCCCGAGGGTGTGGACGTGGCGCAGGTCCGGGCGGCCCTGCTGGACATACCGATTCTACCCGAGCGGATGAAAAACACCCTTGCCGGCATCGATCCTTTCGGGAGCACCCTTCTTGTCCCCGACTTCGGGACGGCGCAAAACGGCACTGTAGAGGAGGTCCTTGTCAACGGCGCTAAAGG
>JBFMBL010000115.1:0-1993 GCA_040755195.1 Bacillota bacterium
GGTTGGCGAAAACGTTGCTGTCGCCTGCGAAAGATGCTGAGCGAACAAGGGAAATAAAACATAGGTAAGGACGGAGGCATAAACCGCTTGCAGCAGGCGTCCCAGGATGAAAAAGGTTCCGGGGACCTTTGCCGCGGACAGAAAGCTCAAAGCCTGCATAATAATTGACAGGCCGATTACAAATAGCCAAATTACACTCTAACCCATGCGGATGTATGGATAGAAGGCCGTTCGGGATGACCCCCGGCGGCTGTTGTGTTTTTACAGGGCAGGGTATGGGTCTGGCGCCCAATTAATTTTTAAGTGATCTTTTTTCCTGTAACTCTATCCGGTCGTCGAGCTTTTTGATATCCTTCCAAACCGCGTCAAGCTGCTTAATGATGTCTTTTTGGCCTTTCTCTAAGCGTTTCTGGCCTTTTTCGAGGCGGATTTGCCCCTCTTGTAAAGTGTTAACGTCAGAACGCAGGTTAGCGACATCGGATTGCAAGCCGGAAACGGCGGAACGCAACTCTTCCTGGCCTCGCTCTAAGCGTTCCAGCCGCTGGCCTTGAGCTTCCTGGCCTTTTTCAAGCCGGTTCTGGCCCTGCTGTAAGCCGGTTACATCGGACCGAAGGGCTTTCAATTCACTCAAGATTTGCTTTAAGGCTTTTTCCACAAACGGACCTCCCGGGACAGGGTTTAAATAATCTTACCACACGGGGGGCAGTTTGGGAAGGGTTTCCGGGAGAGCGCCCGCACCATGAAGGTGGGGGCGTAACAGGAAGGGGTTAACGGGCCGGCAGGCTGGCGGTAACCGCCGCCGGGGAGGGGTGAAAGTCCGGGTATAATCAAAGCGACAAAATGTCCTTTTGAAAACTGCCGGAAATCATTAGTTTTATCGGCTGAGACAGGGATAGGGACTGCCTGCGGAAGAGTTTTGATTGATTTTTCACGCGGTCCTGTCGGTATCGATTTACGGAAGTCCCTGTAAACGTATGTTGTCATGTTGTCACCGGTACCGTCCCCATGACAGTGACCCCATGACAGTGACAGGGGGAGTGCCTCAGAACAAATTCACTGCCGCGTCCCTTATCTTTATCTCAAGGCTTGGCTTTAGTATAGTCCCCACACTTCCATCAGGATTGATCGGGATAATCAGAGCATCATTGGTTATTGACTTTTCAGTAGCTGCCAGAGGTTCTTTCGGGTTTACCTTTTCAAATTTATATGTATAATACACCGCAAACTCCTGGTCGGGCGGGTCCATTATCTCCCCTTCCACTCTTTCGGACGGCTGTTGTTCACCAGGCTTCTGGCTCCATACGATGTCCTTTATCCGTATCTTGCTGTTGTTTTTGGCATTTAGATTTATCTTTATCTGAATGCGTTCATACTTGACCCCGTTCGGCTTAATCCTTATTCTGACCGCTACCTCGCTTCCCGGCAGGTATTTGTTTATATTGGGGTCAATATACTTGTTTGCCGCCGTTATCTGGTCGGTCATATCGGCGTCCACCGCCTCCAAAGTAGCATCGAAAGTTTCGAAGGTGAAACCGTCTATCGGCGTCCCTCCGCCGCCTCCGCTTTCAGGCGGCATCTTCATTTCTCCGGACCATGCATAGTTGTTATCAAATGTAACTTCTTGCGGCAGTGTCCTATCATTGTTTACCATTGCCTGAAGCAGCACCGTATCGTTATAATTAGCTTTCCACGGCAATGTAACCTCTTGTGTAAAACCTTCTTCGTTCGAACCAAGGTTAGTTGTATATGCCCATTTTGCCGTGCCATTTATCAAACATTTAAATTCAATCTTTATATTGTTAGGGTCAACGCCTGCCGGCCAGCCTTCATTCTTTAACACCGCAACCGTCGCTTTAGCCGTAAATATCTTTTGACTGCCGTCTGCGTTATATGGGCTCTCGCCGCCGGTATATCCGGTTTGGGTGATTTTGATTTCAAGGTCGGGAAGTTTGGGTGGCCCTGCCGTTATTGTTCCGGCAGGAAGATTAAATGT
>JBFMBL010000116.1:0-1862 GCA_040755195.1 Bacillota bacterium
CGCCTTACGCAGGATCTCCTGCAATTCATCCCGTGTTGCCCGGCGTGGGTTCATTTTCAAGGAACTTGCCGGTAAAGTGGCGTCAACCAGACTTTCAATATCCGCTTCCTTGATGCCCAGATCTCCTAAACGAGAAGGTAAACCCAGTTTAGCGACCAGGCGGCGTACGTACTCAAGAAAGCGTGCCGCGGCAATTCCCGAATCGGTACCCCCCGGAACAATTCCCGAAGCAACCGCCAGGGTGCCGTACTTTTCTTCCACCAGAGGCAGGTTAAAGGCCATGATGTGCGGCAGAAGCGTACCGCAGGCTAACCCGTGGGATATGGCATAACGTACCCCGATGGTGTGCGCCAGGGCATGCACCGCACCCACACCGGCGTTTTGGATAGCCGTTCCGGCCAGAAAACTCGCCTGCATCATGCGCTCGCGTGCATCGCGATTTCGCGAAACTGAATAAGCGGTATGAATGCTTTGTACAATCAGCCTCACGGCTTCAATACTCACGGCGTTGCTGAGGGGGTTGGGGAAACGGTGCGTGTACGCTTCGATGGCGTGGGTAAGAGCGTCTAGCCCGGTGCGGGCGGTCAGCTCCCTTGACAGAGACATCGTTAGGATTGGGTCTACTACCGCTACATCCGGCAGCCAGAAGGGGTGCCTCAGGCTTTGCTTCTTCCCTTCCGCGCGATCGACAAGCACCGCGTTGGTAGTTGCTTCAGAACCCGTCCCGGCCGTTGTAGGCACGGCAAACCAGGGAAACTTCGGGTTGGTCACTTCCCTGCCGTAAAAGTATTCCTTAACCGAACCATCCTCGTGGAAAAGCCCGGCGGCGGCTTTGGCGGCGTCGAGCACGCTCCCGCCGCCCACTGCTACCATCAAGTCGCATTTTTCTTCCCGCGCATATTGTCTCAGCGACTCAACGCACTCAAGCGTCGGTTCCGGGTCTACCTTGTCAAAATAGACCAACTCAAATTTTTTTATTGCAAAGGGAGCGGTCACGCGCTCAAAGTTGCCGCTGACTTTCAGGCTGTTTCTGCCTGAAACTAAAAGTATCTTTTTTCCGTAAGGCCGGGCCTCATCACCCAAACGGTAAGTGCTGCCCGGACCAAAAAGAACCCGGGTCGGCAAAGAAAGATCAAAAAGCAACCGGAAAACCCCCTTCTATATCCTGATTCGATCTTTTACAAGTACTTTCTAATTTCATCAAGACTCCGCCGCCCCGGTCGTTTCTCAGGACGGAAGGCCGGATAACCGATGGGAATGAGGGCCACCGGCCTGAACTCCGCAGGAATTCCTAAACACAATCTTATCTGGTTCTCATCGAAAGCACCGACCCAACAGCTCCCCAGACCATAAGCGGTAGCCGCAAGTAAAATATTCTGTGCCGCTGCCGCAGTATCCTGGAGGCAATAAAGATGCCGGCCCCGCTCACCATACAACTGAGCCGAACGTGAGGGCTCCGCGCAGACTACGATCACCACCGGAGCCTTTGCAATAAACGCCTGGTTCAAAGCTGCCGCTGCAAGACACTGCCGCTGTTTTTCATCCGTTACCACATAGAAAAACCACGGCTGCAGGTTTCCGCCTGACGGCGCCCAGCGTGCAGCCTCCAGGAGATTTTCGATCACCTCACGGGCTACGGGTTCTTTGGTAAACTTGCGTATCGAGCACCTCTGTCCTATTACACTGATTATCTTAGCCGGCATTATTCCAACACCCCCAAGTTTTGTTTTATTTTGCGCGCAACCGCTTTAATCCTTCCATATCTACGAAAAGTGTAACTTATTCAGCCGCTCAGTGTTTCTCTGACGGAGCGCGACGAGATGCAAGCAGAGCGCGAAAGCCGGCCTGGGGTAGCGCGGAGC
>JBFMBL010000117.1:0-1725 GCA_040755195.1 Bacillota bacterium
TTAATCAGGCTGTTTCTATCGTATCGAGGGCAGGGACCAGTTATTCAGTTCCTTTAAAAATGAATAGTTAGTTAAATCAATTTGAACCGGAGAAATTGAGATATATCCCTGCTTTACGGCCCAAACGTCGGTATCCGGGTCGTTTCCGTTAAGATCAAGCGGCTCGCCGGCCATCCAAAAATATACCCGCCCCCGTGGATCGGTCCTGCGATCGATAACGTTCACGTACCGGATGTCCCCGAGCTTGGCTACCTTTATACCTTTAGGCTTACCCGGCGGAACGTTGACGTTGAGCAGCGTCCCCGGAGGCAGCGTGTGGTTGCCGACCTCTTTTATGAGATCCTGCACAAAACGAACCGCGTAAGAGTAATCCGGTTCATCGTGTGTGGCCAGTGAAACGGCGATGGACGGAATCCCGTTGATCACCCCTTCCACAGCGGCGGAAACCGTTCCGGAATAAAGAACATCGGTACCTACATTGGGGCCCCGGTTAATTCCAGAAATCAAAAAATCGGGTTTTTCCGGCAAAAGCGCCTCCAGCCCGAGCTTCACGCAATCTGTCGGTGTGCCGTCTACCACCCATCCCCGCAGACCCTTTCGCCTGAAACCCGCCTCCCGTACCCGGAGCGGCCGGTGAACGGTTATTGAGTGCCCGGCGGCGCTCCTTTCCCTGTCGGGCGCAATAACATAAAGCTCCCCTGAACCTTCAAAAGCCTCCCGTAAAACCGTTATCCCCATGGCAAATATCCCGTCGTCGTTGGTCAGAAGTAACCGCAAACCTCTAGCTCCTCCCTGCATAAAACATCATGTCTCATATATGGTAATTGTCATTTTACCTGTTGCCTTTTCTTTAGTAAGGCCCAAAATGACATTTTTGTGTTTTAAAGTTTTATTAAGAAAATCTATAATTTTATACAGCTCTTCCCACGCCTCAAATGAGCGCGCGGCAATAACCTGAAGCTTTTGTGATCCCTCTGGCTTCGTCATTTCCTTTTCTCCATCAAGTACAACATTGGATTGCGCAAAACATGGAAGAAGGTTCTGAAGCGGCAGACGCACACCAACAGCTTAGCAGCAAACAAGTCGGTTTAATCTTATATGCGTCACTACTGCTTTATACTCGGATCTCCCTGCCCCGGATAAGGGAAAACGCCTCGGCACGCGTCGCAGGGTTTTGCTGAAATATGCCGCGCACCGCCGA
This sequence comes from Bacillota bacterium, assembly GCA_040755195.1. Lineage (GTDB taxonomy): Bacteria > Bacillota > Desulfotomaculia > Desulfotomaculales > Ammonificaceae > SURF-55. The sequence goes on from JBFMBL010000117.1 coordinate 1,202, forward strand.
GGTTACCGTTTTCGCCCCGGGCTTTCTGACCCCGCGCATGGTCATGCACATGTGTTCGGCCTCTATTACCACTAAAACCCCCCGCGGTTCAAGCCTCCTCATTATAGCATTCGCTATCTGGGTGGTCAACCGCTCCTGGAGTTGCGGGCGCCGCGCAAACCCATCCACAACCCGCGCCAGCTTGCTTAGACCCGTAATATTGCCTGCACGCGGAACGTAAGCAACATGCGCCACGCCGAAGAAGGGCAACAGGTGATGCTCGCATACGGAATAAATGGCAATGTCGCGTACCAACACCATTTCCTCATGGTTCTCGGTAAAATACTTCTCCAGATGGGACGCCGGGTCTTCTTCAAGTCCTGAAAAAATCTCCTGGTACATCCGCGCAACCCGCTCCGGCGTTTCCTTCAGTCCTTCTCTGTCCGGGTTCTCACCGATGGCCTCGATGATCATCAAAACCGCCCGTTCAATCTTTTCTTTATCAAACATCCGTCCCCCCCCTTTAAAACATTGGATCCTCCTAA
>JBFMBL010000118.1:0-1520 GCA_040755195.1 Bacillota bacterium
CCTCTCGCGATCCAGACAAGTGGCGTCAGCGTCTCCTTTGATCTGACGCTGTTGCTCCAACTATTCCAATAACGATTTTTCTTTTTCTTCCAACGACCTGGTTCGTGGTTTCAAACCTGACCCGTATCCTTTCCGGAGCAACAAAGCTACCGGTCATCTTGGGGCTACTCCTTCCTTTTGCGTTCCTGCAGATAAACCACCCGGTCATCCTTCTCCGGATGATCGGGAGGCACGAGCCCGTACCGTACGAGGAGCCTCCGGGCCTCCTCTTCCCCGGCTTCCGTCAGCCATACCGACTTCGCCCTGCGGCTGTCGCCGATCATCCTTTCTTCCGCCAGTTTATCCAACGTTTCTAAAGGGTAACCCTTCCAGCTTCTACGGGCCACGCCGAACGCAACGTCTTCCTGCCAGGAAGTGAGATACAGAAGGATCAGAACCAGGTCACGGACTACCTTTTCCATCATTTATATCCCTCATCACCGCGGGTGAATTCAGGAAAGAATTTGACTCTTTACGAAAAAATCCTTCATACCGAGAGATTGTTTTGGCATGGTTTTTTGTTTATCATCATAGACCGAAAAATTTGACCTTCCTCCCGATGTGGGAACCGCTTTGTTCTCCCTGCTTGTGATATAATTCTTTGTCAAGAAGACATACCCGTAGGGAATTATCTTCATAAGACTTTCCTTTTGTCTATACGACAAAATATTACAACCAATGCAGGAAAAACTGTCCAAATGTCTAAAAGTATTTGGAAATGGAACAACGGCGCTATCTCAAATCGTAGGGTGGGCTGTGCCCACCGGAATTGACTGAACCGGATAGTTTTTAGGGGGGTATAGCGAGATCAGCCACAACCTTCCCGGCATGGGACGACCCTGTGAAGAAACGAAGCGGGTGTCGCGCATCCTGGAACTGGTGCAGCTTGTTGCCGCTTCTCCGCGCCGGTTTCGGCGTCGCGACCTGGCCGGACGTTTCGAGGTGAGCGAGCGGATGATCCAGAAGGATCTGGAAATCGTCCGCCACGGTCTTAAGCTCCCGTTGTTCCGGTCGTTGAACGGTTACTATTTCGAAAAAACGCCTGCCCTGCCGGTGCTGCAGTTGAATTTCTCAGAGGCGCTCGCGCTGTTGCTGGCTGTTCAGGCGGCCGGAAGTGTTTCCGGGATCGGCTCGCCGGAACTGGCCGCGGCGGTTGCACGCCTGGAGGCGGTCTTCCCGCGGGAATTCACTGTGCTGTTGCGCCGGTTTGCCTCCGATAAGCCGGCGGCTGCGCAAGAACACAGGCAGCGGATGCTGATGCTGTTGAAGCGGGCGCTCATCGAAGGGTGCAAACTCAGGATGATTTACGAAACCCGTTCCCGGGGCGGCGAGGCAAACGAAAGAGTGGTTTGCCCGTACCACCTGATGCCCTATGTTCGAAGCTGGCAGTTAATCGCTTACTGCGAACGGCGCCGGGAGGTACGGATCTTCAAGGTGGACCGCGTACGCGAAGCGATGCTGCTGGACGAGCGTTACCGTGT